>JADIYN010000020.1 GCA_016705335.1 Draconibacterium sp. | reverse complement strand
CGTTTTCTGCTTCCCAATCGGCTACAGTTACCATCGCGTTGTTGATCTAAACTCCGTCGGCAGTGATTTTTACTGTTATATCTTTCCCGAGTACGGTTTCGATCATCTGACCGTCACTCAAATCTGTGCTCATAGCTTTGCCTGATACTACATGGTAGAGTAAAATGTCTGTTAAAGCTCCGGTCGGGTCTTCCAGCAAACTTTCAACTGTTCCGGCTGGAAGTGCGGCAAATGCTGCATCTGTCGGTGCGAAAACTGTGAACGGGCCTGTGCCTTGTAACGTTGGCACCAATCCTGCGGCTACAACTGCTGCTTCCAAAGTGTTGTGGTTTGCGCTGTTTACGATAATGTCAACTACTGTGGCGGGCATTGTTGGTGGAAGCAATACTGCATCGATTACATGCACTACTCCCGTTTTCTGCTTCCAGATCGGCAACAGTTACCATTGCGTTGTTGATGAAACTCCTTCAGCAGTGATTTTTACTGTTATGTCTTTTCCAAGTACGGTTTCGATCATTTGGCCGTCGCTTAAATCTGTGCTCATGGCTTTGCCTGCTACAACGTGGTAGAATAAAATATCAGTTAATGCTCCAGTTGGATCTTCAAGCAAACTTTCAACTGTTCCGGCTGGTAATGCAGCAAAGGCTGCATCTGTCGGTGCGAAAACTGTGAATGGTCCTTCGCCCTGTAATGTTTCTACCAATCCGGCTGCTACTACTGCGGCTTCCAATGTTGTGTGGTTTTCACTGTTTACAATAATATCAACTACTGTGGCGGGCATCGTTGGTGGAAGTAATACTGCATCAATTACATGCACTACTCCGTTTTCTGCTTCCAAATCGGCAACGGTTACCATTGCGTTGTTGATGTAAACTCCTTCAGTAGTGATTTTTACTGCTATGTCTTTTCCAAGTACAGTTTCTATCATTTGGCCGTCGCTTAAATCTGTGCTCATGGCTTTGCCTGCTACAACGTGGTAGAATAAAATATCAGTTAATGCTCCAGTTGGATCTTCAAGCAAACTTTCAACTGTTCCTGCTGGTAAGGCGGCAAAGGCTGCATCGGTTGGTGCGAAAACTGTGAATGGTCCTTCACCCTGCAATGTTTCTACCAGGCCGGCAGCTACTACTGCGGCTTCCAATGTTGTGTGGTTTTCGCTGTTTACAATAATGTCAACTACTGTGGCGGGCATCGTTGGTGGAAGTAATACTGCATCAATTACATGCACAACCCCGTTTTCGGCTTCCAAATCGGCAACAGTTACCATTGCATTGTTGATATAAACTCCTTCAGCAGTGATTTTTACCGTTATATCTTTTCCAAGTACCGTTTCAATCATCTGACCATCACTCAAATCTGTGCTCATGGCTTTGCCTGAAACTACATGGTACAGTAAAATGTCTGTTAATGCTCCAGTTGGATCCTCAAGTAAACTTTCAACTGTTCCGGCTGGTAATGCGGCGAATGCTGCGTCTGTCGGTGCGAAAACTGTGAAAGGTCCTTCGCCCTGCAATGTTTCAACCAATCCGGCAGCTACTACTGCGGCTTCCAATGTTGTGTGGTTTTCGCTGTTTACAATAATATCAACCACTGTGGCAGGCATCGTTGATGGAAGTAATACTGCATCAATTACATGCACAACCCCGTTTTCTGCTTCCAAATCGGAAACAGTTACCATTGCATTGTTGATGTAAACTCCTTCAGCAGTGATTTTTACTGTTATGTCTTTACCAAGTACGGTTTCGATCATCTGACCATCACTCAAATCTGTGCTCATGGCTTTGCCTGCTACTACATGGTAGAGTAAAATGTCTGTTAATGCTCCAGTTGGATCTTCAAGCAAACTTTCAACTGTTCCGGCTGGCAGTGCAGCAAATGCTGCGTCTGTCGGTGCGAAAACTGTGAAAGGTCCTTCGCCCTGCAATGTTTCTACCAATCCGGCTGCTACTACTGCGGCTTCCAATGTTGTGTGGTTTTCGCTGTTTACAATAATATCAACTACCGTGGCGGGCATTGTTGGTGGAAGTAATACTGCATCGATTACATGTACAACCCCGTTTTCAGTTTCAAGATCAGCAACAGTTACCATTGCGTTGTTGATATAAACTCCTTCAGCAGTAATTTTTACTGTTATGTCTTTCCCAAGTACGGTTTCAATCATCTGACCGTCACTCAAATCTGTGCTCATGGCTTTGCCTGAAACTACGTGGTAGAGTAAAATGTCTGTTAATGCTCCTGTTGGATCTTCAAGCAAACTTTCAACTGTTCCGGCTGGTAAGGCGGCAAAGGCTGCGTCTGTCGGTGCGAAAACGGTGAATGGTCCTTCGCCCTGTAATGTTTCTACCAATCCGGCTGCTACTACAGCGGCTTCCAATGTTGTGGTTTTCGCTGTTTACAATAATGTCAACTACAGTTGCGGGTTTTGGTGCCATCATCATATCCTTTACTGGAACAGGCCATACACCAGGTGCAGGAAAACTTATTCCTTTATTATTCCCACGTACCATCATATCCTGTCCGAAATAATAGAGCGGCCATCCTTTATAGGCAATCTGTTTTTTCCCGAAAACATTAATAACAGAAAAATCATTTTCGTTTAAAACTGAAGGAACAACAATATCAGCCTCTTCATAAATTGGCCAGATCGCATTATTAGACCAGTCGGATTTTGTAAAATTATTTTTATTGTAACCATCATTTGTCCTTGTGTACAATGTCAAACCATTTGGGTCAGTGAAATATTGAATAATTTCCTCACCAACTGTGTAATCTCCTTTATAATTAGTGCCATTCAAACCTGTTAGCTGATTATCTGAAATCATGATTGTATAGTCAGGTTTCGCAATAAACCATTTACCGATTACACCATCTCCGAGCATAAGTCCCAGAAGTGAATCATTAACGAAATAATAAAGTGGCCAACCTTTATATGTAGTTTGCATAACACCTGATCCACGGTCAATAGTTGCAAAATCGGCTGCATCCAAACCTTCTCCAATATCATTCCCACCGGCATAAAAAATTGGCCAATTATTTAAACAGCCATCGGTACACATTGATGAACCATTTGCATCTTTTGAAAAGAAATACAAAGAATTTCCATAGGTATCAGAAATAACTTTGCCCATTTCAGCAGTTTCCCTGATCTGAATATCGGGTGCCGGTATCAATACTGCATCAATCACATGAACAACTCCATTATCGGCAACAATATCTGCAACTGTTACTTTTGCGTTGTTGATAAACACGCCTGCGCCGTTAATTTTGATCTTTAACTTTTTATCCTGATCACTATATGTCTCAACAATTAAACTGTCAGACAAGCTGGTACTCATTACCTTACCATTAACCAAATGGTAAAGTAAAATCTGGGTTAATACACCTCTTGAATCAGCAAGCAGTGTTTCCAGGGTTCCTTCAGGTAGTGCATTAAAAGCAGCATCAGTAGGTGCAAATACAGTAAATGATCCTGAACCTTCAAGATCGTCAATAAAGTTAGCCTCAATTAAGGCTGTTTCCAAAATCGTATGATTTGGACTGTTGACGATAATATCGACTACACTTTCTGCTCTCGTAGAAAGGCTTACGGTCATAAAAACCGCTAAAATCATTAAGTAAAATTTGTACGTTTTCATAGCATTTATTATTTATTGTTTAAACTTATCTTTATAACACTAAACATTTTGTTTTTGTTTAATATTTATTGATTTTTATTAAACACTTTAACGTACATTAACATTTTTTAATAATAGGTCGCGCTATATGTTTCTAATATTCTGTCGTTTAGAATTTTGAGTTTGAATTAATTTAAGAAGACTTGAATAATATTTAAATACAATAAACTACTGTTAAGAATTTATACTTAGGAGAAGACAATATATTCATTCCTTCAAAAATCAATGATTTATCTCTACCTTTGCACTCCTTTCACAAAAAGTTGAAAGCAGTTTAATTTTTAGCAGAAATGATTACAGTAGAAAATTTAAGAATTCAGTTTGGGAAGCGAATATTGTTTCAGGATGTAAATATGAAATTTACAGCCGGAAACTGTTATGGTATAATTGGGGCAAATGGTGCCGGAAAATCGACTTTTTTAAAAGCCATTTCCGGTGAAATTGATCCTACCCTCGGAAGTATCAGCCAGGGTCCGGGCGAACGCCTTTCAGTATTAAGCCAGAATCATTTTGCTTTTGATGAATTTACGGTAATCGACACTGTAATGAAAGGCCACGAGAGACTTTGGAATATTATGCATGAAAAAGATGCTTTGTATGCCAAACCTGATTTTTCGGATGAAGATGGATTACAGGCTGCTCATCTCGAAGCCGAATTTGCCGACATGAACGGTTGGAATGCGGAAAGTGATGCCGCATCTTTACTAAGTAATTTAGGTATAAAGGAAGAGTCGCATTATACTTTTATGAAAGACATGAGTGGGAAAGAAAAAGTGAGGGTTTTACTTGCACAGGCACTTTTTGGAAAACCCGACAATCTTTTGCTTGATGAACCAACCAACGATATCGACCTTGAAACAGTTGTTTGGCTGGAAAATTACCTGGCCAATTATGAAAACACTGTTTTGGTTGTTTCGCATGACAGGCACTTTTTGGATGCAATTTCAACCCATACAATTGACATTGATTTTAACGATATAAAAATGTTCGCCGGAAACTACAGTTTCTGGTACCAGAGTAGCCAGCTGGCACTTCGCCAGCAACAAATGCAAAATAAAAAGGCTGAAGAAAGAAAGAAGGAATTACTTGAATTCATTCAGCGTTTCAGTGCAAACGTAGCGAAATCAAAGCAGGCAACAAGCCGCCGCAAGATGCTGGAAAAACTGAATATCGAAGATATCAGACCTTCTACCCGCAAATATCCGGGAATCATTTTTACACCTGAACGTGAAGCCGGCGATAAAATTTTGGATATACACGGTTTAAGCGCAAGTATTGAGGGCGAAGTGGTATTTAAAAATGTTGACTTTGTTGCCGAAAAAGGTGAAAAAATCGCATTCATTTCACGTGATCCACGGGCAATGACTGCACTTTTTGAAATTATTACAGGCCACGTTGAACCTGACGCAGGAACCTATCAGTGGGGACAAACCATTACTACTGCATACCTTCCGCTTGATAATTCTGAGTTTTTCACAAGTACCAAATTAAGTTTGTTTGATTGGTTTTGTCAGTTTACAAGCGATACAACCGAAATTTTTGGAAGGACTTACCTTGGAAGAATGCTTTTTGCAGGCGATGAAATCTATAAAAAAGTAAATGTACTTTCAGGAGGTGAAAAGGTGCGTTGTATGATTGCAAGAATGATGCTTGCCAATGCAAATGCACTGATTTTGGACACACCAACCAATCACCTCGATTTGGAGTCAATTCAATCTTTTAACAACAACCTGCAACGCTTCTCCGGAAATGTGTTCATGTCTTCTCATGACCACGAATTTATTTCTACAGTTTGCGACAGGGTTATCGAATTAACGCCAAAAGGAATAATTGATAAACTGATGAATTACGACGATTATATTACCGATGAACGGATTCACGAACAAAGGGAAAAGTTGTATTCAAAATAAAATCTTCAACTTTTAAATGTAAAAAAACCGTTCATTCTAAGAAAATTCAGGATGAACGGTTTTTGTTTAAAAGCAATTTAAATTTTATAAAATGATGAAAATAGATTAATTGAATTGCAATCAGAAACCAATTTAAAATCAGATTGTTAATTTCAATATTCAGTTGGTTTAAATTCGACATTCTTAAATTACACGAAAAAGAAAATTCTGTAAATTCAATAATACTGGTATTATGAAAAAAGTAATTGTAACAGGAGCAACAGGAATGGTAGGAAAAGGGATTCTTTTGGAATGCCTTGATCATAAAGAAATCAGTGAAGTTTTGGTAATTGGGAGAAAATCTGCGGGTATATCTCATCAAAAAATTAAAGGAGTTGATTCACAATGATTTTACTGATTTTTCAAAAGTAAAAGATCAACTTTCGGATTATGATGCATGTTTCTTCGCTCTCGGAATTAGTGCTGCAGGGTTGAGTGAAGAGCAATATAAAAGAATTACCTATGATTTTACGATGGCACTTGCAAAAACACTTTTCCAACTCAACCGGCAAATAACATTCAATTATGTCTCGGGTGTTGGAACAGATTCGTCGGAAAAAGGAAGGATGATGTGGGCACGCGTAAAGGGTAAAACTGAAAATGATTTATTGCAAATGGGTTTTAAACAGACATTTATGTTCAGGCCTGGAATGATAATTCCGCTTAGGGGAATTAAATCAAGAACAAAAAGTTACCAGTTTATGTATGATTATTTTATGTGGCTGGTAAAAATCGTAAAAGCAGTTTCGCCAAATTCGGTGGTAAGTACAACTCAAATTGGGTTGGCAATGATTAATTCTATATCGAAAGGATTTCCAAAACCTGTACTTCACCCAAAAGATATTATTACACTTTCAAAATAAACATTACCGATTAATATTGATAAATAATAATTGCAACTGGTTTAAACAGTGGGTTGGGTTACAATCTGTAATTTCATTTTCTGAAAATAGTGCTGAGGTAATTTTGGCAATTCATTCTTTGAAAAAGGAGATTCAACTTAAAAGATAATTGAAAATTAAGTTTTTAATATCATTCAAACAGGCTGTAATTTATATGTCCAGATTCTTCCAACCTTTTTGTAATATCTCAAAATCAGTGGAAATGTTGTAATCTTTGGCGTAAATCATATTTAATTGCGATTTCTTTTCAGCATCCAGTTTTAGTTCGGCAAAAAGATTTGCTGGATTGAGTACCCCATTTTTTATTACAGGTAAATTTTCGAACAAACCGGGTTCAGAAATATAACCAACCCAGGTTTTTTTTCCTTTGAAAACACTGAAAATATTTCCCATAAAATGAGATTTATTTTCGAAAAACCACAAAATAACCGGACTAAGTACAAGCAAAAAAAGTGACGTAAGAATGTCAAAAATTCTTTTGTTGCGCCGGTTTGATTGCTTTGAAATAGCGTTAACATTTACTACATACAAATCGCCGGCAGTGTGGATGGAATTACTGCCAATAATACTTATACTTTCAGGCGGAGCAATTTTGTAGTCCATGTCAAGCTGAGTTAAATCGAGCATGGCACGAATAATTTGAGCAGAACTGATATTTTCGGCACAAAAAATAATTTCGTTAATTCGGTTTATCCTGATTATTTCAGAAAGTTGATCTAACTGACCAATATAATTTTGTCCTCTGTCAGAATGATCGAGCGCAATAAAACCAGCCAATTCTGATCTGATTTGCGTGCTTTCCAACAGTTGTTTTACTCTGGCAGCTTCCTTTGAATGGCCAACAATAGCAATACGTTTTGTTCTTTTTGTATCGAGCCTGAATTTTTTTATTCTCAACAAGTGAAAAATCAATCTAAACAGCACCAGACTAAAAACTGCCCACAAAGATCCAAGTAAAATAAGGGCCCGCGAAAAACGATACCTTTCGTCGACAAGTGAATAAACCAACAGGATTGAGATTGAACCCCAAAAAATTCCACGCACTAATTTGTAAAGACTTACCGGTATTTTATAACCACCTGAAAAAAATATGCCCAAAAGCCAAATTACAATATAAACCGGCACAACAATTTTAATAAATTCGGGAGGATAGTAATCAGATTTACCAAAGTGGACAGTTTCCCAATAAGGTGTAATAAAAAGAAATCCCAAAAGTATCAGTACCGCATCAAAAACAGGTAAATAAATATTTGCGAATGTCCGTTTGGCAAGCGAAATAAATGCCCTGAAATAAATTGCCATTTGAATTAAAAACACAAAAACACCGGCTTTCCCACCTGAAAAATGTTTGCGGGCAAATATTATCATCGCGTTATAAAAAAACCTTATATAATTGAGCGAGCCTTTTTTTGTGCTTTCCCCTTTGTAATGAATAATTGTTGTTTTGGGAAAATAACAATTTTTGTAACCACCCAAAGTTATACGGTACGAAAGATCAATATCTTCTCCATACATAAAAAATGTTTCGTCAAGCAGCCCAACTTTATCAAGTGTTTCTTTGCGCATCAACATAAATGCGCCAGCTAAAACATCAATTTCATGAACTTCGTCTTCCTTTAAATAGGAAAGGTGGTATTTTCCAAATTTCCGTGAGTTGGGGAATATTTTCGAAAGTCCGAAAATTTTATAGAAAGCAACCCAGGGAGTTGGTAAACCACGTTTCGACTCAGGTAAAAAAGCACCTTTCCCATCAATCATTTTTACGCCCAACCCGCCTGCATCCGGATGATTTTCCATAAAACCGATAACTTTTGAAAAGGTATCTTCCTCGACAACTGTATCGGGATTTAAAAGCAAAATATATTTTCCCTTTGCAATTCTGATAGCCTGGTTATTTGCCCTTGAAAAACCAACATTTTCTTTGTTTTCGATAAAATGAAGATTTGGAAATTTTTCGCGAATTAATTGTGCCGAACCGTCAACCGAATTATTATCAACCACAAAAATTTCTGTTTCAATACCTATCGCAGCTTTGTAAACCGAATGCAGGCACTGCTCAAGAAAATGTTTTACGTTGTAGTTTACTATAATTACTGAAAGTTTCATGTTTTAAGAAAGTTGGAAGTCGGAAGTCGGAAGACCGAAATACGAAAACCGGTTTTTTAGTTTGCTTTAGTTTTCAAAAGTAATATTCATTTTTGGATAACGGAAAATTGGTTCTTTTCTGATATTTGATTCAAATTATTTGCCCATTGAAGTTTCGTAGGGAACACGGTTGGCAAGCGAACGGCCCAGTGTAATTTCATCGGTGTATTCAAGTTCATCGCCCACAGAAACACCGCGTGCCAGTGTTGTTAACCGTACTTCCTTGTCTTTCAGTTTTCTGTAAATGTAAAAGTTGGTTGTGTCTCCTTCCATTGTTGTTGACAGAGCAAGTATTATTTCAATTATTTCACCTTTTTCAACTCTTTTTACCAGTGATTCAATTTCAAGATCAGCCGGCCCGATTCCGTCCATTGGCGAAATAATTCCTCCCAAAACATGGTATAACCCGTTAAATTGCTGCGTGTTTTCAATCGACATTACATCGCGAATATTCTCAACAACACAAATTACACTGCGGTTTCGCAAGTGGTTGTTGCAAATTGGGCAAATTTCGAAATCAGTAATATTGTGGCAAATCCTGCAATGTTTAATTTCGTTTCGAAGTTGAATCAAACTGTTGCCAAAATAATTAACAGCTTCAACATCCTGTTTTAGCAAATGAAGAACCAGGCGAAGTGCGCTTTTACGCCCGATTCCGGGTAATTTTGAAAATTCATTAACTGCATTTTCAAGTAATTTCGATGGATATTTATCAATATTCATTTTAAGTTTTTAATGGCTTAAAAGTAAGATGAAAAATTAAGATAAATTACAATCACATTTCGCTGAACAAATTTAATGGCAAATAAAATTTTAAAAACCACTGGAATTCAATAAATTTAACTTCTTTCTTTTATTAAAATCTTAAAACAAAACAGACATGAATACAAAATCGAACTTAAACCAATCGCGTCGCAAATTTATTGGTACAACAACAACAGCACTTGCAGCTTTTACCATTATCCCGGGTTTTACCGTTTCGGGTTTGGGACATATTGCTCCAAGTGATAAATTGAATATCGCCGGAATCGGAATTGGCGGCAAAGGAAGTGTAAACCTGAAAAATATGCCGGGGCAAAATATGGTTGCACTTTGCGATGTTGACTGGGATTATGCCAACCCCGTTTTCAAAACCTATCCGAAAGCTGAAAAATATAAGGATTTCAGGGAAATGTTTGAAAAACAAAAAGATATTGAAGCGGTTGTAATTGCCACACCCGACCATACACACGCAATTACTGCAATGACTGCCATGCAACTGGGTAAACATGTGTATTGCCAGAAACCTTTAACACACACGGTTTGGGAATCGCGGCAATTGACTGAAGCAGCAAAAAGATACAATGTTGTTACACAAATGGGGAATGAAGGACACTCGGATGATACAGTTTATGAAGTGGCAGAAATAGTTCAAAGTGGTGGTCTGGGCGAAGTGAAAGAAGCACATGTGTGGACAAACAGGCCAATCTGGCGCCAGGGAATGCCACAGCCGCTGAAAGAAGAAAAAATACCTAAAACTTTGGATTGGGATTTGTTTATTGGTCCAACAAAAATGCGGGCTTACAATCCTGAATATCACCCATGGATTTGGAGAGGTTGGTGGGATTTTGGAACCGGCGCTCTTGGTGATATGGGATGTCACCTGCTGGATGTACCCTATTTTGCGCTGAAATTGGGCGCTCCAAAAGCATTTCAGGCAAGTTCTTCGCTTGTAAATACTGAAAGTGCACCAGTTTCATCTAAGGTTACATTTCTATTCCCGGCACGTGAAAATTTAGCTTATTGTGCAGCGCCCGAACTTGAATTAACCTGGTACGATGGAGGATTGATGCCCGCACGTCCGTTCGATTTGCCACTTGATGCACCAATGAATCCCGGAGGCGGATTTATGTTGGTTGGTTCTGAGGCAACACTTATTGCTGAAAGTTACGGGGAAAACTGGAAAGTGTATAAAAACGGATCAGAAACCATTCCCGAAACCAAAGTAAAACTCGAAAGGATTCCAGACGATCCGAATGGAGGTGGCCGACACGAAATGCATTTTGTGAACTGCTGCAAAAATGGAGGAAAACCTGCTTCAAGTTTCGAATATGCTGGCCCATTCAACGAAATGGTGGTAATGGGAAATCTCGCAGTTCGCATGCAATCGCTTCAAAAAACCTTTCTTTGGGACAGTGAGAATCTGAAAGTAAGTAATATTTCACCCGATGAAAAACTTAGAACAACAAAACTTTTGCCTTTCTCTTCTGACGTGGTTACCAAACGGGTTGATGATCAATCGAAACAGGAAGTAGTTTGGAATGCGAAGGAAATGTGCGAGGAATGGATAAAACATAAATACAGAGATGGCTGGAAATGGTAAAGCAAAAACAAATCTTGATGTTTATTTTGAATTGATGTTTATGCAATATTTTAAGTGAAAAATGAATCTGAGCAACATTTACTTATTTTCATATTTCTACTAATGACCAGTCATTTAACACCTTATTCTCGCAATGCAAGTTTTTCATTTGAAATAGTTTTTTAATCAATTTGAATAATACAATGAATGCTGTCAGGAAATCTGATGGCATTCTTTTTTTACGAAAGTTAAACTGTTTGAAAAATTAACATATCAAGAAATATTAAAATAAGAATTAATAAACTCTGACACCATGTCAGAAGCATTGTCATTTTATGTAGCTGCTTGAAACTTAACACATTGGACCTATCACATTTAAATCCGTTTAAACTATCTGTGAAATTTTGTCCTTGTTTTTGTTAAAATACGTATTGTAGTGTGGTTGGCACAGATTATGTAAAAGCACGGTGTCGATTTTTTAATAATAATGTTTAATTAAAATAAAAACTTATAAAACTATGGCAGATTTAAAAGGTAAAATTCTGGCTGGAAAAATCCTTGTTCAACCAAAGGCAGCGGAAGAGAAAACAGTAAGTGGAATAATTATTCCCGATTCAGCTAAAGAAAAACCACAAATTGGAACAGTATTATTGGTGGGTGGCGGTAAAAAAGACGAACCAATGGAACTGAAAGTTGGTGATGTTGTTTTCTACGGAAGATATTCGGGCACAGAGTTGAATATTGACGGAGAAGATTACTTGTTAATGTCACAATCCGATGTATTGTACATCGCTTAATTAAAATCAAAATTAAAGAAATACTATGTCAAAAGAAATTAAATTCGAAATTGAAGCCCGCGAAAAGCTGAAAAGCGGCGTTGATAAACTGGCAAATGCAGTTAAAGTAACTTTGGGGCCAAAAGGTCGCAATGTTGTTATTGAAAAGAAATTTGGTGCACCTCAAATTACAAAAGATGGTGTAACGGTTGCAAAAGAAATCGACCTAAAAGACGCATACGAAAATATTGGTGCACAAATGGTTAAAGAAGTTGCTTCAAAAACCGGCGATGATGCTGGTGATGGAACAACAACTGCCACTGTTTTGGCTCAATCAATTATTACAGTAGGTTTGAAAAACGTTGCTGCCGGTGCAAATCCAATGGATTTGAAACGTGGTATCGACAAAGCTGTTGCACATGTAGTTGAAAGTATTGCAAGTCAGGCACAAACCATTGGCGACGACTATGCAAAAATCGAATCGGTTGCAAAGGTTGCTGCAAACAATGATGACACTATTGGCAAATTGATTGCCGAAGCAATGCAGAAAGTTCATAAAGAAGGAGTTATCACAATTGAAGAATCAAAAGGAACCGATACATACGTTGACGTAGTTGAAGGTATGCAATTCGACAGAGGTTATATTTCTCCTTACTTTATAACCGACGCAGAAAAAATGGCTGCTGAACTCGAAAACCCTTTCATTCTGATTTACGACAAAAAAATCAGTACAATGAAAGACCTTCTTCCAATTTTGGAAGCGAGTGCACAAACCGGCCGTCCTTTAATGATCATTTCTGAAGATGTTGATGGAGAAGCTTTGGCAACTTTGGTTGTAAACCGTTTACGTGGTTCACTTAAAGTTTGTGCTGTAAAAGCTCCGGGTTTTGGCGATCGCAGAAAAGAAATGCTGGAAGACATTGCTATTTTAACCGGTGGTACTGTTATTACCGAAGAAAAAGGGATGAAACTTGAACAAGCAACTCTTGATTTGTTAGGTCAGTGTGAAAAAATTACTGTTGACAAAGAAGTTACTACAATCGTTAATGGTGCTGGTGCATCTGAAGGAATTTCAGCTCGTGTTGGCCAGATCAAAAAACAAATTGAAACAACTACTTCAGACTACGACAGAGAAAAACTTCAGGAACGTTTGGCCAAGTTGGCAGGCGGTGTTGCAGTAATTTATGTTGGTGCAACTTCAGAAGTTGAAATGAAAGAAAAGAAAGACCGCGTTGACGATGCGTTAAGTGCAACCCGCGCTGCGGTTGAAGAAGGCATTGTTCCCGGCGGTGGAGTTGCCTATATTCGTGCAATCGACGCTTTATCAAGCTTAAAAGGAGAAAATGATGACGAGCAAACCGGAATCGAAATTATAAAACGAGCCATTGAAGAACCACTTCGCCAGATAGTTGTAAATGCTGGCAAAGAAGGTGCAGTTGTTGCTCAGAAAGTTAGAGAAGGTAAAGGTGATTATGGCTACAATGCACGTACCGATGTTTATCAGAATTTGTACGAAGCTGGTGTAATCGACCCCGCTAAAGTTACCCGGATTGCCCTTGAAAATGCAGCCTCAATTGCAGGAATGTTCTTAACAACAGAAGCTGTAATTGTTGAAGAAAAAGAAGACAAACAGTCAATGCCAATGGGTGGTCCCGGCGGAATGGGTGGAATGGGTGGAATGATGTAATCGAAACCACAAAATATTTAAAAAGCTCTTTTCTGAAAAGAAAAGGGCTTTTTTTTATTCATAGAAATCTGACTTTTGTCATACACTGTTTTTAAACATGTTTTTTAATGTGCTAAATGATTCTTATCCAGAGCAGTTATCATTTAGGAATATGATAAATCCCCTTGTATTTTCAATTTTAAGAATCATATCTTTGAGCTAAAAACTTTAAAATCATTATTGAAATGAATGCAGATATAAATAAATTCATAGTTGATTTAGAAAAACGAACTCCGGGAGAGAGTGAGTTTCATCAGGCAGTTGAAGAAGTTATAATTTCTGTTTGGGATTATTACAGTAAAAACCCAAGATACATCAAGGCCAAAATCCTTGAAAGAATGGTTGAACCTGAACGGGTAATCATGTTTCGGGTACCATGGGTTGATGACCGGGGAGATGTTCAAATTAACCGCGGTTACAGGGTTGAGTTCAATTCAGCATTGGGACCATATAAAGGTGGATTACGTTTTCATGCCAGCGTAACTTTAAGTATTTTGAAATTTCTCGGTTTCGAACAAACATTTAAAAACAGTCTGACCACATTACCAATGGGAGGAGGAAAGGGTGGATCTGATTTCAGCCCTAAAGGAAAAACTGATAGTGAAATTATGCGATTTTGCCAGTCGTTTATGAGCGAACTTTACAGGCATATTGGACCTAATACAGATGTACCTGCCGGTGATATTGGTGTTGGAGGACGCGAAATTGGATATTTGTTTGGTCAGTATAAACGATTAAAAAACGAGTTCACAGGTGTATTAACAGGTAAAGGACTTGCCTGGGGAGGAAGTTTGATTCGTCCGGAAGCTACTGGGTTTGGTGCTGTTTATTTTGCTCAACATATGTTACACCGAATCGGTAAAGATATAGAAGGACAAACCATTTCAGTTTCGGGATTTGGGAATGTAGCCTGGGGTACTATTACAAAAATCAATGAGCTGGGAGGAAAAGTAGTAACCATTTCCGGTCCTGACGGCTATATATACGATGCTGATGGAATAAAAGGAGATAAAGTTGAATACTTACTTGAACTCAGGGCTACGAATAACGACATTGTACAACCCTATGCGCAGGAATTTGGAGCTAAATTTATTTCAGGCAAACATCCCTGGGAAATTCCCGTTAATTTGGCCATTCCATGTGCAACCGAAAATGAATTAAATGCGGAAGATGCAAAAGAGCTTATAAAAAATGGCTGTAAAATGGTTGCAGAAGCGTCAAATATGGGTTGTACTGCAGGTGCCGTGGAAATTCTTTCGGAACACATTGATTACGCTCCGGGAAAAGCTGTTAATGCAGGTGGTGTTGCAGTTTCAGGTCTTGAAATGTCGCAAAACAGCATGAGGTATAATTGGTTGCGTGAAGAAGTTGACATTCGGCTAAAACATATCATGAAAGAAATTCATGAAACTTGCGTTACATATGGAAAAGATGGCAATAAAGTGGATTATGTAAAAGGAGCCAATATTGGTGGTTTTGTCAAAGTAGCCGACGCAATGCTTGCCCAGGAATTGTGTAAATCCAACCATAAATATCGATTGTATATTTTCATATATCCTGAGATACAGTGAAAACTTAATTTTTTGTTAAAGTTAAATTGAGTTTCAGGATAAATTGCTTTTATACATTTGTCGAAATTTTTCTGACATGCTGATTGATACACACTCACATATTTATTCTGAAGATTTTAATGACGACATTGAAGAGGTACTTCAAAATGCCTATAATAATGATGTCAGAAAAATTGTACTTCCGAACATCGATTCAGGTACGATTAAAAGATTACTTGACCTAAGTAATGCATATCCTCATGTTTGTTACCCGCTAATGGGACTTCATCCTACTTCTGTTTCACATGATTACAAAGAAGAACTTTCGCTTGTTGAATACTGGCTTGAAAAACAAAAATTTTATGGAATTGGCGAAATTGGAATCGATCTTTATTGGGATCGGACATATATCAATGAACAAAAAGATGCTTTCCGCCATCAGATAAAATTGGCCAAATCACGTAATCTTCCTATTGTAATTCACGTAAGAGAATCATTTAATGAAGTTTATGAGATTGTAAATGAAGAACAGGATGGTACATTAAAGGGTATCTTCCATTGTTTTTCAGGAGATGAGACAGAAGCAAAAAAAGTAATCGATTTAGGATTTTTTATTAGGAATTGGAGGAGTTGTGACATACAAAAATAGTAATCTAACTCAGGTCCTTAAACAAATTGAATTAACTAAACTCGTTCTGGAGACAGATGCACCCTATTTATCGCCAAATCCAAAACGTGGCCAGCGGAATGAAAGTTCGTATTTGGTTTATGTTGCACAAAAGTTATCAGAAATATATCAGATACCCATTAAAGATATCGCTGAAATAACTACTGAAAACTCGCGTAGTTTGTTTGGTATTTAATAAATTGCAGCAAAATCAAACCATTCCTATGTCACCAGAAAAAAGAGAAAAAACATCCATACTAATAATATATACCGGCGGTACAATTGGAATGGTACAACATTTGGAATCAGGCACTTTATCACCCGTTAAGTTCGACCAAATTTTAAAAGAAGTCCCTGAACTAAACAAATTCAATTATAATATCAAAACTATTGTACTTAACCCCGTTCTCGATTCTTCAAACATGAATCCCTCTGTTTGGGTTAAAATTGCACTCATAATTAAAAAAAATTATAATACTTACGATGGTTTTGTAATACTGCATGGAACAGATACTATGGCTTACACGGCATCTGCGTTAAGTTTCATGTTCGAAAACCTTGATAAGCCAATAATATTAACAGGTTCGCAACTGCCAATCGGAACAATAAGAACAGATGGCAAGGAAAACCTGATTACTTCTGTTGAGATTGCGGCTGCTAAACAAGGTGGAAAAAGTAAAATACCGGAAGTATGTATCTATTTCGATTTTAAATTGTACCGTGGAAACCGAACTGTTAAAAGAGATTCAGAACAGTTTAGTGCATTTCATTCGGTAAATTATCCGGCGCTTGCAGTTGCGGGTGTTGATATTCGTTACAGCGACGAATTTATTTATCATCCCGAAAATAATGGAATCTTAAAAATCAATACAAGGTTTGATGATAATGTAGTAATACTTAAAATGTTTCCGGGTATAAGTGAAAAGGTTTTTAATTCTATAATTGATATACCCGGACTTAAAGGAATTGTTCTGGAAACATTTGGTTCAGGAAATGTTCCTACTTCATTATGGCTGATAAACTGCATAAAAAAAGCAATTAAAAACGGTATTGTAGTATTAAATATTACACAATGCGAAGGTGGAAGGGTTATTATGGGTCAGTATGAAACCAGTTTGGAATTACTAAATGCAGGAGTAGTTTCTGGAAAAGATATGACTGCTGAAGCAGCTATTACCAAGTTAATGTTTTTGTTAGGGCAATCCTTAAGTAATAATGAAATTAAAATGTACCTGAATAAAAGCTTACGGGGGGAAATTAGTGAATAGCTTATTTTTTATTCACAATTTTTTATTAATTTGCAGCCCTCATTTTGGGGATGCCGGTCAATAAAAAGGAGAGGTGCAGGAGTGGCTGAACTGGCACGCCTGGAAAGCGTGTGTACTGCGAAACGGTACCGAGGGTTCGAATCCCTCTCTCTCCGCCACAACAAAAAAACAGGCAGCGTTCTAAAAAATATTGTACATTTGAATGGTGAAATAAAAAGCAATTATATTTGCTTTGTGAAATAGAAATTTTTTTAAATAAAAATCAATACAAACAAATTAGGGAATTATTAATTAAAAATTCAAAACAATTATGAAAAGACTATTCGCGTTAATAGCAGTATTTGGGATGCTACTTTTTATGGCGTCAAACGTTGTAGTTGCACAGTATGAACCAGCAGCTACTCCACCGGCGGCTTCAAGTCAGGTTGATTTATCTGCTGATCCTCAGGAAGCCGCTGCAGCAGCTGCTGAAGAGGGAAAATCGTTTCACAGCTCGTTGAAAACAAAGTTTATTGAAGGTGGTGCAGGTTTTATGACCTCAATTTTACTTACGCTTATTTTTGGATTGGCGTTTGCAATTGAAAGGGTTCTTTACCTTAATCTTGCTACAACCAACACTAAAAAACTGCTTGCCAAAGTTGAAGAAGCACTGGAAAACGGTGGTATTGAAGCAGCAAAAGAGGTATGCCGTAACACACGTGGTCCGGTAGCCAGTATCTTCTATCAGGGTTTAGACAGAGCAGATGAAGGGTTGGATGTTGCTGAAAAGTCGGTTATTGCTTATGGCGGTGTTCAGGCTGGCTTACTTGACAGAGGTTTGAGTTGGATTGCACTTTTCATTGCATTAGGACCAATGCTCGGGTTTATGGGAACTGTAATCGGGATGATTCAGGCATTCGATGCTATCGAAATTGCAGGTGATATTTCTCCCACATTAGTTGCCGGTGGTATTAAAGTGGCTTTGATCACTACCGTATTTGGTCTTGTCGTAGCAATCATTCTTCAGATTTTCTTTAATTATTGTGTTGCAAAAATTGACAGTATTACCAGCAGTATGGAAGATGCTTCTATCTCCTTATTAGACATACTTGTTAAGCGTAACTTGAAAAAATAAGATAACCCATGGAAAAAATAGGTAAAAAAATTACTATTGTTTTATGGGCCCTCGTTATTGTATCGGTTATACTCATTATTTCGTTAATGGTAAATATCAACGAATCAAATGAGCAAGATCCTGCAATGTTAAGTTGGATTAATACTAATCTTATTTGGGTCTATATCCTTTTAGCAATCTCTGCCGGACTTGCAATATTCTTTGCAATATTTCACACTTTGTCCGACAAAAAAGCAGCAAAAGGAGGATTAATTTCAGTGGCATTCTTAGGTGGAGTTGCATTGATATCATATTTGCTGGCTTCTCCAGAAATTCCTCAATTTACTGGAGTTGATAAGTTTATTGCTGATGGATTAACAGGTCAGACTGTTAAATTGGTTGATACTGGTTTAATAGCAACGTACATTATGCTTGCAATTTCAGTATTGGCATTTATAGCAGGACCAATAATACGTATTGTTAGAAAGTAAAATCGTAGGATAAAACAGGAAAATTAGTTATGAGTAGAAAAATGCCTGAAGTACCGGCAGCATCATTGGCTGATATAGCTTTTATGTTGCTAATATTTTTCCTGGTAACAACTACGATGGATGTGGACAGTGGCCTTGAAAGAAGGCTTCCCCAATGGGCCGAAGAACAACTTGATGAAGAAGTTGATGTTAAAGAGCGTAATGTATTTGTTGTGCTGGTTAACAGAAATAATGACCTGCTGGTGGAAAATGAATGGACCAATATTAGTGAACTGCGTGAAAAGGCAAAGGAATTTATGGCAAATCCTGCCGACGATGTCAATTTACCTGAAAAGGAACCTAAAGAAATACCTTTCTTCGGAGAGGTGATGGTAACCAAAGGGGTTATCTCTTTAAGTAATGACCTCAATACCAAATATGGAACATACATTGCTGTTCAAAACGAGTTAGTTGCTGCCATTAATGAATTGAGAGATGAATTAGCGAAAAGTAAATTTCAGAAACCATACAATGAATTGGAGACAGAACAACAAGATGCAATTCGTGATATTTATCCTTCAAGGATATCTGAAGCTGAACCAAAAAAACGAAATTAGGAGGATAAAACTATGAGTAAATTTAGAAAAAGCGGTAATAAGGAATTACCTCCAATTTCAACGGCTTCATTGCCCGATATTGTTTTTATGTTACTTTTCTTTTTTATGGTAACCACTACTATGCGCGAAGTAACATTAAATGTTAAGATTAAACTTCCAACAGCTACTGAGCTGAGTAAATTGGAAAAGAAATCGTTGGTTAGTTATATTTATATTGGAGAACCGTTAAAGCAGTGGCAGACAAAATATGGTGTTGCTCCACGGATTCAATTAGATGACCAGTTTGCCAATGTTTCTGATATCGGCAACTTTGTTATTGCTGAAAGGGAAGCAAGAGATGAAGCTGAAAGACCAATGATGATTACATCTCTAAAAGTAGATGAAAATACAAAAATGGGGATTGTTGCTGATGTTAAACAGGAATTGCGCAAAGCTGCAGCCTTGCACATTAACTATTCTTCAAGAAAAAAATAATTCCAAGTATTAGTAAAGAATAAAAAAGGGAAGCAATTGCTTCCCTTTTTTATTTGATTTTACTTGTATCTATTTGTTAATTCTTAAATCAATTTTTAATTGTAACTCATTCAATTGCTCCTGCGCAATTGACGATGGAGAATCCATCATAACATCTCAGGGAAAGCAATTGTATCCCGAATACTGTCAAGACCTGCAAACATGGAAGTCAACCTGTCAAATCCAAAGGCAATACCAGCATGAGGTGGTGCGCCATATTTAAATGCATTCATCAGAAAACCAAACTGGTAATCCGCTTGTTCCGGCGAAAATCCTAATAATCCAAACATTTTTGCCTGCAGTGCTTTATCAAAAATACGAACCGAACCTCCTCCAATTTCAACACCATTAATAACTAAATCGTAAGCATTGGCGCGAACAGCACCCGGATTTGTATTCAGCAAAGAAATATCTTCGGGTTTTGGAGCTGTGAACGGATGGTGCATAGCATAGAAGCGAGAAGTCTCTTCATCCCATTCCAACAATGGAAAATCAACAACCCAAAGTGGCTGAAAAACATTCTTATTGCGCAAATTTAATTGATTGGCTATTTCCAGACGAAGTTCTCCCAATGCTTTTGTGTTTTTTCTTTTGCTCCTGAAAGTACTAAAATTAAATCTCCTGGATTAGCTCCAAACATCTCTGCCCAAAGATGCAATTCCTCAGGTGTATAGAATTTGTCAACTGAAGATTTAATGCTTCTATCGGCATATATTTTCACATTCACCATTCCTTTTGCTCCAATTTGAGGGCGTTTTACCCAATCGGTAAGTGCATCAAGCTGTTTGCGGGTAAACTCAGAACATCCAACTGCACAAATCCCTCCAATATATTCAGCATCATCAAAAACCTGAAACCCTTTTCCTTTAACTAAATCAGTCAGGTTTTTAATTTTCATGTCAAATCGAATGTCAGGTTTGTCAGAACCATAATTTTCCATAGCTTCGGAATATGACATTCTGGGAAATTGTGTGATCTCAATTCCTTTTATTTCTTTAAATATATACTTTGTTAAACCTTCAAACATGTTTAAAACATCTTCCTGCTCAACAAATGACATCTCGCAGTCAATCTGAGTGAACTCAGGCTGGCGGTCGGCGCGTAAATCTTCATCCCGAAAACATTTTACAATTTGATAATAGCGGTCAAAACCGGCCACCATTAGTAACTGCTTCAACTGCTGCGGGGACTGAGGCAAAGCATAGAATTCACCCGGATTCATTCGCGAAGGAACAACAAAATCACGTGCCCCTCAGGAGTTGATTTGATTAATACCGGAGTTTCAGTTTCTATAAAATTCTGTTCATTTAAATAAGAACGTGTAGCATGTGCCATTTTAGCCCGCAATATTAATGTGTCACGAACAGGAGCGCGCCGCAGGTCGAGATAACGATATTTCATACGAATTTCATCGCCACCATCGCTTTCATCTTCAATTGTGAATGGTGGTATTTCCGATGAATTCAAAATATTGAGCGCCGAAACCTCAATTTCAATTTCTCCGGTTTGAATATTTTTGTTTTTGCTGCTTCGTTCACGAACTTTACCAATAGCCTGAATAACAAACTCGCGACCTAATTTGCTTACTTTTTCAACAATATCACCTTCTGTTTTTTCATCAAAAACCAATTGAGTAATTCCGTATCTGTCGCGTAAATCTATAAATGTCATTCCGCCAAGGTTTCTAACCCGCTGTACCCATCCTGAAAGTGTAACAACAGAATTTATATTTTCTATTCGAAGTTCGCCGCAAGTGTGAGTTCTGTACATGTTATTTTTATTTGATTTGGTTGCGAAAATAAGAAGATTTTAGCAATTTCAGCAACTCAACTTAAATGCTTTATACAACAATTATGATAGAACCTTTTAACGATGAATATTTTATGAAAAAAGCCTTTGCAGAAGCTCTTCAGGCTTTTGAGGAGGGAGAAATACCGGTTGGTGCAGTTGTTGTTGCCAATGGAAAAATTATTGCAAGGACACATAATTTGACCGAAACTCTAAATGATGTTACTGCCCACGCCGAAATGCAGGCTATTACCGCTGCTGCCAATCTTCTGGGTGGTAAATATTTAAATGACTGTGTTTTGTATGTAACATTAGAACCTTGCTCCATGTGTGCAGGTGCACTGGGTTGGTCGCAAATTGGAAAAATAGTGTATGGGGCAAGCGACGAAAAAAGAGGCTTTAAAAAATTTGCACCCAAAACTCTGCATCCCAAAACCGAAATAATTGGCGGTGTTTTTGAAGTTGAATGTGCAGAGTTGATTCAGGAGTTTTTCAAACAAAAGAGATAATCAAAGTATTTCAGAAACAGTAAATCCAACCTTTTTCAGATCATCCCAAAATCCGGGATAAGATTTTGTAACCACCATCGGATCATTGATTTGAAAATGATAACCTGCCAAAGCCAAAGGAGAAAAAGCCAGTGCCATCCGATGATCGTGGTATGTTTCAATTTCGGGATTTTCAATGCAAATTTCAGAATTTATATTACCGTCCCACACAAGTTCTCCAGACACGGGTTCAGTAAGCGTTGCACCAAATTTTGCAAGCTCGTTTTGCAGTGCCGAAATGCGATCGGTCTCTTTTATTTTCAGTGTTTTCAATCCTGAAAAATTGAACGGAATTCGCTTTGCAACGCACAAACATGCCATCGTTTGTGCAACATCAGGATTTTCGATAAAGTCAATATCCAGTTTTTCAGGAGTTATATTTTCTTTTTTCGAAAGCAAAACCCCATTTAATTTTTGAGTTGAAAAAACCCCAAATTGCTCAAACCAACCGGCAATATTTGAATCGCCTTGTAAACTTTCAAGTTGAAGATTTTCAAGAAGAATTTCACCTGTTTTGCAGAGAGACAAAATTTCGTACCAGTAAGAAGCTCCCGACCAATCGGCTTCAATTGTGAAATCGCGTGCTATATAATTTTGTTCAGGCACAGTAATCTCATTCTCTTCCCACTTGTATTGAATACCAAATTTTGCCATTAATTCCAAAGTGAGATTAATATACGAACGCGAAGTAATTTCGCCAGTCAATTTCAGGGTCAACCCGTTTTTAATGGTTGGTGCGATTAATAAAAGTGCCGAAATATACTGGCTTGAAACACTGCCATCCAACTCAATTGTTTTACCGGTTAAGTGTGAACCAAGAATTTTCAATGGCGGAAAGCCTTCATTTTTAAGATATTGTATTTGAGCACCAAGCGAATTTAAAGCATCAACCAAAATCGAAATGGGCCGTTGCTGCATTCTTTCTGAACCGGTTACTTCCCACTCGCCAACAATTTTTGACAAAGAAGCAGTAAGAAAACGCATCGCTGATCCGGCATGTCCAATATCAAATTTGTTTGAATTTGAATTTAACGCTTCTGATAAAACCACTGTATCGTCGCTGTCGGATAAATTCAGCAAAGGATAGGGACTATAATTTAATGCATTAATTATTAATGCGCGATTGCTTATGCTTTTTGACGAAGGCAGGTTTATACTTCCGCTAATTATTGTATTTTTTGTTGAAACCTGATAAATCATTCCGTTAGTTTTAAATCTTTGTAATAATTTAAGGATTCAAAAATCAAATCTTTTTCGCAGTTTTGGTTGATTTCAATTTTCCCATTTCAGAAAGTAAAGTGAAATTAATCCGGCCTTCTTCATTTTTTTGTCATGGGTCATCAATTCAAGAAGCGACGCAAAATCGTTTTCTGATATCTCGAATTTTCCATACAATTTCAAAAGCCAGTTGGTCAGGTTTTCAAAATCATATAAAGGAAAATTGCATTCTTTTACCGACAAAAATAATTCAGCAATCATTCCGTAAGCAACAGCAAAACCATGTTGAATTGGTTTGTTTTGCTGCATTGCATAACTTTCGAAAGCATGACCGATGGTGTGGCCAAAGTTTAAAGCTTTGCGTATATTTTTCTCGGTAGGATCATTGGCAACAAAGTACTCCTTCACATTTACCGAGTCGCGGATGACTTTCTGCAAATGATCGTAATCAATATTTTCAATGTCAAATTTTCTGAGTTCTTCCAGATGTTCAGGATTAAAAATCAATCCGTGTTTTATCATTTCAGCAAACCCCGAAATAAAATTTTCCCTGTCGATTGTTTTTAAAAAATCGGTGTTGATAATAACCGCAATTGGTTCTTTAAAAGTACCTATTTCGTTTTTGAATCCGCCAAAATTAATCCCGGTTTTTCCTCCCACAGAAGCGTCAACCTGCGAAAGCAGTGTGGTAGGCACATTCAGAAAATCAATACCACGCTTGAATGTTGTGGCAGCAAAACCTGCCAAATCAGTCAACATTCCGCCGCCAATATTGATTAAAAGCGATTTTCTGTCTCCTCCGTTTTCAGAAAGAAATGCCCAAATTTTTTGCAACCGATTCAATTTTTTTATTGTTTTCTCCCGCTGGAATAACTACTTTTTTTATTCCTTTCGAACCCAAAAAGTCATCAAATTTCGAAATCCAAATTTCGTTTACTGTATCTTCCGTCGCCAAAAAAACTTTTCCGGTTGTATATTTTTCAATCCATTTTAAAAGTTCCTGCTCCGGAATACGGCTGTAGATTATTTGTGAGCAAATTGTTGAATTTCCCATAGTTTATTAAATTGCGGTAAAGTTAAAATAAAATTGGTTTTGGGAATTTGAAATATCTTTTCGAAGTGTTTAAATCAAAATTGATAAACTCAATGCAAATTAATAATAGGAAAAGAGCTGTAAAATTAAAACAGGTATTTTTTATCATTAGTGCAGTTTTTGCTGTGGCAGCACTAATATTTTTCTTTATCGATTTATTGGCTCTGGCATTAATAAGTATTGGCGTTTTTTCGCTTTGGTATATTTATTTTCATGTGGCAGATTACCAGTTTATTGAATACAGTGATGAAAATAACAAAGTGAGGCTCCGATTTTACAAAGCCATAAGTTTTGGTAATCCAAATTTCAATGAGATAGAATTTTTACACCCTATACTTAAAAATGCTTTATTTGAAAATTCAATATTCGGGAAAATGTCGGATTTAACTTTGTTTGTAAAAACAAAACGTGGTGTTGCAGAATATCCATCAGTAAGTTTGTCGGCACTATGCAAAGCCGATCGCCAAAAAATGGCCAACTCAATTGATAACATTATATCGCAAATGAAATAATTCAACCCCCTGAAATGGACGACAAAATGCTTTATAAAATTGCCCTGTCAATAATTCCCGGAATTGGTGGAATACTTGCCCGAAATATTGTTGCATACGTTGGCAGCGTTGAGGGAATTTTTTCGGAATCGTTGAAATCGCTGCAAAAGATTCCCGGAATTGGAGAAGTTAACGCACACAGAATAAAAGACAAAGATGTTTTACTGAAAGCTGAAAAGGAATTGAATTTCGTAACAAAACATGAAATTGAAGTCCTTTTTTATACCGACAAAAATTTCCCGCGCCGATTAAAAACCTGTGTAGATGCACCAATAATTCTTTTTACAAGAGGCAACCTAAATTTGAATGAGCAGCGGATTGTGAGCATTGTCGGCACCCGGAATGCATCTAACTACGGAAAAAATATTTGCGATGAACTAATCTGTAAATTTTCAGAAAGAAGTTATAAAGTTCTGATTGTAAGCGGACTGGCATATGGCATCGATATCCAGGCGCACAAATCGGCATTAAAATATAATATTCCAACCGTTGGAGTTGTGGGTCATGGTTTGGATAAAATGTATCCTTCGTTACATGCCGAAACTGCAAAAAATATGTTGAAAGAAGGTGGACTTGTAACTGATTTTCCGAGTGGAACCAAAATTGATCCGTCGAATTTTGTGCGTCGAAACCGGATTATTGCCGGACTGGCAGATTCTACAATAGTTGTGGAATCGGCTGTCAAAGGAGGAGCTTTAATTACGGCCGAAATAGCATCGTCATATAATCGGGATGTATTTGCTTTCCCTGGTCGCGCAGGTGATCCATATTCTAAAGGTTGCAATCAGTTGATTCGCAACAGCGGGGCAAATTTAATAGAAGGCATTGATGATCTTGAGTTTTTTATGGGATGGGAACAAACTTCGAAAAAGAAAGTGGTGCAGTCAAGTTTATTTGTTGAATTGACCGGTGATGAAGAAAGAATTGCAAATCTTTTGCGCGAAAACGATGAACTTTTTATCGATCAGATTTCATCGGAACTAACATTGCCAGTAAGCAGGATTTCAGCCATGTTACTTTCGCTTGAGTTTAAAAATGTTGTGTTAGCAATGCCAGGTAAAATGTATAAATTGAAGTAATTGATTGATTTTCCTATTTTTGCGCCATGAAACAGACATTCGAAGATTTAAAAATAGCCAAAGTACTCCTTAAAACTTTAGACGATATTGGCTTTGTTGAACCAACACCAGTGCAAATAGAAGCGATACCTAAAATAAATTCGGGCGAAAATGTAGTTGGTGTAGCGCAAACCGGCACTGGCAAAACGGCTGCATATTTACTTCCGTTATTAACAAAACTCAGAAAAGCTGAAGGAAAAGATCCACGTGTGGTAATAGTTGTACCGACCCGTGAACTTTCAATTCAGGTTGGGGAAGATGTGGAAGAATTAACAGCACTGTCGGATATTCGTCATGCAGCAGTTTTTGGAGGAATTGGTTGGACAAAACATGCAGCACTTATAGAACCGGGAATCGATATTCTGGTTGCAACTCCCGGCAGAATGTGGGAATTGTATCGTGGAGGTTCTTTGTCATTTAAAAAAGTTAAACACCTTGTTATTGACGAAGCTGACAGAATGTTGGATATGGGTTTTATGCCCCAGCTGAAACAACTTTTGGATGTGATTCCAGATAAAAGGCAAAACCTTCTATTCTCAGCAACTTTCAACGAAAATGTTGAAAAAATGGCAGAAGAATTTCTTGATCATTATGAAAAAGTGGAGGTAACACCCTCAGCAACAACAGTTGTGAAGGTTACCCAAAAAGCGTACAGAGTACCGAATTACCGCACAAAACTAAATCTGATTCAACATTTGCTTGAAGATGAAGAGACCTTTAACCGCGTAATTATTTTTGTAAAAACAAAAGAACATGCTGAGGAAGTTTTCAAGGTAATAAAACGGAAATCGGAAGGCGAAAAACGAATTTTGCATTCAAATAAAGGACAAAACACACGAATAAATGCAATAAATGCCTTTAAAAATGGTGAAGTAAGAATTTTAATTTCAACCGATGTTTCGGCGCGCGGATTGGATGCCAGTCTTGTGAGCCACGTTATTAATTTCGATTTGCCAAACAGTTATGAAGATTATGTGCACCGGATTGGGCGAACTGCACGGGCAGGAAACACAGGCGATGCAATAACACTGATTGATCCGGCTGATGAATGGCATCTGAAAAAAATAGAAGAACTAATCAGAATGCCAATTCCGTTACTCGATTTACCAAAAGAAGTGTTGGTTGTTGAAACTGAATTCAACGAAAACCAAAACTATTTTAGAGAAATTGACCGGCAAAAGAAAATTGACGACCCCAATTATCAGGGCGCATTTCACACAAAAAAACGTTCTTTTTCATCGAAGAAAAACTTTGATGACAAGTTTCAGCGGACAAAGGAAAAACAGAAAAAAGGGGCAAGAAAACGGAGATCCTAAGTTTTAATCTTTCAACGAAATTATTTCATCCAACTTCCCAAACAACAACTCTTTTTCCTTTAAAAGAATGTTGTATTCCGTTTTGTTAAACGTTTTCAATGTAAGTAATCTAATCTGTCCAATGGTTTTTCTGAATAAAATATACCATAAAAAGGCAATTTTCCCGGTAAATGGCATGGCAAACAAAAATGCGAGTTTCAACCATATTCCTGGAAATAGCCATGAAGCGGCAAAAAATTCAATCAAGTAAAAAATTGGAAATAAAATAATTCCAAGCACCAGGTAGAATGTACTCCAAAAACCTTTGTCTTTTATTTTTTTACGTGTAACTGAATCGATGATAAAAAAAGGGGCAGCATTAAAAATAAACCCAAACAGAAAAATGGGAAACCCCAAAAGTAAAATCAATTTATTGAGAACAATCTTTAACCAATTCAAATCAGATTTTTCGAGCAACCAACTTCTGAGTTTTAGTTTCTTAATTTTCGAAACATAGTTTTTTGCTGATTTTACAATATCTTTAGTAATCTCTGGATTATTTTCCTCCAGTACATCTAGTTTCTTAACGAGTTGTTGATCTGAATAAAAAAGATTTAAAACCGAGTTTTTCTGATTTTGCCTCTTTAGGAAATGTTTTCCATATATCTCCCGAATCGATTCAAAATCATCATAATATTTCGTACTCTTTATTTCAAGCACCACCGACTGCATTTCGTCTAAAATTCTTTGTCTTAAAGATATTGTAGCAGCACTTTCACTTTGTTTAAATTGATCAAGAAACTCATTGGCTCGAATTGGTTTACCAAAATTGACAATCAAATTACGGTTAAATTTCCAGTAATGACTGTAGTAAATTCCAGTTGGAATAATTTGAATATCCAGGTTTTTTTTTGCCTTTTCTTCGGCCATGAAAACAATTCGGGGAACAGCTTTTTTATGCACAAGCATTTGTCGTTTTCCTGAGTGGGCAGCTTCAGGAAATAAACCCAAAGCAAAATTGTTTTCAAGCACTTTTACTGAACTTAAAAATATTTCGTCATTTTTTGCAAGGTTTTCTTTGCCGTCGCGCATACGGTAAACCGGCATTATTTTTAAAAATTTTCAGAATTGCTGCTGCTGTTCTATTTTTAAAAATATCTGCACGGGCCAGCCAAACGGGCTGATACTTTGTGTTGAGCAGAATCGCCAAAGGATCGCTTAACGCATTTTGATGATTAGGCGAGAAAATAATTGGTTTATTTTTGGGAATATTGTCTAACCCGTTAACAATTACTTTGTTATAAATCAACCAATCAGCAAATTGAACATATTTTTTTAGAAGCCAGTAACCCCATGACCATTTTTCGTAACTCATAATTCAAAATTTCAAGTTAAAAAAGAGGCTGCAAAATTAAATATTTTATGCAGGTTGAGGAACAGATTTTTTTGACCAGATTGTAGAAATTGCCAATCCACTGATAATGTGCCAAACGCCCCACCAGGCTGCAATGATTGTCATTCCGCCCAATTCAAGTTCGGGTGGAAATATTTTTGGATTGAACATAAGTACGAGTGCCAGCCCCGAATTTTGAATTCCGGTTTCAATTGTTACAGTCCGTATATCGATCACTGGAAGCTTGAATATAGTAGCAGAATAATAACCTGTTGCAAGTGCCAGACCATTATGAATCAACACAATAATAAATACAAGATGAATAAACCGCATAAAATGATCGAAGTTGGCTGACAACAATATAATCACGAAAGCGATAAAAATAATGATTGACAATTGGCGAATGGGTTTTTTAATTTTCTCAGTCAGTTTGGGCAGGAATTGTGAAGTGAGTAATCCTAAAACAACAGGTATTCCTAAAAGAATAACTACTGTTTGCACCATTTGCCACAAATCAATTTCTATTGGAACCAAATAATCACCGGCTGTTGCATTTGTATAATGTTTTACAAATAATTTCCCCCAAATTGCAAAGTTAAGTGGTGTCATAAAAGTGGCTGCAACTGTTGATATTGCAGTTAAACTCACAGACAAAGCCACATTCCCTTTCGCCAGCGACGACATGAAATTTGAAATATTCCCTCCCGGACATGCCGCAATAAGTATCATTCCCAACGCAACTGTTGGGGTTGGGTTCAACAATATAATAAAGAGGAAAGTAACTGCCGGCAACAAAACAAACTGAGAAAGTGCGCCCACGATTACCGATTTTGGGTTCATCATCAGGTCTTTAAACTGTTTGAGTTTAATGTCGAGTGCAACGCCAAACATTATAAAAGCAATTGTAACATTTAGCGCTAATAAACCTGCAGGTGAAAAATTTAACCTGACATTATCAAGAACTTCCAGAGCTTCTTTCACTTTTGTTTAGTTTAGTTATTTATTTTAAAAACAACACTTTACAAGTGTTTTTTGTTTTGAACCGTATTTCTGACGATGAAAGTAAGAAATTCATTTATTCAAACAAAAAAATAGCCGGTATCTTATTTTTGCAAGATACCGGCTATTCCATGCAAATTTGATTTTATTAATCTCCCAAAAGCAGTTTTTTCATTTTGGCATTAATGTCAGTATTCTCCATTATTCCAATAAATTCCTCAGCACCCGGACCGTATGAAAAAACAGGAACCATAACAGCAGTGTGATCGCCGGTAGGGAAAGCTGCTTTCACAACTCCTTTTTGCATATCTCCACCTGTAATAGCCATTCCGCCTGTTTCATGGTCAGCAGTAATTATTATAAGTGTTTCTTTGTCTTTTGCTGCAAATTCAAGCGCTTTTCCTATTACCTGATCAAAATCGAGCATATCTTCTGCCACATAAATTGTACTACCGGCGTGGCCTCCCCAATCAATTTGCGATCCTTCTATCATCAGGAAAAAGCCATTTTTATTATTGTCTAAAATATTGAGTGCGGTTTCGGTAGCAACAGTTAGCATGTCTCCCCTTTCTGCAACTCTTCCGTTATGTACCTCAGCTGTTAAACCAGCCAGCTTTCCTTTTTTAACTTTTTCGATTTTTTTCAAATTAGTTTCAACTTCATATCCCTTATTATCGCGGCCATCTTTTCGTTTTGTGAAATGATCAAGTCCACCACCTATAAAAACATCGATATCTGTTTTCAGAAAATCGGCTGCAATGTCTTCGTATGAACCTCTGCTTGCCTGATGGGCAATAAAAGATGCCGGAGTGGCATGTGTAATTGAGGAAGTTGAAACCAATCCTGTAGCCAACCCATTTTCAGAGGCTTCTTCCAGAATGGTTTTCACCTGGTTCCCATTCACATCAACTCCAATTGCACCATTGTAGGTTTTAACACCTGCAGAAAGTGCAGTCCCTCCTGCCGCGCTGTCGGTAATATAATTATCGGCTGATTGTGTTTTTGAAAAACCAATATATTTACAGTTTTCCAGGAAAAGATGCCCCCTGTTTGCAGTTAATCCGGCAAAAACCTGCGAAATACCCATTCCATCGCCAATTAACAAAATGATATTTTTCGGTTTGTCTTTTCTAAATTTTTGCGGAAATTCTTTTACAGAATAACTTGACTTGCTTTCATAGGTTTTCTCCAAGTCTTCTGATTTTGCAGTAAGATATTGATCTTGTGCAAAAACTGTGATTCCTGTTAATAGGAAAAGTGATAGTAATTTTAACTTATTCAACATAATTCAATATTTAATTTTTGTGGATAAAAATACCTTTTAAATCTTTGCGTGAAAATTTAACCAATTAAAAAAAAGTTAAACTTTCAACCTTTTTACATTTTCAATTTCTTTTGGGAAGCTTTCATCAAACATTGTATTTAAAGAAAAAAATGTGACGTCTTTTTCAGTTTTAATTTCAACTATTTCCATAATTACAGAATTACTCAATACCTCTTCTGCCTTATTTCTTGAAATATGAGCCAATCGCACAAATTTGGAGAATGTAATTGTTGGATTTTTCTGAAGATATTCGACTAATATTTTTTCGGTTTCGGAATAAGTAAAATAAATACCGACCTGGCTTTTATTTTTTCTCCAGACATTTAGCTGGATTTTGTGCGCCAGGATATTTTCGTCATGAACACGGATATAAGCCAGCCATTTCCCGTCGTCATTTTTAGCGAAATGTGGTTTCGTTGTACTTGGTTCAATTTGAATTTCCAACACAGTTTTCCCTTCGATCTGCCATTGCTGGGTGGAAAAATTAATGGGTGGGTTACTATAAATTTTGGCAGCCGCTTCAACCATATAAAACTCTTCATCTGTCCGGATCCCGGCGATTTTGCCATTATCTTTCACACCCACCAGTAATTTTCCGCCGTTGGTATTGGCAAATGCTACCAAAGATTTTGCAATTTTCCTCGAATCGTTGATGCAAAATTTAAAATCCTGGCGCTGGTGTTCTCCCTCCTGAATGAGTTTATATAAATATGAGCTCAATTTTATTTTCTCCTACTATTTAAGCCATTCAAAAGTTACGTAATGATCATGATTCATCCCAAGTTCCTGATAAGTTTTGTGAGCCGGAAGGTTTGATTTATCCGCATACAATCGAATGCCGTTCAGATTTTCGTTTTCCATAACCATGCTTTTTATATGTGCATACATATTTCGGTAAACTCCTTTTCTACGGTATTCTTTTAACACATATACAGATTGAATCCAAAGTATCGTACCATTTCGCCAATCGCTCCATTCGAACGTGGTTAAAAGTGAAGCCACAATCTGATTGTTTATTTGTGTTACATAATATTGTCCTTTGCTGGATCTTCAACAACTGCCGAAACACCTTTAAATACGGTTGGTTCATCTAATTGAATACCTTCGGTTTCAGCAGCCATTTTTAACTGAAAATCTACGATTGCCAAAATATCTTCGTTAGTTGCTTTTCGAACTTGCATTTGCTGTTATTTTAAAATTTGTATGGCAAAAAGGTCATTTTAATGCATGACAAAATTCAAATGTAACATTTTCTAATTATAATTTATTTTCTTACTACTCTGCTTTTGATTGATTACAAAAACTAAAAACGATTTTAAATTGCTATTGCGTAAAAAAAATGGAAAATCATGGTTTAATCCTGTCCATAATTTCTTCAACTTTAATCCGCTCTTCCGGTAGAAGTATCAATTGAAATTTTTCGTTTTCAAGCAAAGAACTTACTTTTGGACCAACTTCTCCGGTAATAATCGAAGTGACTTCCAATTCTTTCAAATATCCAATCAACTGAATTCCACTATTTTCAGCGTCTTTAAATGGGTTTTCGAAAACTGAATACTTGTTTGATGTTACATTGAAAATAACCACGTTTTCACATTTTCCAAAACGCAGATCCATGAAAGATTTTTCTGTCTTCCCGGTTGAAGTGATAGCAAATATTTTGTCCATTTTGTTGATATTTTATGCTGTTCTATATTTAAATCTAATCTGTTAAACCATTTAATTCTTCCCAATATTCAACTGCTCTCCTTGTATGTGGAATTACAATTGTGCCTCCAACCAAATTGGCAACACCAAAAAGCTCAAACATTTCATCGGTGGTAACGCCCTGTTCATGGCATTTTTCGAGGTGATATTTTATGCAATCATCGCAACGCAAAACCATTGAAGTTGCAAGACCGAGCATTTCCTTCGTTTTTGTTGACAGAGCTCCTTCCTGATAAGTTAACGCGTCGAGGCTATATAATCCTCTTCATCACCTTGTTATCCGAAGCCAAAATTTTTTCGTTCATTTTTGACCTGTACGAATTGAATTCATTGATAAGTTTTCCCATTAATCCTTTTTAAAAATCGTAAGATATTCCTTCATCCCTATTAATAGTTTCGAAAATATCAATAAAAATGAATTTAGAGACTGATTTTAGAAATAATAACAATTAATGTTCGGGTTTGGTTGTTGACAGGTTTTTATTATAGCAACTTCAAGCTGCTATTGTATCGCAATAAAATCTTTAATTAGAGAATGTTAATTCAATCTTACCGAAAAATTAAAAAATTAACCTATTTTTAAATTGTTATTGTAATATCCTTTTTTACAGGAATTTAATGTTTGGTGAAATTGACTGTTAACATCTGTGGAATAAAAAAACATATCGTTTTAAGCTTTTTGAACTATATTTGCTCACACAATTTACAGGGAAAAATGTTACGTAATCTATTACTTTTTTTAAGTATACTGACGAATCAAGTCATAATTGCCCAGGTTTCATTTTCTGACGTTAAAACGCAGGAATCAAATCTCCCTGAAATACTGAATAATATAGAGGTACATCAAGATCCACTGGTTGAAAAAATGTTGGGCTGGCATATTGAAAACAACAAAATCAAAAACAAAATTGACGGATTTAGGGTTGAGATTTTTTTAGCTCCGATGTTGATGCAAAGGAAAAGGCATTAAAGAAAAAAATGGATTTCCTTTCTGTGTACCCTGATAATACAGTACATATAAAATATATTTCACCAAATTTCAGGGTAAGAGTTGGCGATTTCAGGACCAAAAACGAAGCTTTGAAGCTTTACAAAGAAATAAAAGACAATTATCCGGTATCATTCATTATTACCGATGAAATAGATTTTCCATTGATGAAACAAGTGCAATATGAGTGACCAGATTCAACATGAGTGCGGAATTGCGTTAATCCGACTATTAAAACCAATGTCGTATTATCAGGAAAAATACGGCACTTGGAAATATGGATTAAACAAATTGTATCTTTTAATGGAAAAACAACACAACCGCGGACAAGATGGCGCCGGTGCGGTTTGTGTGAAAAATAGCCTGGCTCCGGGCAGCAACCAATACTGATGAATTATTTAAAGTACTTATCGACCTGGGACAGCATCCAAAAGCCTACACCGACACAGTTACTGCCCTCGAAAAAGTAGGTCATTTTCTTGATCAGGAAAATGAATTTCTTTTTAGAAAATACAAAAACGAGTATTTATTTTTCGAGGGGCAGTGACAAAGACATTTATAAGGAACGCAAAGAGTTGGGAAAATTGATTTGTCCGGCAGTTTTAAAGGCTGTTGATTACGATTTTGAAAACACTGTTTTTCATATATTCCAAATACTTCAGAAACAGCATTCTACGGAATGGTTGAAGGAATTAGGCATTATTTGGTAGATTGGAAAATCGAAGAAATAAAAAGAAGAATGGTTCGTTGACTGAAGAAGATATAAAACGCATCATTTCATTTGAACCCCGTGTTGAAAAAATCGCGATTAAAGATGTAAAACTCCGCACTTTTATTGCTGACGATGCAAGCCGTGATGATTTGGTTGCACACGTTTATGATGTAACTTATGGGATTATCAAAAATGATGTTGATACACTTGTTATTATCGACGATTCGATAGTTCGGGGAACAACGTTGAAAAACAGCATTTTGCGTATATTGGACAGACTTCATCCCAAAAAAATAATCGTTGTTTCTTCGGCACCACAAATCAGATACCCCGATTGTTATGGGATTGGCAGGGCCCGACTTGATAAGTTTATCGCATTTAATGCAACAATCGAACTATTAAAGGAAACCGGGCAAAAGGCTGTAATTGACAAGGTTTACGAAAAATGTAAACAGCAGGAAAACTTACCAAAAGAAGAGATGGTAAATTATGTTCGAGAAATCTACCGCACGTTTACGCCCGAACAAATTTCTGCAAAAATAGCCGACATGTTAAAACCGGAAGATTGCAAAGCCGAAGTTGAAATTGTTTATCAAACAATTGAAAACCTGCATAAAGCTTGCCCCAACGATTTGGGCGACTGGTATTTCACAGGCAATTATCCTACTCCCGGTGGAAACAGGGTTGTAAACCGATCGTTTATAAATTTTATTGAAGGCAAGGATATACGGGCATATTAATCATTGTGCCATTTGTTTTTGAATCAGCAGATTACAAATCAAAATTGAATCCTTTCTCGAGTAATTCCTGATACTTTGGTTTATTAAACTGGTAATAAAAAGCCCCCTTTTTTGAAGTTTCTTTCTCCTTTTCATCGAGTTTCTCCAGTAAACCCATCGCCAGTAATTTCCTTCTGAAGTTTCTTTTATCAAAAGGAATTTGATAAATTGCTTCATAAAGACGTTGCAATTGTGGTATTGTAAATTTCTTCGGCAATAACTCAAAACCAATTGGCTGTGTCCGTGCCCGAATCCGAAGTTTCCTCAATGCTTTTTCAACCATCTGCTGATGATCAAAAATCAGTTCGGGCAATTCATTTACCGAAATCCACGAAGCACCGTGTTTTTTAACCAGTTCACTATCATGATCATTAATTTTCAATAAAGAGAAATAGGCAACTGAAATAATCCGGCCACCGGCATCGCGATTAATATCTCCAAAAGCAAAAAGTTGTTCCATGTAAACATTGTCCAGCCCTGTTAATCTTGAAACTATGTTTTGTGCCGAATAATCAAGACTTTCATTTGGAGCCACAAACCTCCCATTAACGACCATTTTCCTTTTTCAGGCTCGAAATTACGTTTGAGCAGCAACAATTTCAAGTCGAATTCATTTTCATTAAACCCGAAAATTATCGCATCAACTGCTACAAGGATTTTTGGGAAACTGGAGTAAAAATCCATTTTGGTTTATTTGGGTTCAGGCCATTGACCGTTTTCTTTGTCCTTGATATATGTTTCAATATGTCTATCCACTTTGAAGCTATAAATATCTTCAATTGTAACAATAATACCCGTTTCAAGGACCTCCCCAAATTCTTTGTTATTTGAAGTACCAAAGGTTTTCATTGATGGCGAAAGGTTCATGTAGGCATTTATTAGTGGGGGTACATTTTCGCCATACTGTCTTACACTTTGAAGTAGTATCTTATAATCCTCCTTATAATTTTCACCTTTAAACAAATTCTCCATAGCTTCCAAATCCATATCAAATTCAACAGGTTCTTTTGGGTAAACAAGGTTTTCTTTGTCCCTAAAATACTTTTTGAAGAAATATTGGATCAAATTTCTTGCTTCGTTATGGAAATGCATGTACATGGTAACTTTCCCGAAAAAGTATTTGATTTCAGGATGATCTACTGTCAACGCACCCAATCCATCCCAAAGATTATCCAGTGCAAAAAGCGCTTTCGCCCCTGCTTTGCTCGACTGGTAAGCTGGCTGGACAAAAGATCTGCCCAATTCAAGGCAAAAAGGTAAATATTCATCAATAAATTTCTGTGAAAAATTAAAAAGATGTGAAGTTGCCAATAAAACATGCCCAAGTTCATCTCTCGGTGCTTCTGAGCAAAGGATATATCGATATCCACCCAATATTTCTTTTGCATCCGGATCCCAGACTATCAACTGCTTAAACGGTGATACGGCTGTGTCGTATATATCAATATCGGTTTCTTCCCCGGTTCCTCCACCGGCATCACGGAAAGTGATTTCACGTAACCTACCAATTTCATGCATTAAAGAAGGAGAATCCTGGTAAGTTATAACATATATTTCATTTCCACCTTTGTTGGTTTTCCTTAGCAATTTTTCGGGGGTAAGTTCAGCGTAAATCATTTCCCTCGGTAGAGGCTCAACTATGTTTTTCATTTACGGTTTCATTTTTGAAAAATAGAATGCAAAATTAGAAAAATTCCTGTTTTGGCAGGTTTTTATTTTGTTTTTAATTTTTGTCGTTTATCTGATTCGGTAAATCATACACCTGTTCTTTTACCCAATCCGCCCATTCCTGGTGGGTTTTTGATTTGTCGAAATGTTGAAATGATATAGGTTTCCCGAAATAAACAGGCACTTTGGTGTTTCTGTGTTTCATCAATTCATCAGGTAAGAAAAACATTTCGATATTCCATTTTATATGTAGAAATTTTCGGATGTTGGCCAATCTGTAAAAGCGGTTTGAGTTTCGTCCACCAATAAAAACCGGTATAATATCGCGTTTATGTTTTATTGCTTTGGCTACAAAATGCTTTTTCCATTCCAGATCAACAATCTTCCCATCGATTTTTCTTGAGGCCAGGCCGGCCGGGAAAATCAGGATTTGTTCGTTGGAATTATACGTTGCATTTAAAATTTCTGCTGCTTCACGACTGTTGCTACCATGTTTGTTTATTGGAATAAACATTGGGCGCAGGCTTGGAATACCCAGTAAAATATCATTGGTCAGAAATTTAAGTTTTCCCAGTCGCTTTTCAACACACTTCATTAACAGAAAGGCATCAAAACCTCCTAACGGATGATTACTTGCAAAAATAAAACATCCCGATTCAGGGATATTTTCATATCCATTTATCTCCTCTTTAATATCAAATTCTATAATAGCTTGATTTACAAATGATATACCCTTCAAATGACCATTACGTTTCATAAAATCGTTAAAAAAGTCAAGGTGTAATATCCTATTGATATATCTGAAAACAAAATCAGGCATAAATTTTGCCAGAGCCGGGTTTTTTTTCTGGAATAACTCTTTGACTTTTATGGGTTTAAATGTATTTGTGCTTTCCTCTTCCAAGTTTATTTTTTTTGGGGCAATTAAGTAAAAAATAGCCACAAATCAAATACAATCCTTCAATTCTCAAATTCAGGGAGTTACATTTATATATTTGAAAAATGACTGACATTCATTACTTCATTTTTTCGAAAACTATTATCCACTGTTATATCACGAGTTATTAACTTTTTTCAATAAATAGCAAATATATCATAAATAACTCATATTCAATACTATAATTATGTAACAATTCCTTTACACACATCTTTTCAACAATATTCTAACAGGTTTTCAACAGTGTTAGAAGTCTAAAGTTTTAACAATAAGTGGAATAGAATGGAATAATTTGTCATATTTTGGAATAAATTTTTACTTTTACGGTACCAAAAAAGCAGAAATTGATTTTATGATTGAATTTGCAGGAACATATAGCGCAACCGTTGACGATAAAGGCAGAATCGTGCTTCCGGCTTCCTTTAAAAAGGAACTGGGCGATCTGGCAATTGAACCACTGGTTATCGAAAAAAACCTGCACAGGGATTGTCTCGACATTCATCCTGAAAAATTCTGGAGAAAAAGGGTTGAAGATTTCAAAAGCACACTCGACCCGTTTGATGAAGATGATGACAAATTGCTACAGTTTTTCTATCAGAACTTTACGAAGGTAAATATGGCTCCAAATGGCAGGGTCAATATCCCTGACGCTTATCTTGAATATGCCAATCTTGAAAAAGGTGCCGAATTTATTGGAATGGGTGAATCTATCCGCTTACTGTCGGGTAACAAAGTCGGAAAACCGGATATGAGCAAGGCTGAGTTCCTGCAAAAACTAAAAGAAAAAAGGCAGAAAAAAGCATAGCTAAATGAATCAAATTTATCACATACCTGTTTTGGCCTGGGAAAGTATCCAGGGATTAAATTTATTTCCTGACGCCGATGTTGTTGATGCAACCTTGGTGGTGGCGGCCATTCAAAAATTATAATTGAACAGTTAACAAATGGAAGACTTTTTGCATTCGATCAGGATGAAGATGCTGCTGCAAATGCTTTAAATAACAAACGTTTTTATTTTATCCGCCACAATTTCAGATATATAAGAAACTTTTTGAATTATTACGGCATTGAGCAAGTTGATGCCATTTTTGCCGACTTAGGCGTTTCGTCTCATGATTTCGATGTTCCCGATCGTGGTTTTTCTTTCAGGTTTGAAGGGAATCTTGACATGCGAATGAACCAGGATGCAAAAACCTGATGCAGCAAAAATAATCAATGAATATCCCGAAGAACAATTGGAGCAGGTTTTCAGGCTGTTTGGTGAAATAAAAAATTCGCGGCATCTCGCTTCGGTTATTTGCAAAAAAAGAAATGAACTGAGCATCAAAACAACTACTCAATTAAGAGAAGTTGTTGCCGAATGTACTCCACGCGCAATCGAAAATAAATATCTGGCGCAAGTTTTCCAAGCTTTGCGGATTGAAGTAAACGATGAAATGGATGCACTCCAGGAATTCCTTCAAGCCTCATTGGAATTACTAAAACCAGGTGGACGTTTGGTAGTAATAACTTATCACAGTTTGGAAGACAGGCTTTGTAAAAATTTCATGAGGACAGGGAATTTTGTGGGAAAAGTTGAAAAAGACTTTTACGGAAATATCTCTTCACCTTTTACTACAATAAATAGAAAAGTAATTACGCCGGATGACGAAGAATTAAAAACCAACAACAGATCAAGAAGTGCGAAATTGAGAATTGCCGAAAAAAATTAAAATGGCTGAAAAAGTTAAAAATAGCAAGAGGACAGGCGTAAAATCGTTTATTGGAGGAGCGGTTTTAACAGACGAACGGGTTACGAAGCAAATACCATTTTTGATTTTTCTTGCGTTCCTTGCTGTTCTGCTAATTACAAACCGAAATTGGTCGGAGCGCACAATTAGAAAAGTAGAAGTTTTGCAGGAAACTTTGGACGAGCTTCGTTCTGAGTCGATTACACTTTCGGCAAAATTGATGAATTCAAGCCGCCCTTCGGAAATTGTAAGAAAAGTTGAAAACGCACATATTGATATACAGGAGCCATTGAGGCCTCCTCAAAAACTAGTGGTCAAAAAAAATAAACTGTCGTGGAAATTCGCAAAGTAATATTAACGCGCATAACCTTAATCTATTTCGTACTTATTGTATTTGCCATAGTAGTTATAGTTAAGATGGTCTCTGTCCAGAAGATCAAAAACGACCGTTGGGAAAAAATACAACAAAATTTAAGTGATAATACAATTATTGTAAGCCCGGATCGGGGGAATATTTGTGCCGATGACGGAAGCGTTTTGGCAACATCTGTCCCTGGTTATTACGTCAGGATCGACATGGCTTCAGAGGGAGTGCGAAAAGTTTACAACAACGAAAGTGATTCACTGGCATATTATCTGTCCCGCTTTTTCGGAAACACCTCACATGGTGAATATGACCGCAGACTTAATGATGCATACAAACATGGAAACCGTGGTTTTATGCTCACTCCCCGGAAAATTGATTACACTGAACTCCAGGTAATAAAGAAATTCCCAATCCTGCGCCGCGGACGTTATGGTGGCGGATTAATTATCGAACAGGAAAACCGAAGAGTCAATCCACTGGGAATGTTGGCATTAAGAACACTTGGTGGTTTAAACAAAGGTGCTTTTGGTGGCGTTCACGGTGCCATTGGATATACTGGGCTGGAAGGTTCTTTTGAACCCTATTTAAAAGGAGCTGACGGCATCAGCTACAAACAAAACCTTTCGGGCAGGTGGGTCACCCGAATCGAAATCGAGCCTGAAGACGGAATGGATATTATTACTACGCTTAATGTGAAAATGCAGGATATTACCGAAAGTGCATTGTACAAACAATTGCGAAACTCAAATGCCGACTGGGCAACTGCAATCGTTATGGAAGTAAAATCCGGAGAAATAAAAGCCATTGCAAATCTTGGAAAACAAAACGGTGACTATTTCGAAACCGATAATTATGCACTTGGCCCGCGGGGTTGTTATGAACCCGGTTCAACATTTAAACTCGTTTCGCTGATGGTGGCTTTGGAAGACGGGGTTGTGGACACAAGCAACGTTTTCGATACCGGAAATGGTTCATGGCAAAAAAGTGGAAGGAGGATTTCTGATACGCATGGAAACGGTCGAATAACTGTTAAACAAATTTTTGAAAAATCTTCGAATATCGGTGTAGCTAAAATTATTACTGAATTCTATGAAAAAAACCCAAAAAAATATGTTGACAGGGTTTATAGTTTCGGAATAAATAAACCACTTGGACTGGATATTAGCGGTGAAGGACAACCATTCTTTAAATATCCGGGCGATGCCGATTGGTGGGGGACCACGCTCGCCGGTATGTCATATGGTTATGAAACCAAAATGTCACCAATACAAATCCTGAATTTTTATAATGCTGTGGCTAATAACGGAAAAATGGTGAAGCCGCACATGGTTAAAGAAATCAGGGAAAATGGAGCACTTGTAAAAAAGTTCAAAACCGAAGTTTTAAATCCGATGATCGCATCAAAGGAGACAATTGGAAAAGCAAAAGCAATGCTCGAAGGAGTCTGCATAAACGGTACAGGCAAGGATTTGCAAAGTGAATATTTCAAAATAGCCGGGAAAACCGGTACTGCGCGTGTGGCAACAAGCAGCGAAGGTTATAGTGCAGGTATGTACCTTGCATCTTTTGTAGGTTATTTTCCTGCCGATGATCCAAAATATTCAATCATCGTAACATTTAATAATCCACGAGGTGGCTATTATGGAGGTTCAGTTGCCGGACCGGTTTTTAAGGAAATTGCCGAAAAAACCTATGCTTTCCAGGGACTAATCGAGGAAAAGGAAAAAGATAATGACGAAGATGAAAAGCTTGTTTTTCCCGAGATTAAAAAGGGCCAATCGGAAGATTTACGTGAAGTAATCAGCGAATTAAATATAAAACATGTAAAAGGCGATCCTGATTCACAATGGGCAAATGTGGAAGTTAAAGACGACATTGTTACACTCTCCGACAGGGAAATAGTTGAAGGCCGGGTGCCTAATGTGCAGGGAATGGGCGCGAGCAGTGCAGTTTATTTAATGGAAAAAGCAGGACTGCAGGTACGGATCAGTGGAATTGGAAAAGTCAAAAAACAATCGTTGACTCCGGGCGGAAAATATCAAAAAGGTCAAACTGTACTACTCACACTTGGATAATATGAAACTTAGCAAAATACTAAACCATATAAATTATTCAGAACTAATCGGTTCCACCGAAAAAATTGTTGGTGGGATTGAATTCGATTCAAGACTGGTAAAACCCGGTTTTGTGTTTGTTGCGCAAAAGGGCGTGCTTTCCGACGGACATAAATTTATAGACAAAGCCATTCAAAATGGAGCAACAGTTGTGGTTTGTGAAAACCTTCCGGCTGAAACAGCCGAGAACATTACTTATGTAAAAGTTGACGATTCAAATGAAATCCTTGGCAAACTTGCATCAGTATTCTACGATTTACCTTCTTCAAAATTAAAAGTAGTTGGTGTTACCGGAACAAACGGAAAAACAAGTATTGCAACATTACTCTATAAAATGTTTTTGCGTTTGGGTTATAAAACCGGTTTACTTTCAACAATATCATACCGAATAAATGAAAAGGAAGAAACTGCATCGCACACAACTCCAAATGCCCTGAAAATTCAACAATTGCTCGCCGAAATGGTAAATGCAGGTTGCGAATATTGTTTTATGGAAGTGAGTTCGCACGCAGTGCATCAAAAACGGATAGCCGGGATTGAATTTGCCGGCAGCATTTTTACAAATATCACTCATGATCATCTTGATTATCACAAAACCTTTGCTGAATATATTAAAGCTAAAAAGGCATTTTTCGATAGCCTTTCAACTCATGCTTTTGCCATAACAAATATTGATGACAAAAACGGGTTGGTAATGCTGCAGAATACATTGGCTAAAAAAATTACATTTTCAACCCGATCGATGGCAGATTTCCGTTGCAAAGTAATTGAAAATCATTTTGATGGAATGCTCTTGAATTTAGACGGAAGCGAAACCTGGACAAGGTTTGTGGGCAAATTCAACGCCTCCAATTTACTTGCTGTTTATACAACCGCCATCCAACTTGGTCAAAATAAAGAGGAAGTTTTAACAATTATCAGCGATTTACAACCGGTACAGGGCAGGTTCGAAACTATACGCAGCCTCGACGGGAAACTTGCAATTGTTGATTACGCACACACGCCCGATGCATTAAAGAATGTACTGGGAGCAATTACCGAAATCAGAACAAGAAATGAAAAAGTGATTACAGTGGTTGGTGCAGGTGGCGACCGCGATAAAACCAAACGCCCTGAAATGGCACACGAGGCAGCTTTAGCCAGCGATAAAGTTATTCTCACTTCCGACAATCCGCGTACAGAAAATCCCGCTCAAATAATAAAAGATATGGAAGCCGGAATTGACGCAAAATTCAGGAACAAAGTGCTTTCAATTGAAAACAGGAGAGAAGCAATTAAAACTGCAGCAATGCTCGCACAACCCGGCGACATTATTTTGATTGCCGGAAAAGGACACGAAAACTACCAGGAAGTTAATGGAGTAAAACACCATTTCGACGATAAAGAGGAAATTGAAAATTGCTTTGGCATAAATAACTAAAAACTGGAAAAATGATTTATTGGTTATATAACTTATTGGTTGGCTACGATATACCGGGTATCGGAATGATTCCGGGTATCACATTCCGGGCTGCTGCTGCAATTATTACTTCACTTTTTATTGCAACAGTTTTTGTCAAAAAAATCATACGAATTTTACAACAAAAACAAATCGGCGAAGTTGTCCGCGATTTGGGTCTCGAAGGCCAAATGCAGAAAAAAGGAACTCCAACCATGGGCGGACTAATAATCCTCACATCAATTATTATCCCTACCCTGCTTTTTGCGCGGCTTAATAATATATATATAATCCTGATGCTAATAACCACAGTTTTGCTGGGTTTTATCGGATTTGTTGATGATTACATAAAAGTCTTTCTGAAAAACAAAAAGGGCTTGCCGGTAAATTCAAAATTTTAGGTCAGGTTACTCTCGGACTGATAGTTGCACTTACGCTTTTTGTTAGCAATGACGTTAAAGTGCGTGAACATGTAAAAGACGAAAATGGCCAGAATTTACAAGAGATTTTAGTTGATCCGGTAACCGGAGAACAAACTGTTCAATTTGTTACAGAGGATGTTAAATCAACCATCACAACTATCCCATTTGTTAAACTGAACGAATTCAATTATGAATGGTTAGTGGCTTTTGCTGGCGAAGCTTCATCGTGGTTGAAATGGATTGTTTATGCACTTGCAATAATTCTAATAATTACTGCTGTATCTAATGCAGCAAATTTAACCGACGGCCTGGACGGGCTTGCAACAGGCACTTCGGCTATCAGCGGGGCAACTTTGGGAGTACTGGCCTATGTAAGTGGAAACATTATTTATGCTGATTATCTGAATATCATGTATATACCCAATATTGGCGAGTTGACAATTTTCGTGGCAGCTTTTATTGGGGCAACTGTTGGTTTTTTGTGGTATAACTCCTACCCTGCCCAGGTTTTCATGGGCGACACTGGGAGTTTGGCACTGGGTGGCATTCTTGCCGTTTTTTCAATTATCATCCGAAAAGAATTTCTAATTCCTCTTTTATGTGGGATTTTCTTATTGAAAATCTTTCAGTAGTGATTCAGGTTAGCTGGTTTAAATATACAAAGAAGAAATACGGTGAAGGAAGGCGTGTTTTTCTGATGAGCCCCATCCATCACCATTTTCAGAAAAAAGGAATTCCCGAACCAAAAATTGTAAGCAGGTTTTGGATTGTGGGAATAATACTGGCGGTGCTTACAATTGCAACATTAAAAATGAGGTAGTTTGAAAAACAGGATTGCAATATTAGGTGGTGGCGAAAGTGGCGTGGGCGCTGCAATTCTTGCACAAAAAGAGGGATTCTCTGTTTTTTTGTCCGATATGGGCAAAATCAAAGAGAAATACAAAAACGTTCTTTCAAATTATAAAATCGATTTTGAAGAAGAAAAACATTCGACCGAAAAAATCCTGAATGCTGAATTGGTTGTAAAAAGTCCGGGAATTCCTGATAAAGCACCTTTAATCATTCAGTTGAAGGAAAAGGGAATTCAAGTAATTTCTGAAATTGAATTTGCAGGAAGATATACAAATGCAAAAACCATTTGTATAACAGGCAGCAACGGCAAAACAACTACAACTTTGTTGTTGTACCATATTCTGAAAAATGCAGGTTTGAATGTCGGTTTGGCTGGAAACGTTGGAAAAAGTTTTGCCTGGCAGGTTGCCGAAGAAAATTTTGACATTTATGTCATCGAAATCAGCAGTTTTCAACTTGACGGAATCTACGAATGTACGGCAGACAACTCTATTCTGATGAACATTACACCCGACCACCTTGACCGCTACAACTACAATTTTCAAAACTATATCGATTCGAAATTCCGGATCATCCAAAATCAAACAAAAAACGACTTTTTTGTTATTTGTGCCGATGATGAAGTCACTCAAAACGAAATCAAAAAAAGAAATATAATACCTGCAATAATTTCATTTAGCCTGGGTGAACCTGGCGAAAATTCAGCAGGAGTAAAAAATGAACAAATAGTAATTAACATACACAAAAACCAATTCATTATGTCTATTCTGGATCTTGCAGTACAAGGGAAACACAACACTTACAATTCAATGGCCGCCGGAATTGCAAGTATGATTTTGGAAATCCGCAACGAACAATTGCGCGAAAGTCTTTCAAATTTCACAGGAGTTGAACACCGGTTGGAGCGATTTCTGAAAGTCCATGGAATTGAGTTTATAAACGACTCGAAAGCAACTAATGTAAATTCTACATGGTATGCTTTGGAAAGCATCGGAAAACCAATTGTTTGGATTGCCGGCGGGGTTGACAAAGGAAACGACTATGCCATGCTGAAAGGTTTGGCCAAGGAAAAAGTAAAGGCAATTGTTTGTTTGGGAAAAGACAATCAAAAAATTCATGATGCATTCAAGGGTGTTGTTAAAAATATTGTTGATGCCTCAAGTATGGACGAAGCTGTGAAAGCCGCATATTATTTGGCCAGAAATGGAGATACAGTGCTGCTTTCGCCCGCTTGTGCCAGTTTCGATTTATTTGAAAATTACGAAGACAGGGGAACTCAATTTAAACAAAAAGTTAGGAATTTGTAATGGAATCCTCAATCTTAAAATACTTTAAGGGCGACCGTGTAATATGGATTGTACTCATGTTTTTGTCGCTGCTTTCGCTGCTGATTGTGTACAGTGCAACCGGGGCTTTGGCTTATCGCGTCCATGGCGGAAATACAATGCATTACCTAATTCGCCAGGTATTTTTTATTGGTGCCGGGTTGGGTGTGATATTACTGATGGTAAACGTCCTCCCCGTAAAATTTTATTCGATTGCCGCTAACTACCTGCTTTATGGAAGTATTTTATTATTGATGGCTGCGGTGGTTTTAAAATTTGCCGGTGTTTTGAAAGGAACCGGAAGAACTTTTAACCTGGGTATTTTCTCATTTCAACCCGCCGAATTGGCAAAAATTGCATTGATACTGTTTACAGCAAAAGTTTTAGGGAAAAAACAAAAAACCAATCAGGATTTAAGCGCAGCATTCCGTAAGATCATGATTTTTACAGGGTTGGTTTGTGGCTTGATTTTGTTATCCAACTTTTCAACTTCGGCTTTGATTTTTGCAACAATCATATCAATGATGTTTGTTGGTCGAATCCCAATCCGTTATATGATATTGGTTTTTGCTGCTGGTGTGGCATTGATATTTGCAATTTACAAACTTGCTGATTTTGTGCCGGATAGCGTTGGCCGAATTCATACAATCCAGGGCCGTATTGACAGATTTATTCATGGAGATCCAAATTCGGAACAGGGAGTTACACAAGCTGATTATGCAAAACTTGCCATTTACTCGGGCGGTATTTTTGGCAAAGGTCCGGGACAATCCGATGTAAGCAATTATATGGCAGCAGCTTACAACGATTTCATTTTCGCAATAATTGTAGAAGAATATGGTTTGATTTTCGGTGCCGGAGTAATTTTTCTCTATCTGATTTTCTTTTTCAGGGGAATAATAATTGTGCGAAAGTCGAAGCGAACGTTTCCTGCTTTTGTCGTAATTGGTTTGTCACTGGTTATGGTTTATCAGGCAATGATCAATGTTGGAGTTTCCAGCGGGGTTTTGCCTGTTACCGGACAACCGCTGCCCTGGATAAGTTTAGGCGGAACTTCTTTGCTTTTTACTTCCATCGCTTTTGGATGTATTTTAAGTGTGAGTCATCAAAATGAAATTGACAGCGAAGCACAGCAACAACCAATTCAGGTAAACGCACCCGACGAAGATGAAGAAATGAAAAAATGAGTATTAAAAAAGTCATATTAAGCGGTGGTGGTACAGGCGGGCATATTTTCCCTGCCCTTTCCATAGCAAACGAAATCAGGAAACGGTATCCCGATGCCGAGATTTTGTTTGTTGGTGCTTTGGGTCGAATGGAAATGGAGAAAATTCCTGCTGCCGGATACAAAATTATCGGCTTGCCGGTAATGGGTTTTCCGCGCAAACCAAGCTTAAAAATATTCACCTTCTTTAAAAGACTTTTACAAAGTGCTTCGATGGCGAACAAAATTGTAAAAGATTTTAAACCTGAAATTGCAATTGGTGTCGGAGGATATGCAAGTGGTCCACTACTTCGGGCAGCTTCAAAAAGTAAGATCCCAACTTTAATACAGGAACAGAATTCGTATGCTGGAATCACAAATAAACTACTTAGCAAAAAGGTAAAAACCATTTGTGTAGCCTATGACAATATGGAGAGGTTTTTTCCTGCAAAAAAAATTGTGTTTACCGGAAACCCTGTACGTGAAAATCTTACGACAAAACTAAATGACAAAACTGAAGCGCTTGAATATTTCGGATTAAGCGGAAACGAACGTGTTGTGTTAATAATTGGCGGCAGTTTAGGTGCACGTTCAATTAACAACGCAGTCATGAAAAACCTTGATGCAATTGCAAAATCCGGCGTTCAGGTAATTTGGCAAACCGGGGCAATTTATTTCGAAAACATTCAAAACGAATTAAAAAATAAAAAACCTGCAAATCTTCAAATCCACCAGTTTTTGTCAAGGATGGAATTGGCTTATTCGATTGCAGATGTGGTAATTTCAAGGGCAGGTGCAGGCACAATTTCAGAACTCTGCCTTGTAGGAAAACCTGCCATTTTAGTGCCTTCTCCAAATGTTTCGGAAGACCACCAAACAAAAAATGCTATGGCGCTAGTTGAAAAAGATGCTGCCGTAATGCTTACCGACAAAGAAATTGATGCAAAACTTTTTCAAACAGCTTTTGAAATGGTTGAAAACAACGAATTGTGCCAGTTAATGGCAACTAATATAAAAACATTGGCAAAACCTGAAGCAACAAAAACTATTGTTGACGAAGTGGAAAAGTTAATAAAACAATGAAGAATCTTTTACATATAAGAAATGTATATTTCCTCGGAATCGGAGGAATTGGAATGAGTGCGCTGGCACGCTATTTTAAATTTACAGGCCGCAATGTTGCAGGTTACGACCGCACTCCTACAGCTTTGACACGAGCCATGCAGGCGGAAGGAATTGATATTCACTTTGAAGATGATATCCGTAAAATACCAAGTAATTGGGATCCTGCAAACACGCTGGCAGTTTTTACACCCGCCCTGCCCGATGAACACAAAGAATTATCATGGTTCAGGGAAAAACCAATCGGCTTGCTGAAACGCGCGAAAGTACTGGGTTTGGTGTGCAATGAACGCAGTGGAATTGCTGTTGCCGGAACACATGGAAAAACGACTGTAAGTACAATGGTGGCCAATATCCTGAACAAAACTAACAAAGGTTGTGGTGCTTTTTTGGGTGGAATTTCAAAAATTTCGGAACCAATTTATTGCTTCCAAAAGTTGAATCACCCTGGATTGTTGCCGAAGCTGATGAATTCGACCGTTCATTTTTGCACCTGACTCCACTGCTGGCATTGGTTACAAGCATTGATGCCGACCATCTTGATATTTACGGACAGAAGGATAAAATTGTAGAGTCGTTTGAAAAATTTATTTCGCAAATCCTGCCTGGTGGTTCGCTTGTAATTAAAAAAGGGGTTGAATTAAATACAGAAAAAACTTCAGCTAAGATTTATACATATTCGTTGAACAAGGAAGCAGACTTTACAACCGTAAACCTGCATCTTAATACTGAAGGTGGTTTTTATCAGTTCGATATAAAAACACCAAACGGAATTATTGAAGACTGCAAAATGAATTACCCGGGTTTGCTAAACGTAGAAAATGCGGTTGGCGCTGCTTCGCTCGCATTTTTGGCAGGAGCAACTCCTTCGGAAATTAAAACCGGACTGGAAGATTACCAGGGCGTAATCCGCCGTTTCGATGTTCAGTATAAAAACGAAAAATACATTTACATCGATGATTATGCGCATCATCCCGAAGAATTAAAAGCGTTTATTTCATCGGTTAAAGAACTGTACAAAGGCCGGAAAATTGCCGGGATTTTTCAACCGCATTTGTATTCGCGCACACGTGATTTCTCTGCCGAATTTGCGGTAAGTCTCGATTTGCTGGATACTGCGATTCTTATTCCGCTTTATCCTGCCCGTGAAGAACCAATCCGTGGAATTTCTTCTGAAATAATTTACAATCAGATGAAATTACAGGACAAACATTTGGTAACCAAACCTGAGGTGCTTGAAATTTTGAAATACCACGATTATGATATTGTGGTTACAATGGGCGCAGGCGATATCGACGGAATGGCCGGACAAATAACTGAAATCCTAAAAACCAAAGAATAATGTTTCGCAAGTTGTTAAAATTGATTGGTTTCCTCTTTCTGATAATTTTTGTTATCGGAACCCTTGCTTTTACTTCTATCGAAAGCCGAAATATCATGTGCAGTGATATTGAGGTTGTTTTCGATAAAGACGAACGATCAATATTGACAAGGAAAAGTTGGTTAAATTGGTTAAAGCTACTGATAGCAAAATATTCAGTAAAACACTCGATGAAATAAATTCAGAAATTTTTGAAGGTGAAATTGAAAAAATACCTGCTATTCTGAGTGCTGATGTTTATAAATTAATGGTGAATGAAAAAGGTGCGTACAAAGGTGTTTTAGTGGTAAAAGTTAAACATCGCGAACCTGTTATGCGTGTAATTACTTCAAACGGAAGTTATTATCTCGATAAATATGGTGTTCGAATTCCTGTTTCAACTAAATATTCAACTAACGTTTTGGTTGCATCAGGTTCGATTTCCGAGAAATTTGCAAGCGAAAAACTTTTACCTTTTATATTGTATGTCGAAGATGATGATTTCTGGAATGCACAAATAGAACAGATTTATGTTGAGGAAGATGGCGATATTTTGCTGACACCATTGGTTGGTGGTCACATAATCGAGTTAGGCGAAGTAGATAATTTCAGAGAAAAGCTGCATGTAATGAGCGAGTTCTACAAACAAGTCCTGGCCAAAAACAACTGGGATAAATACGAAAAGATAAGTTTGAAATATAATAATCAGGTTGTTGCAAAAAGAAGATAGGTTATGGCTACAAAAAATAAACTTTCGGTTATAATCGATATTGGCACTTCAAAATTGGTGGCCATTGCGGGTTCAAAAAATGAAGTTGGAAAATTGGAAATTTCCGCCGTTGCCAAAGTTCCCGCAAAAGGAATACGGAGGGGGATTATTTTCAACATTGATGAGGTTGCCGATTCTGTAAAGGAATTGCTTGGAATATTAGGTTCCAAAATCAATGAAAACATTGAAGAAGTGCATGTTGCGTATGCAGGTCAGCACATGAAAACTGTTAATTTCGAACGGACAAAATTTACATCGGATGACGGTATTGTGAGTAAATCGGATATCGACAGTTTATTTGAGCAAGCACGTAGTGCCGAAATTGAGGAAGGATACAAACTTGTTGAAATCATACCGGTTTCGTTTGTTATCGACAATGAACCAATGGAAAACCCTGTTGGTAGTACCGGTCGTAAAGTTGAAGCCAATTTCAAACTGCTTGTTATGCCCAATAGTTATTGGGTAAATTTACTCCGCGTTTTTGGTAAACTCGACGTTAAACTAAAGAAAATAACGCTTTCAACCCTGGCTGCTGCCGAATCCGTGTTAACAACCGACGAAAAAGAAATGGGTGTTATTGTTCTCGATATCGGATGTGGAACCACTAATATGGCAGTTTTCCTTGATAATAATTTGATACACACCGCTGTTATCCCATTTGGTGGAGAAGTGGTTACTAATGATATAAAAGAAGGTTGTTCCATTTTACTGAAATGGGCTGAACAACTTAAAATTCAATATGGTCAGGCACTTGGGGATTTTGCCGATGACCAGAAAGTAGTTACCATTCCGGGCATAACGGTTGGGAACCAAAGGAAATTTCTTTTAAAAGCCTTGCATTTATTATCCAGGCTCGCGTTGAAGAAATTATCGACAGCGTGAATTTTCAGATCGAAAAATCGGGAGTCGGTGATCATTTAGGCGCGGGAATAGTTTTAACAGGTGGAACTTCAAATCTCGATAATATAATTTCGCTTGTTAAATTCCGCACTGGACTTGATGCAAGAAAAGGCAATTTAGTGTTGGGCCTGAATGAAAAACACAAAGAACTTCAAAACAGCGATATTTTTACTGCACTCGGATTGTTAAATCTGACTGCCGAAAATAAAATCGAAAAGGCAGAACTCCCAATAGCAAAGCCTGAAAAAATCAAAAAACCAAAAGAACCAGGTAAATTATCTCCTGGTTTAATAAAGTTGTACAGGGTGTTCTTGATTTGGTTGACGACGAAAATGAAGATGTTCCACTGAAATAAAATGTGATAGATATGACCGAAAAATTAGTAAACTTCGAATTTCCAAAAGCCTCATCCTCAATTATAAAAGTAGTTGGAGTTGGCGGTGGTGGATGCAATGCCGTGAGTCATATGTGTGAAGAGGGAATCACGGGGGTCGATTACATTATTTGTAATACCGATTCACAAGCCCTTGATATTAGTATCGTTCCGGTAAAAATTCAACTTGGAATAACACTTACCGAAGGGCGAGGCGCCGGAAACCAACCTGAAATGGGAGAACAAGCAGCCCGTGAAAGCTATGAAGAATTAAAAAATGTATTAAAAGACAATACAAAAATGCTCTTTATAGCGGCAGGTATGGGCGGTGGAACAGGCACCGGCGCAGCACCTGTTATTGCCAGCTTAGCGCGCGAGCTTGATATTTTAACAATTGCTGTGGTTACTATTCCATCTCCTGCCGAAGGTAAAAAGCGCTACGGCCAGGCAATGGAAGGAATTAAAAAACTCGGTGAATATGTTGACAGCATGCTCGTTATCAGCAATCAACGCCTGCACAATATTTATGGCGATTTGCCAACACGTCAGGCATTTAAAATGGCCGACAATATTATAACTACTGCTGTTAAAGGAGTTGCCGAAATTATTACTGTCCACGGAAACGTTAATATCGACTATGCCGATGTGAAAACAGTGATGCAGAAAAGCAATGTTCTCATCATGGGAACAGGTTATGCAACCGGAGAAGGAAGAGCAATGGAAGCAGTTAACCTTGCACTCGAATCGCCGTTGCTTGACAGTAACGATATTTATGGTACAAAAAATATTTTGCTGAATATCATTTCAGGAAAACAGGAAATCACAATCGGCGAAATCGGGGAAATAATAGAAACCTTGCAGGAGCGCGCCGGACAAGAGGCAGAAATAATCTGGGGAAATGGATACGATGAAACACTTGACGACAGGATTAGTGTTACAATACTTGCAACTGGTTTTATTACAAATCCTAATCAAACCCTTCAGCCAAAAGTTGAACCCGAAAAATTTGGTTTAAAACCTCAACCTGAAAAAGAAGAAAATTTGGTTGAAAAAGAAGAGGACATTTTCGAATTAACTTTTAGCAAAGAAGAAAATGAAATTGAAGAGGAAGAAGAATCTGATTTGGAAATTGAAAATGAACTCATTACTGCTCAGGAAAAAGTTGCTGTGAAAACTGCCCCGTTTTTTGATCGGTTAAAAGGAAACAACACAAAAAAACCAAAACAACAAAAACAACCGAAACCTGTTCCGGAAGCGAGTGTTGACAACTGGTTCTTTAAAAATTTCGGGTTGGGAAAATTGTTTGAAGATGATGTAGAAGACGATGCAATGTAATTATTCCCTGATAACAAAAAACAAAACAACATGGAGGAAAAATTAGCAAATTTTGATATAAAGAAGAACCGCGGTGCTGAAATAAAAGTAATTGGCGTTGGCGGAGGTGGCGGAAATGCAGTTAATTTCATGCACAAACAGGGAATTCGTGATGTAGATTTTATTATTTGCAACACAGATGCCCAAGCCATGAAATCGAGTCCTGTAGAAGTCAGTGTTCAATTGGGCGCTTCATTAACTGAAGGCCGTGGCGCCGGCAACAAACCTGAAGTTGGGAGAGAAGCGGCAATTGAAAATATTGAAGATGTAAAAAACGTGCTTGCAAACGGCACGAAAATGGTTTTCATTACTGCCGGAATGGGTGGAGGAACAGGTACAGGAGCTGCTCCAATTATTGCAAAAGCATGCAGTGAAGCGGGTTACCTTACAGTTGGAATTGTAACAATCCCTTTCCGAAACGAAGGACGACGAAGGATTAAACAGGCTGCTGAAGGAATTGCAGAACTTGAAAGTTATGTTGATTCACTGCTGGTTATCAACAATGAACGAATCCGTGAAATGTACGGTGATTTTGGAATTTCTGAAGCTTTTTCGAGAGCTGATAATGTACTTGCCACCGCGGCAAAAGGGATTGCAGAAATTATAACTGTTCCGGGATATATAAATGTTGATTTCGCCGATGTGGAAACCGTGATGCGAAAAAGTGGTTTGGCAATCATGGGGACAGGAGTTGCAAGCGGGGAAAACCGCGCTGTAAATGCAATTGAAAGCGCTTTGAATTCGCCATTATTAAATAACAACGATATTAGGGGAGCCAGAAATATCCTATTAAATATAACTTCAGGAAACCTTGAAGTTACAATGGATGAAGTTGGTTTGATTACCGACATTGTTCAAAACAAAGCAGGTTTTGATGCCGATCTTATTTGGGGAAATGGAAAAGATGATGCTCTTGAGGATAAACTTTCTGTAACAATTATTGCCACAGGTTTTAGCACGAAAAGTATCCCCGAGCTAAATAAAGAACCGCAAATAAACAGGGAAAAGCACCAGCTTGTTGAACCCGAACCGATAAAAAATATTGTAGTTCCGGGCAAACCCGCAAAAAAAGAAGTAATTACAACCGACCAGAAATACATTGAATTCAATATTGAAGAGGAAAAATTGCGTGAGGAAAATGAATTTGAGGCATTATACCCCGGAACTTTAAAAGAACGTCATGGGTACAGTAAAAAACCGGCAGAAAAAGATTATACAGCGATGAGCGAGGAAGACGTTGATAATCTGGAAAATATACCTGCCTATTTGCGAAGACAGCTTCGGATGAACGATCCCCGTTTCAAAAAACAAAAATCAAATTTCTCTGTATCCAGCGAAAATAAAATATCAGATAAAAACAACTATATCTACAAAAATGTAGATTAAAAAAATACAATTATGACACTTGCTGACAAAATAAACGATGAAATAAAAGAGGCCATGAAAGCCCGTGAAAAGGAGAAACTTGAAGCATTACGGAGCATCAAAAAAGTGATAATAGAGGCTAAATCGACAAAAGGTGCAGGCAGTGAACTTGATGATGATGAGGTTTTAAAAATAATTGCAAAACTTGCAAAACAAGGATCTGAATCGGCTGCAATATACAAGCAACAAGGCCGAACCGATTTATTCGAACAGGAAATGTTCCAGGTAGCTGTTTTCGAAAATTATTTACCTGTAAAACTTTCAGATGAAGAATTAACCGAAAAGATAAAATCGATTATTGCCGAACTGGGGGTTACTTCAATAAAAGATATGGGGAAAGTTATTGGGACTGCATCAAAAAAATTAGCAGGACTTGCCGATGGAAAAGATATTTCTGCAAAAGTGAAACAGCTTTTGTAATAAAACATTTAGAATGGAAGGTATAGCAGTGCTTTCCAAAGATTACCAACCATAAATAAAAGAAAAAAGGGTTTGCAGTTGCAAACCCTTTTCTACAATAATATTTCTTGTGTTGAACTAATCATCATCATCATCTGCACCTGCATCGTCATCATCATCACTCATATCATCTTCTTCGTCGCTTATCTGATCGGCAATGTGATCCATGTCAGCATATTTGTCTTCATAATCCTGTTTGACTTCTGTTTTTAAGAATCCATCTTCATCGAAGTCATCATCATCATCAACAATCTGAACTGCTTCATTTTCAGTCATCCTAAGCATGTAATATTTATCTTCAGTTTCAAACGGAAGTACTGTGATTTTTAATCCATTTTTATCAAAAAAATGAATCAGATTATCAGCAAAACCATCTGCATAAACAAGTTTTATTTGCTGTTGAAGATCTTTGTCAAGTTTGTTATAATCTTTTATTACCCTGGGTTTATTAATTTTCATACGATTTTGGTAAATTGAAATAAAGTTTTTAAAAAATCTTGTTGCTTAAAAAAATGTATTTTATTGATACTATGTAAATTGCTTTCCAATTAAAACTTCAACAAATAAAGATTTTAGTAATGAATTATCCAACAGTTTTATTGGTTTTTTTTTCAAATCTTTTTCTGGCGTTTAATTTTGCCATACATACAATTCTTATCAGTACACCAGCGGCATTGATAACCCTTTTGTTCGAGCTGATCTCCAACAGCAATGATTCCACTTACCGATTTTATGGGCGACATTAATGATGACTCAGATAACGATACTCCACAAAAATTCTCAGGCATCAGAGCAAATAACATTTGTTGTTCCGAAACACTCCAATCACAGTAGCCCGGCGAAAACCTATCCGATATTTTCAAACCCAATTTTTGACACTCAATTTCGAGTTCTTTTTGAATTTTGTCCGTCGCCTTTTCAACAGTTAACGAACCAATTATATCATACACATAGCCTAAAAGCGGATCGCCGTTATCCGAAATTCCTTTTGACAATTGCGATATTTCCGGTCCGGCTGTGCAAACAAACAGCGCTAAAGTACTTGCTTTTTCAAACTGTGTTGTAATTATTTTTGAGGGATTAAAAATTTGTCCGCAAATTGTAATCGTTGTTTTACCGATACTTGTCATTTGAGTTGAAAACTTTATAACCTCCCCTGATACTACAGTAAGACGGAACACTTGCAAAAGCATTGTTTATTAATTCAGGAAATGGTTCAGGGATTTCACCATCTTCAAAACCCATCAATTCTCCAAGGTCTTTTGTTGCCAATCCCAATTCTTCAAATGTATATTGAAATTCCTTTATCATTGAAGTTTACTTTATTATGCTAAAATAATGCTATAAGTATCAAAATCAGTAAGATTCAAACAAAAAGAGGAAATGTTGTAATCATTTCCTCCTTTAAAATAAATTGCATAATCAATTATACTTCAACAATTACAATTTTTTCAATTTCATCATCCTTGCCTAATTTTATCTAATAACATCAAGCCCTTCATAAACTTTACCAAAACAGGTATGATGCCTGTCTAAATGCTGGGTTCCCTGGCGATTGTGACAAATAAAAAATTGCGAACCATTTGTGTTTCTTCCGGCATGTGCCATTGAAAGCACACCTCGTTCATGATATTGATTCTTCCCATCAAGTTCACAGTCCACGGTGTAACCCGGACCGCCTGCACCAGTTCCGTCCGGACATCCACCTTGTATTACAAAGTTAGGAATAACCCTGTGGAATGTTAAACCATCGTAAAAACCCGATTTGGCAAGCTTAATAAAATTAGCCACATTTTTTGGCGCATCCTCCTCATAAAATTTCACTTTCATTACTCCTTTTGAGGTATGGATTTCTGCTTCTTTCATGTCTGTCATTTTTAATTTGTGCAAAAATATAAAAACTTGTGATATAATATTTAAGTAGGTTTTATGTATTCAATATATTGATATATTTAGACCTGTTATTTAATTCAGGTCTTGTTTTAAATAACAAATTGACAGATCTGTATTAATTCAATAAAAGCCACTTTAGCTCAGCTGGTAGAGCAGCTCATTCGTAATGAGCAGGTCGTGGGTTCGAATCCCATGAGTGGCTCTTTTCAAAAACAATTTCAATTTCAAACCCCGGTAATTCCTGACTATCAAAACTTTTAGAAAATATTTAATGAATTTTTTCGTGATGAACAAAGGCTATAACGGAAAGGAGGAAGCTCAATAGCCTCCTCCTTAAATGTTAACCCCCAAACACACAATATGGGATGAATCCCAAATGCCTTACAAAGGTAATCCATTTTTTAAATAACAAATTATACACAAAGAAAATTTACACTTTTTAACTAATTATTTTATTCGACCAGGTGGTTTAACTTCTGTATTCCTGTTGTAAAACAAGTACCAACCTAATCAAATTACACAAAACTTATTCGTTATGAACAAGTTATTGTGATTTCAAAAAGTACACAGAAAAACTTACTATAGTAACTCAGTATTTATTTCATTGAATTTATTTTTAACTTTAAGACTTTATTCTTGTTAAAATAATATGGCAAACAGGTATTTATTCATAATTATAGCGGTGCTTTGCAGTTTTTCGCAAGGCTTGGCGCAATATCCTGCAGTTGAAAATGAACTTGACAAAAAAGTAAAAGCATTTTTAAAAGATAATGCTGAAAACTGGGGAGATATGAATATTCCCATCAATGATGGTAAAATATTATATGATATAATAGTTGAAAATAATTTTAAAAACTCTGTTGAAATTGGAACTTCCACAGGCCACTCAGCAATTTGGATTGCCTGGGCTTTAAGCAAAACAGGTGGAAAATTAATTACTATTGAGATCGACAAAAGACGCTACCTGCAAGCTAAATCGAATTTTAAAAAAGCTGGTGTTGATAAATTTATAGACGCACGTTTGGCTGATGCTCATGATCTTGTTCCTAATTTACCCGGAAAATATGATTTTGTTTTTAGTGATGCAGATAAATATTGGTACAAAAACTATTTTATCGCAATGGATCCAAAACTTGTGATTGGTGGTTGTTTTACTGCGCACAACATTGCAATGAAAGCATCAGGTATAACCGAGTTTTTAGATTATATTGAAAGTCTAAAAAATTACCAAACAACTATAGATAAAACAAGCCGTTCGGGCATTTCGATTAGCTATAAATTGAGGGACAAATAATAAATCGGGTATCCTCTAAACTGGTTTTGAAGTAATAAATGAAGTTATCTTGAATAATCCAAAATCAAATTGTCCAGGAAACTGGGACTATTCCCTGAACAAACATTGTAGTGGCAAATATCATTGGGACTGGTATTTTCACGACTTCAGGTTTTATTATGGGGTTTGTTGGTAATCCTTTTATGATGCTATCGCTTTGGTTTGCAGGAGGGATTATTGCATTTTGTGGAGCAATTGCTTTTGGTGAGTTAGGTGCAAATTTCCCGGAAGCCGGAGGTGAGTATATTTTTATAACAAAACTTTTTAATCCGCTGCTCGGATTTTTAAGCGGCTGGTTATCGTTAATAGTAGGTTTTTCTGCACCAATTGCAGCTTCTGCAATTGGTTTTTCTGAGTATTTTACAATGGCAATCCCCTCGTTGCAAAACTTTTTGATAAATACAGAATATTTGTCTTTTGATCTTTTTAAAAAACTATTTTCAATATTCATAATACTCATATTTACATTGATCCATTCGAGAGGAATAGTTTTTGGTACGCGGGTTCAAAATGTATTGACATTATTAAAAGTGGCATTAATTGCTGGAGTAATTTTAGCCGGATTTACATTTGGAAATGGCAGTTTCCAGAATTTTCATACCGAAAGTCAATTTCAGTTTACATTTTCCGGATGGAAATCAATTGGACTGTCGTTAATGTTTGTAATGTTTGCTTACAGTGGTTGGAATTCTGCTACTTATATCGGTTCCGAAATAAAATCACCTCAAAAAGTTATTCCAAAATCCTTATTGATATCAACAGGGATTGTTATGGTTCTATATTTTTATTTAATATGTTCTTTGTGTATGCTATTCCTCCTGCCGAAATGACTGGTGTTACAGAAATTGCAGGACTTGCAGCCGGAAAGGCATTTGGGCCCAAGGCAGAATCTGTAATATCAATACTAATCTCTTTTGCCCTGATTTCTTCATTAAGCGCATTTATTATTTTAGGGCCACGTGTTTATTATTCAATGACAAAAGAAGGATATTTTTTTGCATTTGCCGCCAAAAGTTCATCCCAGGTACAAAGTGCCGGTTGGCGCTATTTTACTGCAAAGTTCGATTGCGATTGTACTTGTTTTGTCTGGGACTTTTGAACAAATTCTTGTTTACATGGGATTTTCATTAGGTATTTTTCCAATTCTGGCAGTTTTTGGAGTTTTTAAAATTAGGCGAAATAAAAAAACTGCTTTAAAAATGCCAGGTTTTCCTATTGTACATGTTATTTTCATATTTACCGGAATCATTATTTTAATATTGTCTTTTCTTGAACGACCACTTGAATCATCCATTGCAATATTAACGGCGCTTTCAGGGATACCTGTCTATTATTGGTTTAAATGGAAGAAAAATAAATTTTAATTTGAACGGATAATTTCAGATAGCATCGAATCGATTTGCTCCTTTGTATCATTTTGAATTTGTTTGTAATCGGACCCAAAAACCGGGGTTCCATATTTTACAAAACCTTAGTTACAGGTTTTCCCATTTGCCTGAAAAAAATGTGACAAAACTTTCTTCCCCAACCCAGGCATCTTCAATATCTTTATAATTAATTGCCATTGGAATTACAGGTATTTTGGCATCTGCCGCAATTTGAAACTCCGTTTTTAAATGGTTTTGTCAGTGGCCCGTTATAAGTTCCGCCTTCAGGGAATAACATAACCGGTATCCTCTATTTACCGATTCCTTTATTTTGTTCATTGTTTTTAATCAAACTTTAATTCCGATCGATCAACAAATATTGAATTTGTAACTTTTATACCCAATTTTCCCAAAGGCCAGTTCTTTATTTCTGCTTTGCTAACCATCGCGGCCGGGGTTAAAGCAGCTACAATAAAAATGTCGATATAACTTCGGTGATTGGGCATTAAAATAAAATTTTTAATAGCCGGCAAATCATTCCTTTCAATCCTGATTCCACAAAAGAAGAGGATACTTTTCCCCCAGGTTTGCATCACCCACTTTTGCAAGCGTTTACTAAAACCGAAAATTTTCATCCAAATCCAACCAACTGCAACAACATAAGCTGACATAAAAACAATAAATATCAACCTGATAAATGCAAGTGGAAACTGAAAAATAATTCGTAAAATTTTCATATTGTAAATATCACAAAAAGGTGATTCTTTTTCTCTTACGAATAAAAAAACCTTTGAAAATAATCCCTTGAAAATTATAAAAGAAAGTCATTATTTATCCAAAATCTGAAAAGTTAAAATTCTGATTCTGAAATTGTGTTTTTCAACAAAATTTATTTCAAAAAAAACCGATCGAATATTAAATTGATTCAATCGGTTTTGTAATTTTTGTGAGGTCTCTGGCGGATTCGAACCGCCGTACACGGTTTTGCAGACCGCTGCCTAACCACTCGGCCAAGAGACCATTTTTTATTTTGGTCTGCAAATCTAAGAAATTTTGCAATTCAAACAAGAAGTTATTGTGAAAAGAAGTTATCCGCGTAGTTTCTGCCAGTTGGAATTTACACAAGCCCTTGATTTTGTCGATTTGAGTGCTGACAACCTGGTTTCCAATAATACCGATTTTGGGTTTTTCCCTTCTGAATGCCTCCGGGTAATAACTTTTGAATTGTTAACGGATGTCCTTCCTTCGTTCAATATATTTTCTGATAAAAACATGATTTAATGGTTGTAAATTATTTTGCCAAAATTACTGATTTATTGCCTGTAATATTTGAGGATAATCAGGTTTTTATGATGAATTTATATATTATACAACATATTATCTCGACAAAGTAATGCTGACCTTTTCAATTTCGCCGCCCATTGGCGGATTCATTTTTGAGATTTTAATGGTTGCTTTTTTTATTGTTGCGAATTTTTCATACAAACTATCTAAAACCCTGTTTGCAACATTTTCAAGCAATTTCGAAGGTTGGGTCATTTCATGCTTTACAATTTCATATGCAGTTTGGTAATTTATTGTATCATCCAAATTATCAGAAATTGCCGCTTTGTTGTTGTAGTTTTCTATCTTTAAATCAATGCTGAATTCATTCCCAACAATTTGCTCTGATTCAAAATGCCCGTGAAAAGCATAAAATTTCATTCCTTCGATTTCAATAATTACCATTGTTTTTTTGGCGAATTTAAAAATAAGTGAGATAATGCGATAAAACAAGCTGCGTTTAAACGTTCTAACAAATCATTTTTTAATTTTGCGGTCGATTAAAGCAGATAAAAATTTCAGACAATGCCAGATAATAATACACCAGAAAGTCTTGACGTTCAGAAAAAAGTAAATTTTATACATTCTCAAATTTCAGACGACCTTAACCTTTGGAAAAACAATAAACGTGTGCACACACGATTCCCCCCTGAACCCAATGGTTATTTGCACATTGGTCATGCAAAATCAATTTGCCTGAATTTTGGGATTGCTGAAAAATTCAATGGAAAATGTAATTTACGTTTCGACGATACAAATCCTTCGAAAGAAGAAACCGAATATGTTGATTCGATAATGGAAGATGTTCATTGGCTGGGCTTCGATTGGGCTGACCGTTTATATTATGCCTCTGACTATTTTGTGAAGTTGCACGAATTTGCTGTTCAACTCATTAAAGACGGCAAAGCATATGTTGACGATCAGGATGCAGAAACTATCAGCAATCAAAAGGTACACCTACCCGACCTGGCACTGAAAGTCCGTTCAGAAACCGTTCTGTTAATGAAAATATTGAATTATTCAACAGGATGACAAATGGAGGGTTTGACGAAGGAGCTTGTGTACTAAGGGCAAAAATTGATATGAACTCGCCAAATATGCACATGCGAGACCCAATTATTTATCGCATTATGAAGGCACATCACCATCGTACAGGCGATAAATGGTGTGTTTACCCGATGTACGATTTTGCGCACGGTCAGTGCGATTTCTGGGAAGGAATTACGCATTCAATCTGTACCCTCGAATTCGAAGTTCACCGCCCATTATATAACTGGTTTGTTGACCAGTTGCAGGAAACTGATTACCGCCCGCGTCAAATAGAATTTGCACGTTTGAACCTCACATACACTGTAATGAGTAAACGGAAATTACTTGAATTGGTAAAAGACAAACACGTAAGCGGGTGGGACGATCCACGGATGCCAACCATTTCGGGCTTGCGCAGAAGAGGTTACACGCCTGAGTCAATCCGTAATTTTTCTGACAGGATTGGTGTAACAAAAGTTGACGGGATGATAGATGTTTCGTTGCTTGAATACAGTGTACGCGAACATTTAAACAAAACCGCGCAGCGTGTTATGGGTGTTTTGAACCCTTTAAAAGTAACAATCACAAACTATCCTGAAAACGGTTTTGAAGAACTTGATGCAGTAAATAACCCGGAAGATGAAGGAATGGGATTGCGAAAAGTGCCATTTTCAAATGAATTATATATTGAACGGGAAGATTTTATGGAAAATCCGCCTAAAAAGTTTTTCCGTTTATCACCCGGAACCGAAGTAAGGTTGCGGTATGCGTATTTATTACTTGCAATGAAGTTATTAAAGATGAAAATGGAACGGTAACTGAGTTGCTTTGCACTTATGATCCTGCCTCAAAAGGAGGTAATTCGCCTGACGGTCGCAAAGTTAAATCCACTTTGCATTGGGTTTCTGCCAAACATGCTATAAAATCAGAAGTTCGCATGTATGACCGTTTGTTTAGAGATGAAAATCCGGATGGGCACAAGGATGTTGATTTCAAGGAATTTATGAATCCTGATTCATTGAAAATATTAACTGACTGTTATATCGAACCATTTGTGAAAAATGGCAAACCGCTAGATCATTTTCAATTTGAAAGGTTGGGATATTTTAACCTCGATCTGGATTCTACAAAAGAAAAACCTGTTTTCAATCTTACCGTGCAATTGCGGGATTCATGGGTGAGGAGCAAAATAAAAATTAGGATAAACAAATTTTTAAAGTTAATAAACAGGTAATTCTCAATTTCCAGGTTTTCAAACTCAAAATTCAATTTATATTACTTGAATTTTGAGTTTGAAGATTCATTTTAAAACAATTATAAAATTTACTTTTGGAAAATAATTATTAATTCCGGCTAATGCTCAACATTTTAAATTGTCCAATATCAGTTTTGAAAATAAAGTCAAAATACTCTTTCTAACACCAAAAACTCTTTTCACCGATTCATATCCTATGTTAACCGAATGTTAAGTAACTGTGATTTGCCATGAATTGATATATTTGAAACTCAAAACTATCAATAAAACGTCATGGAAAACAAACCTGAAAATAGGAATTCAAGAGTAGTTTTAGCCTTTGTTTTAATCGGAATAGGTTCTTTGTGGCTTTTGCGAAAAATCGGGATTTATATTGAATGGCCGAATTTTTACCTTCAAAACATTTTCTTTCCATTCAAAAACATGTTTAGTGATTTAACCCACTTTATTTTCTCGTGGCCAATGATTTTAATTATTGTGGGTTTGGTATTGATGGCCGGTAAACGTTCGGCCGGAATAGTTTTGATTGTAATTGGCGGAATCTTTTTGCTTCCTAAAATATTTGTTTTGCCAGGACTTACGTTCTCAATGTTTTTCCGGTATTGTTGGTAGCTTTAGGAATAGCATTAATTGTTCGCAAAATTTGAATAAAATACATTAAATCAAATTAATACAGAAATTATGGAAAACCGTGTGTCAGAAAATAAAAGGGTGTATTTGGGGATTTTCCTTATTGCAATCGGGGGGTTGTGGATTCTTGAAAGATTAGATATTATACCGGATGCCTGGGAAGATATTTTCATCTCATGGCAAATGCTGTTAATTGGCATTGGCGTTTTTTCAATAATTGGCGGAAATAAAACTACGGGAACAGTTTTAGTTCTTGTGGGTGGTTTTTTCCTGATCGACGAGGTTTACGAAATACCAAGAGCATTGCGGCAGATAGGCTGGCCGGTAATTATAATAAGTATTGGAATAATAATGCTGGTTACGCACGGACGCAAAAAAGGAGAACCATATTTTAATACCGAAAAAAGCAAGGAAGGCATGGATTATTTCGATGATTTTGTGGTTTTTGGCGGGCGCGAAATTTTCATTAACTCCCTGAATTTTTTAGGAGGAAAAACAACTTCAATGTTTGGGGGTACTGAATACGATTTACGCCAGGCGCAACTTTCTGAAAATGGTGCCATGATTGAGTGTGTATGTGTTTTTGGAGGGTGCAGTTTTAAAGTTCCGCCAGACTGGACAATTAAAAATGAGGTTACTGCTATTTTCGGAGCGTTTACCGACAAACGGGGTTCAACTTTTGGACAGATAGTTTCAAATCCTTCAAAAACTTTAATAATCAGAGGGTTTTCTGCCTTTGGTGGAGTTGAAATCAAACATTTCTAAAGCATGGAACTTCGCCACCCTTTTATTACAAATCCACGACTTACTATTTTTTACGGCTTATTTTGGTTCGTAGCTTCAATCGTCATGGTGCTTGTTTCTGTTTTTGCAAATGGCATCGATTTTCAGATTGCAATAGTAGAGGTCTTTTCATTCATCATTATTTATGCGCTGGTTGGCGCTTCAATATGGTATGTAATAAAATACACAACCCTTGAAAACAATAGTGCGTATCGCATAATTTTTGCGCATTTAATAGCAGCAACAATCATTGTTTTTATATGGATGTATCTTGGCGTTGTTATTATTAAATTGATACATCCTGAAGCTGAGACATGGATGAAGCACGGAATGGTAAACCGTGTTTTTGGTGGTTATATGATGTATTTTATTTTTGTTGTATTCTTTTATGCAGTTAACTATTATCAGAGTTTTAAGGAAAAAGTTCTTAACGAAGGAAAATTGTTATCGCTTGTAAAAGAGGCAGAACTCCATGCCTTAAAATCACAAATAAATCCCCATTTTTTATTCAACAGTTTAAACAGTATTTCTTCCTTAACCATGTCAGATCCGGCACGGGCACAGGAAATGGTAATTAATCTTTCGCAATTGATGCGTTATTCCTTAAAACATGATCAAAAAGAAAAAGTAACTTTCAAACAGGAACTGGAGAATAACAAACTGTATTTACAAATCGAAAAAGTAAGGTTCGGTAGTAAATTAATGCCAACCTTTGAAATTGATAATAATTGTTTGAATGCCGAAATACCAAACATGATTTTACAACCACTTTATGAAAATGCCATAAAGTATGGAGTATATGAAGCTACTGAACCAGTTGAAATCAAAACAGTTTGCACGTGCACCGAAGAATTTTTACAAATAATAATCAGTAATCCGTATGATGCAAATGTAATTTCGAAAAAGGTGAAGGAATTGGTTTGCACAATATTCGCGACAGGTTGCAAATTATATATGGAAACCCATATTTGCTAAAATTAGCCGACAACAAAAAAGAATTTACTGTAACTTTGACTATTCCACAAAAAATAAAATAAAATGTTCGAAAAATTGCGTACCATAATTGTCGAAGACGAAGAATTAGCGCGTAACCTGATGAAATCTTTTCTTAAAGGAAATGATAAAATTGAAATTATTGCCGAGTGCGAAAATGGTTTCGAAGGCGTAAAAATGATTAATGAATTGAAACCTGATTTGGTTTTTCTGGATATTCAAATGCCAAAAATTACAGGTTTCGAATTGCTTGAACTGCTTGAACACAAGCCTCAAATTATTTTCGCAACTGCCTATGATCAGTATGCGATAAAGGCTTTTGAATTTAATGCGGCTGATTATCTTTTAAAACCATATTCAAAAGACAGGCTTCTTGAAGCTGTCGATAAAGTTGTAGATCGCATACAAAAAGAGGGTGTAGTTTCTGATGTTGCCGAAAAAATAGAAAACTTTCCGAAAGAAGACGTTTTAGACAGAGTAGTTGTAAAAGATCGACATAAAATCCATATTATTCCTGTCGATCAAATTCGTTATATCGAATCGATGGACGATTATGTAATGATATATACTGCCGAAGGCCGGCACATGAAACAAAAAACAATGCACTATTTCGAAGCCTCACTTGATCCAAAAGAATTTGTTCGAATTCATCGTTCGTACATTGTTAAAGTGTCGCAAATCAACGAAATCCAGCAATACGAAAAAGAGTCGTACATTGTTATTCTGCACGATAAAACAAAATTGAAAGTAAGTAAAACCGGATATAAAAACCTTAAAGAAGTTTTAAGTTTCTAAAGTTTTTTCATAACTCAGAAATCTTTAAATTTCCCAAAACAATTTATTGTGGGAATATTTATTGCAATAACAATCATTATTTTTGGGCCGGTCATTTAATTTACTGCCTGCTTTTCGTTGATTTTAATTTTCTCGATCCGCTCTTCTATTTTCATGTTTTACTTCAAACCTATTTATACACAGGCCTGTTTATTACAGCTCATGATGCAATGCATGGTGTTGTCGCAAAAAATCGCGGTTTGAATAATTTTATCGGTCATTTGGCAACCACTTTGTTTGCCTTTTTGTCGTTCAAAGTACTTTCCAAAAAACATTATTTACACCACCGTTTTCCAGCTACTGAACAAGATCCTGATTTTTCACCCCGCAGCAATAATTTTTTTATTTGGTGGTTTATTTTTCTGAAAAACTATACAACCTGGTGGCAAATATTGTTGATGGCCGTAACATTCAATGTTCTTTTAATGTGGTTTTCCGAATCACAATTACTTTCATTCTGGGTTGTACCTGCAATTCTGGCAACTTTGCAACTCTTTTTCTTTGGGACTTATTTGCCCCATCGTCGCCCATTTTCCACCAAAATGAACCCGCATAACTCACGCACCCAAAAACGTAATCATTTGTGGGCAATGCTTTCGTGTTACTTTTTTGGATACCACTGGGAACACCACGAATCGCCAACAACCCCGTGGTGGCGGTTGTATCAAATAAAAAAATAAATTTTGGATAAGTTCAAAAATACTTGCGTGGGTAAAATCATAGGGTTGTTTTCTTCATATCATTACTAAAAATTAAGCAGTGTTAATAAATAGGGTTAGATTTTAATCTCATTTATCCTGTTTGTGACTTTTATCTTATTTCAACCCTATTTATTATTGTATTTTTTACGACTTTTAAAACCAACTTTTACCGAATCGAAATTAAATTCAATATAAAAAATAAAACATGAGAAAATTTGTATGGTTTATGGTTGCAGTATTGCTTTCTTCAACGGTAGCATTTGCAAAACAAAAAGAGAAAGAAGATGAAAAAAAGGATGAAGAAAAAGCGTTCATCAACAGCGGCTTAGTAAGCAGTTTAAAATTCCGAAGTATCGGACCTGCATGGGCAAGTGGCAGAATTGCCGACTTTGCCGTTAACCCGAAAAACACAAAAGAATATTACGTCGCTGTTGCCAGTGGGCATGTTTGGAAAACCACAAACAACGGAACAACCTGGTCACCTATTTTCGATAATTACGGTGCATATTCAATTGCCGATGTTGAAATAGACCCAAACAATTACAATGTAATTTGGGTGGGAACCGGCGAAAATAACCATCAACGTGCGTTGGGTTATGGTGATGGGATTTACAAATCGCTCGACGGTGGTAAATCATTCAAAAACATGGGTTTGAAAGAAAGCCGGCAAATTGGAGGTATCGCAATCGACCCGCGAAATTCAGATATAGTTTTTGTTGCAACAGAAGGATCTGCCTGGGGGTCGGGTGCCGAGCGCGGATTGTATAAAACAAAAGACGGCGGTATAACATGGAAAAAAGTTTTGGAAATCAGCGAGAACACCGGCGTTAACAATGTAAAAATGGATCCTTCGAATCCTGATATTATGTACGCTACTTCGGAACAACGACGCAGAACTTCATTCTCGAAAATTGGTGGAGGACCGGAATCAGCAGTTTATAAATCAACAGATGGTGGCGAAAACTGGCGGAAAATTATGGAAGGTTTACCAAAAGTTGATATTGGCGGAATGGGAATCGATGTTTCTCCGGTAGATGCAAATGTTGTTTACATTATTATGGAAGCTGCCGAAGGGAAAAGTGGTTTTTACCGTTCAGTAAATAAAGGTGAAAGCTGGGAAAAAATGGGCGATTATGCTTCAAGCGGTCAGTATTACAACGAAATTGTGTGCGACCCAAAAGATGTTGATAAAGTATATTCAACAGAAACTGTTTCTCGTTTTACAAAAGATGGCGGTAAAACCTGGACAACAATCAGTACCGATGGCAGACATGTTGATGACCACGCCATATGGATTGACCCGCAAGACACTGAGCACTACATAATTGGCGGCGATGGCGGGATTTACGAAACCTGGGATGCCGGTAAAACTTTCGATTTTAAAGAAAACCTTCCTGTAACTCAGTTTTACAGGGTTAACGTTGACAACGCCGAACCGTTCTATTATGTTTATGGCGGCACACAGGACAATAACAGTATGGGTGGACCATCAATGAACACAAACCGTGATGGTGTTATAAATGATGATTGGTTTGTAACCGTTGGTGGCGATGGTTTTTGGGCAGCAACCGATCCTGACAATCCGGATATTGTTTACAGCGAATCGCAATACGGAAATGTTGCGCGGTTCGATAGAAAAAGTGGCGAAAGAATTGATATCAGGCCGACCGAAAGAAAAGGTGAATTAACATACAAGTGGAATTGGAATACACCAATGTTTGTTAGCCCGCACAAAGGAACACGCTTGTATATGGCTGCAAATAAAGTTTTTAAGAGCGAAGACAGGGGTGATTCATGGACAGTTATCAGCGATGATTTAACAGCTCAGGTTGACCGGAACAGTTTCCCTGTGATGGGTAAATACTGGCCTGCGGATGCAGTTGCCAAAGATATTTCAACTTCGCTGTGGGGAACAATTGTAGCGCTCGAAGAATCGAAATTGAAAGAAGGACTTTTATATGCCGGAACTGATGACGGCGTGATTTCGGTAACCGAAAATGGTGGTGATTCATGGTCGCAGGTAAAATCATTTGCAGGTATTCCGCAATATACCTATGTAAGCGATTTACTTGCGGATCGTTTTAATGAAAACGTTGTTTATGCAACATTTGACAACCTGAAAAACGATGATTTCAAACCCTACATTTTAAAAAGTACTGACAAGGGAAAAACCTGGGTTTCAATTAGCGGAAACCTTCCTGAAAACGGAACTGTTCACACAATTGTTCAGGATTTTGTAAATCCTGATCTTTTATTTGCCGGAACTGAATTTGGTGTGTTTTTCACAATTGACGGAGGTAAAAACTGGGTTCAGCTAAAATCGGGTTTGCCAACCATTGCAGTTTTCGATATTGCCATTCAGGAACGCGAATGCGATTTGGTTTTGGCAACATTTGGCCGTGGTTTTTATATTCTCGATAATTATAGTCCGCTTCGAAAAATTTCGGAAGAACTAAAAGAAACGAAAGCAACCATTTTCCCTGTAAAGGATGCACTGATGTTTGCACAAACAAGCGGCAAAGGTAACCAGGGAAGTACCTATTTTTCTTCTGATAATCCTGATTTTGGGGCAACATTTACCTATTATTTAAATGAAGTTCCAAAAACTAAAGAACAGTTGAGGAAAGATGAAGAAAAGAAATTATTTAAAGATGGGAAACCAATTCCGCAACCAACCTGGAGGGAAATGGAACTTGAAGAAAAAGAAGAAAAATCGCATTTAATATTTACAATTTATGATGCAACCGGAAATGTTGTCCGCCAGCTGACAACTGCACCTTCAAAAGGATTGAGCCGCATTAACTGGGATTTGCGTTATTCAATGCCAACAAGTGTTAGTGTAAGCGGAAGTTTTAGCCCAATTGCTGAAAGTGGACGCCGGGGTCGCCGGGGTGGCGGAAGTGGCATTTTGGTGATGCCTGGTAAATATAAAGTTGGACTGCAAATGTGGCACGAAGGCGAATTGACAAATTTGGTTGAACCTGTGGAATTCACCTGTAAAAAACTGGATAACACTACACTTCCGGCTGAAAACTACAATGAGAATGTAGAATTTGCTAAAAATGTAAGTAAGCTTGCCATTGCAGTAGTAGGAACCGGCAGAATGATTGATGAAACAAGTACGAAAATTGAAAATATCAAACAGGCAATTTATTCAACTCCCGGAACAAGCCAGGAATTGATGAACAAAGCACGTGCATTGGGAAAAGAACTGGAAGATCTTAATTTCAAAATGAGCGGGGTTAAGGCAAAAGCCAGTGCTGAAGAAACACCTCCGGCTGAGGTTCCGCTTAATTCGCGATTAGGAACAATTACCTACACACACATGGGATCGACAAGCGGAATTACAACAACAGAAAAGCAGAATTTCGAAATTTTAAAAGAGGAATTCCCTCCTGTTTTGGAGGCCTTAAAACGGATAGTTGAAACTGATATTCCGGCATTGGAAGCTGAACTCAACAAAATTGGAGCTCCCTGGACACCGGGCAGATTACCAGTTTGGAAAGAATAATGTAGTTTTGAATATTGACAAATTACAATTGAGAAGCCCGGTTTTTGCCGGGCTTCTTTTTTTCCAAAGCGCTGAATAAGCCAATTTAATGGCGAAATTCCGCAGTTTACAAAGTTCATTTACACATAAACTTAAATACTTAATGTAGTTGTAACAAGTTTATTTTTAAAATTCCTCTCCTATTAAGTACCATTATTTTTTGTTTTTTTCTACAATTCCAAATATCTCAAAAACTCATCCCTAACTGCTTTATCTTTGAATTTGCCTGAATATTCGGCAGTAACTGTGCTGCTGCTTTCATCCTGAATTCCGCGTGAAGAAACGCACATGTGTTTGGCATCAATCACAATTGCAACATCTTCGGTTTTTAAAATTGTTTTAAGTTCGTTTGAAATTTGAACCGTCAACCTTTCCTGAACCTGAGGCCGACGGGCGTAATAATCGACAATGCGGTTAATTTTACTCAACCCAATTACTTCTCCGTTGGAAATATAAGCCACATGCGCCTTACCAACTATGGGTAAAAAGTGGTGCTCGCAGGTTGAGTTCATGTTAATGTTTTTTTCCACCAACATTTCGTTGTATTTGAATTTGTTTTCGAAAACTGAAATTTTAGGCTTGTTCGCCGGATTCAATCCGTAAAATACTTCCTTTATAAACATTTTGGCCACCCGGTGCGGTGTTCCCCGCAAACTGTCGTCAGTTAAATCCAGGCCCATTGTTTCCATTATTTCGCGGAATTTATCTTCGATGATTAAAATTTTTTCATCATCCGATATTTCGAATGCATTTTCACGCATTGGAGTTTCGATGGAAGTCCCGATGTGATTATCTCCAAATAACTCGAAATCCTTTATCTCAATCCTACCATGGCCATTCCCATTAATTTTGGCGCTGCCATTGGCTTTCCCATTTACTTTTGTTAAAACTAACTCGTCTTTCATAGCTTTCGTGTTTTGTTTCCGCTATCGGAAAATGTTTCCATATTTTAATATCTCGAATGTATAAACAGACAAATTTGTATTTTGTTTAAATAATACTCTTCAATGCTTAAACAAAAAAATATTTATCACATTAATAAATAAGAAAGATACAAAACATTAACACGTAACTACCACAATTTCAAGCACAAAACTGAATTCCTTTGTAAAGTATTTTTTAATGCTATTTCAAAATTTGTGTGAGAAAATTTTAGAATCAGGTAAACTAAACGCAAATTACTCTTCGTTTTTCACATAATCCAGCGGTAAATTATTGTACACTCTGGCCAAGGTCGCAATATTGCGGTTGTCTCCTGTGAAACTGTCGATTGGCTGAGAAAGAAATTGTGCAATTGGCGGTAAAAGTGACGTGCTATCAGGTTTAACAAAACCATACAAACCAACTCCGGTTTTCACAGCGTCAGCAACAACAGTTTTTGCGTCTTTTTTATTCCAGCTGGCCAAACAGGTAATTAACCGCGTGTTTTTACCAACCATACTTTTAATCGAATCAATTTTGTTGATGTCGCCCTCTTCGTTCATCAGCCAGTCGATTTCCTGGAACATTTTCGAATTTACAATGTGAGGATGTGTGATATCAAAACAGGTGAGCCAAATAATACAATTGGGATTTGTTTCCTTTGCGGCAGTGTGTATTACATTCCAGCAAGCTTCAATTGCTTTGCGACTGTATTCGTTGTATTCAAGCTCTGAAAGGTTTTCTTCACCCGGAAAAGGTTTTTTCATCAACTCTTCATACCGAATTTTCTCACTGTCAAGCCATTTTCCGTTATTACTGCTTCGGTTGGGTTGATAAAACCAATCAATCATAAAACCGTCAATTCCGGTTATTGCCACTGCATCGCGAATTAAAGTATCCAGATAACTGAGGTATTTCTGTGTAAACGGAATGTGGCGATCGGCAGGAATCCCATAACTGTAATCAGGGTTTTCCAATCCCCAGCGAACATTTGAACCAATACATAAATAACCCATTACTTTTATTCCTTCTTTGTGCCCCAAACGTACCATTTCTTTTAGGAAATCATATTTCAAACCCGGTTGTTCGGGTACAACACCATTTTTGTACCAGGCGTATCCGTTACAGGAAACTATGAAAGTTTGTATTGTATTTACACCCAAATCTTTGTACCATTTTATATGTTCCTCAGGTGATGCATCGGCCCATAAACCAGGCGCTGCAAAAGCATTCGGCCCGCCGTCGCCCCAGTTAAAATCGAGGTTGTAGGCTTTATTTCATCCAATTTATTCACAATGGGCTTTTGCTGCTGACAACCCGCAAAAAGAATAAACGCAAGCAGAATAATAAACTGAGTTTTTGGCTTCATAAGATTGAGTTTTTTGGTATGATATTAAAAATCCTGTCGGTTAAATCCCAAATTTCGATCAATAATTCTGTAAAATTTTATCTACTACAATTGTTAACCCTATTAATTTTCCAACTGAAATTCGATTGTGGAAACTACCCTGACTATTTTTATTTGTGGTGTATTTTCGTCACGGTCGGAGATGGAGAACAAACCTTGACGGGCAATCCTGATTCCACCAACTTTTGAATTTGAGTCGTGGGCAAATTTTTCGGCAACTTCTCGGGCATTTTTCGTCGATTCTTCAATCATTGCAGGTTTCAAGTCGTTCAGCCCCGTAAAAATATATTCTATTGGTCGCCACGTGTTTTTTGAACCCAGTAAAATTCCTTGTGAAACAAGTTCAAGTGATTCTGATAAAGCATTTTGCAATCGTTCAATATTGTTTGTTCTGATAGTAAAATCGGATTTTGCCAAATACCGAAACTCGTTGTTACGTGAGTTTTGGTTGTACATATCAGCAAGGGCATCATTGATATTGGTACTGCCAACCGTCAATTCCTCCTTTGAAAAACCTTGATTTATAAAGAACTCGTAAACCTGCTTGCTTTGATTTTCAATTTCCTTTTTTAACTGGCCCAAATCGTTACCCGAAATTGTAATATTGAGCGGCCAAACCACCAGATCTGCCTTTACTTCGCGCTCCGAAAGTCCTTTCACTTCAACATAATGGTCATATTTTTTACCAGTTTTATGCATGTTGCCAATAAAAAAACCGGCAATTACGATTGAACTAAAAATTATTGCTGTTTTTAACCAACTGATGTTTTTCATACTGTCGTATTTAATAGTCTGATTGAAATTTCAGACGCAAATTACAACTTCCTATTCACAAAATTATAAATCCAATTAAAGAAATAATATAATATCGCAATATCATTCCGGCTAACTTTCCCCAATCAATCAACTTCAATAATTTCTCTTTGTAGTTTGGAAACCAGTTATTCCGGAAATGTAATTCCAATAATTCAGCCAATGATTTTTTGAAATAAATGGTTTTAATTGAACCGAGAGTTACTTTTCAATAGACTGAAGTATTTCTATTTCGACTGAAATGATGATGCTTGCCGAGGTATGAGAGGATTGATGAAATTACCTTACTGTTTGCATGCTTTCCTCCTTAAAACTATTTGTTGTATCTCTTTTATAAGAAGTGTGCACTGAGATTTTAGCCGTAAGCAGTCACAACTGACTATATACTGTATTCATGTTCGGTTATTGTTAACTCCAGTTAAGAAACATCAGTATTGTAAAAATGAGCGTTTTATTCTTTTGCGATTATAGATTGATAATTTATCCCTCTCTGAAAAGTAACATTTACTCCAAAGCCAGCAGGGTTCAATGATTTCTCAATGCTTATATTATTTGCATTGAATGTTTTGTGTTACTTAGCGCATTTTTGACTTAGTGGCATTTCTTCATTTTTTGACATTTCGGGGTAAACTCACCATTTTAGTTTAAGAAAGATTGTTATTTTCTGATAAGCGGAAGCAGCGACCTTGCAAACTCAATATCAAGCGATTCCTCGAACCGTGCGCAATGATAACTTATGCTATTCTTTTGAAGATATTCTTTTGTTCTTTGTTCGAGAAAGTTTTTATTGGTAATCATCCGAAAAGTGATTATCTGAATGTCGGATTTGGGTTTCGATTTATCCCAGTATTCGGGGTTTGGTTTCATGATTTTAGGAAATCCTTCCAGTATTCCAACACCCGACAACATTCCGCTGCGCGTGGCGTGTTTATTCCAGTCCTCGGGTTTAAACGCGGCTCTTTCTTCGTCTAACATTTTTTTCATCATTCCCCACTGAATTTCGTCCGAATTTTTTTTGTTCCATTCATAAATCACATCAAATGCTTCTTTTACTGAAACAGGCAACCAGTAGTTGGGCCGGTCGGGATTGTAAATCACGAAACATTCGCCATCGTAAACGTCAATACCGGGAACGATGGTTTCCTTCTTCTCAGGAACGGTAAAAAAGTCAGGTTTACGATTGAAACCGCCAGTCCAACCCGGTTGAATCACATTCATGTGCAGCGACCATTCCGGTGGTTCAATCAATCCACGTGCTTCCTTTCCATCTTTATTCTTAAACCAGGCGGCAAATTCAAAACTAATTCGTGAAGGAACACCATAAATACCTTCCTGCTGACAAACGATTGTGGTGTAAATCCGCGCTCTGCCATCGAATCCTTTCGATTCAGCTAAAACCGGGTTTTTACGAAAGATAGCCACCAAATCATTTATTTTCTGAAGGTTGGCAATCATTTCGGCTTTGGTGAAACTACAATCGATGCCCGCATAATCTGTGCGGCTGAGAATTTCGAAAGTGCCTTGTTTATCAAGAATTAATGGCAATTCCTGTGCTTGAATTTTTGTATTTCCCGCAAATAGTAAAGCAAGGATTAAAATATTAATTCTCATTTCAATTTAATTTTGTGGTTGATATTTACTAAAATCCAATCCCATAAACATTTTTACCTTCCATGCGCGAACCTTCCATAACAGATGCTGTAAATTCATAGCTCTTTCCTTTTGAAACCGGTCCAACGCCAGCAGATACGCCAACTTCAGCCTTTACTCCGAGATCCGTGTCCCCACTTTCAGTCTTCGTTACTGTAAATCCGGCTTTAGCTCCCGCTTTGGCACCTCCCAGCGACTCTTCCACACCAACGCCAATAAATGCAGTTGTGCTTTTGTTTTGGAAGTTTTTCTTATACGAAACAGATAAACCCAGCGAACATCCGAACTCAACACTTTCGCATTCGAATTCCATACTGCAAAATGCAATTCCCACCGAAAGTTTTGAATCCTGCGGACAGTTATTTGCCTTGGGTGTATTTTCTTCAACCTCATCCGGTGGATACGGAAACGGATTGGCATACAAAGAACAATCGGTGCCGCAATCGTTATGTGCCGACCAAATGAAAGGAATCGAGTAGGCAGCATATGTGTTTCCCACAATTGACAAAGCAACCCTTTGAATTTCGTAAGCGTATATTCGGCTCCAGTATTCGCTTTCAATTTTTGAAAACCATTGCCCGGTAAATGCATACAAATCATCAAGAATTCTATCCTGATTTGATTTTGTGTCCTGAAAAGCTTTCTGGTAATCTTTAAAATAGCCATCCAGGTTCAGGTTAAAACGATTGGCAGCCGGACATTCTTTTGAACAGTAAACACGGTGACATTCATCAATACAATATTGGTCGTTGCCGCAACCTTCAGTGCAGCTTACAAATTCATTTGTATACTGTTCCCGTTTTGAATAATAATCGTCCGCTTCGGCCGACAGTTTTTCCATTATCCCGTCAATTTTTCCCTGGTAGTTTTTTGATTCTTTATCCGACTCATGGAAAAAATATTCGAGAATACAGTCGAGAGCAAACCGTTCGTTTGGAAAATCGCGAAGGATTGCATTGGGAGGTAAAGCGGGCACCTGTTTTTGAACTTTCAGAAATTCCTTTGAAAAAGAAATCATTTTATTTACATAACCATTGGTTACCTGCACCGCTGCCGCGTAACCACCGCCCTCCATCCAGTCGGTTACACCCGGGCAAGTCTGAAATTTTGGCATTTTAATTCGTTTATCCTCCGGAACCAGCGGGGCAAGTGCATCATCAGGATTAAGCCGGTTTCGGGTTTCGTCCCAGAAATCCTGTTTTGTATCCGTATTTTCAGCCTGCTGCTGCATGTAGGCATAATTCTGCGATGCCTTTGAATAGGAAACGCCCATCCCTTTTACACCAGCAAATAATTCAAGAATGGCATCCTGTAAACGGTTTTGCGCAAGATACAAATCGCAAAGAGCACTGTGTGCCTGCCCGAAATCGGGATTAATTTCCACAGCCTTTTTTAAATACGATTCTGCCTGTTTGTAATCTTTGAGTTCCATGTAACTACAACCGATTTGTGTTAAAATTACCGGACTTTTATCGAACAATTTATTGGCATACAGCAAAACCGGGAGAGAAACAGCCGTTGAATCGATTACACGCAAATACCCTCCAAAATTATTCACCGATAAAGTGTCGGCCGGTAAAGCTTTCAGCGCAGCAGTCAGGTATACACAAGCGAGATTGTGGTCGTTGCCAAAGGTAATCAGCATAGCTCCCATGCTCGTTAGTTTTTTTACTGCCGCCGGACTGAATTTTTCCTGTTCTGTCGTTTTGAAATCCTGGTCGAATTGGGATTTTGAAATAGCATCCAGTTTTTTATACGATCTTTTGAAAAACCGATCGGCAATGGCAAGCACATTTTCCTGCGAAGCCGGAGTTTTTACATTAAAAGTTGCAGGAGTACTTTTTACCGTACTTTGCTGTTGAACCGGAACCTGTGGTTTTCCTGAAAGTTGTGCGGCCAGTTTTTTAATTTCCTCGTTGGCTTTTGCAGCTGCTGCCGGATCATCCCAGTTGGTTGATTGCCGGATTTTAGCCATTTGCGCCCTGATTTGCTCAATGTTCTGCGTAGTTTGGCAAACGGCAGTATTCCAGATACACAGCGAAAGTATCAGCAATAAGTATTTCATAAGTCCGGCTTTTTAGGTTTATTTCAGGACAACCAGAAACATATTTTTTAATTGTCTTCCAGAAAATAGAGTTTGAATTTATACGCGTCTTTCAAATTGTTCAGGTATCCTTTAACTGACTGTAATTTAGCCACTTCAGTGTTTTCGACCGGAAGAACAACACCGGTTTGCATTTTGGTTAATTCGGATGTAATTCTTCCCAATTCCTCCTGATCAGAAAAAGAAGACTTCATTACTGAAAAATGCTGCCAGCGCGGCTCTGTATGTGGGTGTATTTGTCGCAGATTTTTATTTGTTCCTCTGAATCAGCATGGAAAGCGAATCCATTTGTTTTCCTGTCCGTAATCAATTCCGATCATCGATGTCAGCTTATCGTGCCACTCGTCGATCTTTTTATAACTCCGCTGAATTGCCGGATCGCTGTCAATGGAACTGTACAAACCTCCGATTTTCTGAGCATTTGAATTTATCCTCCCCAAAACAGCCTGCTGAGAACTAATTAGTTCATGCATATTTCCGGCAGCTTCATTTACTTTATATTTTTCGGGATTGGCCTGTACTGAGGCCTGCATTTCTGCTGCATATGCTTCGGTGTAGGCTTTTTTGCCTGCATCGCTCATTTTCGACAGGTTCTGTACTTCGCCCATCGACATGTTGGTTTGTTGTTGCAGAATCTGGTTGGCCATTTTCTGCTTATCGGCAGCCGACATATTACCGCTTTTCATTTGGGCCATTTGTTCCTGCGATAAACCATACTGCTGCGACATTTGTTTCATCGCATTTTCTTTTGCAAGTTCTTCGCTTCCTTCGCTTTTTTGATCGACAATTTCGTTCAACCTATCAATTTCAGCTTCTGTCTGTTCAATTGCATTAGCAACGTTTTGCTGAAAAGCTTCCATTGCAGCCCGGGAAATATTACATGAATCTTTGGGTAACGCGGGGATTTTTTTCACAATTTCATCCGTAATGGTTTGCGCCTGAATAAAACACGATGAAAAAATTAGCACCGATATAATAATTATTGCTTTCATCATCACATAATTTTAAAATTCAACAGGTTATTAATTGCTTATTGATACAAGTTCAGTGTGCGAATCGAGTTTCCCGTTTTTATCGTAGGACTCCGATTTTACTGTTCCCACTCCTTTTGCAAACCATTCGATGCTGCTGGCCTTAACTTTAATGCCAAGAACAACCGAGTTAATATCGCCTGAAAATTTATAGCATTTAAAATTTCCGGCAGGAACCGAAATATCCTCAATGGCTTCCACCTTTCGGTTAGTTACATTTGCAGCTATTTTCATATTTACAAAACCCATTTTCATAGCCATCTCCACACTGGCATCGGGCAGGGCTTGCCCTGGCTGCGGATTAAGCGGTATTTGCATATTATTTCCTTTCACTTCCACTTCAGCCGGAATTTCGCCGTCCTGCTGGAAAGCTGATTTATTAACGAAATTGCCCATGTCGAAATAAAGAACATCTCCTTTTTGATGAATGGTGATTTCTTCCCTGAAGACAAGGTTTTCCTTGTTATCGAGCGATTCGCAGAGATAAGTGATATCCATATCGCTTCCGTTGATGTTCACTTTTTTTATGGTGTATTTCATTTGAGAAGAAAGTTTATCTTTCTTGTCGAAGGATTTATAAATCAGCACTGTACCTTCTTTTGTGGGAAAAAAGGTTTCCTGTGCTTTCAGGGTCATTGCGCCAAAAATAACTACAAGTAGTAAAACAAGATTTTTCATTTCGGTTAAGTATTTAATTAATAATGACAATTTTTCTTTATTCCCCTCCCTCGGAGGGGTTTGGGGGAGGCTATTTAAAGTTTTACAAATTCAACCCTTCGGTTTAGAGCTTTATTAACAGGAGTATCGTTTGGGGCTACCGGCTGGCTTTCGCCCATACCGTCGGTTTCGATGCGGTCGGCATTCACACCGAACGATTTGGCAAGTTCGGCTTTTACCGAAGTGGCGCGGCGTTTCGATAAATCGAGGTTAGCAGAATCAGCACCATCGGCGTCGGTGTGGCCTAAGATTTTCACTTTTACATCGGGAACCTCATTTAAAATAGCAGCAATTTCTTTCAGTGTTCCGTACGATTCGGGTTTTACCACATCTTTATTTACATCGAAATAAATTCCATAGGTAACCAGTTTTCCTTCGGTCATCAGTTTATTACGGATGTCGGGTGCGCCAACCGCAACGCGAATGTTACTTAACATGGCCGCACCCGATTCGAACCTCAGCCGATCCATTTTTACAGCAGGGCCGGGAAAGCCCGCGGGACATCAAAAATCTTGGTTTCATTCTGATACAACCTCACCCTTGTTTTTTGAACCCAAACCGACATGTGGTATTTTGATCCTTTTTCTGTAATTTTTCCTTTTCCATATCTCCTTTTTGATCCCAAAACTCACCGTCCAGTTCGTTATTATAAGCGCGATAATAAGGTCTTCCAAAATATTCAACACCAAAAGCAAAACCAGCATTACCAGGTACCGCACCGCCATCCCATGCTTTTCATTTATAGCATTTCATCAACCTAAAACCCCATCCACCCATACCGCCTTCTGATCCTTCAATTGGTACAACATCGAATTCCAAAGTATAATTATCAGGTAAGGTTAACAACTGGTCAGTCCAGATTGATTCATCCATAACATATTTTAGCCAGTTTCCCGGATACAGATTTGTGTTTACAACTTCCCCTGAACCATTTGTATTCCACAAAGCGGGAAAATCTCCAACTGCATCCTGGCTGAAATCTTCGTAAAAAATTACTTTTTCGCCCGGAATGAAATCGAATTTAGAGTAAGATTGAAGACTTTGTTGATTAGCTTGAACAGTTTGACTTTTAGTTTCCGTTTCATTTGATTGGGTGTTCTGATCAGATTCCTGAGAATCCATAGTTTCGGGTGGTTTTGCATTTTTGTCCTTTTTTTTGAATAGGTTTTTTACACTATTTTCAACTGCATCCAAACCTTTATCAATACCTTCGTCTACATTGTTATTGACCCTGTTGTTGGTTTGGGTTTCAACTTTTCCTGTAACATCAACTTGTGCTGTTGCGGTATATATCGCGCTGTTAAACACAATTGCAAAAATTAAGATTAGATTTTTCATGATAATTTGATTTTTAGTTTTTTAACTTGTTATAGGTAGATATGTATATTGATTTGATGTTTTTCTCAATTACAATCTTCACAAATTTAGAACGTTAGCACAGGTATTTTTACCCCCAAAAAGGGGTTTCTGTTTAACTTATGTTTTATTAGTTTTGAATTATCAAAATCAGTATCGAATGAAAAAAACAATTTTAGTCTTGTTTTTAATTTTTGGTTTTATTCATGCAATATCTCAAACAACCATGAACCTTGATAGCCTGCTTAGTCTGCTTCCTGAAGCCAAACAAGATTCAAACGCAGTTAAGCTTTATATCAATATTGGTGAACAATACGAAACAAATAATCCTGAAATCGCCAAACAATATTACCGGAAAGCTGGACAGTTAAGCGCTTCTATTCAATATGTTGCAGGATTTTGCAGATTTGCTGCGAATTACTCTGCAGTATTAAATATGCAGGGCGACTATGACTCTTCGCTGTTTGTTAACCAGAAATCTCTCAAAGCAGCTCAATCAATCAATAACGAATTGTTGATAAACAAAAGTCTCTTTAACATTGGCAACTGTTACAATTACATGGAGCAATACGAAACCGCGCTCATTTATTATCAAAAGGTTGCTCCATATTTCGAAAAGACCGACAATAAAGCATACAAATCACTTTTTTTCGATGTGATGCACATGTTATATCAAAATCTGGAAAGATATGATAAGGCCATTTTTTATGGAGAGAAGGCACTTGCTCTTTGTCATGATCAACTCAACAGTAATACACGGGGAACTATTTTAATGAACTTATCGGTTAGCTATTCGAAAAACGATCCTCCGGAAACAGAAAAAGCTATGGCTGGATATCAGGAAGCTTTGCGAATTGCAAAACTTAATCAAAACCTTTATCTCGAGAGCAGTATTTTAGTCAATTTGGCCGACCATTTTTATCAGCTTAGAGATTACGAAAAAGCCCGTCAGTATTACACCGAAGTATTGCCAATACAAATTCAGATTGATGATCAAAAAGGTATTTGCATGACCAAACGGGGCCTGTCGTATTACGAACTTTACAAAAACCGATTCAGTTCATCAGAAGAATTGCTTCAGCAGGCATTAAGCATTGCCCAAAAGAACTATTTCCTGAACGAAGAACAGGAATGTCTGGCATCGCTCGCCGAAGTTTATATGGCACAGAATGATTATCCCAAATACCATTATTTTGCTCAAAAACACGATTCGGTAAGCAACCTGATAGTTAATGAAAAAATTCTTCGCGCAACTCAGGATCTTGAATTGAAATACGAAACTGAAAAAAAACAGTCCCAAATTCTTCTTCTGGAAAAAGATAAAAAGCTTCGAAATGTTTCAATAATTGGATTGCTTATTATTATGTTTTTGTTATCAGTTAAAGGCTTCTTTTTTATACGCAACCTGAACCGAAAAAGACAGCTGGTGGAGAAAGATGCAGAATTAAAAGCCCAACGCATAAGTGAATTGGAAACAGAAAGACAACTCACCGCCACACAAGCATTGTTACAGGGTGAAGAAGCAGAACGCAAGCGGCTGGCCCGCGACCTGCACGATGGATTGGGCGGAATGTTATCAGTTATAAAACTTAATCTGACAAATATGAAAGGAAATGCCATTTTACCTGAAACGGATATCCCGGCATTTGAAAATGCACTCGAAATGCTAGACGGCTCCATCCGCGAACTTCGCCGGGTTGCACACAACCTTATGCCCGAATCGCTTATGCGATATGGATTGAAAGCTGCTCTTTCTGACTTTTGCGGAAGTATAGACATCAAAACTGCATTATTTTGGTAACGACCAGCGAATGGATGAAAGATACGAAGTTGCCATATTCCGAATTGCTCAGGAGCTGGTAAACAATGCCATCAAACATTCAAAATCCCGACAGATAAACGTTCAGGTCATTCAGGAACAAGAGCGTATTAATCTGGTAGTTCAGGACAACGGAATTGGATTTAATCCTGATAAACTGAAAGACAAGAATACAAGTGGACTCAATAGTATTCGTTCCCGGGTTGAATCGTTGAAAGGTCAGCTTGATTTTTTCTCGGAGCCACAAAAAGGCACTGAAGTTCAAGTGAATTTTAATTTCTAAATCTTTGAAAATGATTAAAGTAGGGCTCGTTGACGATCATCCGCTTTTTCTGGAAGGACTAAATAAACTAATTGTTGCTTCCGGCATTGCTGAAGTAATTTTTGCTGCAAAAGACGGAAAGGAATGTTTACGCCAACTCGCATTCAACTACCCAAATGTACTTCTTCTCGACATAAATTTGCCCGATTACAGTGGAATAGATCTCTGCAAAGAAATTCACGATTGCTGGCCGCAAGTGAATATTATTGCACTTACCAGTTTTGGGGAATACACCATCGTACGTAAAATGCTCGATAATGGAGCTCTTGGCTATTTGCTGAAAAATGCCATGCCCGAAGAAATTCTGCAAGGAGTTGAAACCGTTGCAAAGGGAGAAACTTTTCTTTGTCATGAAATCGATGTGTTTATGAAACGTGATTCTCACAGGCATGTTTTTCTTACTCCGCGTGAAACCGATCTGCTACGTTTGATAGTAAAAGGATATACCAATCCGGAAATTGCAGTCGAACTCTTTTTGGGTGTTGAAACCATAAACAGCTACAGGAAAAATCTGCTTTTTAAACTAAATGCCCGAAATACAGCAGTTCTGGTAAAAATGGCTATCGAAGAGAAATTGATTTAGAAATACAATACAAAAACACCGAAACACTTGTGAGGATTGTAGTTTTAAAAGGAATTACTGATGTTTGAATTGATTGATTTTCAGCTTTACAATCCGTGGAAAATAAATGGATTCATCATTTACCAACTGACCAAAATCAAAATTATTTATATTGTAAGTAATTGTAATTTCATTTGATCTTAGTTCAGGATGAGCATTTGCCGTGTAATTAAAATCCTTTTTATGCTTCAATTTTGGAGTATAAAAAATAACCGGCTCAGACCACGGTCCTTGTAATTGATTGGCAAGGCGATACCCAATTGAAGAAACACCAAAACCATAAGTCTGGATTTGTATAAATTTCCCCAAGTTCCTTGTCGAAATGAACAGAAAATTCAGTTTGTCCGCTGAATAGTGCAGCTTGTTTTGGTTCTTCGTAAACTTTTTCTGTCCAGGCATTATCAATCCACCACTCCATTCCTGACAAATCGCCTTTTTCCAGTTTATCATTTTCAAACCGCAATAAATAGATTTCGTGCGTTCCCGGTTCTTTTACTCCAAAAGCATAAACATAACTGCTTTCTGTTAAAACCGCTGAAGAGCCAACGATTACACCAAATGTTTCGGGGCCTTTTACATACTTTATTTCCCAATTTTTTGGGTCATCATTCGGATTGTCAATAATTGCAACAGTCCAGCCAACAGTTTCAAAACCAAGTCCTTCTGTCGTTGATTTTTCTTCAAACAAAAAAATTACAAGTTTGCCATTTAAAACAATTCCATGTCCTGTCCAAAACCATGTTTTCCCGGGTAATTCAAAAAACGATCCTGGTTTATCAGGCTCTCCTTTCCAGTAAAACGAAAGTTTTGATTTTTCCAGTTCATTTCCTTCCTGAATTGCCAGTGTATTGTTAATCATTACAGAATTTGAGCGCTTTCCAGTGCCGGCAGTATCGATAAATGTATCACTGAACAACCAAAGTATTTTCCCGTTTTCGAGATCAATTGTAGCTGCTCCGTCGGCTCCACGCCAAAATTTATCTTTCGTGAAAAAACTGTTGTCAACTTCCTCTGCTTCAAATTGATTTAATCCGGAATTAACTTCTTTTTGTGCTGCAATTATTCCGGCATTCAAAAAAAACAGAATGGCTGTTAAAAATTTTACAAAAGAGTTTAACATGCTTTTTAATCTACTTTTTCGATTATTTCTCCTGAACTTTTAACTTTCAGAATCACCTTTTTACGCCCGTCGGGTAGTGTTTCTTTTTTAACAAGCCAGTGGTTTTCATCGTATTCAACAAATGCCGAAAGTGGTTCAACCTTTGTTTTTCCGCGCCATTCTTTTAGTTCCACCGGTTCCCATTTTTTTGTTTTTGCCGAAAGGTAACATGCATCCATTATCGCATTTACAACGTAACCGTCATAAAAACTTTCAATGGGATTTTGGCCTGATTCAATGGCGTTAAACATATCAGTAAACATGTGATTGTAGCCCAATTCGTGTACTTCGTCGCCAACAGGAAAAAGCCAGCCTGTGTCAGTTTCAGCTTTTTCGGCTACATAACCTTTTTTGCCGGGTGCCGAGAACATTTCAAAACCTGTACGCAAAAAATTGTCGATTCGGATTGACCCGTCAACTCCAGCCACTTCGTCCTTCAATTCCATTCCGCCGCGAAAACACCAGCTCACTTCAAATTGCCCGATTGCGCCATTTTGAAAACGGACAAGTCCTATTGCATGATCTTCAGCTTCAATGGGTTTAACCTGCGTGTCAGCCCAACAAACAACCTCAACGGGCCGAATATCCTTTCCGATAAAACTCCTGCCAATTTCGATACAATGGCAACCCAAATCGATAATTGCACCGCCACCTGAAATCTCAGGATTCCAAAACCAGTCGCTGTGTGGCCCGGGATGCGCCTCGCGTGAACGAACCCAAAGCACATTTCCAATCGCACCATTTTCAACAGAAGCATGTGCTTTTAAATGTTTTGGTGTGTAAACCAAATCTTCGAGGTACCCATGAAAAATGCCGGCTTTTTCCACCTTCTGCAGTATTTCCCATGCTTCTTCAGCATTTCGCGCAAGCGGTTTTGTGCATAAAACAGCTTTCCCCGCATCGACTGCTGCAAAAATGGCTGCTTTGTGCAGATTATTTGGTAATCCTACAATTACTGCATCTACGTCAGGGTGAGAAACGGCTTCTTCCAAATTTGTCGTCCAATTCGGAATATTGTTTTCCTTTGCAAATTTTGCTCCTCGTTCTTCCGATCGCGAATACACGATAACTACTTCATCGCGGCTACGCAAGCCATGAATGGACATTGTATAAAATGTGCCGATTAAACCAGTTCCCAACAATGCTATTTTCATTTACAAGATTTTTTTTGATTTAGTTTTGGCTAAAGTTACTCAAAAATCAAATTTACCAAAAGTCATTTTTCAATTTCCGTTGCCTTATTTTTCGTAATTTTATCGCCGTAAAAAAATCACAAAATGAAGTTAAATCTGGTTCTTTCAGCACTTATAATCCTGGCACTAAATTCATGTAAAAATGCACCTGCAAAATATATTTACAATGGTGGAATGATTCACGGCACCAGTTACCACATGGTGTACGAAAGTCCTGATGGAAAGGACATGCAGGCTGAAATTGACACTTTACTAAAGAAATACAATATGATTTTTTCGGTGTACGAAAAAGAATCTGTAATCTCGAAAGTAAACAATAATGAAGAAATAACTCTGGCTCCCGAATTTATCGCATGCTTTAACAAAGCGATGGAAATCTCTGAAATCTCTGACGGTGCTTTCGACATTACCTGCGGACCAATGGTAAATGCCTGGGGTTTTGGGCCTGATAAAAAGGAAAAATGACACAGGAAAAAGTTGACAGCTTGAAATTATTGACCGGTTATCAAAAAGTAAAATTGGAAAACGGGAAAGTGGTGAAGGAAAACATAAATATGAAATTAGATATGAATGCTCTTTGCGATGGCTATTTCTGCGATTTAATGTGTGAGTTTTTTATTCAAAAGGGATGTAAAAACTATCTTGCCGAAATTGGCGGAGAAGTTAAAGCACAGGGGAAAAACGAAAAGGGAAATATCTGGACCATTGGAATTAATAAACCTTTGGAAGAAAAAGAATTTATAAGCAATGAACTTCAGGCTAAAGTGCAAATTGAGAACAGGGCTCTTGCAACCTCCGGAAATTACCGCAATTTTTATATTGAAGACGGTAAAAAATACGCTCATACCATCGACCCAAAAACCGGTTATCCGGTTCAACACAGTTTGTTAAGCGCCACTGTTATTGCCGAAAACGGATTAACAGCCGATGGTTTTGCAACCACTTTTATGGTTCTGGGTTTGGAGAAAGGAATTGAAGTTGCCGGCGCAGTTCCCGAAATTGAAGTATTTTTTATTTATGCCGATGAAAAAGGCGAAAACCAGGTTTACATGTCGGAAGGGTTTAAACAATTCATAATTGAATAAATTACTGTGAATCAACACTTACTACATATGAGAATTGAATTATGAATATTATACAGACATATGATCTTACCAAAACATTCGGAGATACAATTGCTGTTGACTATATTTCAATTAACGTAAGAGAAGGAGAAATTTATGGGTTTTTGGGATTAAACGGTGCCGGAAAAACAACTCTGATCAGATTATTACTTGGAATGATAAAACCTGACTCAGGTTCAATTTCATTGTTTGGACATAATGCAAAACAAGGTTCTGATATTTGGAATAATGTAGGCTATTTAGTTGAGACTCCTTACGCATACCCAAATTTAACTGTCAAAGAAAATCTGGAGGTTTTTTATCAGCTTCGGGGTCTTAATGACAGAAAACAAATAGATAAAATCATAAGTGTTTTGCAACTTGATCAATATAAAAACAAGAAAGCAAAATATTTATCGTTGGGAAATAGCCAAAGACTGGGATTAGCAAAAGCCTTACTTCACAATCCGAAATTATTAATTCTTGATGAACCAATAAATGGTTTGGACCCGGCCGGAATTGTGGAGGTCAGAGAATTTCTTAAAGATCTTGTAAAAAATCATAACACAACAATTTTCCTGTCGAGCCACATTCTGTCTGAGATTTCAAAAGTTGCAACGCGTATCGGAATTGTGCATGAAGGAAAGTTGATAAAGGAAATTAACACAAGCGAATTGGAAGATCAGATAATTAAAAAGCTTTGTGTAAATACAAACGAAAATCAAAAAGCACTGCAAATATTGAATGAAAATGGTTTTAATGCATCAATAAACGGAAACGGGTTAATTGAATCGACGGAAATTAATGCTATTCAAAAACCGGAATTAATATCAGCTTTATTGGTAAAATATAATGTGCCACCAAAAATGATTTCTGTTTTTGAAGAAGACCTGGAAGCTTATTTTCTTAGAATGATAAAAAGTTAAAACATTGACAATGAAACAACAATGGCAAGCTTTTACAGCAGAAATTATTAAAAACAGACATTCAACAATTACCCTTGTTACTTTTATTGCTTTTTCGCTTGCTCCGTTGTTTGGCGGGGTGTTTATGTTTTTAATGAAAGATAATGGTACAGAAGGTCTTTCAGGAGCATTTCAGGCAAAAGCGACATTGCTGTCATTTGAAGCCAACTGGAATTCATTTTTAGGACTTCTATCTCAGGCAGTGGGTGTTGGCGGGGTTTTAATCTTTGGTTTTGTTGCCAGTTGGTTGTTTGGCAGAGAATATTCAGATGGTACAGCAAAGGACTTACTTTCATTACCAATTTCAAGGGCAAAGATTATTAATGCCAAGTTTATTTATTACATTTTGTGGTGTACTGCTCTTATATTATCAAACTTAATTTTGGGATTACTGATTGGATTAGTTTTGCATTTACCGGGTTGGAGTGCTGAAATATTTGTAAACAATTTGATCATATATTTTGTGACAACAGTTTTGATTATTTTACTGAATACTCCAATTGCTTTCTTTGCAATTTTCGGAAAAGGTTATATGTCTCCGCTTGGTTTTGTTGCGATTTTACTGGTGCTGGCTCAAATTTTTGGTGCTCTGGGATTTGGCAATTATTTTCCGTGGGCAATTCCTGGTATTTACAGCGGAAGTGGTGGCGCTGATATGAAAGCAGGTTTGAATTTTTTCAGCTTCCTGATTATAGGTTTTACAAGTGTAATTGGGTATTTCGGCACAATTTTCTGGTGGAAATATGCTGACCAAACAAAGTAACTCAAATGTCCTTCAACAATAAACCCGGTTACTTACCTAACTTTTTATCTTGTGCAAAAACAACATGATCAAAATCAACTTTTTTGTAGGCACTTGCCTGATCTATTTTGTCCTGGGTTTGTGCACAGTAAATTCCGTTTTGTTTTAAATATTTATTCCCGCTGATATGCGTATTTGGGAATTTACCCCCTTTTTTAACTAAAATATTTAGCGCCAATCCGGCCATTGCAATGCCCACCAACCCAATTGCCAATAATATTACTTTTAAAATTTCCATTTTCCCCTCCTTTTCTTTCCGCAAAAATAACCATTTCTAACGTTAATCTCTACCAGTATAACCCATTGAACTCCGAAATGTTGAGCTTCGTCTAAAAATTAACTCACGGTTCATAATATACGTTTGAATTTTGTAATTTTAGATTCATCAAAAAAAATAAATGTCATGGAAAAACACATTAACGTAGTTGCAGCACTTCAGATTGGATTCAGTATTCTCGGACTTATTATCGGGGGAGTGTTGTTTACCCTTTTTGTTCTTTTAGGAAACTTTATCGACGAACCTGATGCTCAAATTGTTTTTGGGATAATCGCTAAAGTAGTTATGTTAGTGCTGATTGTTTTAAGCATCCCCGGCATCATTGCAGGAATTGGGTTGCTGAAAAGAAAAGAGTGGGCCCGCATCCTCACGTTGATTTTATCGGTTTTGAGTTTGATAAATTTCCCAATCGGAACCGCAATTGGCGCCTATTCAATTTGGGCAATGGTGCAGCCGGAAGTAGTTGAGCTATTCAAAACAAAAAATTAAAGAGATGAAGTATCTTTTATCTTTTGCAGGTCTGATTTTCTCCAGTTCACTATTTTCACAGGAAGTATTTCCCGATATTGAAAATAAATCAGAATTGGAAATTTATAACCGTAAGGTTGTAATTAATAAAAGTGAAAAGACCGGCTTGGTTGAACAAATTGATTTTAATGCAAAAAAAGGCGATGGACTTGCTATTTTCAAAAATATTGAATTTGAAAACGGCACTATAGAATTCGATGTAAAAGGGAAGGACGTTTTACAGCAAAGTTTTGTGGGTGTAGCTTTTCACATTCAAAATGATTCAACTTATAATGCGGTTTATTTTCGTCCCTTTAATTTCAGAAAACCTGAAAGAACTTCACATTCAGTACAATATATTAGTCACCCAAAATTTACCTGGCAAAAGTTACGTACCGAATTTCCGGAAGAATTTGAGAAAACAGTTTCGCCTATACCAAATCCCGATGAATTTTTCCATGCCAGAGTTGAAGTAAAATGGCCTGTTGTTAAGGTTTTTGTTGAAAATTCTGACAAACCTTCAATTGAAGTAAAAATGCTGAGTACATTTAAAAAAGGGAAAGTTGGCTTTTGGGTTGGAAACGGCTCAGATGGAAAGTTTAAAAACCTTGTTGTAAAATCCGTAGATCAGTAATTAACCATAATTTATACCCTCAAATCCAAAACTTTGAACATTAAACTTTAAACTCAATGATGGTACAATACGAAATAACCATAAAAGGACGAGTGCAAGGTGTTGGATACCGTTATTTTGCAGTTCAGAAAGCTAATGAAATGGGTATTACAGGCTGGGTTAGAAATTTGGTTGATGGAAGTGTACTTATTGTTGCTCAGGGAATTGAACCTGAATTGAAAACTTTTATTGATTATTTATATCTTGGTCCAACGCGTTCCCGGGTTGATAAAATATCGACTTGTGAGATGCAAATTACAGCGTTTTTGATAGTTTTAGCGTTAAATACTAATTTATTGAGACAGGTATCAAGATCAAGAGTAAAGCCCAAACTAATTAAATCAACTAAAATTTTTTTTTTTTGTATTTTAAGAACCTAAATCAACTAAAATTGGAAAAAAATAATTACCACATGTCAGCGGATCAATTCCGTGAAGAGGGCAAAAAAGTGATCGATTGGATTGCCGACTATTACGAAAACATTGAAAAATACCCTGTTTTATCTCAGGTAAAACCTGGCGAAATAAAAGCATTGCTTCCTGAAAATGCCCCACAAAATGGCGAATCGATGGAGAAAATGATGAATGATATTGACCGTTTAATTATGCCGGGAATTACACACTGGCAGTCACCAAATTTTTATGCCTTTTTTCCGTCAAATACGTCTTTCCCTTCAATTTTGGGCGATTTAATTTCATCGGGACTAGGAGTTCAGGGAATGATTTGGGCAACCAGCCCTGCTGCTACCGAACTTGAAACCAGGGTTTTGGATTGGCTGACTGAAATGATGGGAATGCCTGAAAAATTCAAATCAACTTCAACCGGTGGCGGTGTAATCCAGGATACAGCTTCCACTTCGGCTTTGACAGCAATTATTGCAGCACGCGAAAGGGCCACAAAGTTTCAATCGAACAAAACCGGGATTCAGCAAAAATTAGTTGCTTATATTTCAACCCAAACGCACTCATCGTTGGAAAAAGCAATAAAAATTGTTGGGATTGGAAGCGAAAACCTGCGTTTAATCGAAGTTGACGAAAAGTTTGCCATGCGCACAGATTTACTGGAAGAACAAATTCAAAAAGACAAAACTGCAGGGTTGAAACCATTTTTCATTTGCGCTGCATTGGGTACAACTTCCTCCAATGCAATTGACCCGATTGAAAAAATTGGAAAAATTGCCCAGAAAGAAAATTGCTGGTTTCATATTGACGCCGCGATGTCGGGAACTGCCATGCTTTGTCCCGAATTCAGGCATTTTCAGGCAGGTATTGAACTGGCCGACAGTTACTGTTTTAATCCGCACAAATGGATGTTTACCAATTTCGATTGCGATGTTTTTGGGTAGCCAACCGGCAGGATTTAATCAACACTTTTCCATTTTACCTGAATATTTGAGAAATAAAGCCACCGAATCGGGAGAGGTTTTTGATTACCGTGACTGGCATGTTCAGCTTGGCCGCCGTTTCCGCTCATTGAAATTGTGGTTTGTAATCCGGCATTATGGCGTTGAAGGATTACAATTCCATATCAGAAAACATGTTGAAATGGCTCAAAATTTTAAAAATTGGGTATTGGAATCTAAAGATTTTGAACTGTTTGTGGAACCGCCGTTTAACCTGGTTTGTTTTCGCCACAAAACGGGTGATGATTTCAATATGAAACTTATGAATGCGGTTAATCAAACCGGGAAAGCCTTTTTTACACACACAAAACTGAACGGACAGGTGGTTTTACGCATGAGTATCGGGCAAACTCACACCGAAGAAAAACATGCAAAGGCAACCTGGGATTTGATTCAGGAAAAAAGCTGAAAGTTTGCTAATATGCTAATCGCTCTGTTTTGTATCGGATGTTGGCAATATACTGTTAAAACCAAATTATTTCTTCAATACCAACATTTGAAAAATTGATATTTTTAAAAGTGTAATTTCTACATTTATAATTAATTTACTATTTTAGCATCAAATTAAAATTCAATAAAAATGACAAACTTTAATCAAATGGAAATCTGGTTTGTAACCGGAAGCCAACATTTATACGGACCAAAAACTTTGGCACAGGTCGATGTAGATTCTTCAACTATTGTTGATGGCCTAAATAAATCGGGCAAAATGCCTGTGAAAATCGTTTTCAAACCAGTAGTTAAAACACCTGACGAAATACTTGATATTTGTGTTCAGGCAAGTTCCGACAAAAACTGTATCGGTTTGATTACCTGGATGCACACATTTTCACCTGCAAAAATGTGGATTGGCGGATTGAAAGCGCTAAGTAAACCATACATGCACCTGCATACTCAATTCAACCGCGATTTACCATGGAGTGAAATCGATATGGATTATATGAATCTGCACCAAAGTGCGCACGGTGGACGTGAATACGGTTTCATAAATGCCCGGATGCGTAAAAACCGGAAAGTTGTGGTTGGCCACTGGCAAGCCGAAAATGTGCAAAACGAAGTGGCAAAATGGTGTCGCACTGCAATTGGCTGGGCCGATTCTCAGGGATTAAAAGTTGCCCGGTTCGGCGATAATATGCGTGAAGTTGCAGTAACCGAAGGCGATAAAGTAGAAGCTCAAATTAAATTTGGCTGGCAAATTTCGGCATTCGGGTTGGCGACCTTGTAAAATATATCGATAAAGTTTCCGATGCAGAAGTTGATGAGCTTTACAAAGAATACGAAAAAGAATATGAAGTTGCAGCCGACTGCAAACCAGGTGGTAAATACCATGAAAATGTTCGCGTTCAGGCCCGTTATGAAATTGCATTGAAACGTTTTATGGAAAACGGAAATTTTAAAGCTTTTACAACAAACTTTGAAAACTTAACGGGATTGGCACAATTACCAGGTTTGGCTTCGCAGCGTTTAATGGCTGCAGGTTATGGTTTTGGCGCAGAAGGAGACTGGAAACAGGCTGCCATGTTACGCATTATTAAAACCATGTCGGCAGGAATGAAAGGCGGAAGTTCGTTTATGGAAGATTATACCTACCATCTCGATCCGGCAAATGAAGCCGTTTTGGGTGCACACATGCTTGAAATTTGTCCATCGATTGCAGCAAAAAAACCACGTCTTGAAGTTCAGCCTTTGGGAATTGGAGGAAAAGATGCTCCTGCCCGTTTGATTTTTGACAGCGCAACAGGAGACGCGATGAATGTTACTTTAATTGATATGGGAAATCGTTTCCGGATTATTGTAAATACGTTGGAAGTAATTGAACCACTCGAAAAAATGCCAAAACTGCCGGTTGCTTCGGCGTTCTGGAAAACAATGCCAAACCTTGCCGATGGCGCCGCTGCATGGATTTATGCAGGTGGAACACATCACTCGGCATTTACTTTGGCTTTAACACCCGATTATATTGAAACATTTGCTGAATTTGCAGATGTTGAATTTGTTGTAATCGATAAAGATACCTGCGTAACACAATTCAAAAAAGAGTTGCGTTGGAATGAAGTTTATTACATGTTGGCAAGGATTGAAAGCATAGAAGCCTCCTCTGCCCTCTCCAAGGAGGAGAAGAAAAGAAAAGACAAGATAAAAGATTTGGCTTTATGTTAATTCTTATGCAAGTTCAAAATTAATAACTGGGGAATTCCGGTTCCTGTCTTTCAAAATAAGAATCAATTGGGGTGGTTTCGCTGAAGAAGCCACAGTTTTTTAGGAAGAATGAGTTGTTCTCAAGTCCTCCTGCATAATCCATCCTCGATTCCTTCCGGGCGGTGGCATCGGCAGTAAATTTTATTTTAGTGAGTTCAACCAACTTGTTTTCAGAATTATAAATCCATTGGTTTGAATATAATCCGCGTCTTTCCACATTCCCGGTTTCGGTATAAAAATTCTCAAGAAATGAGTATAAATGGGTCAAATAAGTTTCGGTTTTAGGACGACGGAAACTTGCAATCAATTTCCACTTGCCAATTTCGGGCGCAAAAAACCAGGCCGTAAAATCAGTTGCATCATTTCCTGTTGGTAAGCCTTTTAGTAAAAATCTGTAAGTTGTCCCTGCTTTCCAATCAAACTTTAGGAAACTTTGTCCACCTGAGCCTTCATTTCCAAATTCTCCTGTGTAAACTTCTTCTCCTTTTTTGAGTAATTTAATTTTGAAATCTTCCGGAATTACTCCGGGATTGTCAGTTTCACACGGACTCCAAACCGAAAAAAGTATCCGACGCTCGGTGGGCGAATTTACCTGCATCCCAAAATAACCCTGCCCAAAACCGTTTGCCATAAAATAAGAACCAAGAACGTCATTGTTTTCAGGAATCGTTATTTCGTTATAAAAATAAACTACATTCCCTGCACTTTCGGGAACCTGAAAATTGAGGTGAACAGAAGGGCCGCGGCGTCCCCAGTAAAAATCGTCGCGGGCAAAATAAACCTTTCCGACAGTTGCATTGCCGCCAATCAGAACACTTTCAATTTCAGGGAAAAATTCTCCCGATTTATCCAAACCTTGAATTTCAACAAACTGATAACCTGGACTTTCGATATTAAATTCACCAACAAAAACAGTATCTAATGTTGCTTTTGAAACACTCGCCTCTCTACTTAAATTATTGAATGTAACTTTTAGTTTTGAACTTCCGGAAAGCGATTTCGCCAAAATCCCAATATTTAAACTCCCAGTTTTTTCAACTTTGAAATAGACGCGAAATACTGATTCATTTGAATTCCAATTTTGAATACCGTTCTCATTTATCATTTTCTCATTTCCCTTCAAATCATTCACAACCCAACAATTCCCTTCACATGGGATAGCATATGAAAATTGAGGATTTCCAGCATCACTGCGAAGTGAACTTTGACATGAAATACCAGTTGACAAAAGGGAGAAAACTGATATTAAAAGTAAAAATGACTGTAGTTGTTTAGTGCCTTTCATGTTTCTGTAATTTGATAAATTGTTGGTCCAAATCTACTTTCTCATAAAATAATTCGTGCCCAAAATTCATAAACTTCAATATTTTAAAGGCATTGAATTTATGGAAAAACCTTGTTTTAAAAGATTCAATGTTTGAACAATTCTGGTTTAAATCTTTGATTTCAGTCCAGAAATTATCTGTTTTGATAAATTGGCAAATTGCTGCCGGCAGTTTTTCAATTAGTTCGAAAAATCCTTCCCTTTCTATTCTGAACAAATTTTCGATTTGATCAAAAAACAGTTTTAAATCAACAAATGCCTGAAAATTATAGGTTTGGGTCAAATCAGTTTCATCGTTCATCCATTTTGCAATAGCCGGGCCTGTACCAAACGGAATTCGATCAGATTCACGAGCTGAAGGAAAAACTGTGGTAGTTGTAATTTCCCCAACAGTCCCAGTTTGCGCAAGCGTTTGAAGAAAATAAAAATCCTCGCCGGCTTGTCTTCTGGTCATCCCGCCACGTTTTAAATAGCCGTCGGCAGTAACTGCAAATGCCGAACCAACTGTAAACAACGGATTCGGATAACCGATAAAACGTAAAGCATTTTTATAATAAAGCAGGTATTTTTCATAAAGTAAAATTCCCTTTAACTGCTTTTCGCCTAAACCTTCGGTTTGGTGTTGAAAAGAAATGGTTGCCCCGACATTTTTTGGAAACCGGGCAAAATGCCTTTCAATTTCAATTAAATAATTTTTTGCAACAAGTGTGTCGGCATCCAACGAAACAATAATGCCATTGGGCTTTTCAAGAAGATTAAACCGGCGAAGTGCTTCATCCATACCGCTTTTTCTCGCCAACCCTACTCCAGCCCATTTTTTTTGCAACTCAACCGGGCCGACTGCAAAAAATGAAATTTCTTCAGAGTTGTTTTTTGAAATCCAACTATCAACTTCAGTTTTAGAATTTTGATTGTATTTTTTTATTTCATCGGGAGCAACTTCTGAATGATTGATTAATACTGTTACTTCAACCTTTTGAAGAGGCAAATCACATCTGGTCAACGATTCAAGTGTTTGCAAAATATGTGGTTCACGAAAACAGGGAATCACTACACTGATTCCCAAATCTGCATCCGGTGGCTGCGCAATTAAAGTGAGTCTGTTTTGTTTTAGTAGATATTTATTTGCAAACATAAAAAAAGTTCAAAGTTCAAAGTTTAAAGTTTCCGGCATCCGGTAAAAAAAAATCCGGGAACTTGCCCGGATTCTATATTGAAATCAAAACTGATTATTTTTGTTGAGTTGCCGAATATTTTTCATTCATCATTTTTAAAATATCAGCGGTTATATTATCGCCTTCGTCACCAATTAAAATACTCGATGCATTTAGAATGTAATCGTACTTTTTAATTGAATTATAATGTTTCAAACAACTTTGTAAGCTGTCCAAAACCTGCTGACCATTTGTATTTTGCATTTCGCCAAGTTTTGCAGACAATTCCTGATCCATTTTCTGAATTTCCTGTTCCAGTCCAACCAACCTGTCTCGTTCCTGCACAGCACGTTGCTCGCTCAAAAAACCTCCACGTTGCAGTTTCTCCTGAAAAGCTGCAGCATCTTTCTCAAATGATTTCCGCTTCGAAGCATATTCAGTTGTAAAAGCTTCCTGCTTTTTTGTAAAATCGTCATGTAAAAATTCCGCCAATTGGTAATTTAAAATTACTGAATCTGCTTTCACATAAGCAATTTTTAAACCGTCCCTGCTAATCACTGCTCTGTCATCAGCGTCTGAATTTTGACCGGATTTTCCGATTCCTGCAAAATGTAAAACATATAAAACTGCTACAGCTACAAATAGCACAATGCTCACAATCAACGATGTTCCCTTCATTAGATTCTATTTTAGATTTACTTTAAAAACTGGCACAAAGATAATTTTTTAGTTTAAACCAACTTACCCGTTTAACACTTTTTTAAGCAATTTAAAAATTGGCGAATTTCAATAAAAACCTGTGTAAAATCATAACCCTGTGCTGATAAACATCATTGAAATAAATATATCATCAACACTACTTTTACTAAATCAAATCAGATTCTACTAAATAATTAAAATGTTGAATAAGTTAATTGCAAATATATTACCGCACATGCCCAAAAAACTGGTTTGGGTTTTTTCTAAAAGGTACATTGCCGGTGAAACAATCGAGGATGGTCTTTTGGCATCAAAGTTATTGAACGAGAAAGGAATAGAAGTTACAATCGATTTACTTGGTGAGTTTATAAAAACCCTTGGAGAAGCAAAGGTAAACAGAGATCATTATTTCGAAATAATAAACCGTTTTACAAATGAAAATGTTGTTGGAAATTTTTCGCTGAAACCAACAATGTTCGGGCTGCTTTTAGATAAAGAGGTTTGCTATAAATATTTACGGGATATTGTGGCACTGGCTGCTGAAAAAAATTCATTCATTCGGATTGACATGGAAGATTCGGAATGTGTTGATATCGAAATTGATATTTTTAAAAAACTAAGGGCAGAATTTCCGAAAAATGTTGGTTTGGTTTTACAGGCATATTTGCGCAGGACAATGAAGGATCTGGAAGATTTGAATTCACTGAATTCCGAATCGATTCCAATCAATTTCAGGCTGTGTAAAGGAATTTATATTGAACCTGAGAAAATAGCATTCAAAGACTATCAGAAAGTCAGGGATATATATCTCTCCGATTTGGAATTTATGTTCAGGAATAAAATGTACGTGGGAATTGCTACTCACGACAAATATTTAGTTGAGAATGCATTTCAACTAATCGAAAAATATAATGTACCCAAAAATATGTGCGAATTTCAGATGCTTTTTGGGGTAACACCAGAACTTAGGCAATCGATTGTGGATAAAGGATTTAAAATGCGGGTTTATGTTCCTTTTGGGAAACAATGGTTTAAATATTCAACCCGCAGGTTAAAGGAAAACCCAAAAATGGCTACAGAAATTATTAAAGCACTATTTGTAAGGGGTTAAAAAAACAGATTGAATTTGAAGTCTTAATTCTGTAAGCAAACAGACAAAATAGAATCAGAAACAAAACTTAAACCAATTGTTTTAATTGTTGGAATCCTAAAATCATATCAATATTTTATAGAAAAGGTGGCATTGTCCAGCCTTTTTTTTGATTTAAATCTTTGCAATTTATTTTTAGATTTGTAGAACAGAACAGAATGCTAACTACTCTGGAAAAAAAACTAAAAATGGGAGATTTCAAATTCACAGTTGATAACAATTCAAACGTTTTAAAATTTCAGCAATTGGTTGATGCTATTGTTGATTCGATAAGTCAGAATCAATTAAAATCGGGCGATATGCTGCCTTCAGTTAACCAAATTATGGCAGAATGCCAACTTTCCCGCGATACTGTTTTTAAAGCTTATGCTGAATTAAAAAAACGGAGTATTGTTGAGTCGGTGCCGAACCGTGGTTATTTTGTTACAAAAAATATAACAAAAGTTTTCCTTTTCCTCGATACTTTCAAGGCCTACAAGGAAGTTCTTTATGGTTCGTTCCTTAAAAATTTACCAAAAAATGTTGCGGTCGATTTGCATTTTCATCATTACAATATCAATGTTTTTGAAAAAATCATATCTGAAAGTTTAGGCAAATACAGTTCATATATTATTATGAACTTTGATAATGACAAAGTTCCGGAGATAATTAATAAAATTCCAACTGAACAATTGCTGATCATTGATTGGAAGATCCATTCAACAGAAAGTCAATCTACTGTTTATCAAGATTTTGGAAAAGCAGTTTATAAGTGCCTCGAAAACAATATCGACAAAATCTCAGTTTATGAAGAATTCACTTTCTATTATCCGTCATTTACTTATCACCCAAAAGCTTCGGTTGAATACTTCAGAAAATTTTGCAACCACTATAATATTAAACATGCGGTAACATTTGAGCCAGAGGATTTTGTCATAAAAAAAGGTGGTCTCTACTTTTTGGTAAGCGACCGCACTTTAGCAAGTTTTCTTGACCAGTGCGAAGAAAAGGGTTTTGAACCGGGACGCGAAGTTGGAGTGATTTCTTACAACGAAACACCCATGAAAAAATATGTAAAAAATGGTATTACTGTAATTTCAACCAATTTTGAATTGATGGGGCAAAAGGCAGCAGAATTTGTTGCCGAAGGAAAACCAATCCGATTTGAGGTACCAACAACTTTAAAATTACGATCATCGTTATGAGGAATTAATTTCGGTATTTGATTGCATACCTGTTTAAAAATAAAAAGTCGAAAAACATGTTTTACAACATATTTTTCGACTTTGAAACTACAGATATAGAAACTAATTTTACTACATACCAGAACAGAACAGCTCGATTTTAAAATTAAAACATAAAACACAGCATATCATGTATTTACTAGGATTTGACATTGGAAGTTCTTCCGTAAAAGTTTCGTTAATTGATGGCGAAAATGGAAATTGTATAGCAAGTTCGTTTTACCCAAAACAGGAAATGAAAATTACAGCCCACAGAGCGGGTTGGGCCGAACAAGAGCCTGAATTATGGTGGCATAACCTCAAGCTTGCATTATTCGATGTTTTGAAAGAATCAAAAATAAATCCAGAAAGCATTTTATCTATTGGGATTTCTTACCAAATGCATGGGCTTGTAATGGTTGACAAAAACCATGAAGTTATCCGTCCCTCGATTATTTGGTGTGATAGCCGAGCTGCTGCCATTGGCGACAAGGCTTTTGAAGAAATTGGGGGACAACGTTGTTTAACGAACCTGCTCAATTCACCCGGAAATTTTACCGCTTCGAAATTAAAATGGGTGAAAGACAATGAACCTGAACTGTACAGCAAGGTTTATAAAATTATGCTGCCCGGTGATTTTATTGCCATGAAACTTTCAGGCGAAATTCAAACCACTGTTAGTGGATTATCTGAAGGAATAATGTGGGATTTTAAGGAAAATTCGATTGCCGATTTGCTGTTTGCAAACTATGGCTTTTCGAAAGAAATCATTCCTGAAATCGTTCCAACTTTTGCTGTTCAAAGCAGGGTTTCGGCTAGTGCGGCAAAAGAACTTGGCTTATCACCAAAAACCACAATCAGTTACCGTGCCGGTGACCAACCCAATAATGCGCTTTCACTGAATGTTTTAAATCCTGGAGAAATTGCAACAACTGCCGGCACTTCAGGCGTGGTTTACGGTGTGAGCGACGAAATTAAATACGACCCGCAATCGCGCGTAAATACATTCGCACATGTAAATTACACAAAAGAAAATCCGCGTTTAGGTGTTCTGCTCTGTATAAACGGCACAGGAATCTTAAATGCCTGGTTAAAACGAATGGTTGGAGAAAATCTATCTTACGAAGAGATGAACCAACTGGCTTCAGATATTGCCATCGGTTCAAACGGACTTTCCGTTTTACCCTTTGGAAATGGCGCAGAAAGGGTTCTAAATAATAAAAATATCGGTTCGGTTTTAAGTGGAATCAATTTCAATATTCATCACAAAGGGCATGTATTAAGAGCTGCACAGGAAGGAATTGTTTTCTCGTTTAAATACGGAATGGACATTATGCAAAATATAGGGATAAATGCTTCTGTAATCCGTGCAGGAAAAGCAAATATGTTCCTCAGCCCAATATTCAGAGATACTTTAGCCGGAATTACAGGTGCCACAATAGAATTGTACAATACTGACGGATCTGTTGGTGCAGCACGTGGTGCCGGTGTGGGATCGGGATATTACAAATCGTTTAACGAAGCCTTTTCAAACTTGAAAAAACTGGAAACAATTGATCCGGATAATTCGAAAAAAACTGAATATCAGGATGCTTACAATAATTGGAAGACTAAACTTGAGAATACAATTTCGGAATAATCATTAATCATTAATTACTAATAAATATAAATTAACATGGAAGTATTAAAAGGAAACAAAGAGTATTTTAAAGGAATTGGGCAGGTAAAATATGAAGGCCCGGAATCAAGAAATCCACTGGCTTTTAAGTGGTATGACGAAAACAAAGTTGTAGCAGGAAAAACGATGAAAGACCACCTGCGTTTTGCAGTGGCTTACTGGCACACATTCTGCGGAACCGGTGGCGATCCATTTGGTCCTGGAACTCAGATTTTTCCGTGGGACGGTGCAAGTGATGCAATGGATGCAGCAAAAGAAAGAATGGATGCAGCATTCGAATTCATTACAAAAATGAATATCCCATATTACTGTTTTCACGACACCGATGTTGTTGGTGACGGTTCGGTTTTCGAAATTGAAAAACGACTTGAAAAAATGGTGGAAATTGCCAAACAAAAACAAGCAGCTTCGGGAGTAAAACTACTTTGGGGAACTGCCAATGTATTTTCAGCACCGCGATACATGAACGGAGCTTCAACCAACCCTGATTTTGCAGTACTTGCAAATGCAGCAGTTCAGGTTAAAAATGCAATTGATGCAACTATTTCATTGGGTGGAACAGGATATGTTTTCTGGGGAGGTCGCGAAGGTTACATGAGCCTGCATAACACAGACACAAAACGCGAATTGGCTCATCTCGGACAATTCCTGCGCACAGCCCGCGATTATGGTCGGAAACAAGGTTTTACCGGAACCTTTTTTATCGAACCAAAACCAATGGAACCTACAAAACACCAGTATGATTTTGATGCACAAACTGTTATCGGGTTTCTGAAGGCAAACGGACTTGAAAACGATTTTAAACTGAACGTTGAAGTAAATCACGCAACATTGGCAGGTCACACTTTTGCCCATGATTTGCGCATGGCAGCCGATGCCGGAATGTTAGGTTCAATTGATGCCAACAAAGGCGACTACCAAAACGGTTGGGATACTGATGAATTCCCAACAAATATTTACGAAATAACAGAAGCGATGCTCGAAATAATACCAACTGGCGGATTTAAACACGGTGGCATTAATTTCGATGCAAAAACACGCAGGAATTCAACAGATTTGGAGGATATTTTTATCGCCCACATTGGTGGAATGGATGTTTTGCACGGTCACTTGTTATTGCTGATAAAATTCTGACTAACTCAGATTATCTTAAAATGCGTAAAACCCGTTATTCTTCTTATGATTCCGGTAAAGGTGCCGAATATGAAGCAGGAAAACTTTCGCTGGAAGATCTTTATGCAATTGCTGCCGAAGTTGGTGAACCTGCACAAATCAGTGGAAAACAGGAACTGATTGAACAGTTAATCAACTGGCACATTTAAAGATATGAAAGGACGCAATTCTTTATATATCTTAGGAATTACCGCGGTTGCAACACTTGGCGGATTGTTGTTCGGTTACGATACAGCAGTTATTTCAGGTGCCGAAAAATCAATCCAGGCCTATTTAATTAATGGGCTTGGATTGAGTTCTCTTGTTCACGGAGCAACAATTTCGAGCGCACTTATTGGGTGTATAATAGGTGGGAGTATATCTGGTCTGATTTCTTCGGCTTATGGCAGAAAAAAGGGGCTTTTTCTTGCAGCTATCCTGTTTTTCATATCTGCACTTGGTTCCGGATTTCCGGAGTTCCTGTTTTTTAAACAGGGTGAACCAACTATGGGATTATTATGGATGTTCAATTTTTACAGGATTATTGGTGGAATTGGCGTTGGATTAGCTTCCGCTATTAGTCCCATGTACATTGGCGAAATAGCTCCTGCTGACATTCGTGGCCGTTTGGTTTCAATAAACCAGTTTGCCATTATTTTCGGTATGTTGGTAGTTTATTTTGTAAACTGGGGAATTGCCAATGGCAAACCACTGGATTGGATTAATACAATTGGCTGGAGATGGATGTTTGTTTCGGAAGCAATTCCGGCAGCACTTTTTGGTATTTTTCTGTTTTTTGTTCCTGAAACACCACGTTTTCTGGCAATTAACAACCAGAATGAAAAAGCGCTCCATATTTTAACCCGGATTAATGGTATCGATCAGGCAAAATTGATTTTTACAAACATTAAATCAAGTGTGGAAAAATCATCTGCAAAATTATTTTCCTACGGGAAATTGATCATAATTATTGGAGTTCTACTTTCTGTATTCCAGCAATTTGTAGGAATAAACATTGCACTTTACTATGCACCTCGCATTTTTGAAAGTATGGGAGCTGAAAAAGATGCTTCAATGCTGCAAACGGTTGTAATGGGTTTGGTAAACGTAATATTTACTGTAGTCGCAATTATGACAGTTGATAAATGGGGAAGAAAACCTTTACTTATGGTTGGTTCAATTGGAATGGCTATTGGGATGTTCGCCATTGGACTACTGGCATTTATGAAAATAATCGGTATCAGCACACTTGTTTTTATCATCATTTACACAGCTTCATTTATGATGTCGTGGGGACCAATTTGCTGGGTATTAATTTCAGAATTATTCCCAAATAAAATACGCGGGAAAGCAGTGGCAGTGGCAGTTGCAGCGCAATGGGCAGCAAATTATTTTATCTCGTCAACTTACCCGGCAATGATGGAATTCAGTAGTGGTGGAACTTATTGGTTTTATGGTGTAATGAGTATCATTTCTTTCTTCTTTGTTTGGAAAATGGTTCCTGAAACCAAAGGAAAAACGCTGGAGGAAATGGAATATCTTTGGAAAAAGAGTTAACAACCGGGCTTTTGTCGATTTAAAAAAAGCTCTTATTTACAGTTACACTTTAAAAAATTAAAAGGAAATATTGATTTGTTTCAACTAAAACAAGGGGATTATAACCTCTTGTTTTTGGTTGAAGCAGAAATCAAAACGACTAATTCTTTGTACCCATCTGTTTAAAAAATTACAATGAAAAATATACACTCACTGTTTTTGCTCCTGTTTATTCTTCAATTATCGGCTCAGGAACATTCAAAACCAATTCGTATTGAAAGGAGCAATCCGTTTGCAGCAAACCCGCTCCCAAATGAGCAAGTCACATACCAAAATCCAATAATTCCGGGATTTCATTCAGACCCAAGTGTTTGCAGGGTTGGTGATGATTACTATTTAATAACGAGCACCTTTGAATATTTCCCGGGAGTACCCGTTTTTCATAGCAAAGATTTAATCAACTGGAAACAAATCGGGTATTGTATTCATCGTAAAGAACAGTTACCAAATGGGATAAATATTTTTGCGGCGACCATTCGGTATCACGATGGAAAATTTTACATGATTACAACTAACTTAACCGGAAGGAGTGGCAACTTTTACGTTACTGCTACAAATCCTGCCGGACCATGGTCTGACCCAATTTGGATAAATATCCCGGGAATTGACCCCGACCTGTTTTTTGATGATGACGGGAAAACTTATGTAATTTCTTCACCCTTCGATTTGTTTGAAATAAATATTCTGACAGGTGAATTGTTGACCGAAGGACACAAAGTTTGGTTTGGAACAGGAGGACGATATGCTGAAGGTCCGCATATTTACAAAAAGGATGGTTTTTATTATCTAATGGCGGCTGAAGGAGGAACAGAAGAAGCACATTCGGAAACCATTGCAAGAAGCAGCAACATTTGGGGTCCATATACTGAAAATCCGGCAAATCCGATTTTGGCGCATGCAAATGCTGCCGGACAGGGTAATACAATACAGGGAGTTGGGCATGCTGATATTATTCAGACCCATGACAATTCATGGTGGATTGTTTTTCACGGATACCGCACTGTTTCAGACAAAGCTCATCACATACTTGGGCGGGAAACTTGTTTGGCTCCGGTTTCATGGCCCAAAAATGGCTGGCCTGTGGTAAACGGAAATGGTGTAGCTACAGTTGATATGACCTGCCCTACTTTACCTTTAAAACCTTTTCCACAAAAACCTGCACTTGAAAATTTTGACAAAAAAGAACTCGCTCTTGAATGGAATTTCATTCAGTTCCCGGATGTAAACAATTTCTCTCTTGAAAAACGTGATGGTTATTTAAGTTTAACCGGATCGTCAGAAAAAATAGGTACAAGAAACTCATCGACTTTTGTAGGGAGAAGGCTAACAGATTTGTATTTTACAGCAACAACACAAATTGAATTTGACCCGAAAAATGAAAATGAAGAAGCAGGATTGATATTGCTTAATAATGGTTCTCATTTTGATTTGATGATCGAAAAAAGTAATGGGAAAAGGTTTTTGATTGTGAAATTGCAATTTGGTACAATAACTTATAAATCTGAAAAAATAACTTTGAAACCCGGTCCCGTAAATCTTCGGATAACCGGAAAGAAATCTACATTTACATTTTCCTATGCACAGGGAAACAACGCTTTTAAAGATATTGAAACTGTTGATTCAAAATTTCTGGCAACAGAAACCGTAGGTTTTTTTACCGGAGTTTATGTTGGATTATATGCAACGGGCAATGGCAAAAATCAATGGTTAACGCCGATTATAATTGGTTTGAATATTTGGCAAATGATGCTCCGGAAAAGTAAGAAAGAAGATTTTCTGATTTTCAGGCCAAAAAAAAGAATAATGACTTTTATAAAGTAAAAACGGGAATAAATTTATTACTCCCGTTTTTATTTCCTGTTACTTTGGCTGCAAAAGCAAACTTTCGGCGATTCAATCTTACCTTCAGTTTTTAAAACTTTCATTGCTTTATCCACTTCTTTTCTATCCAATCCCGAAGCTTCAGCTATTTCGCCGGCTTTTAAAGGTTTCCCCGCAGCTTGCAGGGTTTGCAATACTTTTTCTGCGCTCATAATTTTGTTTTTTTTTAGTTTGAATATCTTTCCGAAATTACTTTCCAATCCACAATTTTCCAAAAATCCTCGATGTAAGACGGGCGTAAATTTTTCTTGTCAATATAATATGCATGTTCCCAAACATCGCAAGTTAAAATAGGTTCTTTGCCATCACGTAGTGGGTTTCCCGCATTACTTGTTTGAACAATTTCCAATTCGCCCTCTTTATTTTTTACTAACCATGCCCAACCTGATCCAAATAGTGTTGCGGCTGCTTTTGTAAACTCTTCCCTGAATTTCTCAACTGAACCAAATTTAGATTCAATTGCTGCTTTCAATTCATCTTTTGGCTCTTTGCAACCATCGGCACTAAACTGCATAAAATAAAAGGTATGATTCCAAACCTGGGCACCGTTGTTGAAAATTCCACCATCAGCCAATTTAATGATTTCTTCAATGGTTGCATTTTCAAAAGCTGTTCCTTTAATCAGGTTATTTACATTATTTACATAGGCCTGATGGTGTTTTCCGTAGTGAGACTCAATAGTTTTTTCACTGATGAACGGTTCCAATGCATTGTTCGCATAAGGTAGTTTTGGTAATTCGAATGCCATGATTTTTGATTTTAAAGGTGAATAAAATGTTTTTGATTTTTTATTTAAATTAAAACATTTTAAGGGGAAAAAGGATTAATAGTAACGATAATTTGGAGAGATTTTAAATAGCAACATGAAAAATATTGAATATCGACCACTAAGATACATTTAAATTGAGACTGCTAAATATAAAACACGAAAAAAAATAATTCTATTAAACATAATATTTCAGGATTGGACAAATAAAACCCCGGGGCCTCTGCCCCGGGGAAAAAACCAAAAATCAACTAACCTTTAAACCGTCTGGCGACTTCATCCCAGTTGATGAGATTCCAAAATGCATTTACATAATCCGGACGCCTGTTTTGGTAGTTCAAATAGTACGCATGTTCCCACACATCAATCCCTAATATCGGCGTACCTTTTACTTCCGCAACATACATCAGCGGATTATCCTGGTTGGGCGTTGATGAAACCGCCAGTTTATCCTTTTGAAGAACCAACCATGCCCAACCCGATCCAAACCGCGTTACCGCAGCTTTGACAAAGGCTTCTTGAAAATTTTGTACTGAACCAAATGAATCGTTAATTGCATCGAGTAAAATTCCAGCTGGTTTTGGTGAACCTCCCGGAGCTATTACATCCCAATACAAATTGTGGTTGTAAAAACCACCTCCATTGTTTCTCACTGCAACTGCCTGACCGGAAACACCTGAAAGAATCTGTTCAATTGATTGTCCTTCCAAAGCTGTTCCTGCAATTGCAGCGTTTAAATTATTTGTATAACCTGCATGATGCTTGTCATGGTGAATTTCCATGGTACGAGCATCAATAAAAGGTTCTAAAGCTTTATAATCGTAACCTAATTTTGCTAATTCAAATGCCATTCTTATATTATTAAAGATATTTATATGTTTTTTTCTTATTAACAAAAATAGGTGCTATTTAGAACTATTCCAAATCTTTGATGGTAAAAAACTTATTTAATTCTTTTATGATTCATAGGTAACCTCTATGAGCAGGAAAAAACAGAATTATCAATAATTCTGAATAACTTATTTCAATTCAAAAGTGTCGTCAATTTTGTTTTCCTATTACAAGAGAACAGTCATTATAAATTGTTTTTTACTTTTTCCTATTTTTTAACACTGGTGCTGGAAGTAACCAACATTATATAAGAAAGAGACTGACCTTATTAAGCCAGTCTCTTTTTGTTTATTTTCCTAAAATTTCAGGTTTTAAAAAACCCTTTAAAAGTACAAGTCATTTAAATTTAGTCAGACTATTTCTTGTAAATAACTTTACCTACTGTTACCTTTCCATCTAATGTTAATTTATAGATGTAAATTCCAGAAATAATTTCTGATGGCACAAATTCAATTCTATTCAACACACCACCTTCAACTTGTTTATCCATTAATCTTTCAATTGATTGTCCCATTAAATTATAAATTTCCAAAATAGCATAAGCATTATTGCCCGATACAAATTCAAAGTTCAACTTTTGAGAAAAAGGATTTGGATAAACCTTTAAATCTTGTGCTTCAAAGCTTGCAGAATAATCAATAGGTAATACAATTTCTGCAGATTTCGGTAATTCTGATGTTGCAATGAAAGTACCAGTGGTATATGTACAATAAATCGAAAACTTGATACTGGAAATCGTGGATGTTCCAAAGGTAGCTGGCATGCCCGATGACCATGTGTCCAAAGACTGTGCCCGCCCGGGTGTTCCAGTTGCATACCTTACGCCTGGGCTGTTCTCAAATACCCATCCCAACCATACCGTCTGTCCGGAAGCTACTCCTACCGGATTTGTAAGTGTTACTGTCTGCCATCCCGCTGTTGGATTAATTATTGTCGCTGCTGTTACCCCTATTCTGGAAGCCGGGGAACCTGACTGGTCGGAATATACGCCCAGCAATAAACTTCCCGTTCCTCCATTATGGTAAATCGATATGCTTTGTATTGATCCTGACTCGCTGAATGTTACAGGCAATGCCCGACGGTTTGCTGCAGTGGTTGTTCCCGAATAAACTTCGGTGTTGCCCAAAGTATTGCTGGCAACCGGTGATGCCGACTGTGTTACGGTTACAATCCTTTCCACTACTCCCGTACCGGTTATCGTTACTGTCGCTGTCCGTGAAACAATACCTGCGTTGGCCGAATTGGCCGTGACTGTAATTGTTCCATTATTTGAACCTGAAACAGGTGACACGCTTAGCCAGTCCGCATCATCATTTATACTCCAGCTTGTGTTCGATGTAATATTAAACGTACCATTTGATCCTGATTCCTGTTCAAGAGATATACCTGATGGTGTTACTGATAATGTTAACCCTGCTCCTGTGGTATATGTGCACAAATCGAAAACTTGATGCTGGAAATGGTGGATGTTCCAAAGGTAGCTGGCATGCCCGATGACCATGTGACCAAAGACTGTGCCCGCCCGGGTGTTCCAGTTGCATACCTTACGCCTGGGCTGTTCTCAAATACCCATCCCAACCATACCGTCTGTCCGGAAGCTACTCCTACCGGATTTGTAAGTGTCACTGTCTGCCATCCCGCTGTTGGATTAATTATTGTCGCTGCTGTTACCCCTATTCTGGAAGCCGGGGAACCTGACTGGTCGGAATATACGCCCAGCAATAAACTTCCCGTTCCTCCATTATGGTAAATCGATATGCTTTGTATTGATCCCGACTCGCTGAATGTTACAGGCAATGCCCGACGGTTTGCTGCAGTGGTTGTTCCCGAATAAACTTCGGTGTTGCCCAAAGTATTGCTGGCAACCGGTGATGCCGACTGTGTTATGGTTACAATCCTTTCCGCTACTCCAGTACCGGTTATCGTTACTGTCGCTGTCCGTGAAACAATACCTGCGTTGGCCGAATTGGCACGTGACTGTAATTGTTCCATTATTTGAACCTGAAACAGGTGACACGCTTAGCCAGTCCGCATCATCATTTATACTCCAGCTTGTGTTCGATGTAATATTAAACGTACCATTTGATCCTGATTCCTGTTCAAGAGATATACCTGATGGTGTTACTGATAATGTTAACCCTGCTCCTGTGGTATATGTGCAATAAATCGAAAACTTAATGCTGGAAATCGTGGATGTTCCAAAGGTAGCTGGCATGCCCGATGACCATGTGTCCAAAGACTGTGCCCGCCCGGGTGTTCCAGTTGCATACCTTACGCCTGGGCTGTTCTCAAATACCCATCCCAACCATACCGTCTGTCCGGAAGCTACTCCTACCGGATTTGTAAGTGTTACTGTCTGCCATCCCGCTGTTGGATTAATTATTGTCGCTGCTGTTACCCCTATTCTGGAAGCCGGGAACCTGACTGGTCGGAATATACGCCCAGCAATAAACTTCCCGTTCCTCCATTATGGTAAATCGATATGCTTTGTATTGATCCCGACTCGCTGAATGTTACAGGCAATGCCCGACGGTTTGCTGCAGTGGTTGTTCCCGAATACACTTCGGTGTTGCCCAAAGTATTGCTGGCAACCGGTGATGCCGACTGTGTTACGGTTACAATCCTTTCCGCTACTCCTGTACCGGTTATCGTTACTGTCGCTGTCCGTGAAACAATACCGGTATTGGCCGAATTGGCCGTGACTGTAATTGTTCCATTATTTGAACCTGAAACAGGTGACACGCTTAGCCAGTCCGAATCATCACTTATACTCCAGCTTGTGTTCGATGTAATATTAAACGTACCATTTGATCCTGATTCCTGTTCAAGAGATATACCTGATGGTGTTACTGATAATGTTAACCCTGCTCCTGCGGTATATGTGCAATAAATCGAAAACTTGATGCTGGAAATCGTGGATGTTCCAAAGGTAGCTGGCATGCCTGATGACCATGTGTCCAAAGTCTGTGCCCGTCCGGGTGTTCCTGTTGCATACCTTACGCCTGGGCTGTTCTCAAATACCCATCCCAACCATACCGTCTGTCCGGAAGCTACTCCTACCGGATTTGTAAGTGTTACTGTCTGCCATCCCGCTGTTGGATTAATTATTGTCGCTGCTGTTACCCCTATTCTGGAAGCCGGGGAACCTGACTGGTCGGAATATACGCCCAGCAATAAACTTCCCGTTCCTCCATTATGGTAAATCGATATGCTTTGTATTGATCCCGACTCGCTGAATGTTACAGGCAATGCCCGACGGTTTGCTGCAGTGGTTGTTCCCGAATACACTTCGGTGTTGCCCAAAGTATTGCTGGCAACCGGTGATGCCGACTGTGTTACGGTTACAATCCTTTCCGCTACTCCTGTACCGGTTATCGTTACTGTCGCTATCCGTGAAACAATACCTGCGTTGGCCGAATTGGCCGTGACTGTAATTGTTCCATTATTTGAACCTGAAACAGGTGACACGCTTAGCCAGTCCGAATCATCACTTATACTCCAGCTTGTGTTCGATGTAATATTAAACGTACCATTTGATCCTGATTCCTGTTCAAGAGATATACCTGAAGGGGATACATTTAAAGTCGGCACTGAAATAGCTGGAAGAATATCATATGCATATGAAACAGAACCATTTGTAACTCCGTCACCACTAATTGATGCACGCACATATTCAACGGTTGCCTTGCCTGAAGAAACATTAACACGTAAATGACCTGCATTTGGAAGGTTTCCCAGAATACTGTTCTCAGTTTGCACATAAGAACTGGCATCGTACAAATCAAATCCGTAATCTGTCATACTGGGTGATGGAACTAATTGATAAACAATTCCATCTCTTTCTTCATGAACAAACTGATGATCGTGTCCATGGAAGAATGCATTAACTCCGTTATCCAACATTAACTGATGTATAGGATCATCGCCAAAGCGAAGATCTGTACGTTCGGCATCAAACCCCCAGGTTCCGTTTGCATTTTGCCCACCCCATTCGAAATATGGTGCAGCTACTGCTCCACCTCGCACATAACCGGGTGTACCGGCGGCACCGGAAACAGTTAATTGTCCACCAACTACATGATGTGAAAAAACAAACTTGTATTTAGCACTACTATTTTCAAGAGTTTCCCTAAACCATTCGTACTGCTGAGGCCCTAAAGTCCAGTCCCATTGATCACCAATTACTGATTCGTCATTGTCCTCACCAGACCCTGTAATAGTTCCATATGGCCGCGTCATAGTGTATTGGAAAGGATCAATCACAATAAAAAGTGCATCGCCCCATTCCCAGGAATAATAATCTTCCCTGTAATTGTCTCCTCCAATCGCTGGAAGCAAGTCACTATTTCCAGTGTAAAAATCGTCAGGTATCGGATTTGGGAAATATTTTTTACGGGCTTTTACACTAAGCAATGCTTTACTGTTAGAATCATCAAAATTCCAGCCTTCTTCATTTTCATGGTTTCCAATAGCAATGAATACCGGTGATGAATGGCCATAATTTCAAAATAATCACGCTGTGCACCGTAAACAGCATCTGCCTGAGTTTGGATTAGTAGCTTCATTCATCAGGAATGCATCTCCAAGATCAAGATGAAAATCAGCTTTATCCGTAGCTATATTATAAGTTGCCTGCTCATAACGGGTTGGATCTATTCCGGAGAATGTAGCTCCCAAGTGTGAATCGGAAGTAATGGTAAATGTATACGATTCATTCGTTGCTCTTTGTGTATGGAATGAATATTCATTTCCTCTGTTCCATATTCCTGTTCCTTCTTCTAAAAAGGCTAAACGATAGAAATATAAAGAATTTGAAACCAGACCATCAATTAGAATTTTAACTGGCACACCGGTTGAAACTGGAATTGGATCAGTCTGTTCAGAATAATTTCCTTGTGAAGTACCATATTCAATGTATGCGCTACCGTTCGTTTCCATAATTAAGCTGGCAGTGACCGACTCATTGGTTGGACGAGCTAAAACAATGTTGCTGGTAAGAGGTGGTAAAACATTTATTGTTCTGAAGGTTGCAACATTGGCTGCCCAATATGGATTATTGGTAACAGTTTTTGCAGCAGTGTACTGGTCAATTGACGAAACAATTTTGTAGCCCATTGAAACCCGCCATTCGTAATCAGCTCCTGAAGTCTTTATTTGCGGACCAGTTACGAAACTATTTAACCAGGTTCCGACACCAGCGTCCGTAGCCTCTTCAGTTCCAATAACACCTATAATAAGTTCATCAGGATGCGAGGTCATTTCGGAAGGCCCGGCAGATGGACTGTTTCCCTGAACTGTAGATTGAGATTCAAGTGATGGGTAACCCAGTTTCTGATCAAGAGGATTAACTTCTGCCAAACCTGAAAATGCTGCTGCTACTGCAACTCTGCTTCCCACCGACGAAGTTGTTATTGTTATGGTATTACCACTAACTAAAGCTTTGTTTACATGAGCGTAATAAACATAAGAACGTCCGTGCTGGTATGTCACCGCAACGGTTGCCATTGTATAGATATTACCCTGCGTATCAGTTACTGTTGGTTGATTATATGTAGCTGCACCTCTTGATGCAAAACCAACAATTATTGTATTTCCAACTGCAACACCTGCCGATCCAACCGGAATTTGCAAAGTAGTACCCGCTGCATTTGACGATACTTTTCCTATTTCACCCAGATAGATTATTGAACCTACAGGAGCTTCAACAAAATTAGCAGTAACTGTTTTGCTTGTATTCATGGTTACGGTTGTATTCGCTGAACCCGAATTAGCCACTTCTCCTGTCCATGAATCAAAGACATAACCGGCTGATGGCAGAGCTGAAATATTCACAATTGTACCAACAGCATATTCATGATTTCCAACGGCCGGGTTAGTAGAGCCATTCCCGGAAACCAACATAGACAAAGTAACCATTGGAGGTTGAGCTACTTCGATTTAAGCATCATTTACAGTCAGAAATTGAATCAAATCCGTGAAACTACCGGCAGCTGCCATAGCAGAATAAGCTAAATCCAGATCACAAACTCCTGATCCTACAACATCAAAAGTGATGGTCAACATTAGAATATTCCCGGTTGCACCTGATGCATTTGCACCATTAAATGCCAAATGACCAGAAGAAGGATTAGTGGCTCCGCTAAAACCTGTAGCCAAACTTGAACTGCTAACATAAGAAAGTACACTTGCATCCCAATCGAGTGAGCCAGTAAAGCTTCCAAGTTTCTCATTGGGTGAAGTCATATTGGTCATATTAATATAAATACCAACTGTTATCTGGTCATTTACTTCCGGATTTGAATTGGAAGGTACAACTGATGATATTATTATATCTTCAGAACTATTCTCGATAAAATTAGCAGTAACAGACTTGTTCCCATCCATAGTAATTGTGGTTGGGTTTGCTGAACCACTTATATTACCTGACCAATTACTAAAAGACCAGCCAGCATCAGCCGTAGCGCTTAAACTGACTACAGTGTTTTCTGCATAATTATGCGTTCCAACATAAGGTGTTGTTGTTCCATTGCCTGTAGCAGCCATTGTTAAACCAAATGTTGTACCTGAAGAAGGTGCAGGATTAATAGCAACAGCTGTTATTGCCCACCAGCCTGTGCTAGCGGCTGTCCAATTCATAGTAGCTGAATTACCTGTGGCTTCCTTGATACTTGACGAAGCTCTTGTATTACCTGCAAATCCAGACCACAGTTGTGTTTGGTCAGTTCCAATTGTCAGCGTTTGTGTATTATCTGAGGCTCCCATGAACACATTATCAAATACAAATTCATTTCCACTGAGTCCTGTTAGTGTCACACCTGGTGCAGTGCCCTGCGCAGTTGCAGCAGCACCATTTGAAATCCCAAGTGGTGTTGTTTGATCTACTCCTTTAAAATTAGCAGCACCAGCAACTATGCCATTTGAAACAGAACCTGAGAAAGTAATTGTAACAGTTCCTGCCTGACCACTCGGGGGATTGAGCAAACTGTATATTGCTGAATAACGAGGATTTGTTGTATTGTATCCTAATTGTGTTATGACTTCAGACAACCCCACTGCCGATCCTCCGGTTGGGGTGAAAGTCACTGAAGAAATGGTTCGGTCGGCTGTACCACAGTTCCATGATACCCCTACCAACATCAACCTGTCGGTTCCAGTACCTGTTGTATGATTGATTGTCAGGCTATTAATATCATCGCCGGAATTGAAAGAAACAGCTCCATCCAAATCCAACAGTGATTGTGTATATTCAACAAACGTAGCAGTTATCGACTTGTTCTCATTCATGGCAATGTTGGCAGGATTAACTCCTCCGTTTAAATCACCACTCCATCCATCAAATACCCAACCTGCATCTGCTGTTGCAGCCAGGGATACAACATCACCGTAATGATATGTAGTCTGATCTGGTGTTCTATCAACAGTTCCATTTCCAACCACAGAAACATTTAAAGTATATTCATTCGGTGTGAAATTCGCTGTAACTGTTTGGTTAGCATTCATTGTTACAGTTGTGGAAGATGAACCTGAACTTGCAACTTCTCCAACCCAACCAGCAAAAGTATATCCTGGAGCAGCTATTGCTGTAATATTAACTACTTCATTTTCCGGATAAGAATATGGTCCTCCAACTGCAGGAGAAGTAGTACCTCCTTGAGTAGGATTTGCTGCCATACTAAAGTATGCGTTGGCCCTACAACTGTCGGATTTATTGGCACTGCAGCAATCGCCCATCGTGTTGCCGTTGTTCCGTAGCCATCTGTTGTCCAACTCATTGTGGCTGATGTTCCCGTGACCTGTTTAATACTGGCTGCTCCCCGTGTATTAAAACTTGTACTTGAAGAGCTGTATCCCAGAATATTATATAACTCAGACTGTCCAGCATCTGCCGTCATTGTTTGAGAAGTACTATTTGTACCCATAAACACACAGTCGAATACCAACTCATTACCATTAAGTCCTGACAAGGATACTGCAGGATTTGGAGTGCCACTTGTTGAGGTTCCGGTTCCGACAGCACCACCTGATGTTCCCAGAGGAGTCGTTTGATTTACACCAGCAAAGTTGGCTGCACCAGCGATTATACCATTTGATACTGCTCCTGAGAAAGTAACATTAACTGTTCCGGTTATTCCTGAACCTGGGTTAAGCAAACTATAGATTGCAGCGTAACGGTAATTATTAGTAGTCCAGGTATATTGCTGTGTCCTGACTTCTGTTAGATTTATGGATGAACCCCCATTGGGAGTGAAAGTAATAGCAGAAATCGTTCGATTTGTTGTACCACAATTCCAGGAGATACCAACCATCATCAGCCGGTTTGTGCCTGTCCCTGTAGTATGGCTGAAGCTTACACTACTGGCAGTTGGTGCACCAGTACCGCTGGAAATGGTTCCGTCTAAGCCAAGAAGACTTGTAGAAATAATTTCAAAGCTGGCTGAGATAGTATGATTCGATGTAACGTTCGTAAACTCGTAGGTAGTTAATGCTCCTACAGAACTGCCATCAACCAATACATCTTCAACCTGGTAACCAAGTGATGGTGTAATTGTAAAGCTTTGATTTGCACCACAGTTTACAATCGTTGACCCGGCTGGAGAGATGCTTCCGTTGGCACCTGCACTTGATGTGATAGAGTACGTAATTGGAGTGAATGTTGCACTGATTGTATGCGCAGCTGATACATTCGTGAAAGTATAGGTTCCGCTGGCAACTGCTGCAGGTTCATTTACGCCATCAATTAATACAGTGGCTATTTGATAACAGGGATTTGCTGCAATTGTAAAAGGTTGACTTGAACCACTTGTTACACTTACAGCACCGCTGGGAGTAATACTTCCGTTGGCACCTGCACTTGCTGTAATGGTATATGCCCCCTGTATAAATGTAGCACTTATAGTATGATTAGCAGCTACATTACTGAAAGTGTAAGATGAAACTGCACCCTGAGATATTCCATCAACCAATACATTCTGGATGTTAAAACCTCCGTTAGGTGTAATATTATAAATTTGATTTGCACCACAGTTTACAATCGTTGACCCGGCTGGAGAGATGCTTCCGTTGGCACCTGCACTTGATGTGATAGAGTACGTAATTGGAGTGAATGTTGCACTGATTGTATGCGCAGCTGATACATTCGTGAAAGTATAGCTTCCGCTGGCAACTGCTGCAGGTTCATTTACGCCATCAATTAATACAGTGCTATTTGATAACAGGAATTTGCTGCAATTGTAAAAGGTTGATTTGAACCACTTGTTACACTTACAGCACCGCTGGGAGTAATACTTCCGTTGGCACCTGCACTTGCTGTAATGGTATATTGAACCGTTGTTGTTGCAGGATTTATTGGAACTGCAGCAATTGCCCAGTAGTTGGTTGTTGATGCTGTCCAGCTCATAGTTACCGAACTGCCTGTGGCCTGTTTGGTGCTGGCAGCTGCCCGTAAATTAGCAACGTAAGCCGGATTCCACAGCTGTGTCTGATCTGGCCCTGCCGTCAGCGTGTACGATGAAGATGCGGCGCCCTGAAAGACATTATCGAATACAAGTTCATTGCCATTAGTACCGGTGAGGGTTATATTGGGAAGCGTTGCTTGTACCACTGTGTACCGCTTCGTGTCCCAAGAGGAGTTGTCTGATCAACCCGGCAAATTGGCTGCCCAGCCATGATGCCGTTAGTTACGGAACCTGAGAAGGGAACTGTTATGGTTCCTGCCTGGCCACTCGCTGGGATTGAGAAGACTGTAAATAGCAGAATAACGCGGATTTGTTGAATTATACCCCAATTGTGTTATAACCTCCGACAACCCTACAGCCGATCCTCCGGTTGGGGTGAAAGTAACTGATGAAATGGTTCGATTGGTGGTTCCACAGTTCCAGTTGAGTACCCTACCAAGCATCAACGATTTATAATTTCTGTTTAAGTTGAATGAGGTAATGAAATACTGCTACCACTGGCAATTGTATTACTGGAAACTTCACCGTCCAGATAGAGGGTAACCGCTGAGAATATTGCACTTACCGATTTGTTATCATCCATGACGATAGAATAAACACCTCCACTTTCCATAACATCAACGGCATCATCACCTTCCCATGAATCAAACTTGTTACCCGAATTTGGAACGGGATCATTAGTTACAGCTGTACCCCTGACATGTGTCCTCCTGATGGATCCAAGGTTATAGTGCCCTCGCTATCATTTCCGACCGATAAAGTTATTCAGGTTCAAACGTCTGCAACAGTATGATTCCTGGAAACGGTAATATTAGCGGGGTTATCAGTCGAAACCAGATCGCCTGTCCAGCCGGTAAATACATATCCTGCGGTGGGAGTAGCTGTTAATTGAACTAAATCTCCATAATGATAAGTTGCCTGATTTGGAGTTTTACTTATAGATCCGAAACCAACTGTATTTAATGTTAACGAATATTCATTCTGTGTAAAATTAGCGGTAACAAATTGATTATCATCCATTGTTACTGATGTACTTGAAGAACCTGAGGCGGCTACATCTCCTGACCAGTTTGTAAATGTAAATCCCGGATTAGCAGTCGCATTAATGTTCACCACAGTATTTTCTGCATAAATATATGGACCTCCTACTGCTGGAGTAGTAGTTCCACCTCCAACCGGACTAACCGTCATTGTTAAATTATGGGTTGTACCTATAGTTGCCGGATTAATAGCTACTGCTGTAATAGCCCCGAGCAGGTAGTGATGCTGTCCAGCTTATCGATACCGAACGTTTGTGGCCTGTTTGGTGCCGGCAGCCGCCCGTAAATACAGCAACGTAAGCCGATTCCACAGCCGTGTTCATCTGCCCTGCCGTCAGCGTGTACGACGAAGATGCGGCCTTGAAAGACATTATCGAATACAAGTTCATTACCATTAAGTCCAGAAAGTGTTAAACTAGGGGAAGCACTGCTTGTACCACTGGCACCGCTCGGCGTCCCAAGAGGAGTCGTCTGATCAACCCCGGCAAAATTGGCTGCTCCAGCCATGATACCGTTGGTTACGGAACCTGAGAAGGTAACTGTTACGGTTCCTGCCTGTCCGCTCGCTGGATTGAGAAGACTGTAAATAGCAGAATAACGCGGATTTGTTGAATTATACCCCAATTGTGTTATAACCTCCAACAACCCTACAGCCGATCCTCCGGTTGGGGTGAAAGTAACTGATGAAATGTTCTGATTGTAGGGTTCCATAGTTCCATGATACCCTACCATCATCAAACGATTTGTCCCCGTACCTGTAGTATGACCGGAAACTAAAACTACTAACATCATCTCCTGTTGTTGAAGAAACAGTACCATCCAGGACCAAGAGGACGAGGTGTCAGAGTACTTTACTAGTTAAGAACCATTGTTAATTGTAAGTATTGATAGTAGAGATTGCCAAAGGTTAATGCAGAAGTAAATCGCAGAATATCGCAACTCAAGTCCTGTTCCTATCCACTACATTAAAAGAAATTTTAATTAGGGAATATTCCCAGTATCCAGTCGCATTGGCTCCATTAAAAGTTAATATCTGATCCAGTATCTTCAGTGTTTGCCACACCTGTAAAACCAGTAGGAGGGGCCCTGTATAGCTTGTATAATCCTCTTAATACTGCCGGATCCCAATTGAGAGTTCCGGGATAACTTCCAGCAAGTTTATCCGGTGAAGTTACACCAGTCATGTCAATATTAATGTCAACCGCAACTACTTCACCAACTAAGGGTGTTTCATCGATAGAGATACAGTTGGTTACTGTACCGAAGTTTAAGCAAGAACCGGTGCTAAACCGGTAAGACCAAAAAGAATAGAACAATTAAAGTCCCTAATAAAACTTTTGCAGATAAACCATTTAAAGTTTTCATTTTAATGAATTTTAGTTAATAATTTCGGTTTCTATTTATATGATTTTTAATTTTTCTCTTCTGAAATCAGTTATTACATCCCGGACATGGTGATACATCACTTCTGTAACCTGCTTCGCCTACCGGAAAATTAATTGGAAGAGCCACGTCGTAAGACAGAATAATCAATGCATCCGTGGAGTTTATCATCCTACATATCAGGCCAATTCATCGGACATAAACCTCGATAGTATTTAGGCCTGCATCGCAGGACAGTATTATCAAAGCATCTGCTGAATTGGAAGCTTCGTCACCGTTAACATCACCCAGAATAATTCCGGTAGTAACAAAATTTGCTGTAACGGTTTTATCGTAACTATGTTTACAGTGGTTATCGTGGCATCAGGATTGGAAACATTGCCAGTCCAGCCATTGAAAATGTATCCAGTATTTCTGACAGCTTTTACTGTTACATTTGAATTTTCGGTATATGAATGCATTCCTACATTAGGATCCGTAGTACCACCTTCCGATGGAGAAACTGCCATGGTAAGGTTATGATTTGGGCCATTCGGGTAAATATGCAACCGTAATTGACAACTCGTCCATTAGCACCATCAACAAGGTGATAGGGATCGAACATATTCCATACTTTCATGTTGCAGGAGTTACGGAAACCCTGATATGACCTGAATTTGGTATAATTTCAATGGCATCGGGATACAGATTTTCATTGTAACCATAGCCATAAGGTTGCCATGTGTAACCAGCATCATCGGGTTTTGGACATTCGAGATAGACCACTCCATCCAATTCTTCGTAGGCATAAATACGATCGTGTCCAGGAAATACACCTGTACGCCAATATTCACCAATAAAGGATGAATAGGGACATCCCATCCTGCAGATGCGGGCCTTTCGGTATCCCAACCCCACGTACCATCAGCATTTTTACCGCCCCATTCAAAATACGGAGCAGCAGAAATACCTCCCCGTCCATAATTTGTTGCCCCACCTGCAACATGATGGGAGAATACAAATTTGAATTTAGCTGAACTATTTTCAAGAGTTGATTTTAGCCAGAGGTACTGTTCAATTCCAAGGGTCCAGTCCCAGCGGTCGCCTGATGCTTCACCGTCCTGTCCTTCTCCTCCATAACCGGCACCTCCTTCGTTTGGCCATAACATGGAATATTGATAAGGTTCAATTACAACAAAAAGAGCATCGCCCCATTCCCAGGTAAAATAATCTTCCCGGTATGAATCCCCACCAATTGGATTTGATAATGGATCTTCATTTCCTGTATAGAAATCATCCGGAATTGGATTTGGAACATACTTTT
>JADIYN010000019.1 GCA_016705335.1 Draconibacterium sp. | reverse complement strand
TTGATGAAGCAGTATTATGCTGTCAAGGAAAACATCCTGATGCCGTTTTGTTGTTCAGGGTGGGCGATTTTTATGAAACTTTTGGCGAAGATGCCATTCGGGCTTCCGGAATCCTGGGAATTACACTTAACCGTCGTGCCAATGGCTCTGGCCAGCTATGTTGAATTGGCCGGATTTCCGTACCACGCTCTCGATACTTATCTGCCCAAATTGGTTCGTTCGGGTGCAGCGGTTCGCTATTTGCGAGCAGCTCGAAGATCCAAAATGACCAAAACATATTGTAAAACGTGAATTACCGAGTTGGTAACTCCCGGCGTTTCAATCAACGACAATATTTTGGAAAACCGCGAAAACAACTTTTTGGCTTCAGTTCATTTCGATAAAAAATTAGCCGGGATTGCGTTTTTGATATTTCAACCGGAGAATTTCTGACTGCCGAGGGTTCTTTGAATACATCGATAAATTGCTCAGTTCGTTTCAGCCTAAAGAAGTTTTGTTTCAAAAAGGAAAGGAAAGAATTTACTGCATTTTTCGGAAATATTATACTTTTTCCCAGGAAGACTGGGTTTATACTGAAGATGCCGCCAACGACCGGCTGATGCGCCATTTCGAAACCAAATCATTAAAAGGTTTTGGCGTCCACGAACTGCAGCTGGGAATTATTTCTGCAGGCGCAATTTTGCATTATCTTGATTTTACGCAACACCACAGACTAAGCCATGTTGTCAACCTGTGCAGCATTGAAGAAGATAATTTCGTTTGGCTCGACCGCTTTACCATTCGCAACCTCGAACTTTTTTCATCCATTAACGAAGGCGCAAAACGCTGGTTCAGGTGATCGACAAAACCATTTCGCCGATGGGAGCGCGTTTACTGAAACGTTGGATTGCCCTGCCTTTGAAAGATATTGCACCAATCAACAATCGGCAAGATGTGGTTGAATTTTTGGTGAAAGATCGAAATCTGAAAGAAGATCTGGAAGAACAATTGCGACAGATGGGCGATTTGGAACGACTTATTTCGAAAGTTGCGGTTGTCAGGATCAATCCGCGCGGAAGTGGTGCAGTTAAAACATGCTTTTCAGGCGATTGTTCCCATTAAAAAATGCCTGTTCAGCCAGTTGAAAACCCGGAGCTGAAACGTTTTGCTGAACAGCTAAATCCCTGCGATTTGATCCGGATGAAATCAAAAAGAAATCATCAGATCCACCAACATTGGTGAACAAAGGACGTGTAATTGCAGGGTGTTTCGCATGAACTTGATGATCTGCGCGAAATGGCTTTTCTGGAAAAGATTTCCTGGCAAAAATGCAGGAACGCGAAGGTGAAAATGCGGGATTCCAGCTTTGAAAATCACTTTCAACAATGTTTTGGCTACTATATCGAAGTCAGGAACACACATAAAGATAAAGTTCCGCCTGATTGGATTCGCAAGCAAACTCTGGTTGGTGCCGAACGCTACATTACCGAAGAACTAAAAGAATACGAATCAAAAATTCTGGGTGCCGAAGAAAAATTCTATCGATGGAAGTTAGTCTTTTCAATGATTTGGTTTTGCACTTGCCGAATACATTCCGGCGATTCAACTGAATGCTACATATTCTGGTCAAATCGATTGTCTTTATCGTTTTCCTCTACTGCCAGTTCGAGTATGGTTATTCTCGACCTGACAATTAATGATTCGAAAGACAATCGTCATTAAAGGCGGACGCCATCCAGGTTATCGAACACCAGTTGCCTATGGGCGAATCGTACATTTCAAATGATGTCATTCTTGATCAGGAAGATCAACAAATCATAATAATAACCGGGCCGAACATGGCTGGTAAATCTGCGCTGCTTAGGCAAACTGCTTTAATAGTGTTACTGGCTCAAATGGGCTCATTTGTACCCGCCGAACTTGCGGAAATCGGGTTTGTCGATAAAATATTTACACGTGTTGGCGCTTCCGATAATATTTCTTTAGGCGAATCAACTTTTATGGTTGAAATGAATGAAGCGGCAAGTATTCTGAACAATGTGTCGGACAGAAGTTTGATTCTGTTTGATGAGCTGGGCCGTGGAACTTCAACCTACGATGGTATTTCAATTGCCTGGTCGGTGGTTGAATATTTGCACGAACATCCCGAAACGAAAGCAAAAACACTTTTTGCAACGCACTATCACGAGTTAAACGAAATGGAAGGCGCATTTCCAAGGGTAAAAAACTTTAATGTGTCGATAAAAGAGGTCGGGAATAAAGTGATGTTTTTGCGTAAGCTTGTCCGGGGCGGGAGCAACCACAGTTTTGGTATCCACGTTGCCGGAATGGCCGGAATGCCGAAATCAGTCATAAAACGTGCCGAGCAAATCCCTTGTAAAACTGGAAGGCGGAAGAGAAAAAGGAGCCTTTCGAAACCATTGGGCGAAATAAGAGACAAACGCGAAGGTATGCAACTTAGCTTTTCCAGTTAGACGACCCGGTTTTGAAACAAATAAGGACGAAATTACAGGCTTGGATATCAACAACTTAACCCCAATTAAGCGCTAAATAAGTTAAATGAAATTAAGAAATTTACAGGGTTGAAATAAAGCTGATATTTTATTTTTATAATTTTGTGAGATAAAAAAATAGCAATATATTTGCACCACTTTAAAAAACAGGTTCATTAAAATACGCGGGAATAGCTCAGTTGGTAGAGCACGACCTTGCCAAGGTCGGGGTCGCGAGTTCGAGTCTCGTTTCCCGCTCATATTATAAAAGAGGTTTTGAAGCTTCTTTTATTGTTCATTAAAATAATCAGGATGCCCGGGTGGTGGAATGGTAGACACGTTGGACTTAAAATCCAATGAACATTATGTTCGTGCGGGTTCAAGTCCTAAATCCAATTGCGGAATAGCTCAGTTGGTAGAGCACGACCTTGCCAAGGTCGGGGTCGCGAGTTCGAGTCTCGTTTCTCGCTCAACTTTATAAAGCCTTTCGAAGATTTTCGGAAGGCTTTTTTATTTGTTTTATAAATCCAATGAACATTATCTTCGTACGGGTTCCCTGCCTAACTACTCTGTCAGGCGGGAAGTCCTGCCCCGGGTACCAATTGCGGGAATAGCTCAGTTGGTAGTCTCGCCTAAGGCGAGATGCCAAGGTCGGGGTCGCGAGTTCGAGTCTCGTTTCCCGCTCAGAATTTAGAAGGAAGTATTAAGCTTCCTTTTTTATTTTCCAACTTCATATAGTTATATTCAAATTTCTTTTTTTAAATAAAATCAGAATTCGAAAATATTAATTTGCATTTTTACCAAAATTACAACAGGTAGCAAATATAACTTTAAATATTTCGGAAATTCAAATCACTCTGATTAAAAATGTCGTTCGCAAAATCGGTTCAAAATATTCTGTTCCTTCTTTTTGTACAATCAATTTGTTATGGACAAAAATCAGGGTTAGAAAGAATTAATGTTGAAGATTTAAAACGTCACTTGACTTTTTTATCATCCGATAGTTTACAGGGAAGATCGTTTGGAACATCAATAAACGGATTGGATATTGCCGCTGATTATCTTAAAACAAACGCAAAAAGTATTGGACTTGCAGATGGAGCCGATGACTATTTTCAAATTATTCCAATTGTTTCGTCACAACCCGATTATGAAAATTTATCTCTTGAAATTACAAATACCAAAGGAAATGTAATCTTTAAAACCGACTCGATAATTGGATTGCCGCAAGAAAGCGATATTGACATTTCCAATGCCGAAATTGTTTTTGCAGGGTTTGGTTTTATTGATGAAAAATCTGGTTACGATGAATTTAAAACTTTAGATATTCGTGGAAAAATAGTCATGTTTTCTATTGGTACGCCCGCATGGTTTCAAACCAAAGAATTACCACATTGGAATAACCAACTGGAAACCAGTAAAGTAAAAAATGCTTTTGAAGCGGGTGCCGTTGGAGTTATTTTAATCAACAGTCCTTTAGACCAGGAAAACAACATTTATAACCGAATCCGAAGTTGGATTGACAGGATTGATTTTAATCTTGAATTTCCCGAAAAAAACCCTCGGGAAAAAAATTCATTTGTACTAACAACTTCATATCAGGCAGATTTAATGCTTGGGAAAAGTGGTGAACTCAAAAACCTGCTTTATAAAATTTCGGAGAATAATAAATCGAATTCATTTCCAATTGAAGGAATAAGAGCAAATATCAAAGTAAAAAGTAAAACTGAACACTTTCAAGGTAAAAATGTAATCGGGGTTGTTGAGGGCAGCGACCCGGTTTTAAAAAACGAATGTGTAGTTTTTATGGCACATTATGATCATTTGGGAATTGACGAAAATGGCGATGTTTTTAACGGGGCCGATGACAACGGTTCGGGAACGGTTACTCTTTTGGAAGTTGCGGAAGCATTTGCAGGATTGGAGAAAAAACCAAAACGCAGCATAGTTTTTTTGTGGGTAACCAACGAAGAAGTTGGAATGCTCGGTTCGCAATTTTATGCCGAAAACCCTCTGTTCTCTATGGAAAAAACAGTCGCCTGCATTAATATCGACATGGACGGGAGGGTTTTTGAACGGCGTGATACAGTTTGGAGTAAATCGCCAAAAGTGGTAAAAGATTTTGACGGGCTTTACACTTTAACCAATGACTATTGTCCTGAAATAAAAAAGATAAACAGTACCATCTGCCATTCACTTGGTTTAATTCCCGACTATTCGTTGCCAACAAATTTCCTGCGCAGTAGCGACCATTTCTCATTTCACAAAAATGGAGTACCAATTTTGAATTACTCTACAGGTTATCATGCAGATTATCATAAAGCTACCGATGAGGTTTCGCGCATTAATTTCGATAAAATGAAACGGGTGGCCGATCTTAGCTTTTTAGTGGGACTTGAAATTGCCAATCATAAAAAACTCAAAACCTTCAAAAAATAAAACTCAAAATCGAATTAAGATGAAATCAAGAATATTTATTACCCTGTATTTTGCACTTACCGTAACAATTTCGTTTTCGCAGAAAAAGGAGTTAAAATCTATTACCGAAAATGAACTGAAAGCACATTTGGAATTTATTGCCAGCGATTACATGCAGGGACGTGATTTTGGAACACAAATCCCGGGACTCGAAATTACTGCTGAATACCTGAAATCGCAATGTTTGCAAATGGGATCAAAACCCGGCGGAGTAAATTTTACCCAACCTGTAAATATGCAAACCATTCAAACTGAAAAAGAAAACACATTTTCAAATTGAAAAACTTAAACGGTGAAACAAAATTTAAAAGCAATGAAATCTATACTTTCCGGGTTCGCTTAATAATGATACAATAAATGCCAAAATTGTATTTGCCGGTTATGCTTATAAAAACAACGAAACCGGTTATAACGATTACAATGGTCTTGAGCTAAAAGATAAAGCAGTGGTGATAATGACCCGCAACCCTGAAATGGCAGGCGATAGCAAAGATGATGAAGACATTACAAAGATGGAAATGGGAAAGCTGGCACACATTTTTATGTCGGGTGCCAGTGCAATTATCCTTGTTCCTGATCCATTGAACGCAAATAATGACTGGTTCGAAATGGTCAAGGATTATGCTTCACAGGGAACTTGGCAAACTGAAGGTTCAATTAAAGAAGAAATGCCGGGAAGCAATATTATCCTGGCAAACATTGAAATAGCCGACGAAATTTTGCAGGAGTCAGGAAAAAATCTTAAAGAAATTCAACAGGAAATAAATACATCAGGAAAACCAAATTCTTTTGAAATAGAAAAAGTTACAGGCAAAATTCAGGTAACAAAAAAAATTGAAAAGGTTTATGGCGAAAACATAATCGCAATTGTTGAAGGCAGCGACCCTGTTTTGAAAAACGAATGTGTGATATTAACAGCCCATTACGATCATGTTGGAATTACCGGAAAAGGCGAAATAAATAACGGCGCCGATGATAACGGTTCGGGAACTGTGGCTTTACTTGAAATTGCAGGGGCATTTTCGAAAATGAAAAAGAAACCCCGCCGGAGCATAGTTTTTGCGTGGGTAACTGCCGAAGAAAAGGGTTTGGTAGGTTCGGAATATTATACACAAAATCCGGTTTTCCCGCTCAAAAAAACAGTTGCAAATATTAATCTTGATATGGTTGGGCGCTCAGCAGAAAAAGAGCTTGAAAAAGTTGATAACCCTGAAAAAAGTTTGGCCGGCCCAAATGGAATTTACATTATTACAGGTGATAACAGTCAGGTACTTACAAATGTCAGCAACAAAATTTGCAAAAAACTGGGTTTGATTCCCAGCGATGCGTTGACGGATGAATTTATGGAAAGCAGCGATCAGTATAATTTCTATAAAAATGGAATTCCCGTGCTGGCAGTTTCAACTGGTCTGCATGAAGATTACCATAAACCCGGCGATGATTTTGATAAAATAGATTACCATAAAATGAAACGAATTTGTGATTACACTTTTCTTGTGGTTGATGAAATTGCTAACCATAAAAATTAATCTTTGAAAATAAAGTAAGCATAACTCTACCCGTCATTAACTTTTTCGATTCACAGAGAATAATAAAAACCCGTCCTTTTTTATAGTTCTGGTTTTATGTGTTTGAAAAGACCAAATTTTTAGAATGGTTTTATAATTAAAGAGTATTTCCCTGCATGTGGCGTTACACGGTATCTTTGCAATTGGCGAATTGCCGTACCACCAACCCCTGAAACTTCATAATCAACATTCAGTATCGTGTTTGATGCTTCCTTTAATTGATAAGTATAAACTGCGCGGTCAAGGTTGTCGGTTGTGAATTTATGAAGGCTGAAATTCACCAATTCGCCACCACTGATCATCAATCCTTTCCCTTCCGAATTCATCACTCTTAACCAACGCACATCCGAGCGGTTACCATATTCCTGCGGGAAAATGTACGGAACATACATTTCATCGACATTCGAGAAATAATGCCCCACTTTTGCACCGGTTTTGCGGTCAGGATAGTTTTCAAAGGGGCCACGGCCATACCACTCAATATTACTAAACTGTTTTGGTAATTGAAACTGTAAGCCAATTTTTTGAAGCATATCGGGCATCGGACCGTGAGGAATGATTTCCTGCTCAAGTTCAATTGTCCCATCCGACAGAAAAGTCCATGTTTCATTTCGTTGAAATGCAGAAACGCCAACATATCCAGTTAGTTTATTGTTTGCCGCTTGTGTAGTATTTGAAAATGCTTTTATCCTGACTGATAGTTTTGTGCCTGAGTTTTGTAATATCTCAATTTCATCAACCTGTTGAACCAAATCCCGCATACCTAAAGTTCTCAACTGGTTGTCGATACTGCGGCCTAAGCCGGGTGTAAAATTGCGATCCTGGAATTGCTGGCTCCCCCAGGGATCATTATCATTTGCAAGTGGGGCACGCCACACATTAAATATTGGGCCGCTTTCTATATATTCGGTTTCATTGTATTGTAACGAACTAAAACTTCCCGTTTCCCTGTCAATTACATATTTGAATTTTTCTCCCGAAATAGTCACCTCTTTTTCACTTTCAACAAAAGAAACTTTTCCTTTTAATTCAGTTTTTTCCAACTGTTTTAAAGGAGTTTGCACCAGCATTTCATCCCAGGCAATTTCATGCCCTGCATCGGCCCAGTTTGTTTTTTCTTTTAAAAGAAAAGAAACAGTCAACATACATTCTGAATCTGATTCAATAGTTGGCATCCTGAATGGGATAGAATCTACAACTGATTTTCCGGGCGGCAAATCAATGTTGAAATACCCACGTTGAATCGTGTCGCCGTTTACACTTACCTGCCACACACCTTGTAACTCATTTAAATTTGTAAATTGATGACGGTTTGTAAATTTAACTTTCCCGTGCTCAACATCTACTGGTTCAATTTTTACAGGTTGCCCCGACTTTTTTATCTGGTAAATTTCGGGTTGAATAGTTCTGTCGGGCCAAACAATACCATAAGTTCTGCCACCCAAACCAACTGCATAAAAATCGCCTTCTTTTTCATCTGTTTCGAAATTTAGGGAAAGTACGGCATTTGTTGTGTCATTTTTTAACTCATCTATTGAAACTGCCTTATCGAAAATTTTCACATCATCTATAATCATTTTCGACAAGCGACCTGAGAATTCTCCCTGATCCTGGGTTTCGGCTTCGCGGCCAATACAAAGCGGGAAAGGCGTTAGACTAATATTCCCGTTAAAACTCATTTGTGCAACAGGTTTTTCGTCAATAAAAAGCTGAAGTTTATTCCCGTCATAAATACCTGCAATATGGTGCCAGTTTTCGTAAAAATCGCCTCCTACTTTTGTTTTTGCCGAAATACGTCTATCGCCGTACACATAAAATTCAAGCGTTTCAGGATTTTCCATTACTATTCCAAACTGGTGCCGGCCTTTTGTCAGAAATGAGTTGGGTTGCGGTATTTTCGAAGGTTTCACCCAAAAACCAATTGAAAGCTGCTTTCCCGAAATATCCAGACTCGGATCACGATAAAACTCTACCCAATCATCATGTCCCGAGAACTCAAGTCCACGGCCATTCTTGCCTTCTGTAAAAACTGGTCGCCCCATAATTTGGCCATCATTTTTGTTTGGCGACAAATCTCTTACAATCCAGCGGGGAGTGTTAACCCCGGGACTTATCCAGTCCCAGATTGCACCTCCTGTAAGTCTCGGATATTTCCAGATATATTCCCAGTATTCATCCATTCCACCCAGTCCATTCCCTGTGGCAGCAAGGTATTCGTCCATAAATGAAGCCCGCATATCGTTTTCGGGAAGCACTTTTCCTTCTGCCAGATTTTTATAGTCGATTGGATTCCAGTAACGCGGTCCAACAATATCTTCAAAAGGAATATAAAAAGTATTTCCGCCATACATCCACGCCGGACGGCTTGGGTCGATGGCTTTTCCGGTTTTAATTACTTCGTTAATATTAAAACCACTTCCCGATTCATTACCGGCACTCCACACAATTACCGATGGATGATTTCGGTCGCGATACACCAATTTCCGACTGCGGTCGCGGTACATTTCAGTCCATTTTGGGTCTTCTGATAAATATTCGTTCATGTGAGATTCATCGCCTACCTCATCAAAAATATACATACCCAATTCGTCGGCCATATCAATATATTCGGGTGTTGGCGGATAGTGGCAGGTTCTGACACAATTTATATTAAACTGTTTCATTATTACCAAATCTTTCCGGAGTGATTCAAGCGGAACCGCCTGTCCATGCTGAGGATCGTGCATGTGACTGTTTACCCCGTTAAGTTTTAAAGGAACACCGTTCAAAGTGAGGATTTTATTCGTATACTCCACCTCCCTGAATCCAATTTTTTTGTGAATGCTTCAAGTGTTACCCCGTTTTTATCTTTTAAATGAACAAGGAGTGTAAATAAATTGGGGTGTTCTGCCGACCATTTTGGAGGGTCAACAACAATAGTTGAAAGACTAATCTTTTTAGTTGAAAGCGAATCGACAGTGAATGCAAATGTTTCAATACCATCTTTCAAAATTGATTCCCTTTTTTCGTTAAAAACATCTATTTCGAGGGAGCAACCGATCGAATCGGGGATTGTATTAATAATATCAGTTTCAACAGTTAAAGTTGCGTCTTTATAATTTTTATCAAGATCAGTAACAATATAAAAATCATGGACGTAAGTTTTGGGCAGGGCATATAATTTCACATCCCGGTAAATCCCCGAAAGCCGCCACATATCCTGGTTTTCCAGATATGAGCCGTCGGAAAAGCGGATTACTTCAACTGCCAAATCATTCTCCCCCTTTTCAACAAATTGGGAAATATTGAATTCAGCAGGTTCGAAACCGCCCTGGTTGTAACCAACACGTTTGCCGTTTACCCAAATGTATGACGCAGATTTTATCCCTTCGAAACGGAGCATAATTTCTTTGTCCAGCCAGGTTTTCGGAATTGTAAATTTACGTTTGTAACAACCGGTTGGATTAAAATAGTCAGGTATTTTTGGCGGGTCGCTCTCAAAAGTAAGCGCGATATTTCTGAATTTTGGATGGTCATAACCTTCCATTTGCCAGTTGTCCGGCACTTTAATTTCATTCCAGTCTTTTGTATCGAATTTTGGATTCCAGAAACCTTCCGGAACCAAATCCGGTGTTTCTGCAAGTTTGAATTTCCAATTTCCGTTCAACAATTGAAAATTCTCATTTTTGTTTACCCTGTTAAGGATGGCAGCATCTTTTGTTGAAAACGGAATATGAAACGCATGAGGAGCGGTCTGGCCCTTTTCAAATACAGCCGGATTTTCCCAGTCTGTGGGCGAAAATTCAACTTCCTGCTGACAAAATGCGTCAAACAAAATCGATAAAAAAAGTAAGGTTATGAATACAAATCGGTTCATTATTTCTGGTTTATTTGTTATATCGCAAAACTAAAAAAGAAAACGCAAATTTCAGGGAAGCAGATTATTTGAACATTTATTTTATGCAAAACAAAAACTGTGACCAGGGAAAGTGAAAGTTTCGTTTCCAAAAAATCTATACTCAAATACCCCCCTGCTTTTTATGAAACTCCCCAAAATAGTTGGTTGGTGTAAAACCTGTGTGCTTTTTAAAAGTGCGGTTAAAATTTGAAAGGTTGTTAAAACCGCTTTCAAATGAAATTTGAGAAACTGACATTTTACCGTCAATTATCAACCGACAGGCATATCCGATTCGCATATCATTTAAATATTCAGAAAGCGATTTGCCCGATTTCTCCTTAAAAAACCGACAAAAGGCTGCAGGATGCAAATTGGCAATTCCTGCCACTTTTTCCAATTCAATTTTTCGTTGATAATTTGTATTTAGGAACTGCATTACTTTTGTAAGCCGAAAATTGGTAAAGCTTTGTTTTTCATTCTGGTACAACTCTCCAGCCAGCAATTTATAATCAACAGTTTTAGCAAGTTCCTGCAAAAGTTCCTGCAAAAGAATTATCCTTTCGAAACCGCTGCTTTTTGCAATCTTTATCAGCTTTTTTGATAATTTTTGCACTACACCGGGGAAAAACCTGATTCCTTGCGATGCACGTTCAAAGAGTTCACCAATGGAATGATATTCAGGATAATTTTCAATCTCTTCTTTTAAAAAATCATGTGGAAACTGGATAACAATGTACTTGATTTTCAAGTTACCTCCGCTGTTCAGATAAATTTCGTCACTACGCCAGAAATGGGGTAAATTGCTTCCAATCAAAGCCAAATCGCCCGATTGAAACTCTTCAATACTGTCGGCCACGAAACTTGTTCCACATCCATCGATAACATATAAAATTTCAAATTCAGGATGAAAATGCCAGGGAAAAGTAAAATGCGGCATTTCGCGCATCTTAACTTTTACGGGTGATCGTCCCGGGAAATCTATATGTTCGTGCATTATTTTCATCAGTCCTTTTTTTTGAATTTATTAAATCAATGCAATCAAACTAAGTCTCCATGTTATATTTTAAAAATTATTTGTTCCAATTCAGTTTTATTCTCAACCCTTTTGATTAGAAATAATTAAAATCCTGATTTGCATAACTCCCATATTTGTTTTGTCTGAAATTGTTGATTTAAAAACAAACTTTCAGTAAATAAAACTCAACTGTCAATAATAGCAAAAACGTTAATTAAGTACAAGCCATTGCAAATAAAATACTGGATAAATATATATTAGAAAAGTAAATTTGTAAGCAAACTTAAATCAAGAACATGACAAACGACCAATGGAACTTAATTTTAGATACCGTTCATGGTAAAACTCCCGAAAAACCTGTAACCGCATTTATTATCGACAGTCCCTGGATTCCGGGATGGGCAGGAGTATCTACTTTGCAATTTTATTCTTCTGAAGAAATATGGTTTCAAACCAATAAAAAAGTAATTGAAACTTTTCCTGATATAATTTTTCTTCCCGGTTTTTGGTCTGAGTTCGGGATGTGTACCGAACCTTCGGCATTTGGGGCAAAATTAGTTTGGAACAGCTTCAACCTTCCCCACGCTGACAGAATAATGACTGACATTTCGGAGGCTGCCAACCTGAAAATTCCAAATCCAAAAACCGATGGACTTTTACCATTTGTTATTCAGCGCTTGGCCAACTACCAAAAATCAATTAATGAAATGGGGCACGAAATAAAATTCGCTATAGCTCGCGGACCACTAAATATTGCGTCCTTTTTAATGGGCACTACTGAATTGTTAACGGGTTTTATGATGGATCCTGAAAACAGCCACAAACTACTGGAAACGATAACTCAGTTTTCAATCAACTGGATTCAGCATCAAAAGGAAATGTTTCCGAGTATAGAAGGAATTCTTGTTTTAGATGATATTGTTGGTTTTATTGGCGATGATGAATGCATAGAATATGCTGTGCCTTATATCAAAAGAATTTTTGAGGCATTTGATTCGAAATTGAATTTTTTCCACAACGATGCACAGGGATTGGTTTCAACGCCCTATTTAAAAGAAATGGGAGTTCATCTTTTCAATTTTAGTTTTGAGCATTCGATGAAAGAAATCCGTGAATTGGCCGGACCTGAAATTGCTTTAATAGGAAACTTACCTCCACGCGACGTTCTTGCAATGAAATCTTCTGAAATTGTGCGAGAAGAAACCCGGAAAATGATAGTGGAATTTGGAGACAAAAACCGGGTAATCTGGTCATGCGGCGGTGGAATGCCACCCGATGTAACCACTGAAAATATTTTAGCGTTTAAGGAAACAATTGACATGGAGGCCTAAAGTCCCACCTGGCCTCCCCGAAGGGGAGGAGAAAGAAGAAGAAAAACTATGCTTACTAAATAACAAATTAAAAAAAAATGACAATATTTCAATTGTTAAAAAGGGCGACAAAAAGTCCCCCTCCGGGGATTTAGGGGCTTCTTTTCTTTTGTTAGTAACCTCCTCTACTTTTGCACAGCAAGTGGCAAAATTCAAAGTTCAAATTGGGGAAGATCGGATAGACACTCCTGTTTCGGTTTCGCTTGATGAATTAAATTACAATACCGACAAAGGAAACCTTGTATTGTATGAAATTACAGCGACGGGTGAAAAAGTAATTCCAAGCCAGCTTGAAACCGGTTATTCTGCGCGGCTTTGGTTCGTGTTGAAAGGCATTTCAGTAAAAAACACGGAACGACAATTTGTGTTGAAATTGGAAGAAAAATCAAATGTTGATCTATCCAAAATCACGCTTATAAAAGATTACAGGGATATGAGTTTGATGATGAACGAAAAACCAATTCTGAAATATCGTTATGCAGTTACTTATCCGCCCGAAGGAATTAACCCGATTTTTAAACGGTCAGGATTTATTCATCCGTTATATTCTCCCGAAGGCGAGGTTTTAACACGCATTCAGGCTCCCGACCATTACCATCATTACGGTATTTGGGGCCCGTGGACTCACACGCATATTGGCGACAGGCAGGTTGATTTCTGGAATCTGGGCGAAGGACAGGGAACGGTAAAATTCACAGGATTTCTTACTGAAGAAGAAGGAGCAATTTACAGCGGTTTTGAAGCGTTGCAACAACACATTGATTTCGGGGCTAAAGGCGAAGACCAGGTTGCTATGAACGAAATCCTTGATGTGCGGGCATGGAATATTGGTGAAGGAGTTTGGATGGTTGATTATACAACCTCGATTAACAGTCCGCTGCAAAACGGAATTTTGCTCGATGCTTACCGTTACGGCGGTGGAATTGGATTCCGCGCTACTGAAAAATGGAAAAAAGACAATTGCACAGTGTTAACTTCCGATAGTAAAACAAGGATTGATGCCGATGGTTCGTTTGCAAAATGGTGTATCGTTGAAGGCGAATCGGCAACAAAAGATGGCCGCTCAGGAATCCTTTTCATGAGCCACCCGTCAAACCGGATGCACCCTGAACCGATGCGTGTTTGGCCGCTGGATGCTAATGCCGGTCGCGGTGACATGTATTTCGAGTTTGTTCCGATTCGTCATGAAGAGTGGAAACTTGAACCAAAACAGAATTATACATTGAAATACAGAATGATTATATTCGATGGAAAAATTGAAGCAAAAACTGCTGAAATGTACTGGAATAGTTTTGCGACAAATCCGATAGTAATTATTAATAAATAAACATGGAATGTAACCGTAATATTTAATACTAATAAAATGAAGAAGATTGCAATAAGTTTTATGGCTTTTCTGAGCGTGCTAATAGTAAATGCACAACTCAAAGAATTTGCCTGTACCCCGGAATGGGTTCAGAAAATTGAACAAATAGCACCCGGGAAGCCGGCAGTGCAACCCAAAAAGTAAGAAAGATTTTGATATTCGACAAATTCACCGGATTTAATCACTGGGTAATACCGCATGCAACTGCAGTAATCCGCGTGGTAGGTGAAAAAAGCGGGGCTTATACTGTCGATGTAATCAAAGATCTCTCATTTTTTGAAACTAAAACTTTAAAAAAGTATGATGCAGTTGTTCTAAACAACAATTGCTCGGTTGGTCCACGCAGAAACCAGATACTCGATATGCTGGACGAAGATAAAAGCCTGACTGAGGAACAAAAAATTAAAAAAGCTACTGAACTCGAAAATAACCTCATCGATTATGTGAAAAAGGGAGGGGGACTAATGATTGTTCACGGGGCAATCGTAATGCAAAATAATTCTTTGTCATTCAGCACAATGGTTGGCGGTAGTTTTGATTATCACCCGCCACAACAGGAAATTACCCTTGAGTTGGCTGAGCCCGGGCATCCATTACTTGAAGCTTTCGAAGGAAAACCATTTGTTCATGTTGACGAACCTTATTTCTTTAATAATGCCTACATACAAAAAAAATTTTAGACCGTTACTTTATATGGATACCGATAAATTAACGAATAAGACAAAACCAATCGATGAAAAAATTAAGTATGTATCCTGGATAAAAAGGTTTGGGAAAGGACATGTCTTTTATGTGTCACCTTCGCACAATGCGCAGAGCTACGAAGATGCACGATTATTAAAATATTATCTTAATGGTGCCCAATATGTTCTTGGTGATCTTGAGTGCGATGATTCACCTGTAAAAAGTAAATAATCAATAAAAACTAAAACAAAATACAACATGAAACGAAGAACTTTTTTAAGAAACACAACGGCTGCAGCCGCAGGTGCAATTGTTATTCCAACTATTGTTCCTTCATCAGTTTTTGGTGCAAGCGCACCCAGTAACAAAATCAATATCGGACAGATTGGCTGTGGACGAATTGCCCGCACACACGATATGTATGAATTGTTAAAATATGATCAGGCACGTTATATCGCGGTTTGTGATTTGGATAAAAACCGACTTGAAGACGGAAAAAAACTTGTAGAAGATACCTACAACAAAAAAACCGGCAGCACAAATGCTGTTGATGTAAAAATGTACAGTGACTATAGGGAATTACTTTTAAACAAAGATATTGATGCAGTTGCGATAAGTACACCCGACCATTGGCATTCGCAACCGGCAATAGAAGCAGCACTTGCAGGAAAAGACATTTACCTTCAAAAACCAACTTCATTGACAATTACAGAAGGTCGTTTATTAAGCGATATCGTTCACAAAACCGGGTCAATTCTACAGGTTGGAACACAGCAACGTTCATCCACTCAATTCAGAAGAGCAGCAGAATTGGTTCGAAACGGAAGAATTGGAAAAGTGCATACAGTTAAAATTGGTTTGCCCGGCGATCCTTCTGGTCCTCTTTTTGAAAAAATGCCGGTTCCGGCTGCACTAAACTTCGATATGTGGCTGGGTTCAACACCTGAATTGGAATACACAGAACAACTTGTGCATCCGCAAAAAGGTTACGACCGCCCGGGATGGTTGCGCCACGAAAATTACGGCGCCGGAATGATTACAGGTTGGGGACAACACCATTACGATTCGGCAGCATGGGGCATGGATACAGAATTTACAGGACCGATTTCGGTTGAATCAGTTGCTGAGTTTCCAAAATCAGGAAGCTGGAATGTTCATGGCGATTTTATGGTTAAACATGAATATGTAAACGGAATTACAGTTTATACAAGCGGTGGTTTTCCCAACGGAATCCGCTATGAAGGAACTGATGGCTGGATATTTGTAACCCGTGGTGCCTACCGCGCTACCCCAACCGATCCTATTCCTGCAGGTTCAACAAAAGCACTCGATGCAAGCAGCGAGGATATTTTAAAATCGGTAATTGGGGAAAATGAAATTCATTTGTATGTAAGTGAAGAACAACACGGCAACTGGCTCGATTGCATCAAATCTCGCAAAGCGCCAATTTCTCCAGTTGAAATTGGCCACCGTGCATGTTCGGTTTGCCTTGTAAGTCACATTGCAATGCATGTTCCCGGCATATTAAAATGGAATCCAAATACCGAAAGATTTATCGATAATGATTTGGCCAACTCAATGTTGAGCCGTCCGCAGCGCTATCCTTATGGGACTGATTATGTGAAAAGATAATTGTAACTGTAGTTTGAAAATTCCAAAAAACAAAAAAACAAATCTCAAATAAATATCATGATCAAATTTAGAAAATCCAAAACTTTTAAGAATCAGTAGGTTTGAAAATTGAAATTTTAGGATTTGGTTATTATTTGTTTTTTGCGATTTGTTTTTTGGAATTTTTTCAATTTTGTTTATACGGCAGCGGACTGTGGAGTTTCATTTGCCGGTTTATCCAGTCGATGCGTGTTTTTACATAAGGTCCCGGATTGCTGGCATTCCATTTTAACGGGCTCGGAAAAATAGCTACAATAGATGTTGCCTGGTATTTTGTCAGTTCCGAAGCTTTTACATTGAAATAATATTTTGAAGCTGCTTCCACACCATAGATTCCGTTACCCATTTCTATGCTGTTCAGGTAAACTTCAAGTATTCTTTTCTTACTCCAGATTAGTTCGATCAACCCCGTGAACCATAATTCCAAACCTTTTCGCACCCAACTCCGTTGTGGCCATAGAAAACATTTTTTGCAGTTTGTTGCGAAATGGTGCTTGCCCCACGTAATTTGCCGTTCTTTTTCTTCGATTCGTTTACAGCTTTTTCATGGCACCAAAATCAATTCCGTGATGTGTGAAAAAATTCTGGTCCTCGCTGCAAACCGCCGCCAATTGCATATGTGGCGAAATATTTTTCATCGAAACCCAGTCGTGTTTCAAACGCAATTCCTTTCCGTTAATAAGTTGCTGGCTACTTCTTATTAACATTAATGAAGTAAGTGGAACCGGAACCCATTTAAAAAGTATCACGAAAAAAAACGACAACCCAATAAACCAGTAAATAGTTTTTAAAAAAAGCCTTATTAAAAATTTCAATTTGCTTTTTGTTGCTGCTAATGTTTTTACATTGTCATTCATTATAAAATTCTGCTTATTTTTTCAGCTAAAACCATTTAAACTATTTCAAAAACAAATGTAATTCTGATAGTTTGCTAATATAATATCAAACTATGCAAAATTAAGTCAAAATATGTTCGTCAGTAATTTTTAAATTGGACTTTTAAATATAATTATTAATCAGGACTGAAATTTTTACTTATTTTTTATATTCAACACTCCTGTAAAATAATTATATTGCACTACTAATCAATAACTAATAACTAAAATTATGAAAGGAAATCTATTCTGATTAATCCAACTGTTTTATATAAAATGAAAAGATGCAATTCACTTGCACCTACACAAAACAGTTTGATAACAAATTAAACTATTAAAATCATTCATTTTTTATTAAACCTATTAAATTTTAACTTATGCGAAAACTACTATTTCTTTTTAATGGTGTTTGTTGTAACTATAAGTAGTACAATGGCACAAAAAACGGTTACAGGTACTGTAACCGATGAAACGGGCGCACCGCTTCCCGGTGTAACCGTTTTTGTAAAAGGAACTGCAATTGGTTCCGTTACCAACATCGATGGGGTTTACACTCTCTCTGTTCCCAATGATGCAAAATCGCTGATGTTCTCGTTTATCGGTATGAAAACACAGGAGATTGCCCTTGGAACGCAATCAACAATCAGTGTAAAAATGGAAGCCGATGTTATTGGTTTGGAAGAGGTGGTTGCAATTGGTTACGGTACTGTCAAGAAAAAAGATTTGACCGGTGCTGTTTCTCAAATTAATGCCGAAAAACTTGAAAAAGAGGCCACTTCAAACATTACTTCAATGTTGCGTGGTGCCATGCCCGGCATGAACGTAAACATGAGCTCTTCGGCAAAAGGGTTATCCGGTGCTGAAGACATGTTGATTAGAGGGCAAACTTCTTTGAGAGCTGATGGGACTGATGAAAAAAAGGCAAATGCCCCGTTAATCGTTCTTGACGGAATGATTTATTACGGCGACCTTTCGGAAATTAACCCTTCTGATATTGAAACCTTCGACGTCTTGAAAGATGCTTCCTCGGCAGCCATTTATGGTTCTCGCGCTGCAAACGGAGTTGTTCTCATTACCACAAAAAGAGGTAAAAAAGGTAAACCAATTATTACAGTCAGTGCAAATGTTGGTGTTTCAACACCATCAAATGCTTCCCTTGATCTTTTAAATGCCGATCAGTTTATTGCCTGGAGGCAAGCTGGTTATCAACGTAAAGAGAGACACCAGATTGATAAGGGACCCGGCTATTACAACAAATATGATAATCTGCCTGCAGGTGTAACAGTTGATAAATGGAAAGAATACAGCGGTTCAACTGCAGCAACTGATTTGGATGCGGTTTGGTTAACCCGTCTTGGTTTTTCACCCATTGAAGTTACAAACTACAAAAACGGAACCACCCGCGACTGGACCAATGATATTCTTCAGACAGGATTACAACAAGACTACAACGCTGCTATTTCGGGCGCAAGTGAAGCTACTAATTATTATTTCTCATTGGGTTATACTGATAATGAAGGTATTATTTATAATGAACGGTTTAAAGTGCTTCGCGCCCGTATTAATCTTGAAGTAAAAGTTACCGATTGGTTAAAAGTGGGGACAAACACACAGTTTGCTATCCGTGACCAAAGCCAGCAAAATGTTGATTTAAACAGTTATGGTGGAAGCTGGGGTGGTGTAAACCCTTTTGCTTCGTATTATGAAGCCGATGGAACAACAATTACTTTTGCACCTACCGGAAACGTATCGGCCTCAAGGCACCCGCACCGTTATATTAATTATCGCGACAACTTTCAAAAGTACAACTCGCTGAACAGCAAGATTTATGCAACAATAACTTTGCCTTACGGATTTTCAATAACTTCCGACTTTATTACCAGGTTTAACTGGAACAGGGAATACTGGCACGACAGCTCCAAAGATTTTGAATGGGCTGCCATTGGTGGCCAGGCCAAAAGGGACAATACTACTATAAACGAATGGCAGATGAACAACATGTTGAAATGGAACAAGGAATTTGGTGATCATTCTTTTGATTTCACATTTGTACAAACCGCTGAAAAATATCAGTATTGGTGGGATCGCATTCAAAGAAGAAGGTTTCTCCCAAGTGATGTGCTGGGATACCACCGCATGGAGGCAGCATCTGAAGATGTTGAATTGAGAAGCAATGATGAAGTAAGTACAGGTAATTCTTTGCTAGGCAGGTTAAACTATGTTTACAAAGGTAAATACTTGGTAACCGGTTCGCTTCGCCGAGATGGTTATTCTGCTTTTGGACAATCAAACCCGTATGCAAATTTTGGAGCAGTTGCTTTGGGTTGGACAGTTAGCGAAGAGAATTTCTTTAGCACCGAATTACTTGATCTGTTAAAACTCAGGGTTTCATATGGTACAAACGGGAACCGGGGTATTGGAATTTATGATGCATTGTCGAACCTCTCAACTGGTAAATATGTGTTAACAAATAACACATCAGGTGCCGAGTATTACGTATCTCAACTGTATTCAAGCAGGATGGAAAATAAAGAACTGAAGTGGGAAAGAACTTCAGCTTACAATTATGGGCTTGATTTTTCAACATTAAACGGGAGATTAAGAGGAAATATTGATGGTTATTATATGATTACAAAAGATTTAATCATGCCGCGACAGTTGCCGATGTTACAGGTTATGCAAGTGTATTCGACAATCTTGGCCAGGTAAATAACACAGGTATTGAAATCGCTTTGAATTCAACAAATATTCAAAAGAAAGATTTAACATGGACAACCGGATTTTCTTTGTCACATAACAAAAACGAAATCAAACATCTTTTCTTTAATTATAAGGAAGATGAAAATGGAAACCTTGTTGAAGTTGATGACATTGCCAATGGCTGGTTTATTGGGGAAGATATTAACGCGGTTTGGGATTACCAGCTAAACGGTATCTGGCAGGAAGAAGAAACAGATGCAGCAAAAGTTTATTCGCGTTTTGCGGGTGACTGGAAACAGGTTGACCAGAATGATGATAAACTATATACCAATGACGACAAAGTAATCCAAGGTTCAACACAACCAAAAGTAAGGTTAACTTTTAGGAATGATGTAACTTGGAAAAATTTTGAATTTGCCATTAAAATGTATTCTTACATAGGCATGTTACAGGAAAATAACCACCGTAAAAGCAGCGATGTATTCTATGACAGGGGAGCTCAATTAAATGTACCTTACTGGACACCGGAAAACCGCAACAACGAATGGGCTGGAATTGAAAGTTATGCCACAGGTTTTACAGTGTGGGACAAAGCAAGTTTTGTAAGATTCGACAACATTTCTCTTTCATACAATGTTCCTCAAAGTCTTTTGCAGAAAGCAAAAATTGTTAATGCAAAAATCTCGTTAATTGCACAAAATCCTTTTGTGTATGCTCCTAATTGGGGTTGGATGGATCCTGAAATCAGAAACTTTGCACCATCCAACTATTCAATTAAACTTAACTTAACGCTGTAAAAACGAAAAAGATGAAAAAGTTTAAAATAATTTCAATATTCACGCTTGGACTCATTTTACTTGGACCAAGCTGTTCCGAAGATTTTTTGAAACCGGAACCACTGTCATTCTATGAACCCAGCAAAACGTTTACAACTACCGAATCACTCAACTCAGCGCTTATTGCATGTTTGCGTAATGCCCGGCTTGATGTTTACGGTGACTGTCCTCCTATTTTAAATGAAGGTTTCTTATCCGAAGTATCAGTTGAAGGAACAACTGACAAAACAGGTCCCATGTTTGACTGGCCAGCGCAGTTGTTGCCTGATTTAAATGGCGATAATAAAGATAGGACATCAATCGGCTGGTTTTGGACTGAAGCTTACAACAGGATAAAATATGCAAATACAGTTATATCAAGGATTAACACACCTGAATGGAAAAGTGAAGCTGACAAGAATAATATCCTTGGAAAAGCATATATACACCGTGCCCGTACATATTACCATCTTGTTCATCATTATGGCGATGTACCATTAATTCTTGAAGAAATTACTTCAGTGCGCCTTGACTTTTACAGCGTAACACGCGAAAGTATATTACAGAAATGTAAAAAAGACCTCACCTTTGCAACTCAGTGGGTTCAAACTGAAGCACAAGGTTCACCAATTGGGGATGTTAATAAAGCTACTGCATACCATTTGCTTGCACAGGTTAATCTTGCTCTTGGCGATTTTGATGGAGCAATTGCTGCTGCCGATGCTATTATTAACGATGGCTGGCATAAATTAATGACCGACAGGTTTGGTGTTGACAAATCAGATCCTAACCATGATATTACATGGGATTTGCATCAGGATGCCAACAAGGCACTCCCCGAAAACCGTGAAAGGATATATATTTTTACCGGTAGTGAAACACTGACTGAAGACGGTGCAAGTGAGAGAATTCAAATTATGCGCCAGGCAGTTCCATTCTGGGGTGGTGCCGGTAAAAATAATACGCCATCAGGTGTTGCTGGAATGAGCGATGCAAAATTAGGTACTACTGTGGGTAAGGGAAAAGTTGAAATCGACCAGGTTACCAAATATGGCCGTGGAATTGGCCGTTTACGTGCTACTCCTTATTTACAGTTTGATATTTGGGACGATCCAAAAGATCAACGCCACAATTCGACAAACTGGATGACAATGGAACAATTGGTTTACAATCATCCAAACCTTAAAGCCGACAGCGACCCATGGTATGGTAAAAACCTTCAGAAATATGGCGCTGATGGTGGTATTCTTTGTACCGATACAATAAGGAGCTGGTTTAACTGGCCGCATTACAAACTGTATGTTGCCGACCCATCGGCTGCTCAACCAGCCGGTGGATATGCTGACTGGTATGTTTATCGATTGGCAGAAACTTATTTGTTACGTGCTGAAGCATACTGGTGGAAAAATAACATAGCTGCTGCAACTGCTGACGTAAATGCAGTTCGTACAAGAGCTGGCTGTGATCCTTATTCTACAGTTGACATTGGTACAATATTAGACGAACGTGCCCGTGAACTGTATTACGAAGAATTCCGTAATGTGGAACTTACAAGAATATCATATATTTTTGCAAAAACGGGAAAAGCTGATTATGCTGGCAGAACCTACAGCATGGATAATTTTCATCAAAAGAATTTCTGGTATGACAGGGTAATTGAAAAGAATATATTCTATCGCAATCAGATCAGGGCACCACATTATAATTATAAAATTGCTCCACACATTGTAATCTGGCCGGTTCCGGCAGATGCAATTAACGCAAACAGCCTTGGTCACATCAATCAAAACAAAGGCTATCCGGGAGCTGAAGGCAACGTTCCACCTTTAACCTGGAAAGATGGAGAAGGTGAAGGAATTATTGAATAGTTTTAGTTAGATATATATATTGTTTGGCAGAAGTAAGAAACGCCATCCGTAAAACGGATGGCGTTTTGTTTTTGAAAAACAAAACTTTCCTTTTTTCTGACTGCAAAACTCAAAATCACAAAATGTTTAAAACATTCCATTCCTGCTTTTGAATTTTAGCATTTTTAGCGTATTTTTATCACCGTTAGCGTTAACGAATTCCTTGTTTAAGTAATAATTTAATATTCAATCGAACATGAAATTTATTTTTTTTTCAGTCGTCTTTTATCATTTCTGTTGCTTCTTTTGGCGGAAACCCAAAAAGTTGAGTTTAAAAACGATGAGATCAATAAAAAGGTGGAGGTATTTATTGACGGTAAATTTTTTACCGCTTTTATTTATCCCGAAGACATGGAAAAGCAAACGCTTTATCCAATATTAAGTGCCTCAGGCAAAATTGTAACACGCGGATATCCAATGAACCCGAGGCCATTTGAGCGTACCGATCATCCACATCATGTAGGACTTTGGCTTAATTTTGGCGATGTAAACGGTCTGGATTTCTGGAACAACTCATTTGCAATTAGTGCCGAAGACAAACCAAAATATGGTTCAATAAAATTCAAAAAAATAGTATCAGAGAATCCGAAAAAAGGAGAATTGGTTACAAGTTCTGAATGGGTTGACAATGATGGAAATGTACTTTTAAACGAAGAAACAACCTTCATTTTTTCAGGAGATGAAAACCTGCGCACTATTGAACGGACAAGTAAACTGACAGCAGTGAAAGAAGTAACTTTTAGCGGAAACAAAGAAGGTCTGATTGGAATGCGTCTCGACCGTGTTTTTGAAGAACCATCGACAAAACCTGAGAAATTTTTAGATGCTAACGGAATTGTTACTGAAGTTCCAATGATGAATAATGATGGTGTGAATGGCGTTTACCGCAATGCCGATGGAGTAAAAGGTGGCGATGTTTGGGGAAAAAGAAGCCCGTGGGTTGCTTTGCGTGCCAACAAGGAAGGTGAGATAATAACCATTGTAATTATAGATAACAAAAATAACGTAAACTATCCGGCATGGTCACATGCCCGTGGTTACGGATTATTTGCCACAAATAACCTCGGTGGGCAAAGTTTCGATAAAAATGCCGAGCCTGTAAAAGTTGTTTTAAAACCCGGTCAGCAAATTGTATTTAAACATGAAGTTGTAATTGGAGGAGACTTGACAGATGCGGACATTAATAAAATGGCTAAAAGCTTTAAATAAAAGTCCGGTTTTTTTAAATTAATCCGTGCAATTAAATTCATTTTACTTCCTGTCACCACCATTTTACTATTAAGTAAAAATCAGTAAATTATACGGCACTTAAAAAATCTAAAAAACATGAATCTAAATCAATCACGTAGAAGTTTTATACAAAAAAGTCTTGTTACAGGTGCCGGGCTGGCATTAATCGATCCATTTTCGGCGCTTGCCATGATTAAAAAATCGAAAATGAGACTTGGACTTGTAACCTACCAATGGGGTAAAGACTGGGACTTGCCAACATTAATTGACAATTGCGAAAAAACAGGTTTGCTTGGTGTTGAATTACGTACTGAACATGCTCACGGTGTGGAAACCAAACTCTCAGCAAATCAACGTGCTGATGTTAAAAAACGCTTTGCTGATAGTCCGGTTACCTGCATCGGTTATGGTTCAAACTTCGAATATCATAGTCCTGATCCTGCTGAAGTGAGAAAAAATATCGAGGAAACTAAAAAATATCTGCAGTTGTGTAAAGACATTGGTGCCACAGGAATAAAAGTAAAACCGAACAATCTTCCCAATGAAGTTTCGAAAGAAAAACAATTGCTCAAATAGCTGCTTCATTTAATGAAATTGGAAAATATGCCAAAGATCTTGGACAACTTGTTAGGGTTGAAGTTCATGGTAATCTGACTCAGGAAATACCTAATATTAGAGCCATTTTTGAACAGGTAACTGATAAAAACGTGAAAATGTGCTGGAACTGCAACGACCAGGATTTGCTGCCACCAGGTTTGGAAGCCAATTTTAATTCAGTTAAAAAGTGGTTTGGCGACACTGTACACATTCGTGAATTAAATGTGGGAGATTATCCTTACCAGGATTTGATGGATCTTTTTGTGAAAATGAATTATGACGGCTGGATTTTACTCGAAGCGCGCACAGAACCTGCCGACCGGATTGCAGCAATGAAAGAGCAGTTGGTAATATTCAATAAAATGATTGGCAACGCATAAAGTTTTTTGAGCCAATTCATCACAAAATGTCCGTGAAAATCTTAAAAAATAGTAGGAAAATGAAAAAAATACTAATTGCAGCACTATCAATTTCTGTTGCTTTAACAGCGTGCACTGGCGGTAATCAAAAATCGAAAACAAACGAAGAAAAACAAAATATGTTTACAGGAGCAAAAGGCGAAGTAAAAATTATGACCCTCGATCCCGGACATTTTCATGCTGCTTTGGTTCAAAAATCAATGTATGAACAAGTTGACCCAACAGTTTTTGTTTATGCACCCGAAGGTCCTGATTTGCAAGGTCATCTTGCCCTTATCAACAATTACAATACGCGTGCGGAGATGCCTACTTCATGGGAAGAGAAAATATATACAGGACCTGATTTTTTCGAGAAAATACTTGCAGAAAAACCGGGGAATGTAATGGTTACCGCGGGAAATAATGCGAAAAAAACAGAATATATCCTGAAAACCATCGAGGCTGGAATCAATGTTTTAGCCGACAAACCAATGGTTATTACGCCTGATGAATTTCCAAAACTCGAACAGGCGTTTCAGGTTGCGGCCGAAAAAGGTGTTCTGCTTTATGATATTATGACTGAACGCCACGAAATTACTACGATCCTCCAACGAGAACTTTCACAAAGCCGCGAAGTTTTTGGAGAGTTGCAGGTTGGAACTGAAGAAAACCCGGCAATTACAAAAGAAAGTGTGCACCACTTTTTTAAATATGTATCAGGCAATCCGCTAAAACGTCCGGCATGGTTTTTCGATGTGGCGCAACAAGGAGAAGGTATTGTTGATGTTAACACACATTTGGTTGACCTCATCCAGTGGGAAGCTTTCCCGGGTGTTATTTTATCAAAATCGGATGTGGAAATTGTTTCTGCAAAACGCTGGACAACTGACCTGACTCCCGAAATGTTTGAGAAAGTTACCATGCTTAAAGAATATCCCGATTATTTGACAAAAGATGTAAAAGATGGCGTTTTGAAAGTTTACAGCAATGGTGAAATCAACTACAAATTAAAAGGCATTCATGCCAAAGCCTCGGTTATTTGGAATTTTCAGGCGCCCGAAGGTGCAGCCGATACACATTATTCGATAATGCGTGGCACAAAATGTAACCTCACAATTCAACAGGGTGAAAAAGAAGGATATAAACCAAAATTATATATTGAAGCTACTACAACAGGTGATATTAAAGAATTTGTTGGTAGTTTGTACAATGCCGTTGATGGATTAACATCAAAGTATCCGGGAATTTCCCTTGAAAAAATTAACGATAAAACCTGGACTTTGCTTATTCCTGAAAGTTATAATACAGGCCACGAATCTCATTTCGGACAGGTTACCGAAAAATATCTCCAATATTTGATCGATGGCAAACTACCCGAATGGGAAGTTCCGAATATGATTGTAAAATATTATACTACAACCGAAGGATTAAAGGCAGCTATGAAATAGAAGCCTCCTCCAACCCCTCCAAAATGGAGACGAAAAATAACAAAGAATAAAATTAAATAAGGAATATCGAATGAGGAATGTAAAACAATAAAGTCGATTAGAAACCTTTTCCACTTTCTTATTCATTATTCGATATTTTACATTGCTCCTAATTCTTACCTCCCCACCCGATTTCGGTACTGTCGCGGTGACAAACCCATTCGTTTTGTAAAATCTTTTGTAAAATAATATGGGTCGGCATATCCAAGTAAAAAAGATATTTCCTTGATTTTGTGCTTTGTATGATCTAAAAATTCTGTGGCTTTTAATATTTTCAGGTGCGAAAAGTAACTAAGCGGAGAATAACCTGTCTCCTTCTTAAATAGTGTTGTAAAATATGTTGATGAATAACCAGCTTCATCTGCTATTTGATTTAAAAAAAGTTTTAAATGCAAATTTTTGTTCATATAATCTATTGAATGCCTGATTACCGGATTTGATTCATCGGCAAAATCGTCGCTTGTTTTGTTTGCATAAACAAAAGTTGCAAATAAATGTCCAAAGCAAAAATTTGTATAAGCCAGATTATCATCATGAAATCCTTTCGAAAGATTGTTGAAAATCTCGTCAAAAAGCATTTCCCGGTTAGCTACAAGGTTGTTTATCGATGGAATTAAATTTCGCACAACAGAAAACTCCTTTCCATGCATATTTGCGTTCTCACCATCAAAATGGACTACAAGAAACCTTGAATTTGTATCGATGACAGAATAGAATTTGAATTCATCACCTTTGGGAATAACAAAAAACTGGTCGCCCGAAACCGGAATTTGTTCATCTGAAATCATCACAATACCGTTTCCTTTTATGCAAAATGCCAGCATATTATTTTCCAGCTTTTTACCCGGATTCCATATATTTCCACGTACCACTTCAATCTCCCCGATTTCAGTAAAATACAAAGCGCGTGTCAACTGATTTACTTTCTGTTCTTCAATTAATGGAACTGGTAACCTGTAATATCGAATCTCCTTCATTATTGTAAAAAATTTGTTTTTTAGGTTCTTGTCTTGATACTTGATTCTATAAATCCAATAATCTAAATAAAGTAATATTTTCCATCTTTTTCAATGAAAACACTATTTTTTAAGAAACTACAGAAAGATATTTTTGTCATCAAAATCAATCTAAATTAAATATCATGAGCGAATTGTTAGCTAAACTGGCCAATTGTATCGAATTCGGAAAAATAAATAAAGCTGCTCCATATCCACCACAACTGAAAGGCGAAGACGGAGCAGACGAAATCACCCAACAAGCGCTGGAAACAGGAATCAAAGCACAACAAATTCTAACTGACGGATTAATGGTTGGAATGGAAAAAGTAGGTGTTAAGTTCCGCGAAAACAAAGTATTTGTTCCACAGGTATTAATGTCGGCAAAAGCAATGAGTACGGCAATGATTCACCTGAAACCATATTTCCTTTCGGGTGAAGTAAAACAAAAAGGCACTTTTATTATTGGTACTGTTGAAGGAGATTTGCACGACATTGGCAAAAACCTTGTTTCAATGATGGTTGAAGGCAACGGCTGGAAAGTTGTTGACCTGGGTACCGATGTAAAAGCGGAACAATTTGTAGCTGCTATCAAAGAAAACGAGAATGCTGTTGTTGGCTTATCAGCTTTACTAACAACCACAATGGTAAACATGGAGAAAATTACAAAAGCTGTAAAAGAAGCTGTTCCCGGCGCCAAAGTTGCTGTTGGCGGCGCTCCTGTTACCGATGATTTCAGAAAGAGAATTGGCGCCGATGCATATTCTGCCGATCCGCAGGGATTGGTTGAATATTTGAATGCAACCTTATAATTAGTATAGAGATCGTGAGAATTGAGAATCGGGTATTTAGAATCAAGATTTTAGTATCAGGTATCAAGACTTAAGAATCACTGCTAACGAACAAGTTCGTTTAAAAATATTTCTCCGACAAGAAGGGGTTGCAACCCCTCTTTAACAGAACTTATTTTCTTTGAAATTTTGATTGGGGAAAAGTGAGTTTTCCTGAAATGGGATTAGTTTGCCTGAATTTCAGTATCAAGTATCAAGACTCAGACTAAGTCTCAATCTTCTAGTCTTGCTACTTATTTCTTTTTAACTCAAATCTAAAAATCTACAATAATGAAAGGTCTAGAGTTAATAAAAAAAGCAATTGCACTTCAACCTGTCGAAAGAGTTCCATGGGTTCCGTTTGTGGGTGTTCATGGCGGTTTCTTAACTGGTGTCGATGCTGAAACTTACCTGAAATCGGCAGAAGAAATAGTAAAGGGGGTAGGTAAAGCAATAGAAGAATACAATCCGGACGGGATTCCTGTTGTTTTCGATTTACAGATTGAAGCCGAAATTTTGGGTTGCCGATTGCAGTGGGCGCCACACAATCCACCTGCCGTTGTTTCGCATCTACTTGCCGAAGGAGTATCAATTTTAGAATTGAAAATTCCAACGAAAAATGATGGTAGAATTGCAGTTGTTGTTGAAGCAACAAAAAAACTTCGTGCGAAATATCCGGATATTGCTTTATATGGTTTAATAACTGGGCCATTCACGTTGGCACTTCATTTAATGGGAACCGATATTTTCATGAAACTCTTTGAAGCGCCCGAAGAAGTGTTGGAAGTAATGGAATTCTGTACAAAAGTTGGTGTAAAAATGTCGGAATACTTAATAGATGCAGGATGCGATATTATTGCTGTTGTAGATCCAATGACAAGCCAAATCGACCCGCTGACATTTGAAACCTTTGTTACTCCTTATGTTTCTGAAATTTTTTCGTTTGTTCGCGAAAAGCAAAAACTGAGTTCGTTTTTTGTTTGCGGTCATGCCCAGCAAAATATTGAAGCGATGTGCGATTGCCGACCCGATAATGTTTCTATTGATGAAAACATTCCTCTCGATTTTGTAAAAGAAATTGCTTTGAAAAAGGGGATCAGTTTTGGCGGAAACATGAAATTAACAGTAGTATTGTTGATGGGAAATGAAGACGACGCCCGTGAAAACGCTTTGGAAAGTCTGGATATGGCAGGAAAAACCGGATTTATACTTGCTCCCGGTTGCGATTTGCCTATGAATACTCCGCCCAAAAATATTAAAGCAGTTTCAGAATTGGTGCACGACCCTTATAAACAGGATGTGGTGCGGGCACTTGACAAAAAAGAAAGTACGCTCGAAATCTTCAATATGAAAGATTACGGGCAGGCCGACAAAGTAATTGTTGATATAATTACGCTTGATTCTGAATCCTGTGCCCCTTGTCAGTACATGGTTGAAGCTGTAAAAAAAATAGCGCCGCAATTCGATGGTGTGGTAGAATGGCGCGAACATGCCATAAAAAAGATGGAAGCTGTAACTTTCATGTCATCGTTGATGGTAAAAAATATACCTACCATTTGCATTGACGGAAAAATAGCTTTTGTATCCAAAATTCCGCCAAAAAGCGATTTGATTGCGGCAATTCAAAAAAGAGTAAATGAAAAACTGAAACTGAAAATCAAATCGAAACGTAGTGAAATTTTAATTCTTTGTGAAAATAAAAACGATTGTAAAACGCTTAATGCAAAAATACAACGGGCTACAACAGAACTGGGAAAAGACATTGATGTAAAAATTATTTCAGACAAAGCGCAAATGGCAGGATTTGGCGTTGTTAAGGGACCTGCGGTAGTTTCAGTGAGCTACAAATTAAAATCAGAAGGTATCGATCCTTCTTTGGATGTGATTAAGGAGTGGATAAAAGAGTTGTAAGTTTTTTGTACTTTAGTTGTTTGACTAACCCTGGCATTTATGCCAGGGCAGAAAAATACTAAACAACAAACCGGGCTTTAGCCCATAAAATTTGAAAAGGATGGGAAAAATAATCGATCAAATAAAAGCCGGAAAAATTTTGGTTTCCGATGGTGCATGGGGAACTTTTCTGCAACAAAAAGGCATGAAACCCGGCGAGTGTCCTGAAGAATGGAATATTACCCATCCTGACGAGGTTTTAGATATCGCCAAAAGTTATATCGGGGCTGGAGCTGATATGATTGAAACTAACAGTTTTGGAGGAACCATTTTTAAAGTAGAAAAATATGGGTTAGCCGACAAAGTTTTTGAACTGAACAAAGCAGCCGCCGAAATTAGCCGAAAAGCTGCCGGCGATAAATTTGTGCTGGGTTCGGTAGGGCCAACAGGCAAAATCCTGATGATGGGCGATGTAACTGAAGAAGAACTGTACGAAGCTTTCAAGGAGCAGGTAAAAGGTTTGGAAGCAGGCGGCGTTGACGCAATTATGATAGAAACGATGACCGACCTTGACGAAGCACATTTGGCCATTCAAGCTGCAAAAGAAAACACAAACTGCGAGGTTTTTTGTACAATGACTTTCGAAAAAACCGTACAGGGAGAATTTCGTTCGATGATGGGCGTTTCTCCAGGCGAAATGGTAAATACACTTATTGATGCCGGAGCCGATTTGATTGGTGCCAACTGCGGAAACGGAATTGCCGATATGATCGGAATTGTTGAAGAAATTCGCAGCATCAATTCAGAAATTCCAATTCTTGTACATGCCAACGCCGGAATGCCAGTTTACAAAGATGGCGAAACAGTTTTCCCTGAAACACCCGATGAAATGGCAGGCCTGGTTTCAAAAATTATTGCCGCCGGGGCAAATATTATTGGTGGTTGTTGCGGTACTACTCCCGATCATATTTGCAGAGTTCGGGAAGAAGTAGATAAGATCTAAGTTCCCTGATTGAAACTTTGATTAATTTTCTACCTGGGTCAAAACGTAGTATTAAACACAATGAACAAAATTCCTTTTCATATCATTTCAGGTTTTCGGGAAGTGGCAAAACCACTTTCCTGAAACGTATTATTGACAAATATTCCGATGAGTATAAAATTGGGATTATTCAAAATGAATTTGCCCCGGCCAATATTGATGGCGCTGAATTAAAAAAATCGGGAAAAGATTTTAATCTTCTTGAAATTAACAATGGCTCGGTATTTTGTGTTTGTCTGCTTGGCGATTTTGTGCGGTCGCTCGAAAAGTTTATTGATGAAATTCAACCTGAAATATTAATTATTGAAGCTTCCGGACTTTCTGATACCACTTCTGTTGCGGAGGTAATTTCTTCAGGTTCGCTTTCTGAAAAAATTTACCTGGCTCCAATTGGTGCATTGCCGATGCTCAGAATTTCAGAAAAGTCGGATTAATGAAACAGCGTGTTTTTCATCAGATCAGAATGGCCGACTTTGTAGTAGTAAACAAAACCGATTTGCTTGAAACCGGAACTGAAATAATCAATGCTGAAATAAAGAGAATCAATCCCTTTGCAAAAATCATGGAAGCCTCTTTTTGCAATATCAGTTTTGACCTGGGGAATAATGCTGTCAACAAGTTCTATTTTGGCGAAATGAAATCGTTGCCACGTCCATCTGTAAATTCGATGGTGATAAAAAGCGGAAAGAAAATATCGAGGTCTTCAATAGAACTATTTTTAAGTGTCTGGACTTCAAAAGCATATCGAATTAAAGGATTTGTGAATTTAAAAGAAGGAAAAACTGCAGCTGTGCAATGTACTTTCAACTCAGTTGAAATTATTGAAATTGAAAATGCTTTTCATCCCACCGAAATTATTGCACTTTCTGATCAGTTTACTTTAAAAGAATGGTATAAAGCATTTAATGAAATGACATCCGATATGGAATTAAAATAAATACCCCCCTGTTTAGGTTAATCAATAATTAAATTGTTCGTAGAACGAATATAAATTAGCTATTTTAGAGGCGTTGCTGTTGGGAGAAACATACCGTTAATCTACTTTTGCAACTTGAAAATATTAAATCAAATAAAATAGAACTTCTATGAGTAAATTCTTAATGACATCAATTGGCCGAAAATTCCTGATGAGCATCACAGGACTGTTTTTGGTAATGTTTATCGGTGTTCATTTAACCATTAACTTGCTGTTAATTGTTGACAACAGTGGTGAACTTTTTAACCAGGGAGCAGAATTCATGGCAACCAATCCACTGATTAAAATTATGGAACCAATATTGGGGCTTGGATTTATGATTCACATTTTTTGGTCGTTTTTCCTTGAATACAAAAACTGGAAAGCACGTCCGGTAAAGTATGCAGCAAAAAATATGGGAGCATCAAGTTCATGGGCATCACGTAATATGCTTGTTTTAGGTGCATTGGTACTTGTTTTTTTGGTGATGCATATTATCGATTTCTTTTGGGTGATTAAATTTAATCCCCATACAATGCCAAAAACAGCTGAAGGTTTGGAAGATACCTACACACTTGTTGCCAGTTTATTCAAAGAAAGTATAGTGTATGGTTTGTTTTATATTCTTGGCGGAGTTTTGCTTGGAATCCATCTTTCACATGGATTTTGGTCTGCTTTTCAAACACTGGGGTTGAATAATAAAAACTGGTTAAAACGTTTGCAATTTGTTGGTAAACTTTATGCAATTGTAATTGCAGTTGGTTTTTCAATCATCCCGTTATATTTTATGTTAGGTTTATATAAATAAGGAAGTTGGTTATGAGCATATTAAATTCAAAAATACCGGAAGGTCCACTGGCCGAAAAATGGAGCAAACACAAAGGTGCCATAAAAGTTGTGAGCCCGGCCAACAAACGCAAACTTGAAATTATTGTTGTTGGAACCGGATTGGGCGGAGCATCAGCTGCTGCCTCTTTGGCTGAACTCGGTTATAAAGTTAAAGCATTTTGTTACCAGGACAGTCCGCGTCGTGCACACTCAATTGCCGCGCAAGGCGGAATAAATGCAGCAAAAAACTATCAAAACGATAACGATTCGGTTCACCGCCTGTTTTACGATACGATAAAAGGTGGAGACTATCGTTCACGCGAAGCAAATGTTTACCGTTTGGCTGAAGTTTCTCCGAACATTATCGACCAATGTGTAGCACAGGGTGTTCCTTTTGGCCGCGAGTACGGCGGGTTACTCGACAACCGTTCTTTTGGCGGAGTGTTGGTTAGCCGGACTTTCTATGCACGCGGACAAACCGGTCAACAGTTGTTGATTGGTGCATACCAGGCCTTAAACCGCCAGATTGCAAAAGGTGCTGTTGAAATGTACAGCCGTCACGAAATGCTCGATGTTGTAAAAATTGACGGAAAAGCCCGCGGAATAATTGCGCGTGATTTGGTTACAGGAAAAATAAAACGATTTGGTGCTCATGCAGTTGTAGTTGCAACCGGTGGTTACGGAAACGTATTTTTCCTTTCAACAAATGCAATGGGAAGCAATGGATCTGCAGCATGGCAATGTTACAAACACGGTGCATTTATGTCAAATCCCTGTTTTGTGCAAATCCACCCAACTTGTATCCCTGTTCATGGCGACCAGCAATCAAAACTTACATTGATGTCGGAATCGTTACGAAACGATGGCCGTGTTTGGGTTCCGAAGAAAAAAGAGGATGCAGTAAAATTGCAAAAAGGCGAAATTGGCCCGAATGATATAAAGGATGAAGATCGTGATTTCTATTTGGAAAGAAGATATCCATCATACGGGAACCTTGTTCCGCGTGACGTTGCTTCACGTGCAGCAAAAGAACGTTGCGATGAAGGTTTTGGCGTAAACGGCGAAGGAAAAGCAGTTTTCCTCGATTTTAAATATTCGATTGAAAGGCTTGGAAAAAAAGTGATTGAAGCTCGTTATGGAAACCTGTTCCAGATGTACGAAAAAATTACTGACGTTGATCCATATAAAGAACCAATGATGATTTACCCGGCTATTCACTATACAATGGGTGGTACCTGGGTAGATTATAATTTAATGACAACAGTTCCCGGTTTGTATGCTATTGGTGAAGCCAACTTTTCGGATCACGGTGCCAACCGCCTGGGCGCGTCTGCTCTGATGCAGGGACTGGCCGACGGATATTTCATTTTGCCATACACCATTGGCGATTATCTTGCTGATGAAATCATGGTGCCAAAAATAGATACTAACAAACCAGAGTTTGAGGCTGCTGAAAAAGCAGTAACCGGTCGTATTGAAATATTATTCAATATAAAAGGAAAGAAAACGGTTGACTATTTCCACAAAAAATTGGGTCAGATTATGTGGGATAATGTTGGAATGGCACGCAATGCCGAAGGTTTGAAGATTGCAATTGCAGAAATTAAAAAAATTCGTGAAGAATTCTGGAGTGACGTAAAAGTTCCAGGTGAATTAAACAACCTTAACCCTGAACTTGAAAAAGCCGGACGTGTTGCCGATTTTATTGATATTGGCGAACTGATGGCACGCGATGCACTCGACCGTAATGAATCGTGCGGAGGACATTTCCGTGAAGAATCGGCCACCGAAGAAGGTGAAGCAAAACGTAACGATGAACTGTTTACTTATGTTTCTTGTTGGGAATTCAAAGGCGAAAGAAAAGAACCTGAGCTACACAAAGAACCACTGAAATTTGAGAACATTAAACTTTCACAACGTTCATATAAATAAGCATGAGAATCAAGATTTAAAGAATCAAGACACAAGACTGCCTTTTTTAGTCTTGATACTTGATACTTGAATCTAATAATCTAATAATCTAAAAAAATGGCTGATAAAATTCTGAAAAAACTCAATATAAAAGTCTGGAGACAAAACAGGGCTTCAGAAAAAGGGAAATTTGAAAACTATACCATTGAAAATATTTCAACAGGTTCTTCTTTTCTCGAAATGATGGATATTCTGAATAACGAATTGATTGAGAAAGGTATTGACCCGATTGCTTTCGACCACGATTGCCGCGAAGGAATTTGCGGAACCTGCAGTTTGTATATCAACGGCCGTCCGCACGGACCAGACACTGAAGTAACAACCTGCCAGTTACACATGCGCAAGTTTAAAGCTGGTGAAACAATTACCATTGAACCATGGCGCGCAAGGGCTTTCCCTGTTATCAAAGATTTGATTGTTGACCGTTCGGCATTTGATAAAATACTTCAAGCTGGAGGATTTGTGTCGGTAAACACAGGTGGTGTTCCTGATGCAAATACAATTCCGGTTGCTTATGATGATGCTGAAGAAGCAATGGATGCAGCTGCTTGTATTGGTTGTGGAGCATGTGTTGCAGCTTGTAAAAACTCGTCGGCTATGTTATTCGTTTCAGCAAAGGTTTCTCATTTGGCCAAATTACCACAAGGCAGGGTTGAAGCAAAAAGCCGGGCAAGAAACATGATTGCAAAAATGGATGAACTTGGTTTTGGTGGTTGCACAAATACAGGCGCCTGCGAAGCAGAATGCCCAAAAAGCATTTCTATTGTGAATATTGCCCGTTTGAACAGGGAATATTTGGTGGCAAGAATGAGCGAATAATTTAGCTATATAATAGATAACTTTCTCAAAGTTTTGAACTTTGGAAATGATTAAAAAGTATTAAAAAAGCCTTCCAGTCAATTGACTGGAAGGCTTTTTTTGTAAAAATAATACACATCAAATTGTGAATAAGTAAGTAGGCGAACAAATAAATTCCTGTTTGCGATTCATTAACTTCGCAGGAAACTTTACAGAATTATGCCATACAGACGTTTACCGACAACTGACAAAGCAAGGACAAGAGCTCTTGAAGCCGCTTTACAAAAAGTGGAATTCAAAAACGGAAAGGTTGCTATTTCAGCAAAATCAATCGAGGAACTTCAAATTGTTAAAAGCAAATTTGAGAATCTGTTGAAACATTATGAAATGAATATTCAGATTCAGGCGGATAAAAACCATGAGTTTAAAGCAAAAATGGATAAAGCCCGTATGTATGTTTCGCATTTTATCCAGGTTTTGTACCTCACTTCTGAACGTGGTGAAATAAATGGTGGAATTAAATATTATGGATTAGGCGAATTCGAAGGTAAAGTTCCGCCATTAAATACTGAGGAAGAAATTTTGCATTGGGGAAATAAAGTTGTTGAAGGCGAACAAAAACGTATTCAAAGTGGCGGCAGTGCTATATATAATCCATCAATCGCATTGGTTCGGATTAAAGTTGAAGAATTTAAGGATGCTGCAATTTTTCAGCAAAACCTGAAAAAGAATACAACCCGTACCTACAACGCCATGCAGGAATTGCGAAAAACCACAAACGATTTTATCAGCCAGTTGTGGAATGAAATTGAAGAAGGAATAAAAACCGATAATCCGAAACATAAACGCCAGATTGCGCAGGAATATGGCATTGTTTATATATTCCGGAGAAAAGAAAAGAGAAAGCTTACCGACAAAGAACTACAGCGGGATTTGCTTTTTGATTTTGCTTAGCCTTTGAATTTCAAAACAGTAAAGTTTATTTGGAGTATATTGATTCCTGATTAGCTTCACTGTTTTGTCGTTTTATCATCAGCATAAAAATTACGATAAGAACAAAACTTACAACAGCCATGTAATAGCTGTCGGAAGTAGATCCAATCTCTTCTATATCGGGAGTTATAAGTTTTTTATCTATCATATACATTGCAACAACCGCAACGCCATTATTAATAAAATGTGCAATGATTGGTAACCACATTGAGCCGCTCCAAACCAACAAATAACCAAATAAAACACCAAGAAACATGCGGGGAACAAAACCATAAAACTGCATGTGCAGTGCACTGAAAAGGATTGCTGTAATCCAGATTCCCCAATGAATATTTTTTGTCCAGTTTGTAAAAATACGCTGAATAACTCCCCGAAACAGCAATTCTTCGCCAATTGCCGGTAAAAAGGCAACCATGAAAATATTAAAAAGCAACCCACCCAGACTATCAACTTTTAAAAAAGCCTCAGTAAGTACTGCAGCGCTTTCCTCTGCATTTTTCATCCAGCGCTCAACCCCCGACAACCATTCGGGCAACTGCATGTTTGCATTCATTTCACCTATAAAATTTATTAATGGTGAAGCTGAGAAACTGAGCAGCAAAACCAAAAGTACTGATGCAAAGTTTACAGATTTATTCAAACTCAGGTATTCGGCAATATTTCCGTGAAACAACCAACCCAAAATAAACGGAGGAATGATAAAAACACCAATGGACTGAACGATTTGAAAATACTTTAAAATTCTTATGCTTTCAGGGTTATTCAAATCATTGATATTTGTTATATTCAGTATTGATTCGAACCCAAAAAAGGGCATGGCAATTACAAGCGACAACACCAGAAACGCAAGGAAACTTGCAATAATTATAAATAATGAAAACATGAATTGCGAAAGAGGTTTCATTTCACGAAAAGCTGTAAATGCCATATTTGTTTTTTACTTTATCTTTGAAAAATGCTTTCTTTACTTACCATTTTTATCACTTCGTTTTTCATTGCTTTTAGTGGTGCAATGATGCCGGGACCATTAATGACAATGACAATTGGTGAAAGTGCAAGAAGTGGGCCGTGGGTTGGTCCGAAAATGATTGCCGGTCACGCTGTTTTGGAAATTGCACTTTTACTTGCATTGTTTTTTGGGTTGACACCTCTTTTCAAAAACGAAATATTTTTTGTGGGTGTGGCCATGGTTGGCGGATTGATAATGATCTGGATGGCACAAAGTATGTTCCGTTCTCTGCCAACATTAGAGATTAAAGCTGAAACAACTTCGGGCAAAACCATAAACTTATATTTAGCCGGAATATTGATGAGTCTTGCCAATCCGTACTGGATAATTTGGTGGGCAACAATTGGACTGGGTTATGTTTTGGTTTCAAAAGAATTGGGTTTTGCAGGAATTGCATTCTTTTTTGTGGGGCACATTTTAGGTGATTTGGTTTGGTATTCGGCCATTTCAATCGCGGTTGGAAAGGGACGAAAATTTTTCAGCAACAAATTCTATCGCATTTTGGTTGGCGTTTGTGCAGCATTTTTAGCAATGTTTGCCGTTTGGCTGATTTGGGATGGAATTATGAAACTCATCAAAATTGCTTGAAACCCAAACCATTTCACTCGTTTTCATTGAACTTTAAACTTTAAACACTGATCTAAACACCCTTTTCCCCTTCAAGCCAGCTTTTAAACTGATTTACCTTTTCGCGCGCAACCAAAAAATCATCATCAACTGGGTATAAAATTTTAAGTTTTAAGCGCGAATTGCTGTACGAAATTACATCTGTGATGCTTTTTAAAGAGACAAGATATTTTCGGTTAATTCGAAAAAAAACAGATGGATCAACCTGCAATTCAATTTGTTCAAGCGTTTGGTCGAGCAAATAATCTTTTCCATCATTTAACTTTATATAAGTTCCCTTCTGAAAACTATAGAAATAAAGAATACCGCGGGTTTCAGCTACGCGAATATGAGTTCCAACCTTCACCAAAAACCGTTCTTTATAGGTTTTAATTTTCAACGATGAAATAATATCTTCAAGAGCCAGCGGTGTAATTCCTGAAATTTTGGGTTGTGTCAGGTTTTCGAATTTCGTAAGCGCTCTTTCCAAATCGGTTTTGTCAATCGGTTTTAAGAGATAATCGATACTGTTTACTTTAAAGGCCTGAATTGCATATTGGTTAAAGGCGGTAATAAAAATTACAGGTTGTTTAAATTCAACTAGTTCGAAAATTTCAAAGCTCAATCCGTCGCCCAACTGGATATCGAAAAGGAAAGGTCGGGTGCCGGATTATTTTGTAGCCAGTTAACAGCACTTCTTACGGTGTCACAAACAGCTAAAATTTGAGCTCCCGGTTTTAAAACAGCTATATTTGCCGTAAGTTGTGCTGCTGCAAGTGGTTCGTCTTCAACTATTAGAATTTTCATACATTTTCAATTTGAATTAATGGCAAACTAACCCTGAAATAGTTATCGCTTTTTGTAATTATCATTTCCTTACCGGTTAAAAAAAGGTAGCGGCCAGCCAAATTTTGCAACCCGGTATGACTTGATTCCTCCAATATTTTTTTGGGTTGAAGATTGTTTTCAACAATTAATTCAAATTCATCGGAAATAGCAATTACAATATTAAGTGGATTGGCTTGTGAAATTTCGTTGTGTTTTATGGCATTCTCAACAAGCGACTGCAGCGACAAAGGAATTACACTACCTTCCACCTTTTCGTTAGCAATAATTTCTACCTGAAGTGCTTCGCCAAACCTGATTTGCTGTAAATAAACATACTTTCTGACAAATTCAATTTCTTCTTTTAAGGAAATGATATCCTGGTCTTTATAGTGTAAAACATCACGATAAAACAGGGAGAGTTCGCGGGTAAATTCCTTTGCTCTTGCAACATCAACATCAATCAAACTGCCTAACACATTCAGACTGTTAAACAGAAAGTGCGGATTAATCTGGTCTTGCAGAACTTTATATCTTAAAGCCAGTGCTTCACTTTTTACTTTTTCGGTTTCCTGAACCTGAACCCGCCACGATTTAAAAAAAGACATGGCATAAATAATAGTGGCAATTATAATAAAAATGATGTATTCAGAAATAATTGTTCCCTTGTTGGTTCCCCAAAATGTATCCCAATTTTGATTTAAAATAAGAATAAACCAAAACCAGTTAACCGAAAAAATTACAAGACTTGTGTAAACAAAATGCATTGACAGAGCGGTTAAAAGACTTTTAACAGGCCTTTTAATCCAGTCAATAAATCGGGAAGCAATTTTTTCAAAGAAAAAACCATTTAAAAACAGTGGAATTCCTATGGAAATGGAATAACCTGCATTCCATAAATAAGCTTCAACTGATTTAATTAAAGTTCCTCCCATCAACAAACTGGTTACCAACCCAATTGCTATTGACATTAGTACTATTTCCAGAAGTTGACCGACAGTACTTTTTTTAACTGTAGTAGAATTTTGAAATGCCATAATTTATTATTGTGTCAATATTATGTTTTTTAATAACGCGAATTTGAATAGTAAAGAATTGTTTTTGGAAACGACAAAATAATCATAAACTATTTAATAAATCACTCTAAACTCATTCTTTATCACCTTCATTGCACTGTTGAAGCATTTGGGTGTTATGTTCTTTTCCCCAATTTGGAGAAATTTCATTCGCCGGCTTTTGAGATTCAAAAAGTGCAGCCGCTTTTTCAAACATTGGTTTTGCTTTTTCCTTCCCTCCACCAAAAGCCACTGGTGTGTAGAAAATATTTGCTCCCCGTAAATAATACACCCGTGGGTTGTTTGGATTAAGTCTTTCAGCTTCTTCGAGTGATTCGTTTGATAAACCAGAGAATTTCATTCCCTTCATCATGTCAGTTATTCGCATCTGGTAAATAAATCCCTGCAATGCAAAAATTTCAGATTCGGCTATATTTGATTTCAGTAAAACATCAATTTGTGTTTGAGCAAGGTCAAGCAGCTTGTGTTTGTCATCGGCAGGCATTTCGCTAATTGTGGTTGCCCTGGCATAACAATATGCAACATAATAACCCGGTAACCACTTGTCTTTCTCAGCATTTGCAATGCGTTGAAATTGGTTGGCAAGGGTTGTGAAATCTGCAGTGTTTTTGATTCGTCTATTTTTAAGATGTTGGTTTTCATTGCTTCTTCATAGTTCGAAGAAAAAGCCGTAGAAGTAAAAACTGAAAGAAGAACTGTTAATGTGATAATTGTTTTCATAATTTTTTGCTTTTATCGATTAATAATTTTAATTCAAAATTGTCCTTAAATTATTTGGGTTGAAATTGTTTGTTACCGAACTGTTGGATTTTAGGGATTGTCGGAAACGAATTAAAGAATTTCAATCAGTCGGCGACAGCCCGACTTTCCGTCTTCTCTTGCCAACAATTCGAAAAGCCACCATACGTTCTGGTTGGCATCCAAAATACCTCCTAATCTCATATTTGCCTCCTTTCTTTAATTTAGAAACAAGCCCACAAAAACGAACCTTTTTAAATCACGTTTTACAGGAATCAATGAATAATTTCCCTGTGCATCAGTAATTCCCGTTGGACGGTAACTCAATACATTTTCGCTTCCCAAAACATTATTTACCGAACAATACAAAACCGAATACTGGTTGCCGATATAGAAAATATGGCTAAAATTCACACTCAAATCACTATAAGGTTTTGTTCGTTCTCCCATGAAATCAGTTGAATTCGGGTTGTTGTAAGGTCTTCCGCTTGCAGCTGTAAACGAAGTTCCAACCTGGGTGTTGATTTTATGCAACCAGTATTTCCCGACTACAGAAAAAGTATGATCCGAGATAAAATCAGGTGTAACTTTTTCCGGGTAATCCATATATTTTCTTTTTGTATCGATAAATGAATAAGTTACCCAGTAATCAAAACCTTTTATACTTTTTTGGTCGCGCCAGAAAATATCTAATCCTCCGGCGTACCCGCTACCATTGTTAATCAAATTTGAAGGCAAATTGAAATCACCAGTTTGCCAGGTAATCAAATCTTTATAGGTTTTATAATATGTTTCGGCCCTGAAAAGCCTTTTCGAAACTTCACCAAACTGGTAACTTAATACGTAATGAGTTGCTTTCTCAAAATCAAGTTTTGTCTCAATTTTTAAATATTCCGATTGTGGTGTTTGATGATACATTCCCCACGCAGCAGACAATTGAGCGTCTTTCCCGGTTTTCACTGCAATTGCAAAACGGGGAGCTAAATTCCATTTTTTTATTACTGAATCAAATTCTGAACGCAATCCGGGACGAATTGCAAGGTTTTTTGTGAATTTGATTTCGCTTTCGATAAATCCTCCAAATAAATTGTCGATGTAATCAGAATTGTAGGTTTGTCCTTTATTTTCAATGTAATCTTCATTGAATTTATTGTAAGTTTCGTTGGCACCCCAGGTAAATTTTACTCCTTCCGAAATATCGTGAATAACGGTAAAACGGGTTTCAATATTCAACTCAGCAGTTTCCACCGAATTATCGCCCAGTCCGGTTTTATTGTTTTGCGAAGTTGTTGAAACACCAATTTTGTAGCACGATTTTTCAGAGAAACAATCCCTGTATGAGAGATTCGAATATGTTGTCAATCCTTTGTTTGAAATCAGCATTTTCTGATTTTCATCAGCGGTTGGAACCTGGTAGGAAAGATTGCCGTAGTCGGTCGTGAGAAATCCTTTTAACATGCCGTTACTTTTTGTTTTGTAACGGTAAACAGCCGTTCCGTTAACTGCTTCAACCGGTTTTTCCCAATCAACAGAACTGTTGAAAAGCTTGTCGTAAAGTGAAAGGTTTGTATAACTTCCCGATAAACCAAACGACGAATTTTTCATTCTTTGTGTAGTATTTGCCTCTCCTCCAATGCTTAACAGTGAAATACCTGTGACATCTTCGGCAGCAATATCGTTTGAGTTGAGAACCAGCACCGACGAAAGTGCTTGTCCGTATTCTGCTGAATATCCACCTGAATTAAACATTACACCACTAAAGAGGGAAGGTGCAAAACGTCCCCGGGTAGCAATATCAGGCGTTTTCGAGTAGTATGGTTTTGCGGCAATTAATCCGTCGATGTAGGTTTTTGTTTCGTACACATCGCCACCGCGAACCATCAGCCGTCCATCGTCGGCAGCTGCCTGTGTACCGGGCATTGTGCGCATTGCAGCCATTACATCGCCATTTGCACTGGGCGTAGTATAAATATCGAGTGGTTTCATTATTGAAGCGCGGGATTCATCGGCTGCCGCGAAACTGCCGGCGGTGATTGTAACGGCATCAAGCGTGTTTACACTTTCCTTCATTTCAATTTCAATTTGAAGGTTTCCCGATAAATCAATCTCTTTTTGCCATGATTTGTAACCAATGAAAGTAGCTTTCAAAACCTTTTTTCCTGATTCTGAAGTTTTGAATTTAAAGTTTCCATCAGCATCGGAACTCGCACCATCATAACTGTTTTCAATAAAAATATTAACACCGGGCAATGGTTCGCCTTTTTCAGTTTGTGCTTTGCCCGAAATTGTAAATTGAGAAAATGAGATGATTGAAATGAAAAGGAATAAAGTTGTAAAAATTGTTTTCATGACTTTGAGTTTTCAAAATAACTTCTGTTAATGAATTTTTGATAACTCAAAGTTGAGGTGAAAGTGTGGGCTGCAAAAATGAAGGTTACCGAAGTGTTGATTTTTAAGGATGAAGTGTGGGTGCAGAAATATTATAACCTCCGAAAAACCGCGGTAAGAAATTGCAATCCCAGTTTATTCAATCTCCAATTCTTTTTCAACGTAATAATCTCCAATCCAGATTCTTCCGCCAGATTTTTTCCAATCTCCCGATTTCATATTTGAACCGGGAAATGAAAAAGAACATTTTACTTTTCCTGAAGGAAGCGATGGAAAATTGGACAATTCCACATTTCTTGTCATTTTCTCTCCCGGTTTTAACTTGCAATACCAACTGTCCTGAACTTTGTCAAATGCGGTATTATTAACCTGATTGGGAAAATAATAAGTGTTGTTCACCGAAAGCCATGTTCCGTTGGTTACATAGTGAAACCGTGAAGCACCCATTTTATCGGGATCGAGAACATAAATATTTTCCCTGTCGATATTGGTAACCTGAAATGAGTAATTAATTGTTGTCTGGTTTTTCTTTTTAACACGAGTAAGTTCAACTTTAATTCCTTCCCGCAATAAGTCTGATGAGATGAGCACTTTTTTAAATTCTTTTTGCCCTTCCAGATTTCCGGTAAATTGATGTCCCAACTGACCAAAATGAATTACATTTTTTGGATAAAAAATTGCGTCTTCAGGACTGATTGATGGCATTTGCGGAAAAGATGACATGTACATCGGAAAAAATACTCCAATAAAAAGTCGTTCATCACCCGAAACTACAACAAAATGCCGGCCGGAGTATTTCGCTTTTTCCTTTTCTGTATTTAAATAAAAAGTATGTGATGACCAGTCGTACAAGTCAATTTCAGTGCTTTTAACCCACGGAGTGGATTCTAATTCAAGTGAATTCAGATCAACGTCAGAATCATGAATCAAAAGTTGCCCTTCCTTAACAAGGAAAATATTGATATCCGACTGAGAATTGTATCTGTAATTTTCAACATCGCTCAAACAGGAAGTAAAAAGTAAAATAAACAACGGGTAGAAAAAAGTTTTCACGGTGAGGCAGTTTATTGTTTTTAGTATGATGAAGATAATTAAACTTTGGTTGCGCTGAGTGAAGTAATTTTCAATTTGTATTTTTTGCATTGCGAATTGGAACTCAAACGCCTCACCCCTAAAAATTTGTTAAATCAATTCATCCTATCGATTGTTATTCTTTTAATGATTTAAAAAAGGATACTTTTGTCGGCTGATAGATTAAAGACAATTAGTATTGAATATCAAGACAAAAAACAAAGAATAAATAAAATGGCAAAAATTCAAAAAACATTATTGATGATCCTCGATGGTTGGGGAATTGGCGATGGTTCAAAAGGTGATATCATTGCAACAGCACCAACTCCTTTCATGGATTCATTAATTGAAAAATATACGCATTCAGAGTTAATGGCTTGTGGTGAAGACGTTGGTCTACCTGAAGGTCAGATGGGAAACTCTGAAGTTGGTCATCTCAGTATTGGTGCAGGACGTGTTTTGTATCAGGATATGGTGAAAATTACAAAAGCAATCCGCGATAAATCAATGTGGGAAAATCCACAAATTCTGAAAGCTTATAATTATGCCAAAGAGAATAATAAGAAAGTTCATCTTATTGGATTAATTGGCCCCGGCGGTGTTCACGCGCTGAGTTCACATATGGTTGCATTGTGCCAGATTGCCACAGACATGGGATTGAAAGATGTTTTTGTACATGGTTTAATGGATGGCCGCGACACCGACCCGCGCTCAGGTTATGGTTTCCTTGAAACAGATTTAATGGCTCTTGAAACCACAAATGCAAAATTCGCTTCGGTAATTGGCCGCTATTTTGGTATGGACCGCGATAAAAATTACGACCGTTTAAAATTGGCTTACGATTTATATACACATGGGAAAGGGGATAAATCAACTGATTTGCTTGCCACTGTTAAAGCTTCGTATGATGCCGGAGTTACCGATGAATTTATGAAACCAATTGTAATGGTTGATGAAAAACAAAACCCGGTTGGATTAATCGAAGAAAACGATGTTGTAATTTGTTTCAATTTCCGCACCGACCGTTTGCGCCAGACAACAATTGCTTTCACGCAGAAAGATTTGCCGGAATTTGGTATGCACACAATGAATTTACAATGGTACACCATGACAAATTACAAAGCCGACTTTAAAGGAATTAATGTAATTTTCGACAAAGACAATGTTACAAATACAATGGGCGAAGTGGTTTCGAATGCAGGCTTGAAACAAATCCGTATTGCAGAAACAGAAAAATATGCCCATGTAACATTCTTTTTCAGCGGTGGCCGCGAAGATGAATTCCCGGGCGAAAGCCGTATTTTGGTTCAATCGCCAAAAGTTCCGACTTATGATTTGCAGCCTGAAATGTCGGCACCGGAAGTTAAAAATGCTATTGTTCCAAAACTCAGGAACGGTGAAGCTGATTTTGTTTGTCTGAACTTTGCGAACGGTGATATGGTTGGACATACCGGTGTTTATGAGGCTATTTACAAAGCTGTTACAGCTGTTGATCAGTGTGCAAAAGAAGTTGTTGAAGCAGCATTGGAAGGTGGTTTCAATATTATGATTATTGCTGATCACGGAAATGCTGACAATGCAGTTAATGAGGATGGCTCTGAAAATACAGCCCACTCACTGAATCCTGTTCCATGTATTTTTATTTCTGACAAAAAAGGAATCAGCCTGCAAAACGGTATTCTTGCTGATGTTGCTCCTACGTTGTTGAATGTTATGGGATTGGAAGTTCCGAAAGAAATGACGGGGAAAAATTTGATAAAAGCCTCTCCCGCCCTCCCAGGGGAGGGAGAGAAACCACATATTTGATTTTGAAATACCTAAATTTTAATTTGAAGCACAAAAAGATTGTTCATTTTCTCCCCCTTCGGGGTTGGAAAAGGGGGCTTATGATTGAAATTGGCCGTACCATAATCAGTCGCGATATTTTTGAAGAACAATTTCTTTGCGATTTGTTGAAATGCAAGGGAGCATGTTGCGAAGAAGGTGATTCAGGAGCTCCTTTAACAAAAGAGGAAGCTGAAATTATTGAAAAGGAATATCCAAATTTTCGTGATTACCTGCCGGGTAAACATAAACATGAAATTGAAAAACAGGGATTTTCGGTAATTGACAGTGATGGAGATTTGGTTACCCCGCTGCTACACAACCGGCAGTGTGTTTACACATTTACTGATGAAAAAGGTATTCTGAAATGTGGAATTGAGAAAGCATATCTGGAAGGAAAAACAACTTTCAGGAAACCGGTTTCATGCCATCTTTTCCCCATCAGAATTACAGGATACAAAAATTATGATGCAGTAAATTATCAGGAACTTTCCATTTGTAAAGAAGGAAAAGCCTGCGGTAAATCGGCGAAACTACCGTTATACAAATTTCTGAAAGAACCGTTAATCAGAAAATACGGTGAAGAGTGGTATAGCGAAGTTGAAGTTGCTGCTGAATATCTGGATAAACAATTACCAGTTCATCTTGAAACAAATATCCTGAAAATATTAACCGGAATTCCCTTATAATTTGTTGACTTTTCAAGTATCATTCCATTTCTAAGTGCAACATTTGCCGACTTTAAATTATCAACATGAACAATTGAAATCAATGAGTCGGCAAAATTATTTTCGAAAGCAAAATCCCGCATTTTCATTGCAGCTTCGGTTGCATAACCTTTTCCAAAGAAAGCCGGGTGAAGTGAATATCCGATTTCAAGCTCTTTGATCCCATCAACTTCCTGAACCAGCAGGCCGCACATTCCAACAGGTTTTCCGGTTTTCAGATCAACTAAAACATTGTGCCCGCCAGTATCATTTTTATACCTATCAAAAACTTTGTTGAACCAGAGCCGGCAAAAATCTTCAGGATTAGATTTTCCCGAAATATCGAAATATCGGGTTGCTTCCGGATTGGAAGAAAATTCCATCCACCAATCAAAATCATTTTCTTCAAGCATTCTGTAGCTCAATCGTTTCGATTTTTGTCCTTCAAGTAAATATTTCATGAAATTGAAAATAAATGAAAAAAACTACCATACAAAATCAATTTTATACTCCTCAGGATTGATATCCCATTTTTCAAAAAGCCATTTTGCTCCCCGTAAATCATATTGTTCCCGGGAAAGCTTTTCAGCCTTTTTACCATCTTACAACTCCATCTTTTATCTATTTCAGGCTGTTTTCGCCAATACAATCAATTACATTTAAAGCGTGGCAACGTGCCATTTCATTCCGATTTTTCAAAACTGCCAGCAACGCTTTATTGGCTGTATCTTTCTCTCCAAGGTTATATAAAGCTTCTGCCGCAACTGCTACTACATTTGCCGATTTATCAGAAGTTGCAGCTTTTAGTTCATCGATTGCCGGTTCCGCCTGATTTCCTAATATCAACAATCCGGTTGCTCCCCAATATCTTACAGCACTGTCGTTGCTTTTCAGGTAATTCTTTAATGTTTCAAGGTTTGAAGTTTGACCGAGGGTTGCTATTTCAGCAGCATTAATTATTTCGTTCAGTTTAACATTCACTGAGCGCATATAATCATAAACAGGCATTTCTCCGGCACGATCAACCCGATCAGCTTCAGGGATAAAACCTGCATCATAAATTTTGGTAACCCAATCCTTATTGGCTGCACGCATTCTTTCCAAAACATCAGTATAATTTAAATCGGTGGCTAAATTATTTACTTCCCAGGGATCATTTTCTGTGTCGTAGAGTTCTTCAACAGGTTTTGTTTTCCAAAAAGCACTTTGTATTTCATTACACTCGCCATTTAAGAAAGCCTGTTCCCACGAACCAATTGAGGGTGCCTTCCACAAATATTCCAAATGCTGTCCGTAAATTCTATATGGCATATAATTTCGAATATACCGAAACCGTTGATCCCGCACTGCGCGGCTCATGTCAAAGCGTTCATCCATCCTTCCGCGAAACATAAAAGCATATACAGGATCAGGAGTTTTCTGCTTTCCCAAAAAAGCGTTTCCCTGCAAATATTCAGGTATTTGAGTTCCGGTAATACTTAAAAGTGTTGGTACCAAATCGACGAAACTAACCAGGCGATTGACTTTCGATCCAACCTTTTCTTCAGGAAAAAGGTATTTATATTTTTTGGGAATTCGAATAATAAATGGCACACGTGTTCCGGTTTCGTAAACATATCGCTTGCTGCGGGCAAGAACACCACCGTGGTCACCATAATAAAAAACTATTGTATTTTCAAGTAAACCGGCCTGTTCCAGTTCCTTTAATTTTTCGCCCACCCAGGTATCCATATCTTCCATTTTGTCGTAATACTGCGCCCAATCGTGTTTCATTTCGGGTGTTGCCGGATGATATGGCGGAAGTGGAACTTCTTCCGGACTGTGTCTTAGATCTTCCTTTGGTATAGAATTATGAAGGCAACTTTCATGTGAGATGGTTGTATTGAAAACGGCAAAAAATGGTTTTCCTTCTGGTCGGTTTTTGTAATGCGCTTTGTTACTGCAATCGTCCCAAATACTTTTATCATCGAAGTTTCCCAGATTGTAATCTGTTTTTACATTGTTGGTACAGTAATAACCGGCTTGTCGCAGGTATTCGGGATAAGTTTTTACAATCTCCGATTTGGGATAATTGCTCCTCATATTTTCGTTTCCGCCCGAACAGGCGTAAACACCGGTAAGTATTGTATTCCGGGTTGGCGCACAAACAGGGGCATTTGCATAGGCATGTGTATATAAAAAACCTTCAGCTGCAAGTTTATCAAGATTTGGTGTTGTGGCAAATTCATCGCCGTAACATCCTAAAAACGGACTGTTGTCTTCACTTGTGAGCCATAAAATATTTGGCAGTTCATCGGGGATTTTATCCTTGTTTCGTTGATATAATATTGCAATGAGAATTATTATAATAACAAGTGCCGGTGAGCCTTTCAAGATTTTAGATTTCATAGGTTATGGCTTATTTATTTGAAAAAAAGGTCAAAACAATGTCGGGGAAAAACTATTGTGGTTAATTCATTATCTCAACCCTATTTCCATCCGGATCAAGAACAACACTTTCGTAATATCCATCACCCGTTGTACGCGGTTCACTAACTATTTTATAACCATCATTTTTCAACGTTTTAGTGAGATGATCCACTTTTTCACGTGAACCAACATTAATTGCAAAGTGAATAATTCCGATAAACTGTTTAACAGCATCGTTCCTTGATGCCGGAATCCGTGGCATTTCCATTATCTCCAATCGGCAATCAGTATCAAAAGAAAGAAAATAGGATCGGAATTCCTTTGAATGATTGTAATAAATTTCAGTACTTGAAGCATCAAAATAGTGAATATAGAAGTTGCGCATTCCTTCGAGATTGCGGGTCCAAATGGCTATGTGATCAATTTTCATAATTTTCTTGAAAGATAGTGAGACAAAAAGATTAAATCATTAAAACTCGAAAACAACTTTGTTTCAATCGAAACCGTTCCATTCATTAAGAAACTGTTCTAAAAACTGTTCCATAAATATATGCCGTTTTTCTGCCAATTCAATGGCTGTGTCGGTATTTAAACGATCTTTTAACAATAGCAGCTTTTCGTAAAAATGATTTATAGTTGGTGCCGTAGTTTTTTGTAGCTATCAAAATCATTATGTAATTCAGGTTTTATCCCGGGGTTATAAATTGGCCGTCCTTTATTTCCACCATATGCAAATGTTCTTGCAATACCTATGGCGCCAATGGCGTCCAATCTGTCGGCATCCTGTACAATTTTTGCTTCAACAGAAGTTGCAAATGTTTCAACTCCCGCACCCTTAAACGAAACCTGTCCGATGATTTCAAGTATCTTGTTAACCTCCGCTTCGCTTACATTTATGTTCTTCAACCACAATTCGGCATTCGAAGTTTGTTTATCGCCTGTAATTTTCCAGTCATCAATATCATGTAAAAGTGCCGCCATTTCTATAACAAAGCGGTTACCTCCTTCGGCCTCTGCAATTCTCACAGACAGGTTCCGAACACGGTGAATGTGCCACCAATCGTGACCGCTTCCTTCATCTGCAAAAACATCCTTTATATAATTTTCAGTTTGAGTAACTAATTGTTTTTCTGATATATTGACCATAATAGTCTAAAATTACTTTTTGTTTAGCAATTGCAATGTATAAAAAAAGTTAAAACAGAACAATTTAAAAATCATAACCTACTATCGAACAAACACATACAAATATTGAAATAAAAATTCATAAAGCATCACGGAATTATTTTTTACTACTTTTGTCGGTGCCGGTAATGGCAAATAACTGTTGTTTGTTACGAAAAACAAAACGTAAAGAATTAAAATGACAAAAAAGTCGAAACTTACTATTTCCGCCCTCTTCAACGAGTCAGTGAAGAATTATTCAAACGAAAAATCGTTGGTTTTTGTGGGTGAAGAAAATTATACTTATCAGCAACTGGGTAATGATGCTAAACTTGTAGCTACCTTACTTTCGGAATTGGGTGTTGTAAAAGGTGATAAAGTAGCCATTTTGAGCACAAATATGCCAAACTGGGGAGTTGCCTTTTTTGCAATTTCAATTGTTGGTGCGGTTGCAGTTCCAATTTTACCTGATTTTCATGACAACGAAATCAAAACAATAATTAAACATTCCGAAGCAAAAGTAATGTTTGTTTCTTCAGGGTTGTTTGGCAGTTTAACCACTGAATCACAACAACTTCTCGACCAAATCATACTTATTGAAAATTTTGCGCTTGTACCAAAAAATGTGAAAGCTAAAAATCTCGATGCATTAAAATCTTCATTGCCGTCCACTGTAAATGAATCTGTTTTTGTAGAAGTTGAAGAAGAGGATTTGGCATCCATTATTTATACTTCGGGAACAACAGGTAATTCGAAAGGGGTGATGCTTACACATAAAAATCTGGCCTGGACAACACAACAATGTTACACTTTGCAGGAAATTAAAACCAGCGATCGTTTTATTTCATTGCTTCCACTTTCACATACTCTTGAAAACACAGTTGGGTTTTTATTACCTGTGAAATATGGAGCTTCAATTCATTATCTCCGTAAACCACCGGTTCCATCGGTTTTATTGCCGGCACTTGAAGTGGTAAAACCAACAATTATGCTAACCGTTCCACTTATAATCGAAAAGGTTTTCAGATCGAAAATATATCCGGCTTTTCAAAAAAGCCCGGTTACAAGGTTTTTGTATTCACTGGCACCAACCAGAAAAGTATTGAATAAAGTTGCAGCCAAAAAACTTTACAAAACTTTTGGCGGTGAACTTAGGTTTTTTGGAATTGGCGGCGCTAAACTTGACCCAACAGTTGAAAGGTTTTTATATGAAGGTGGATTTCCGTATGCAATTGGATATGGATTGACAGAAACTTCGCCGCTTTTGGCAGGTGCAACCCCGGGCAAAACGAAAATCGGGTCAACCGGAATTGCGATGGAAGGCGTACATCTTCGAATTGCAAATGCCGATCCGGTTACAGGTGAAGGGGAAATTCAGGCCAAAGGAGAAAATGTGATGCGTGGATATTACAAAGCTCCGGAAATAACAAGCGAAGTTTTTACTGAAGATGGCTGGTTCAAAACCGGCGACCGCGGTAGTTTCGACAAAAATAAAATGCTGCATATAAAAGGCCGCATAAAAACAATGATTGTGGGGGCAAGTGGCGAAAATATTTATCCCGAAGAAATTGAATCGGTAATAAACAAAATGCGGTTTGTACTTGAATCTTTGGTGATCGAAAAGAAAGGGAAACTGGTTGCCATGATTCATTTAAACATGGAAGAAATAGAGAGTAATTTCCAGCACTTAAAGCTGGAAGCACAACAATATATTAACGATAAATCGGAGGAAATTTTAAAAGAAATCCATAAAAAAGTTAACGAAGAGGTAAATAAGTTTTCAAGGATTCAACAGGTTGTTTTGCAATCAGATCCGTTTGAAAAAACACCTACAAAAAAGATTAAACGATTTTTGTACGCTTAGCAATTTTTTTACCATCCACTGACTTTTCTATTGCAGGAAGTCATCGGATGATAAATCTGGAAAGTCAAAATTACCTGGCTTTCCATTTTTTATTTTAGTTGAATTTAAAATGTTAATTTTGCGCCCATTAAAAACGAATTGCAAATGATTACCGAATCAAGATATAGTGCAAGGGGAGTTTCAGCATCAAAAGAGGATGTGCACAAGCCATAAAAATGTCGATAAAGGCATTTTCCCAAAAGCTTTTTGCAAAATTGTTCCCGACATTCTGGGAGGAGATGCTGATTGGTGCAATATTATGCACGCTGATGGCGCTGGAACAAAATCTTCGCTGGCCTATCTTTACTGGAAAGAAACCGGTGACCTTTCAGTTTGGAAAGGAATTGCTCAGGACGCCCTGATAATGAATGTTGACGATCTGCTTTGCGTTGGTGCAACTGAAAATATTCTGGTTTCATCAACAATCGGAAGAAATAAAAATAATATACCGGGAGAAGTTATTTCAACAATTATTAATGGTACAGAAGAATTACTTGCCAAACTGCGTGAACAAGGAATTAGCATCTATTCAACCGGTGGCGAAACTGCCGATGTTGGCGATTTGGTGCGAACCATAATTGTAGATTCAACAGTAACCTGTCGCATGAAACGGGATGATGTTATCTCTGCTGACCGAATTTCAGCTGGAAATGTAATTGTTGGCCTTTCCTCATCCGGACAGGCAACATACGAAAGCGAATATAACGGAGGAATGGGAAGTAATGGTTTGACTTCAGCACGGCACGATGTTTTTGCCAAATACCTTTCTGAAAAATACCCCGAAAGTTTTGATTCTGAAGTTCCTGCAAGTTTGGTTTATGCAGGAAATTATAAACTCACTGATAAAATTGAGGAACTGGGTATTGATGTTGGCAAACTTGTTCTTTCGCCAACCCGGACCTATGCGCCTGTGATAAAAGAAATACTCGGTAAATTCCGCAGTCAAATTTCAGGAATGATACATTGCTCAGGCGGAGCACAAACAAAAGTGCTGCATTTTGTTGATGATGTTCATGTAATAAAAGACAATATGTTCCCTGTTCCGCAACTGTTCAGAATTATTCAGGAACAATCGGGAACTGACTGGAAAGAGATGTACAAAGTATTTAACATGGGACATCGGTTTGAGATTTACACAAAACCGGAGTTTGCCAACGAAATTATTGCTATTTCAAAATCGTTTAACATCGATGCACAAATCATTGGGAAAGTTGCACATTTTGCAGGTAAAAAGCTTACTATTAAGACGGATAAAGGGACCTTTTTTTATTAGCTTCATTTGATAATACTTCCATAATTTGTGGTTTTGGAGACCATCACAAAATCCCGAATCTTAAAATCCATCTTAACAAAATTTTCAAAAAAACATAAAAATGGCACAATACGAATTACTCGAAAAATACGAAGCTATAAAACACCGTTTTGAAGAGGTTCAGCAACAAATTACTGATCCTGCTATTATGAACGATATGAAACGGTATGTAAAACTGAACCAGGAATATAAAAATAGTTCAAAATGTATTCAAAATTCTGCGAACAAAAAGGCTGGAGATTGGAAATCAGCCATATAAGCGAAGGAACTTCAGGTGGTTTTAAGGAAATAGTTGCCACTGTTACCGGTGAAGGTGTTTACGGAATTTTAAAATATGAATCGGGAGTTCATCGGGTTCAGAGGGTTCCACAAACTGAAACACAGGGACGCGTGCACACTTCTGCGGCAACTGTTGCAGTTTTGCCTGAAGCAGATGAGTTTGATGTTGAATTAAGAAATGAAGATATCAGAAGAGATGAGTATTGTTCATCCGGCCCCGGTGGCCAGTCGGTGAATACCACCTATTCCGCAATTCGTTTAACACATATTCCAACCGGGATTGTGGTAACCTGCCAGGATCAGAAATCGAAATTAAAAAACCTCGACAAAGCGATGACCGAGCTTCGTTCCCGTTTGTATAACATGGAATATCAAAAATATATTGATGAGATTTCATCGAAACGAAAAACTATGGTTTCCACAGGTGACCGTTCGGCAAAAATACGCACTTATAACTGGCCGCAGGGACGTGTAACTGATCACCGGATAAATTTGACCATGTATAATCTTCAGGCAATTATTAACGGCGATATCCATGAAATCATTGAAAAACTGATGATTGAGGAGAACGCTGAAAAACTGAAAGAGACTGAGATTTAAAAAGTCCTCATTTTGATGATTCGAACACGATTTTTTTTACTAATTTGAACTTCTTTAACTTTGGAAAAAACTTGAAATATGCCTGAAGTTTTTCGAAAATTTGGATTTGTTTTTTTCTTTTATGCAAATGAAGGAAACGAACCAATGCATATTCACGTTAGAAAAGCAGGAGGTTTTGCCAAATATTGGATGGAACCCATTGAACTTGAATTTTCGCAGGGAATGAAAGTTAATGAACTGAAAACGGCTGAAGAACTGATTAAAGAAAATGTTGAATTAATTAAAAGCAGATGGAATGAAGTACATGGTAGCTGAATTGATTTTTACTGTAAGCAAAGTTTGGCACGAAAACGGAATGATCTGCATGTTAATGTCGGATAATAAAGAAATCCGTTTCCCTGTTGAGAAAAACAATAAACTTAAAAACGCAACAGTGAAAGAAAGAAATAATATCGAAATTATTTGTGGTGGAACAGGGTTGCACTGGCCTGATTTGGATGAAGACCTTTCTGTAATTGGTATTATTGAGGGAAGATTTGGATATTAACTTATTTTCAAATATAAATTTATTAGCATTGGAAGCACTACTTTCTTCGGTCACTAGCCTTCCTACAAATATTCCAACATGAATCAACAACAACTTTTCGAACAAATACAAAAAAAACGCAGTTTCCTTTGCGTTGGATTGGATACTGATATCCTGAAAATTCCAAAACATTTGCTTGATACTACGGATCCTGTGTTTTCATTCAATAAAGAAATAATTGATGCGACAGCAGAATTTTCAGTGGCTTACAAACCTAACCTTGCTTTTTATGAAAGTTTGGGTTCGAAAGGTTGGGAAAGCCTTGAAAAAACAGTGCATTATGTTCGTGAAAACTACCCTAATCTGTTCCTGATAGCAGATGCAAAACGAGGTGATATTGGGAACACCTCAAATTTATATGCACGTGCATTTTTCGAAAAAATGAATTTTGACGCGGTAACAGTTGCTCCTTACATGGGTGAAGATTCAGTAAAACCATTTATGACTTATCCCTATAAATGGGTAATTCTTCTGGCGCTTACATCAAATAAAGGTGCTTTCGATTTTCAGTTTTTAAAGGACGAAGAAAGTCGAAATTTACTTTTTGAATCGGTACTAAAAACTTCTCAAAACTGGGGAAGCGAAGAAAATATGATGTATGTGGTTGGCGCAACAAAAGCAGAAAAGTTAAAAGAAATCAGGGAAATAGTTCCCAATCATTTTTTACTTGTACCTGGAGTTGGCGCACAGGGCGGAAGTTTGCAGGAGGTTGCAAAATTTGGAATGAATAGCAAATGCGGATTGCTTGTAAATTCTTCAAGAGCAATTATATATGCTTCAAATGGGGAAGGTTTTGCAGAAAAAGCCTGTGAAGCTGCCAAAGAAGTTCAACAGGAAATGGAACAACTTTTAAAGGATGCAAATTTGATTTAGAATTGCAATGAAATGATATTTTAATGAAGGCCATCACATTTGAGATGGCCTTTTTTTAAAGCCCTTTTTTGATATTGAATGTTTTCTGAAATGGTTATATTTGTTCATCTTCGAAAGTTATTTTACCAATTAAAACCGAATAAAATGAACAAAATTGCTATTCTTCTTGCCTTCTTTTTGCCTTTTTACTTTTTTCATGTTCAACAAAAACAGAAGTTAAAAAATCAACTCAACCCAATTTCGTTGTAGTTTTTATCGACGACATGGGTTACGGTGATATTGGCACCCAGGGCGCTACCGGCTGGACAACGCCCAACCTCGACAAAATGGCTGCCGAAGGAATGCGTTTTACAAATTTCTACTCGGCGCAACCGGTTTGCAGCGCTTCACGGGCCGGATTGCTTACAGGTTGTTATCCAAATCGAATTGGAATATCAGGAGCACTTTTCCCTCAGGATACTGTCGGAATTAACCAAAATGAAACCACAATTGCCGAAATGCTTAAAGAAAAGGGTTATACAACAGCAATTTTCGGGAAATGGCATTTGGGACATCACAAAGAATTTTGCCTTTACAAAATGGCTTCGATGAATACACAGGACTTCCATACTCAAACGATATGTGGCCAGTACATGTCGATGGAACTCATTATAAACCGGGTGAAGGTCGGGACAATTATCCTGAATTACCACTGATTGAAGGTAACGAAACAAAGAAATATATTGAAACTTTACAGGATCAGGATAATCTTACAACTTTATACACAGAAAAAGCCGTTGATTTTATCAACCGAAATGCGAAAAAGCCTTTCTTTTTGTATGTACCACATTCTATGGGACACATTCCACTTGGAGTTTCCGATAAATTTCGCGGAAAAAGCGAACAAGGTTTTTATGGCGATGTAATGATGGAAATTGACTGGTCGTAGGTGAAATTGAAAAAGCCTTACAAGCAAACGGAATTTCGGAAAACACAATTTTTATTTTTACTACCGACAACGGCCCGTGGCTGAATTACGGAAATCATGCCGGTTCGGCTGGCGGATTGCGTGAAGGAAAAACCACAAGCTGGGAAGGTGGACAACGGGTTCCGTTTATCATAAAATGGCCGGGACAAACACCTGCCGGAACCATTTGCAGTAAAATTGGTTGTGCTGTGGATATTTTACCAAGTTTTGCAAAAATTGCAGGAACAAACCTGCCTGCATTAAAAATTGATGGCGTTGATATTACAGAACTCTGGAAAGGAAACACAGATGCTGAACCCCGCGACAATATTTTGTTTTACTACGGAAAAAACAACCTTAACGGCGTTCGCAAAGGAAACTGGAAATTGGTTTTGCCACACACCTGGCAATCATACAATACCGAACCCGCGAAAGATGGCTACGGTGGTAAAAGAATAAGTATGAAAGTTGAAAAACCAGAACTGTACAATATGATGCGCGATCCCGGCGAACAATATAATGTAATAGAATATTATCCCGAAAAAGCAGCTGAAATAATGCAAATTGTTGAAACCGCACGGATTGAACTCGGAGATTTGAATGTAGGAATGGAAAAAGGTGCAGGTTCAAGGGAAATTGGAAGAAAATAGAAACTCCGTCTATCCTGATAATTGAGAATTTGAATATTGAATGGCATCGTCAGTTTTGCAGATGCCATCCTTTTTAACCTGGTACTTGCAGAACCCGACTCAATTTCTAACTTTAACATCCTAATCAAAACTTAATTTAATGTCCACGTCATTTCTCATATTCATCGTAATTTCAGCAGTTGCACTTTTACTTTTTATGGTACTGAAAATGAAAATCAGTGCTTTTATTTCGCTGTTGATAACTGCCATTTACGTGGGTATTATTGCCGGAATGCCTTTGAATGATGTTACAAAAGCAATTCAGGATGGGATGGCCGGAACACTTGGTTTTGTAGCAACTGTAGTTGGGTTGGGCGCAATTTTCGGGCAGATGCTCGAAAGTTCGGGTGGCGCAGAATCTCTTGCTCATTCATTATTAAAAAAGTTTGGTACAAAACGCGCTCCCTGGGCAATGGTTGTTACCGGTTTTGTGGTTGCAATTCCCGTTTTTCTAGATGTGGGATTCATCATTCTTGTACCAATTATTTATGCACTTGCACGTGATTCAAAAAAATCATTGCTTTATTATGGAATCCCATTATTGGCAGGATTGGCAGTTACACACAGTTTTGTGCCGCCAACTCCCGGCCCCGTCGCTGTCGCCGATATTATCAATGTTCAGTTGGGATGGGTGATTTTTCTGGGCATAATTATCGGATTCCCTATTGCAATAATTGCCGGTCCGGTTTGGGGCGGTTATATTTCAAAGAAAATTTATATTGAGGCACCGACCGAATTGTACAAACCCGATGTTAAAGACTACGATGAAAACAATTTACCTTCATTTTCAATCATTGCACTTATTATTTCAATTCCGCTTGTATTAATTTTGATAAATACTTTTACCGGACTGGCAGTAGAAAAAGGGTTTTTCCCAAAATCAATTTTTACGGATGTTTTGCTGTTTCTTGGCCATCAATTTTCGTCATTGATTATTGCCACTTTAATTGCATCCTATTTTTTGTGTATCAAACGCGGAATGAATAAACAAAAAGTACTTGAATTGAGTACAAAAGCACTTGGCCCAGCCGGAATTATCATATTAATAACCGGTGCAGGTGGTGTTTTAAAACAAGTTCTGGTTGACAGTGGCATCGGGAAAATTATGGCCTAATCGATGGCTAATTCTTCTTTGCCACCAATTCTACTGGCCTGGCTGCTGGCTGCTGTTGTGCGTGTTACGCAAGGCTCGGCTACTGTTGCCATGATTACCGCCGCCGGAATTATTGCGCCGGTTTTGGGCGAATTTGAATTGAATGATCCGCAACGTGCATTGATTGTTTTGTCCATTGCTTCGGGTGCAACTTTGTTGTCTCATGTAAATGACAGCGGTTTCTGGCTCGTGGGAAAATACTTCGGAATGACAGAAAAACAAACCCTGCAATCTTGGACAGTCATGGAATCAATTATAGCAGTTTGCGGACTTGTATTCACAATGATAGCAAGTTTGTTTTTTTGAAAAGTAAGTAAAATATCCAATAAAGAATATTCAATGATCAATATCCAAACAATTGAGAATTGGATATTAGAAATTAAATTATTTGTGAAATATGAATTTCGAATTCAAAACTTTTAAGGAACTAAACTTTGATGAACTGTACGAAATCCTTCAACTTCGTGCCGAAATATTTGTGGTTGAACAAAACTGTGTTTACAACGATTTGGATGGTTTGGATAAATCTGCTGTCCATCAATTTATAAAAAAGAACAATGAAATAATTGCCTATTCACGCCTGTTAAAACCCGGAACCCGTTTTTCTGAATATTCAATTGGCCGGGTGGTAGTTAAACAATCAGAACGTGGAACCGGACTTGGAATTGAATTGATGAATGAAGCAAAAAATTTCATTTTAAGAGAATGGAAAGCCACAAAAATCAAAATCAGCGCACAGAAATACCTGCGAAAGTTTTACGAAAATTTGGGTTTTGAAATAGTTACAGATGAATACCTTGAGGACGGAATCCCTCATTTTGGTATGATTTTTCAACCCAAAATTTAATGATAACCCAATGAATCTGCGTTTTTTGGTAATTGTAGTTTTAATGATTTCCCTTTTGCCAGCCTTATTTTCAGCTGAAAAAGATACAACAGTTCAAAGTATTTTCACTTTAATTTACAATCAACAATTTATCGAAGCCGAAAAAGCACTTGAACAGAAAAACGCAAGTGTTGACCCGTTTTATCACAACATTCTTAAACTTGATTTATTTTGGTGGAAATACAGCTTGTCAAAATCGAAACAGGATGCAAAAGTGTTAAACGAGGTTTTGGACGAATTTGACAATTCAAAACAAACAACTCGTGAAGCCAAAATCAATAACCTGATTAAATTGTCATACGAAATGCGTTATGAAATAAAGAGATATAATTTCGTTGGCGCTTTAATTATTCGTTCTGATGTTCGTAAACAAATTGAAATCCTCAGGAAAGAAGATCTGACTTTTTTGGGAGACAAAAGAAATTTATTCGATTTTTACCTTACTCTTTTTGATTATTTCGATGAAAATATGAATCCGTTTTCTTTTGGAAACAAATCAGAAAAATACCTGCAATCACTTTCCACTCTTGAAAAATTCAGCCGCGACAAAGATTTGATATTGTCAACAATGGCACATTATTTTTTAGGAAGGATATATACAAAAGTGGAAAAACAACCCGAAAAGGGACAGGTTCATTTTAAGGTTCTTACAGAACGATTTCCAAAAAACATTTTGTTTAAGGAACTTGCAGACGGGGTCAATTCAAAATTTTAGTTTATCCCTAATCTTAACGCTGTCAGCTCCGATAACAATCGGGTTCGCACGTTGACAAGTCCGGAAATATCAATTCCACAAATCAGAATGGTTATGATTCATTTGAAAAGTACGCTTATGGCAATTCGGACAAATCGCTTTTTTCAAACGGTGAATGTTGGTGAGTTTTAATCTCGTGCGACAAGCGCTGCAACGAAATTCACTTTTGTGTATTACAATTTCATCCTTAAAAACAGTTACTTCCGTCTTGTCCTGTAAAATTTTGCATTTGGGGCATTTATAAATCTGAAATCCTGCTTTCAGATATAAATTGCCATCCTCCTTTGCAAGATCTTCGAGTACATTTTGTGTTTTGTAATGAAACAGCTTTTGGCTCTGTTTCAAATATTCACCAAGCGGTTGCGAGTGCACCATAAAACCATGACCCTGGTTAAATTGTTCTTCATAACCACAGTGTTCACATCGGTATTTGTAAGCATGTCCCATAATTCAACGAGTTGGCTTAAAGTTAGTTAAAAGATTTAAACCCGCTACGTTGCATTATGACTATTATTCCCTTTTAAATTAATAACCGAAACTTTTTATAAACCCAAATGTTTAAGTGATGAAACAAAAAATACAAAAATGAAACGAGTATTATTTTCTCTTTTTACTTTCCTGATTAGTGCCGGAATTACTTTTGGCCAGAACTCCAAAGTACTTTCAGTAGGTGATAAAGCTCCCGTTTTTAATGCCACTGCCGACGATGGAAGCACCTGGAATTTAAATGATTACAAGGGTAAAAAATACATTGTGGTTTATTTCTATCCGGCAGCTATGACGGGAGGTTGCACAAAACAAGCCTGTGCATACCGTGATGCACAACCTGCCATTGAATCGGCAAATGCCATTGTGGTTGGAATTAGTGGCGATAATGTTGAGGGTTTGAAAATCTTTAAACAGGCTGAAAACCTCAACTTCGCTCTCCTTTCGGATGAATCGGGTGAAATTGCCGGAAAATTTGGAGTGCCCACACGTGATGGAGGCACAGTTACAAAAGAAATTGATGGGCAAAATGTTAACCTGATCAGGGGAATAACAGCAAGTCGCTGGACTTTTATTATTGACAAAGAAGGAAAAATTGCCTATAAAAACGAGCAGGTTGATGCTGCAAAAGATGCCGAAATGGTGCTTGAGTTTTTAAAAGATAAGGGTTAGAAAACGGATTGCGGGTAATACGTTAAAAGAACTGGTATCTGGTTCCAAGGATTCAACAAATAGTAAATGGTAAATAGTTAAATAGTAAATTAATCAGTATCCGGAATCCGGTAACCGGCATCCAATATTTCTTTATCTTTGCCCAAAATTTAAAACTTGCAGACGGGGCAGTTTCTAAAATACTTTCAGGGGCAGAAAAATTTCAAAAAAATAATTGAAAAACTGAATACCCCCCCGGGTGAAAAAATTCATCTGAAAGGACTTATTGGCTCTTCCAAAACCATATTACTTGCCAACCTTTTTCGAAAAACATCAAAAACATTTACTATCCTGCTGAACGACAGAGAGGAAGCAGCCTATTTTTATGATGATTTAAATAATCTTGGGATTACGGAAAACACCCTCTTTTTCCCTTCGTCCTTTAAAAGGTCGATTCATTACGGACAAACCGAACAGGAAAATATTGTACAGCGAACCGAGGTTTTAAACAAAATCTGGCTGAACGAAAAACCATATATTATTGTTACATATCCCGAAGCGCTGGTAGAAACCGTTATTTCGCAGGCCGGGTTGAAATCAAATACACTTTGGGTTAAAAAAGGAGACAAAATTTCAACTGATTTCCTTAATGAATTTTTGTATGAATATGGTTTCGAGCGTGTTGAGTTTGTTTATGAACCGGGTCAGTTTTCGGTGCGCGGTAGTATTGTGGATGTTTTTTCATTTTCGAATGAAGATCCCTATCGCCTCGATTTTTTTGGCGATGAAGTTGAGTCAATACGGAGCTTTAATATCGATAACCAGATTTCGAAAGAATCATTTGAGAATATTACAATTGTCCCAAACATTCAGGATAAAGAAATTGAAGGTTCCCGCATTTCATTTGTAAGCTTTTTTCAAACTGAAAATATTTGGTTTGGGAATAACCTGAATCAGTTTTTTGCACATGTAACCGACATTCACAGGCAAACCATACTGGATAAGGCAAGCGAGAAAAACATTCAAAATGAAATTGTTTCCGGTCAGGTTTTAAAATCAGAAATGGCCAAAAATACAGTTTTTGAATTTGACTCTGATTTGGCGTTTGAACCAAAAATCCATTTCGAATTTTCCAATTCAAAACAACCTGTTTTCAATAAAAACTTTGAACTACTTGGAGAAAATCTTGCAGCTTTCAGACATGAGAGTTACGAAATTTTTATTCTTTCGAACCAGGAAAAGCAAATAGAAAGATTACAATCGATTTTTGAAGACACAAAAGTGAGCGTAAGTTTTAACCCTGTTAACTTTATTCTTCATGAAGGATTTATTGATCACGATCTTAAATTTTGCTGCTACACCGATCACCAGATATTTGAACGTTACCATCGTTTTAAACTCAAAAACCGTAAAGCCGAACGTGAAGCCATTTCGTTGAAAGAATTGAATCTGCTTCACCAGGGTGATTATGTAGTACATATCGATCATGGAATCGGGAAATTTGCCGGGCTTGTAAAAACTGAAGTAAACGGGAAAATGCAGGAAGCAATCAGGTTGGTTTACAAAGACAATGATTCGCTCCTTGTTAGCATCCATTCGCTTCACCGCATTTCGAAATTTAAAGGAAAAGAGGGAACCGAACCCAACATTAATAAACTTGGAACAGGTGCATGGCAAAAAATGAAAAGCCGCACAAAAGCCAAGGTAAAAGATATTGCGAAAGAGCTGATTGCCCTGTACGCGAGGCGCCGCAGTGAAGAAGGTTTTGCTTTTTCGCCCGATACTTATATGCAAACCGAGTTGGAAGCATCATTTATTTATGAAGACACACCCGATCAGGAAAAAGCCACGATTGCCGTAAAAAATGACATGGAAAAACTGATCCCAATGGACAGGCTTGTTTGCGGCGATGTGGGTTTTGGAAAAACAGAAGTGGCGATTCGTGCAGCTTTTAAAGCCGTTGCCGACAGTAAACAGGTGGCAGTTTTAGTACCTACAACTATTTTGGCGCTTCAGCATTATAAAACCTTTTCGGAGAGATTAAAAGATTTTCCGGTTCGCATTGAATACGTAAGCCGGTTAAAAACTACTTCAGAAATAAAAGAAACTTTAAAGGATCTGGCAGATGGAAAAATTGATATTATAATCGGCACACACCGTGTTGTTAGCAAGGATGTTAAGTTTAAAAATCTTGGTTTACTTGTAATCGATGAAGAACAAAAATTTGGGGTTTCTGTAAAAGAAAAACTGAAACAGTTCAAAGTAAATGTTGATACTTTGACTTTAACAGCTACACCAATTCCGCGAACTTTGCAGTTTTCTTTGATGGGTGCACGGGATTTGTCGATAATCCAGACGGCACCACCAAACCGTTACCCAATTAATACCGAAGTTCATGGTTTTAATGAACAGATGATCCACGATGCAATTACACACGAGGTTGAACGAAACGGACAGGTTTTCTTTATCCACAACCGGGTTTCAAACATTTATGAAGTTGAAGCAACCTTGAAAAAAATTGTTCCGGGAATAAAAACCGGTGTCGGTCACGGACAAATGGACGGGCCAAAACTTGAAAAAGTGATGCTCGATTTTATAAACGGGAATTTTGATGTACTGATAGCTACAACAATTATCGAATCAGGCCTGGATATTCCGAATGCAAACACAATAATTATAAACCATGCCGAAAATTTCGGGTTGAGTGATTTACACCAACTCCGCGGCAGGGTTGGCCGCTCGAATAAAAAGGCGTTTTGCTACCTGATTACTCCGCCGCTGGCAACAGTTAATGCCGATGCACGCCGCCGGTTAAAAGCGATTGAGGAGTTTTCAGATTTGGGAAGTGGTTTTAATATTGCCATGCAGGATCTCGATATCCGCGGTGCCGGAAATATGCTCGGTGCCGAACAAAGCGGTTTTATTGCCGACATTGGGTTCGACACTTACCATCGCATTTTGAGCGAAGCCGTGCAGGAATTGAAACAGGAAGAGTTTGCCGGGTTGTTTGACGATGACGATAGCAAACAACAAACACAGGCTTTACTAAAACTCAATTTCGTTAACGATTGCCAGATTGATACCGACCTTGAACTGCTCTTCCCCGATGATTATATAAAAGGCACTTCAGAACGAATGTTGCTTTACCGCGAACTCGACAATATTGAAAATGAACGGCAACTTGAACTGTTTAAAACAGGTTTGATCGACAGGTTTGGAAAAATGCCGCAGGAAAGTAATGAATTGCTCGAAGTGGTTCGACTGCGTTGGAAAGCAATCGAATTGAGCATGGAAAAAATCATATTGAAAAACAAAAACATGATTTGCTATTTTGTTTCCGACCAGAAATCAAAATTTTACCAATCGGCTGAATTTATGAAAATTGTTCAGTACATTCAAAAAACAGGAAATGGTAAACTCAAGGAAACAAACCATAAACTCACACTCACATTTCAGAATATTTTTAATGTTGAAACAGCTGATTATTTGCTGAAAGAGATTATTCAGTACATTAAAAACAATTGAAAAAATCAATTCTGGAGTTGGGTTGAACTTCAATTTTTAATTATTTTTTTCTTTTTACACGCAACCATTCCAATTTTTCTCAATCTTACAGATATTGGTTTTGATGGTTTTTACGTTTTAATTCCATAAGGCCATTATTTTAAAAATGATTAATAACAATAAAATGAAAACAAAAAGATTTTTAAAGAATTCTATTTTCTTGATTTTAGCAGGAATTACTGCCGTTTCGTGTAATGATGTTGAAGAAAAACTGGAGATTTTAACCGATGTTTATGTAATTAACAAGGATTTTGACGGGGAAGTTAAATCAGCAACAGCCTATTATGCATATGCCAACAAAAATTTAATGAGCGCAACTGTTGCAATCCCAAACAACGGAGGAAATGTAGCGCTTGCAGCCCAGTCCGGTTCAAATTTCAATTTAGGGAAAGAACCTGAAAATTCAGATTTTACAAGCACTGCACCTGTAGAAGGAAGTTATTCTTTTACAGTTAAAGATATGGATGGTGAAACACAAGTTGTACCGGATGTATTGAGTTATGATGGGCTGGCGGTCCCTGAATTTAGCAAAATAGATTTCAGCGGCTCGCCAATAACACTTGAAACTGAATGGAGCGCAATTCCTGAAACAGATGGGTATTTTATTAAAATGTACAATACAAGTGGTAAACTCATTTTTTCAGGGTATAGTGTAGCTTCCAATGTTCTCAAATATTCAGTAACCAGCTCAACCAACTCAGGTTACTGGAGCGAAGCCGCCGTTGAAGGACAAAATTATCTGCTACAAATAAATGCATTCACAAATGATGCAGATGCAAACAGTTCAAATGCTGCATACAATATTCAGGAAATTTCAGTAGGAGAAACTCAGATTAAATGGGGAACCAACAATTAATTTCCATTAAATTACTGTAAAAGCTGTCTGATTTTTAGGCAGCTTTTTTTGCTTTAGAATAAAACTAAAAGAATACAAGAAGAAATTGGAAAACACAAACCGCCCTTGAAAAAACACAATTACTACATTTATAGTATTTTTATTATAAAAATAGTTGCGCGTTAAAAATACTATTACTATGTTTGTAGTAGAATATTATTTGTACGAATATTATTATCAATACTAATTGAAAATTTATCCATATGAAAACAATAATATCGCTAACCAAAGCTGAAGAACAGGTAATGCAAATCCTCTGGAATTTAAAGGAAGGAGTTGTAAAAGATGTTGTTGAAGGTTTTGATGAACCGCGGCCTGCTTATACAACAGTTGCGACAGTTCTTTCGGTTTTGGAGAAAAAAGGTTTTGTTACAAGAAAAAAAATTGGAAATGTAAACCTGTTTCTTCCCGAAATCAGTAAAAAGGAGTACACAGGTTTTCAATTTAAAACTTTGCTGAGCGACTATTTTAATGGTTCATTTCCGAAAATGGCAACCTTTTTTGCAAAAGAAAATAATTTGAGCATTACCGAATTGGAAGAGATACTTAAAATCACGGAAAGTGAATTAAACAAAGACGATATCAAATAAAAGCCATGGAAACAATTTTTATATTTCTGCTAAAAGCATCGTCGGGAATTGTGTTGTTTTACCTTGTTTATTGGTTTTTCCTGCGAAAAGAAACCTTTTACACAGCAAACCGCTGGTTTTTGTTAACCGCCTTGTTCACTGCAATTTTTCTTCCTCTTTTTCCCGTTCAGTATTCAGTTTTAGCCGATCCCGAAAATAATGAAACAGTCTTAAAATCGATTTCCGATACTTTTAAAAACATACCTGTTGTTACGGCTTCTGAATTGCCTGACGAAAAATTTAACTGGCAACAAGCGATTTTACTTGTGTATCTTACCGGAGCAAGCCTGTTTTTACTGAGGTTGCTAATTCAAACCTTTATTTTAATTCGACTAATGATAAAACACCGGGTAAAATCGCTTGATGGAATCCGTGTAGTTGAAAACGAAAAATACGGTTTGCCATTTTCGTTTTTCAACATTGTATTTTTTAACCCGAAGTTTCATACACAGGAAGACCTGCCTGATATTCTGGCTCACGAAAAAGTGCACATTCGTGAGAATCACTGGTTCGACCTGCTTTTTATAGAACTGTTGACAGTCATCTTTTGGTTCAACCCATTTATTTGGTTCTATGAACATTCTATTAAACAAAATCATGAATACCTTGCAGACAAAGGTGTCCTTGCGCAGGGACACAATGCAGGCAGGTATCAGGCACTATTAATTAACCAGTTAATGGGCATGCAGATTATTGGAATTACCAACAACCTGAACTTTGCCCTTAACACAAATCGATTAAAAATGATGACGAAAAAGAAAACATCCCGATTACACGGGACAAAATTTGCGCTGGCTTTGCCCGCAATTGCGCTGCTGCTTTTTGCTTTTGCCGAACCTGAATACAAAGCAAAACCAACTGAAATACTGAATCCGGTAACAGTTGTTCAGAAAGGAGAAAAAGAGTTCGTAATTAAAGGGGAAGTGGTTCGGGACGATAATGGAAAACCGCTCGAAGGAGCTTCTGTTATTATCAAAGGCACCACAATCGGAACTGTTTCCGACAAGGACGGGAAATTTACTGTAACTGACCCAAATCCTGAAGTGGATAATAATACGGGAAGCTTGAGTTCTGAACTTGTAGTTTCGTATGTAGGGTTTGAATCTTTTGTGATGAAAGTTGCAGCTTCAGGAACAGCATTGGAAAACGGAAGTTTTACTTCTAAACTGAAAGAAGGAGTGATTTACATCGACCTGCCTGATTATAAAAATGTTCCTCCGCCACCCCCGCCGCCACCGGCAATAAGTGATGATGGTGAAGAGCTTTTTATCATTGTTGAGGATTTACCAAAGTTTCCGGGTGGCATTTATGAATTGGCCAAATATATTGCAGAAATGCAGGAAAACCTGGCAAGAATAGATAATATAAAAGGTAAGGCTAAAATAATGTTTACTATTTCTGAAACAGGAAAAGTGACAAATATATCAGTTAGTGAATGGAACAATCAAAAAGTACTAAAAGCTGCTGCGACAATTGCTTCACAAATGCCCGACTGGACTCCCGGGAAACAACACGGAAAATCTGTTCCGGTTAAATACCTGATGCCGGTTGAATTTAATTAACAGAAAACAGTAAGTACTTTTAAATCAAATCCCCCTGTGAACTATAGTAACAGGGGGATTTTTTTTGCTTTTAATTAAAACAATCCATCAACCGAAAGATAACGTTCGCCGTGGTCATACGAAAAAGTTAGAATCCGGGAACCTTTGGGCAATTCTTTTATCTTTTTTGCTACGGCAGCCAATGAAGCTCCCGATGAAATTCCAACAAACAATCCTTCTAGTTTGGCAGCTTTCTGGGCATATTCAAATGCCTCATCTTTACCAACTTCAATTGTACCGTCAAGTATTTCAGTGTGTAAATTTTTTGGGATAAAACCTGCCCCAATTCCCTGTAACGGATGTGGTCCGGGTTGCCCACCTCCAATAACCGGACTGGCCTCAGGCTCAACGGCAAACACTTTTATGTTTGGAAAACTTTGTTTTAGAACTTCAGCAACGCCTGAGATATGTCCACCTGTTCCAACTCCGGTAATCAGGTAATCAAAGCCTTCCGGAAAATCATTGAGAATTTCCTGTGCTGTAAAATTACGGTGGACTTCAATATTTGCAGGGTTATCAAATTGCAGTGGAATCCAGGAGTTTTCGATTTCTGAAGCCAATTCTTCGGCTCTGGCAATGGAACCTTTCATTCCTTTTTCTCTTGGTGTGAGCTCCAACTCAGCACCCAGCGCCGATAACACTTTCCGGCGTTCGATACTCATTGATTCAGGCATTGTTAAGATTAAACGATACCCTTTTACTGCTGCAACAAGCGCCAGACCAATGCCTGTATTTCCTGAAGTAGGTTCAATAATTACCGAGCCTTCCTTAATAATTCCTTTTTTCTCAGCATCTTCAACCATCGAAAGCGCAATCCTGTCTTTAATACTTCCTCCGGGATTTGTTTTTTCTACTTTTACCCATACTTCATAATCAGCTGGGTATAAACGGTTAAGTCGCACATGTGGCGTGTTGCCAATGGTCTCCAAAATGTTTTTTGCTCTCATAATTTTATTTTAAAATCGGTTAAAATAAAAAGGCTCCCCATTTTAGGAAAGCCTTTCATTTATTTTGTTATTGAATATTCTCATTTAAACAATTTGAAAAACACTTTCCTGTTTCCTGCTGAAACAGCAACACATGTAATTATTCAATATTGTGTTTTTCATATTATTTATTGTGGCTTCTAGTTTAAAAATCAAAAACATAAACAACACTAAATTTAAATTGTTTTCAGAAACTTAATTTTTATACCTGAGCCATTTAATTAATTCTTTGAGATTTACTTTTTTGCCATACATTAAAAGCCCGATACGATATATTTTTGCAGCTGCAGCAATAGCGCCAACGGTTGTTAAAACCAATAAAAACATCGACAATAACAATTCCCATGTTGGTATGCCATAAGGAATTCGCGCCATCATTGCAACAGGTGAGCTAAGTGGAATGATTGAAAACCAGAATGCAACCGGACCTTCAGGATTTCTTGAAATCGGGAAAAGTACCATAATTGAAAGAATGAGTGGAAAAGTAACAGGGAAAACCATTTGCTGCGAATCTTCTTCGTTGTCAACCGCCGCACCTACTGCGCCCAAAAGTGAACTGTACATCAGATAACCGACAAGAAAATAGAAAACAAAACAAAACAGGATAAGTGGAATGTTCAAGTTCCCAATCATTTCCATTACTTCCATTACTTTATTCGTTTCGGCAGCCTGCGACATTGCCGGATTCATTTGCTGCTGGCTTTCCATAATACTTTGTCCCATTTGCTGTGCCGATTCGGGAGAGAAAAAACCTTGCACCCCAACCAAAACAACAAATCCAAGTACAATCCAAATACCCACCTGAGTTAATCCTACCAAAGCTGTACCAATAATTTTACCCGCCATCAACTCAAACGGTTTTACTGATGAAATAATTACTTCAATTATGCGGCTTTTTTTCTCTTCCATTACACCTCGCATTACCATTGCGCCATACATAAAAACAAAAAAGTAGATGATAATTCCCATGGCATAACTTGCAATAAAAGCAATTACAGAAGAGCTTTTTTGTGTTTCACCGGATTCCGAAATTTTCAGTGTGTTAAGTTTTATCCATGTTTTTGTACCTGCCAACCGTTCTTCCAAATCGGGAATACCGGTTTCATCGATTACTTTCTGCCTTTTATCTTTTTCAATATATTGGCTCAATTTCCGCTCAATTTGCTCATTCAGTTCAAACGGCACCTGTTTTTCAGATATCAATTGGGCAAAGTTATTTGAGTAAATATCCTGAGGAATATAAAGCAGAGCATAATATTCACTCCCTTTTAAATTGCCTTTCAACTTATCATATTCTTCTTTGGGAATGAATTTATATTTTGTCATCCCTTCCTGTTCAAACTGACTTAAAAACAAGGTGGATTCATCGAAAACTGCAATCGTTCGTTCTTTATTATCATTATTTATTGATAAAAAAATGATGAGCGCGAACATTCCCGCAAATAAAAAAGGAACGAGCAATGTGAGAATAATAAATGATTTCTTTTTTACCCTTTTCAGGTATTCATTTTTTAATATGATCAGCGTTTTATTCATTTCTTCAATTTTTATTACTTGGATTTTCTTCCCCAATTTTTATGTAAGGTAAATGGGATTTGTTTACTTTCTATTAGATTCTCCAACCGCCTTAATAAATACATCGTTCATATTTGGTATCTTCTCTTCAAACGACAAAATTTCGGCAACCGGAATCAATGATTTAATTAAATCATTATTTGATTTTCCGTTAATATGTTGAATAGTAATTTGATTTTCACGATTATTTTCAAGATGACTTAAAACCTTAATTTGCTGATTTAAAGCGTTGTTTACTTTATCGAAATCACCTTTATACTTAACCTCAAAAATATTCGATTTGTATTTTTCACGGATTTCATCAGTTGGCCCGTCTTCAATTTTCACTGATTTATTGATAAGTGCAATGTGATCGCACAATTCTTCTACCGATCCCATATTGTGGGTCGAGAAAATAATTGTTGCACCTTCATCACGCAACTGCAGGATTTCCTGTTTTAAAAGATTTGCATTTATTGGATCGAAGCCGCTGAAAGGTTCATCAAAAATAAGTAACCTGGGTTTGTGCACAATCGTTGTAATAAACTGTACTTTTTGCTGCATCCCCTTTGAAAGTTCTTCTATACTTTTATTCCACCACGCCATTATTTCGAATTTTTCGAACCAAACTTTAAGGTTTTTTATGGCGTCATGTCGGCTCATTCCTTTTAACTGGGCCAGGTAAATTGCCTGATCCCCAATTTTCATTTTTTTATATAGACCGCGTTCTTCGGGCAAATAACCAATTTGGCCAATATCAGCGCGTGTCATCTTTCGTCCTGAAAGAAATACTTCACCACTATCGGGTGCGGTAATCTGATTGATGATTCGGATTAAGGTTGTTTTCCCCGCACCGTTCGGACCAAGCAAACCAAAAATACTTTGTTCGTTTACCGAAATGCTGATATTGGTTAATGCTTTCGTATCGGCAAATACCTTGTTCACATTCCGGGCACTGAAAATTTCCATAGATTTATTTTTTTAATCGGATTAAAAATAATACTTCAAATAATAAGATTTTCTAAAACCCAGTCAGAAATATAAAATAAAATTACCGGTTCCTTTTCAAAAACCGGTAATTATTAAACTTAAATTATTGTCAAACATTCAGAATAAAAACCTTTATTTTTCCTACTAAACAGGTTTTTACTGTTTCTTATCGTCTCCCTCAATTTTCACTTCTTCCGCCTGTTTTCCCTTTAGGTAATTTGGCAGTTCCATTCCAGCCGATTTGAAAATATCATCCAACGGAGGAATTGATCCCAACATTCCCTGCATAAAATTGGCAGTTGAAGTTTTTCCATCCTTGCCGTTTCCGGTTTCCCAAACTGTAACTTTGTCGATTTTAATATTTTTAATAGCTTCAACCTGAGTCTTAACCAACTCGGGCAATTTATCGGCAATCATCATCAAAACAGCCTTTTGTGCATCGTTTCCGGCGGCTTTTACCAGGTGGTCAAAACCTTCGGCTTGTTTGCTCAGAATTTCGTAAATACCTTTTCCTTCGGCAGCCATTTTCATAAAAATTGCATCAGCTTCACCTTTTGCAATCCTTCGGGTTTGTTCGGCAATTGCTTCGGCATCAATTTCCACTTTTTGTTTGTCAATCTCTGCAGGTACAACAATATTTGCAGTTTGTGTTGCTTTATCCCTTTCGGCCCTAACCTGCTCAGCAAGTTTTTCTGCTGCATAAGCTTCCTGAAGTGCCTGGGCATCGGTCACTTTTTCAGCTGCAACCGCGCGACGATTTGCCTCTGCTTCACGCTCACGACGGTCGGCATCAGAATTTGCAATAGTAACTTTTGCAACGTTTTCACCTTCAACAGCTGTTGCATCGGCACTGGCAACCTCAACACGCTGCTCGCGGTGTGCATTCGCCTGACCAATTTCTCCGTCACGATTTTTCTCAGCCACACTTTTTTTGGCATCATTAATTGCTTTTGCAGCAGCTTCTTTACCAAGTGCATCAATATAACCCGATTCATCGTTGATGTCGGTTACGTTTACATTTATAAGTTTTAAGCCAATCTTTTTCAATTCAGCTTCCACATTTGACGAAACTGCAGCCAAAAACTTATCACGGTTACTGTTTATTTCTTCAATATCCATTGTGGCAACCACCAAACGCAATTGCCCGAAAATGATGTCCTTTGCTAGATTGCTTATTGAATCCTGAGTCAATCCTAAAAGTCGTTCAGCCGCATTATTCATAATATTGGGTTCAGTTGAAATACCAACTGTAAAACGGGATGGAACGTCAACCCGGATATTTTGTTTACTCAAGGCACTTCTCAAATTAATTTCGATTGAGATGGGTGTCAAATCAAGGAATGCATATGAATGAATGATTGGCCAGATAAATGCAGCCCCACCATGGATACATTTTGCAGAACGTGATTCACGATCGGCACCTTTGCCAATTTTACCATAAACAACAAGGATTCGATCTGAGGGACAGCGCTTGTAACGCCGCATCATTGCAACAATAATTATAAACACAAAAAGTGCAGCGATACTGATAAGGATAACAAAATAGTTGTTCATTTTTATTAAGATTTAAGATTAATTGATTTAAGTATCAAGACAAAAATACATTAGTTGAAGTTTATCTTCCTTGTTTTTTTACAAGAAGAATCTGGTCATCTATAACTTCAAGAACTTCAATTATGGATGAAGTTAAAATGTTTTCGGCATCATCGGTAATTGCGTCAAGCGTGCGCAACGAACCCTGAACATTTAATTGAACCTTTCCAATTCCGGCACGATTTCCGGGAATAACAAGGTAAACTTCCCCCAGTTTGCCAACTGCATTTTTCATATTCAAAGTACCGCTTTCGGCGAGTTTCGACATAAAATAAAAAAGGGAAGCCATCAAAACCATCATTAGTAATCCGCAAATAAATGCAATCAAGATTACAAGCCACGAAGCAAGACCTGCGTTGATAAAACCAATTCCCGACCAGCCAAAAACAGCAAAAAAGGCAACAATATTTTTTAGCGAAAGAAACTGGAATGGGATTGAATCGCCATCGGAAATATCTCCGTCAACATCAGTATCAACATCCACATCGGCATCACTTCCAAAAATTGTTAATGCCAGTAAAATCAGGAAAACAACAGTTGCCGGAATTGTAATTACCCAGAAAACCTGCTCGAAGATTCCTACTTCAGACCAGTTGGGAAGAATTGAATTGATAAACATCGGATAGGTATAAAAGTTAATGCTATAAATGTATAGCAATAAACAGAACTATCAAAACTTCAAATCCCCAAAACCGAGTTTTTACAAATTATGTTGAACAGCATTTTTACAATCACAATTCTCCGAAAAAATTGCAGTTTGTAACCTTTAATATCAGGAACTGCAAACGATTTATTTTCTTATATGTTAAAAATGATGATGTAAACTCTCCTGCAGATATGGATGATTTTTGGGCACCAGACTTGCTTTTGCCAGCCATGTTGAAACTACCAATGAAAATATACCGGCGTAACCAAGAAATGCACCAATTTCGAGCAGACCGAATTTGGATTCATGTACCACGTTTGGCCAAATGATGTAGTATAATTCTGTGTATTGACCAATCATCAATAATATGATAACCGGGAATATTATCAATTTGCTTCTTGAAGTTTTCCGGGGCATCAGCACAAAAAATGGTATTGCCCAATTTAAAATTATGTTGGCAAAAAACAAGATTTTGTAAGCCCCCTGCCAACGCTCAACAAACCAAACTGTTTCTTCCGGAATATTTCCGTACCAGATCAGCATGAATTCAGCAAAATTAAAGTAGCCCCATACGATGCTTGTCATAAAAATATAGCGGGTAAAATCGTGTAAATGACTCCGGTTTAAAATATCGAAATTACCAGTGCGGTTTAAAATAATTACGATTAACGCAATAATAGTAGAGCCGTGCAAAAATGCCGCAATAAAACTTTTGGCAGCAAACAAGGTGCTAAACCAGTGCGGATCGAGCGAAAGGAGCATATCAACTGCAAAAAGTGTAAAGGTAATAGCGATGACAAAAATGAATATTTTTGAATACAACTCCGACTTATGAAAATAATGCAAACCACCCACTTCATCTTCTTTTAACGAAAATTTACGGAGTACTTTTGAGAGGATTGTCCAGGCAGCGAAAAACACGATTACCCGAATAAAAAAGAAAGGCACATTCAAATAAGGAGATTTATGTTGAATCAGTTCATCATGTTGAAGTACTTCGTCATGTGTCCATTCAAAAATGGAGTGCATTCCAAAAAACATGATTAAAAAGAAAATCCCTGCAAACGGTATATAAGCTGCCATAGCTTCGGGAATTCTTTTAAAAGCTGCCGACCAACCCGAATTGGTTATGTATTGTATTGAGCCAAAAAAAGCCGCACCAATGGCAATCGACAAAAAATAGTAATTGTTCAACAAATAATTTGCCCAGGTGCGTTTTGCATCGAAAACAAAACCAAGAGCAAATGTAACTACCCCAATGCCGATTAATATGTAGGTCAGCAGTTTAAAATTTTTTGATATAGTGATTTGGTCTTTCATAACCGTTAAATTATTTTTGAAGTCCTTACAATTAACTATTTCTGTAATTCCTGTTTAATATACATTGCTATTTTCCACCTGTCGGCTGGTTCAATCATTGATCCATGTTCGCCCATAATCCCCCATCCTACTGTAATTACATGGTAAATATCCGCCTCGGGGTTTGCGCGCATTTTATCGTTCAACAAATTTCCCGGAGGATAGTTAAATTTTTTATTCACATATAAAGAACCTTGACCATCAGCTTTTTCGCCATGACACTGCATGCAATAAATGCCAAAGGCCACTTTTCCGCGTTCTATGTTTTCGGGTGTATTTTCAACATTGTTAACAAGAGTTTTTGCAGCTAAAGCCCTGTCTTCATCTGTTTTTTGAAACTGATAGGGCATAAAACCCCTCGGGATGGTTCCTTCAACCGGAGGCTGCATCGTTCTTCCATTTTTAAAAACCGGATTTTCAGTATAAGTTTCGTAAGCACGAGACTCAATCAGGTCTCCGGCATAATCCCAACCAGTTGTCCGACGGTTATAATCGCACGACGAAAGCAAAACCAACATAAACCCGATCAATGTTATTGATTTTAAAGCTTTTTTTGCGTTGGAAAAACAGGTGTCGCTATTTTGTATTTTCAACTTCATATTGTTCATTCTAAAAAAATCAGTTTTATTCAATTTCGCCGTATTCAGTTATTATTGAATTGATTGCTTCGGTATTTGCTCCCATACTTTTTTTGTCTATCACCATTACAAACCTGTCGTCAGTTGCACGTTCATGGTAAATTTCAGGAACCTTTCCAGGGAATATTTTTGACCGTATTGAAAAAGTAAGAAGAGTAAGTATGGTAATCGAAAGTATAGTTGCCACAATGGTTACAACAATAAACGACGGAAATGAATTAAAAGGTTTTCCACCATAATTTAATGACCAGCTAATTGAGGCAGCGTAAGTTAAAAATGAAAGGATTCCGATTGCAACAAACACACCATAGAAAAATGCAGCGTACGTAATGCGTGTTTTATTTCCCATTCCTTCCAATATTTCATGAACCGGATAAGGTGTGTAAACTTCAAGCGGAAGAACTCCCTTTTCTTTTACCTTATCGAAAGCTGAAACCAAACTTTCCTCATCCTTGAAAACACCGAGAATATAATCTTTATTCATGATCGTTGTGTTTTAAATTTTCATTGCGTTGTTTATCAAATTTGGCCACACTTTTTAATTCTGAAATTGCAATCATCGGCACAAAACGGAAAAATAACAGAACGCCAGTTATGAACATTCCGAGAGTTCCAACAAAGAAACCTATTTCAACCCATGTTGGAGAATAGGATGCCCAGGTTGAAGGCAGATAGTCGCGGCTTAATGAAGTTACAACGATATTAAAACGTTCGAACCACATTCCGATATTTATAATTATGGAAATTACAAATACAACCCACATTCTGCGACGCATCCCTTTAAACCAGAATAGTTGCGGAATAACAGCGTTTGACACAAACATTGCCCAAAACTGAAAAGCATATTCGCCAGTTAACCGGTTGTGGAAAAACATATAAATTTCGTATTGTGAACCAGAATACCAGGCCATGAAAATTTCTGTCAGGTATGCTGTTCCCATAATCAACGAAATAAAAATTAATACCCTGCAAACTGCGTCAATATGCGAATCGGTAATAAAATCATTCATTTTATACAAGCCGCGCATGATTACAACCAATGTAAGTACCATAGCAAAACCTGAGAATATTGCACCTACTACAAAATAGGGTGGAAAAATGGTTGTGTGCCAGCCAACTTCAACCGAAACGGCAAAGTCTGTTGACACAATAGAATGTACCGAAACCACAAGCACTGCCGCAATGCCGCCCAACACAAAACTCAAACCTTCAAATCTCAACCACTCACGGCTAGAACCTGTCCAACCAAAAGCAAAAATGCCATAAACAGTTTTTTTGATTTTCGATTTTGCTGTATCACGGATTGTTGCAAAATCGGGCAACATACCAAAATACCAAAAACTTGCCGAAATCAACAAGTAGGCAGAAATTGCCACAAAGTCCCAAAAAAGCGGTGAATTAAAATTAACCCAGAGCGGACCACGGGTATTTGGATAAGGAAAAATGTAAAAAAACAACCAGGGACGCCCCATGTGCATCAGCGGGAACAAACTTGCGCAAAACACGGCAACTACAGTCATTGCTTCGGCTGCACGGTTAATTGCAGTACGCCATTTTTGCCTGAGTATCAAAAGGAAAATAGAGAATGCAGTTCCTGCATGGCCAATTCCAATCCACCAAACAAAGTTGATGATTGCCCAGCCCCAGGCCACTGTATTGTTTACGCCCCACATTCCGATTCCCTTGGTTAAAGTCAGGAAAATTGAATAACCCCCAATCCCAAACATTATCAATCCCACAAGAACAGCAAAATACCACCAAACTGGCGTTTTCGCATGTATTGGTGCAATAATTTCCCTCGAAATCTGCCCCAGACTTTTATCTCCTGTTATTAATCTTCCCCTTACCTCTGAATTATACATAGGCTTTTATGCTTTTTTATTTCTTACTTTAGTTAAATATCCAACCGACGGCAACGTGTGCAATTCCTCTAAAAGATGATAATTTCGTTCGTTTTTCATGTATTTTGAAATTTTGCTTTCCGGGTTGTTCATGTCGCCAAAAACCAGCGCGTTTGCCGGACATGACTGTACACAAGCCGTTTGTATTTCCTGATCTTCAAGTAACCGCCCTTCAACTTTTGCTTTTATTTTTTTCTCCTGAATGCGTTGTACACAGAACGAGCATTTTTCGACAACCCCTCTTGAACGGACAGTAACATCGGGATTTAATACCATTCGGCCCAAATCGCTGTTTGAAGCAAAGTCAAATTCATCATTTTGTACATATTGGAACCAGTTGAACCTCCGAACTTTATATGGACAGTTGTTTACACAATATTTGGTACCCACACAACGGTTGTATGCCATTTGGTTCAAACCTTCATCACTATGCGGTGTTGCTGAAACCGGGCAAACATTCTCGCATGGTGCATTATCACAATGCTGGCACATTACCGGTTGATGAAAAACTTCGGGATTTTCAGCATCACTTGAGAAATAACGGTCGATGCGAATCCAATGCATTATACGCCGGTTTCTAACCTGTTCTTTGCCAATTACCTGTATATTATTTTCTGCTTGACATGAAACCGAACAATTACCACAACCTGTACAGGAAGACAGATCCACTGCCATTCCCCAGTGGTGTCCTTTATATTCTACTTCGGGATATAATGTAACAGCGTGTTTTTCGTGTTCTTCCTTTAACTTCATTACCTGCTGCAGGATTAATCTTCCATTCGTCGAAATTTGTTTCGCGCACAATTGGTCGACCTTCCATTGAATGGTGCGTTTGCGAGATGGCAAGTTCATAAGTTTTTTCAGTTTTTTCGATAGTTGCCCCAGCCAACCACAATTTTTTTGCTCCGTTCTCAACAACTGTCATTGGGAACATATTCTGCCCCACTCTGTCGCCAACTTTTCCTGCAATTACCCGACCGTAGCCAAGTGCAACAGAAATTGTATCAGCCGCTTGTCCCGGTTGAACAATAACCGGCATTTCAATTCCATTAACCTTGATTACCGATTCGTTTTGAATTCCGTTTTCAACAGCCCATTTTACCGGAACAGCAGCAAAATTATCCCAGCTAACTTTTGCAATTGGATCGGGTAATTCCTGTAACCAGGGATTATTTGCATCATTTCCGTTGCTTAAAGCAACACTTTCATAAAAGGCTATTTCCCATCCATTATTTGCAGGTTTTATTTTCGACATTGATTCTGACAAACCATTTTCAGAATAATTCAATTCTGAACCAGCAAAGTTGGCAGGTTCAAAAACCCCGATTTGCAAGGTGCTGTTCCAGAACATTCTGCTGTCAGCAAATTCTGATTGTTGCCCCATGAAATTTTCGACCCAGTAATTTTTAAGGTAGGTATAAAAATCAGAATTTTCAGAACCGCTCCATTTTAGAAGTGATTCCTGCACCTGACGACTATCGAAAAGTTTCGAAATCGTGGGTTGCGCCAAACTGAAACTACCAGTTTTTGGTTCGGCATCGTTCCATGACTCCAAATAATTTGGAGACGGACAAACCCAGTGGCAGGTTGCCGTTGTTTCATCGTCTTTTTCAGCAAATGACACAGAAAGTTCCAAACCCTCAAATGCCTGTTTTATTTCCGTGCCGGCTGGGTGGTTGTAAACCGGGTTAACTCCCCAGCACATTACCCCGGCTATTGTTTTATCTTTTAATTCTGAAATAAAAGTTTCAAATTCTGTATCGTTTCCCTGATGTGTATTTAATGTTTTGCCAGTTAATACAGTTTTACCGTAATTTCCGAGTAAATTGTTAATTCCATTAATTACCAACTGAATATTAACATCATTACTGCCCGAAACAACAAGCGATTTACCTTCGTTTTCCAAAAGATCGGTAACCAAACCACTTAAATCATATGTTGATGCAGGTGTGGAAACCGATGAAAAACCTTTGGCTTTGGAAATTGCGTTATATAAACTGGCTACCAGCACGCCTTCTTCAGATGGTTTAATGGGGATGCGCACATCGGCATTTGAGCCAGTAATCGACATTCCACTTTCAAATTGGTAGTGACGGCTCATTTCATCGCCGGCTTCCAACAGTTTCCTTCCGGCAGAATAACCTTTTGTATATTCAACATTTGAAAGCCAGGTTCCCAGAAAATCGGCACCAAAACTCACAATTACCTTTGCCTTGTCAAAACGGTAATCAGGAACAAAAGCTTTTCCAAAACTTATTTCATTGGCTTTTAAAATACCTGTTGCCGAAACTGCATCGTATTGCAGCCACTGTGCATTTGGGTATTCAGCCAGGAACTTGTTTATTACAGCTTTTGTTGATGGTGAAATGATAGTTGAAGTAAGCAAAACAAATTTTTTGTTATCGCGTTTCAGCTGGCCGATTTTATTTTCGATGTATCCGTCAACTTCTTCCCAGGTTGTTGCTTCACCACGTTTTATTGGTGTTTTAAACCGAAAATCGTCATACAGATTTAAAATTGAAGCCTGAACACGCGCGGAAGTTCCTTGTTGTGAAACCGGAGAAAGACTGTTTCCTTCGATTTTTATTGGCCGTCCGTCGCGAACTTTTACCAAAACGCTGCAATATTCATTTCCTTCGAAATAAGAAGAAGCGTAATAATTGGCCATTCCAGGCGTAACTTCTTCGGGTTTTATAAGAAATGGAATTGCTTTGTGCACAGGTTTTGTGCAACTCGCAACCAAACTGGCAGCAGCCACGCTGAAACCAAATGTTTTAAGGAAATCACGCCGCGATGCAGGTTGATTTTGTATCCCGTTACGTTTTGCATCAACTTCCAATCGCATCTCGGCTTTCCTGAAACTAACCGGATCATTTAATTCTTCAATACTTCTCCAATATTTTGTCATAACCTGATTTTCAATCCTTGAACCTTGAATCTTGAACTTTAAACTTTAAACCTTAAACTAATAATGACATTTCATACAATCGTTTGCTCCTATTTGTTCGGCTGTAATTGAGTCAATTTTACCAGTCCTTAAATCTTCATGTAGTTTTATATACTGATCGTAATATGGGTTTTCTGCAAACTGTACTTTTGTGTCGCGGTGGCAATTCACACACCACCCCATTGAAAGGTCGTTTTGCTGTTTCATAATATCCATCTCCTGCACCTGACCGTGACATTGAGTACAATCAAGTTTACCCGAGCCAACATGAACTGCATGACTAAAGAAAACATGCTCGGGCAAATTATGAATCCGAACCCATTCAATTGGTTTCTTTTTTTCAACTGCATCCACAATTTTGGCAATTTCAAATTTTCCGCTGTTTGTACCTTCGCGAATTATAATATGGCAATTCATACATAGATTTGTTGCCGGAATACCTGCTGATTTGCCATGTTCAACTGTTGTATGGCAATATTTGCAATCAATTCCATTATCGCCTGCATGTACTTTATGTGAGAACTTTACAGGTTGATCGGGGGCATAATCCTGTTGACGACCAAGTCGCATTGCATCGGTAGAAATAATTTGAACCTGCCAGCTGAACGCTCCTAAGAGGATTATTATCGGAATAAATTTCCACTTTAATTTTCTTAGGAAAATGAGCTCAATAATTGCCCAGGTAAGAAGTAGCCCTAAAAACAGAAATATTAAGAGATTGTCGATACTTGGTTTTACGTGAGCTTGCCCTGTTTGAGCCAAATTATCAAGATATGCTTTTACTTCTTTCAGGTTTTCATCATCAATATTAAAATCTTTATGCGAAGCCTCCATTTTTATTCCTGAAGGCTGCATTATAACCTGTTTAAATGCTGCAAAGTCTTTGTCGGCATATTTTAACGCAATATCCCGCGCACTTGGATTCCAGTTTAATGTATCGGTTTGTTTCAAAATGTGGCACGAAACGCACGACTCATATTTTATATCGAAGGGCAGTAAACCCATAAAAATGCGTTCACCCCGATTTATTTCGTCATGCGAATGACCATTGGAAACAACAGAATGATCTTCAGATTTTTCCAACAAACCGCTGTCACCGGCAGCTACTTGAGTGGTGTCTGCCAATCCTTCCGGAGTGCTTTTCAACGTATCGGCAGGAATTGTATCTTGCGCCGGTAAATTAATGGCAAATGTAAAACAGGTAATAAAAAAAAGAAGGAAAATAAAGTTCGACTTGCTTTTAAGATTCACTTTCCTCTGAAAAAATTCTCTCATACTGTTCAGTTTAGTAATAAACACAAAGGTTTTTTATAAAATCACTCTTTTAACAAACGTTACAAGTAAAAGGTTTCTCAATTTAGGCAAAAAAAACCAGAAAATATTGACAGCGTTGATTTGTAATGCTTTCATTCAAAAATATTTATAGAGAATTACCGACAAATGTTTATATAAATATTGTTACTGAATTTAAGTAACGATTTGATTTTAAGAAATAAGGAGAATAAAAAACCAAAAGGAAAGCGGTACATTGGGAAAGATTGTTGCTTATTGCCTTATAAAATTCTCAGGAAAGGTATTTTTTCAGGAAACTTAAAAAACACTGAAAAGGAAGCATTTTTTTCTAATTTTATCGCCACTCAAAAACAAACGTGAAAAACAAATTAAACTCAATCTCGGCTTTTCAGTTTTACCAGGTGGTGAGGTATGCAACATTAATTTTAATTGGTGTTGTTTTTACAAAAACTGCAATTACACAAACCGAAATTGGTGAATACGAAACCTTTGTTTTTATTGCCAGTGCTGTAAGTTATTTTTGGTTAAACGGATTACAAAAAGCGCTGCTACCTGTTTCAGCAACAAACAAAGACACTAAATCGCACATTTTCAGCGCATTTGTAGTGCTTCAGTTGTTTAGCATTTTAGCGGCTGTTTTTTTGTTTTTAATGCAGCCAGTTTTTTCAAAGTTCCTGTTAAACGGTAAAAATATTCCTGAAATAGGGCTGCTCCTGGTTTTTATTGTTTTTGGTGTTCCGGCAAACCTGATCGAATATTATTATATCATAAAAAAGCAAAATGTAGCAATTGTAGTTTACAGTGTAGTTTCATTTTCGGTGCAACTAATATTAGTAACTCTCCCGGCAATTATGGATCATGGAATTTCGATGGCTTTGAAAGGATTGGTTTTGTCGTCTGTTTTGCGTTATGTATGGCTATTAATTATTCTAATCTCAAATCGTGAAATCCACTATTCCAATTCGTTTGTAAAAGAACATTTGAAACTTGGCGGACCACTTATTTTGGCAACATTTTTAAGTGGGTCGGCACAATTTGTCGATGGTTTTATTGTTACATCGTATTTCGATGAGGGAACGTTTGCTGTTTTTCGTTACGGTGCCCGCGAATTGCCGCTGGCAATGCTGTTGGCAAATGCTTTAAGTACTGCGATGCTGCCAGATTTTGCCATCGAAAACCAACTCAGGTTAAACCTGCAAAAACTAAAACAAAGTGTAACGCGGCTTTCCCACTTTCTTTTCCCCCTTACTGCAGTTATGTTATTAGTAACACATTCGGTTTTTCCCATCATTTTTAACCCAAAATTTGCTGAAAGCGCGACTATTTTCAACATCTATCTTTTAATTATAATCAGCAGATTATTGTTACCCCAAACTTTGTTAAACGGTCTGAAAATTATGAAACCAATAATGACTGCAGCACTTCTTGAATTAATTGTTAATGTTTCATTGAGTTTGATACTTGTGCAGTTTTTTGGGATTAGCGGCATTGCTTATGCCACTTTCATCGCTTACCTTTTTGAACAAATATATCTGTCAATTGAGGTTAAAAGAAAATGAATGTTAGTGTAAACGAATATATTCCATTAAAAATTTATACAATTTACTCATTAACCATTATATTAATTTTTGCATTAGTTGAATTTGTTTTATAATTGGCGTCAATCTTGATACTCTAATCTAATAATCTCATATCTTAAAAAATGGATTTTATTCTCGATAACCCTGACACAGAAAAGAACCTTCAGCAAATTTTAAAGTTGATAAAATTGCGGAAAAGTGGCGAAGTGTCTGATTTAATGAAACAAAGTGGAATCCGGTATAAATTGAACTGGGGTGTTTCAATAATCGAATTGCGTGAAATTGCCTTACAGTTTGAACCCGATCATTTGCTGGCTTTGAAACTTTGGAACAAACAATGGCGCGAAACAATGATTTTGGCAACATTGATTGACGACCCCAAACTGGTCAGCGAAGAACAAGTTGATTTCTGGACAAAAACCTTTGAAAACACCGAGATTGCAGAACAGGCATCGGCAAATCTTTGGGTAAAAACAAAATTCGCATTTATAAAAGCGATGGAATGGTGCCGTGGAAAAAAACATATCATGCGCTTTACAGGGGTTCATTTAATTGGCCGGTTGGCAATGACTGATAAAACGGCAATTGACGAAATGTTTGATCCCTTTTTTGAAGAACTGCCAACTTTGGCTAAAGACAACACTTTAAACACTGTTTTTTACCGAACTATTCTGGCACTTGGAAAACGTTCGGAATATTTGCATCAGCAAACCATCGAATTAAGCCAAACCCTTCAGTTAAGCGACTCCGAAAATGCTTCGAAATTAGGAGAAGAACTTTTTGAAGAACTGACAAGCGATTATTTTAAGGATGCAATTAAAAGGCCAGATAAACTAATTTTTTCCCTTTGAACTTTAAACTCTGAACTTTAAACTAATGTTGCTCTTCTGCAATCTTGTCATGTAAACTTAAGCGGCAGGTTTTTTGTTTAAACCAAAACACAATTTTAGAAACTTAATGTTGAACAATTAATTTTAAATGAGATGATAAATTTGACAAAATCCTCAAATCCGATAATGAAAGAAAACGTTTTCCAAAAGGATTACAGTTTTTCTTCGGAAGCAATGACCATTAACGGAACAATGAATAAGACCGGGTTGATGCTTTTAATTGTAATTGCAGCGGCAATATTTACATGGAACAAATTTTTCGCAGCTCTTGCAGTAAATCCTGAAAATGGCGCCGCCGCAGTTATGCCTTGGGTAATTGCAGGTGGAATTGGCGGATTGATAACCGCAATTGTAACTGCTTTCCGTCCGCAAAGTTCAGGTATTTCCGCACCCATTTATGCTATTTTCGAAGGTCTTTTACTGGGTGGACTTTCTGCAATTTTCGAATCAATGTACCCTGGTATTGTAATGCGCGCAGTAGCTTTAACATTAGCTGTATTTTTTGCAATGCTCTTTTTATACCGCTCCGGAATAATCAAGGTAACAGAAAAACTTAAAATGGGCATTTTTGCAGCCACAGCCGGAATTGCAGTTGTTTACCTTGTAAGTTTTATTGGTGGATTTTTTGGGATGGAATTTTCTTTCCTTCACGGAAACAGCAATTTTAGTATAGGTTTTAGTCTTTTGGTTGTTGCCATTGCAGCATTTAATTTAGTTCTCGATTTTTCTCAGAGATTAAATAGAAGCAAAATTCAACCCTTTTTCCCAAATTTTGATTTTCGGAAATGGTTAATTAACTAAAAAGCAATGAAACAAAATAATTATGTTTCATTGCTTTTTTTTATTTCTTTAAGTGCATGCAATTATAAAAAAGTACAAACGATATTAATTTTTGGTATTTTCACTGATACTTAACTCATGTAAAAAAATCTAAACAACTAAAATATGAAACGTCGCACCTTCTTCAAAACAACCGTATTAAGCAGTTCTGCACTTGCTGTTTCAGGTTTCGCAGCCTGTACTGTTAAGGATGAAACGAAAACTGAAACTGATTATTCTGAATTCGAATTCAATGAAATAACAATTGATGAGTTGCAACAAAAAATGAAAGCCGGTGAATTGAGTTCGGTTGAGATTTGCCAAAAATATTTAGATAGAATAAAGTTGGTCGATCCGGTTTTGAAATCAGTTATCGAACTGAATCCCGATGCATTGGAAATTGCAAAACATATGGATGAAGAGCGGAAGGAAGGAAATATTCGTGGATCTCTTCACGGAATTCCAATACTTTTTAAAGACAATATTGACACAGGTGATAAAATGCAAACTACTGCTGGTTCGCTGGCTTTGGAAGGAAATATCGGTCTCCGGGATGCTTTCATTATCAAAAAACTACGCGAAGCAGGAGCCGTAATTCTGGGAAAAACAAATCTGAGCGAGTGGGCCAATTTCCGATCCGACAATTCTTCGAGTGGCTGGAGCGGGCGCGGTGGTCAAGTGCGTAATCCGTATTGTTTAGACAGAAGTCCGTGCGGGTCCAGCTCAGGTACAGGTGCAGCAGTTTCAGCAAATTTGTGCGCGCTTGGCATTGGAACCGAAACCAACGGTTCGATTGTTTGTCCCTCGGGAATAAACGGTGTAGTGGGTATAAAACCAACTCTTGGTTTGTGGAGCCGAAGTGGAATTATTCCAATTGCACACAGCCAGGACACAGCCGGGCCAATGGCGCGAACTGTACGAGATGCGGCAATTTTGCTCGGTGCTTTGGCTGAATTTGACCCTGATGATGCTGAAACACACATAGAAAAAGGAGAAATATTCAGTGATTACACTCAATTTCTTAATTCGGTAGATTTGAGTGGAATAAGAATTGGAATTGCTTCGCAAATGATTGGTTTTCATGCAAAAGTGGATGCACTTTTCAAACAGGCTGTTGAGGTTTTAAAGAAAAATGGAGCCGAAATAATTGAAGACGTAAAATTTGAAAATAACCAAAAATGGGGTAATCCATCTTACCAGGTATTGCTGTACGAGTTTAAAGCTGATTTGAATAAATACCTTGCAGAACATCCAAATGCAAAAGTAAAATCCCTTGAAGAAATTATCGAATTCAATAAAAACAATGCTGCACGTGAAATGCCGTGGTTCAATCAGGAAATTTTTGAAGAAGCTCAGAAAAAAGGTGATCTTACTTCGGAAGAATATCTCGAAGCACTCAAGAATTCAAAATTGTTTGCAGGTAAAGAAGGTATCCACAAAGTGATGGAAGACAACCGATTGGATGCAATTATTGCACAAACCAATGGCCCGGCCTGGACGATCGACTGGTTAAATGGCGATCATTTCAGCGGCGGAAGTTCATCACCCGCAGCTATTTCCGGTTATCCAAATATTACTGTTCCAATGGGTTATGTTCATGGATTACCGGTTGGAATTTCATTCTTTGGAAAAGCCTGGAGTGAACCAACTTTACTTAAAATTGCCTACGTTTTTGAGCAGGCGACAAAACACAGAAAAACGCCGGGATTTTCGAAAACATTGATTGAATAAAGCCCGAGCATATCAAATTTTCATGTTTGTAAATTAAATTTTACTCATCTAAAATTGTTTTAATTCAGCAAAAAGTAATTCTCGGTTTTATAAAATCGTTATTGATTTTATAAGTTATTTCCTATTTAAATTCTTCAGTTTAAATGCAGAAATATTTAGTAATCTGATACTTCTGAATTGAATATATCATAATAAATATTAATTGATTTGATCGTTGGTTTTATTTATTTTTTCATTAAAAATTAATTCTGCATACCTGGGTCCTCTGCAAAATCAGTTTTTTGCACCCCCAAAATCAGTAATATTTACCTTTATATTCAGCAAACAAAAGAACAATCTATACTGATTGTCTGCCTATTTTTATCATATAATATATGGGTCGTCAACTAACTTGGAAAATATTCAGGGAGGTTGCATCAAAATTTAATCAAAATATACTAAATCATGGCATTATGAAAACTATAATGTTTTTTAAAATCGTACTTTCCATCATTTGTATGTTGCTGATTACAGTTCATGGGTTTACTCAAATTGTAAATGTTAACAGTTACACAGGAAATGATATTTCAGGCGATGGATCTTTCAGAAATCCATTTAAAACATTTACAAAAGGATACGTAATGGTACCTTCTGAAGGTACAATGGTTTTAACAGGAACATTTACATGGACAAATATCGATGAAATGGGAGATGACACAATTACAGGTTTTACCATTTCAAAGAATATAACAATAGAAGGTTTTGGAAATAAGTTGGCTATTGTTCAGGCAGCAACAAAATCAGGAGATAACAAAAGCAGGGTGTTTACAATTTCTCCAGGTTCAACAGTTACATTTAAAAATTTAGAAATAAGATACGGATACATAAGCGGAACAAATGATGGTGGTGGAATTACAATTGGCTGTTACAGCAATGTAAATGTATTAAATTGTTACATCCATCACAATAGCGCCCGTCAGGGTTTTGCAATAGAATCACTGAACAGCAATCTGTGTATTACAAACTCAACTATTTCTGACAATTCATTTAATAATGGAACAGTCAACGCAGGTGGAGCTATTGATGCGCAGGAAGGTGCCGGTACAACTTATGGAATTAATATCTCAAATTCAACAGTTTGCAACAACACAGGTGCTTCATACGGTGGTGGTATCAGTGTCGCTTTTGGAGTACATTACATAACCAGCTGTACAATTGTTGATAATACAAGCACTTTGGAAGGTGGTGGAATTAGTATCGCCGGAGGTGATTCGCACAATGGGGATGTATATATTAAAAACAGTATTGTGGCAAATAACATAAGCACAACAACTGTTGCCGAAGATTATGATGATTCATTTGATGGAATGACTTACGACAATGGTTATAATATTGTTGAATTCCATAATTCGCCGAATTTCATTGGTGCTGGAACGATTACCGGAGAACAAGCCAACCTATTTGGAAGGGGAATATGTTCAACACCTCCACTGTCGGATAATAACCCAACAAATGGAACACCATGTCTGGAATTGGCGACAGGTAGTGTTGCAATAAATGCTGGTAACGCCTTAACAAATGGCGTTGTAAGTACGCTTCGCACCGACCAACGCGGATTAGACAGAGTAGGTAAATATGATGTTGGAGCCTACGAATATGGAGCAGTTTCGAAAACTGTTCCAACTGTATGTACCACAACTAATTCATCTTCTGAAGGAATATCTGCTACAATTGGTGGCGTTGTTGTTACTGAAGGTGGAACAACTGTTAGTGCAAGAGGTGTCATATATTCAATAACGTCCACCAATGCCAATTCTAAAATCAGCGGTATTGGAGATAACCGTATATTTAATGGAAGCGGAACCGGTTCTTTTAGTACAACAATTAGTAATCTGTTGCCTAATACAAATTATTATGTTCAAACTTTTGCCACAAACAGCATTGGCACAAGCTATGGAAATGTTGTAAGCTTCAACACCGGCATGGGTGAACTTACCTGGAACGGTTCGAAAAGCTGCGATTGGGAAACTTCTGAAAACTGGACTCCGGCAATTACACCATCGGTAAATTATAATGTAATTATCCCTGCCGGGCTCACAAATTACCCAATTGTTGCAAGAGGCGGAGTATGTAATAATCTTACAATTGAAAGCACCTCAACTGGTACTGGTTCGTTAATTGGGCAAAGTAATTTAACTGTTAACGGAATTGTTGCAGTTCAGCATTATATGACCGGAATTGATAAACGTCAACAGATTTCATCACCGGTAGTAGAATCTATTTCAAATTTCATTAATTCAAATTTAGCAGTTCGTTCAACAAATTCAGAAGATAATAATTTGCAGGGGCTTGTTATTTATGACAATTCTGATTCAAGCTGGAGTTTAAATACCACCAACAGAAATTCTGATCATTTTACGCCAGGTAAAGGTTATGAGATTTTAAAGACTTCAGAAGGAAATGTAACTTTTACCGGCACATTAGCCATAGGTGATGTAAGTATTCCAATTACATCTCCAAAATCACCCGGCAATGCCTGGAACCTGATTGGGAATCCCTTCCCATCAGCAATCAATGCTAATTCATTAATCAACTTTTTATCAGTTAATGCCGATGCCATACATGATTCTTACAAAGCAATTTATATATGGGATGCAGCCAGCGGCAAATACAATACAGTAAATAGTTCATCAGGCCCAACTTACATAGAACCTGGCCAGGCATTTTTTGTATATTCAGTTGATGGCGGTTCAACAATAAATTTTACTGAAGCTATGCAAACCCACAGAACCGTTAATCTATTAAAAGATGGTGAAATGCCTTCACCATCAATAAAATTAATTGCAGAACAAAGCCAGGGTATATCATCTACAAACATTTTGTATCTCGAAGATATGACAACCGGTCTTGATCCCGGATACGATGCCGGCCGATTTACACTGGAAGAAAGTAGTTTTACAATTTACACCCACTTGGTTGGCGATAAATCGAATACAGTTGATTTCGATATTCAGTGCCTGCCATCAGATAATTTTGATTATGTTATCCCAGTTGGATTGAATGCTCCGGCTAACACCGAATTGATATTCCGTGCCGAAGCACTGAATTTGCCCATGGCAATTCCTGTTATTCTTGAAGACCGTTTAAATAGAGTCTTTACCAATTTAACTGAAGCAGGAAGTTACTACAAAGTTACAGTTTCATCAAATTCAGAAGGAACAGGGCGCTTTTTTATCCATACAAATCAATCAGCATCTTCGTTAATTAATCCTGATCCCAATGCAATTAATTATACCATAATTCCACGTCCACAGTTTAATACCCTGAACGTAATTGGCAATACTGAGAACATTGCTGAAATTACGGTTTACGATATGTTGGGACGCAAATTATTGCATAGCCTGCTTCAACGGGATGGAGCATCTGAAATTGAAATGGGTGACTTAAAAGTGGAGCCTATATTGTTTACATCAATTCTTCAACCCAAAAAGTAAGTAAGAAAATTAGCTGGATCAAAAATTAAAATAACTTTAAAATTATATAAGCAAAGGTGATTCTGGTTTTTAATGTTATTAAAATTATTCAGGTAATCGAGCTTTAGAAGAAAAATACAAGAACCCAAGGTTAATTGTTTGCCCGAAAAAAGTTCAAGTTAAACTTCAGGTCAAAAAATTCTAAAAAAAGTTTCCTTATTTTCAGTTACTAAAAGAATCTTTGTCTTCCTAAATTCCGTTTCCATTTTCATGTTGAAACTGAATTTCTAAAGTCAAAGTTTCTTTTTTTATCTTTGCGCCAAATAATTACGATGAAAGAAAAGCTGTTCGGGAAAACTTTGTCAGAAATTCAAAACATAACCGGTGAGTTAGGTTTGCCAAAATTCACTGCCAAACAAATTGCTGATTGGTTATATAAAAAACCCGTTTCGTCGATTGACGAGATGACAAATCTTTCGATAAAAACCCGCGAACTACTAAACGAAAAATACGAATTCGGATTAACCGCACACACAAGAGTTCAGGAAAGCATCGACGGCACAAAAAAATACCTTTTCCCCACTACCCAACATAAATATATTGAAACGGCAATGATTCCGGAAGGCGACCGCCGGACGATTTGTGTTAGTTCGCAGGTGGGTTGTAAAATGGGCTGCCTTTTTTGTTTCACCGCCAAACAAGGTTTTCAGGGACAGTTAACTGCCGGTGAAATTGTGAATCAAATCCGCAGTATTGATGAAGCTGAGGAAGTTTCAAATATCGTTTACATGGGAATGGGCGAACCTTTCGATAACCTGGAAGAAGTGCTGAAAAGCATCGAAATCCTAACTTCCGACTGGGGTTTTGCCATGAGTCCGCGTCGAATTACCGTTTCAACAATCGGGATAATTCCGGGAATGCTGACTTTTCTTGAAAAAAGCGAAGCCCATTTAGCAGTAAGTTTGCACACTCCATTTCATGAAGAGCGGCAACAACTGATGCCGGTGCAGGTTGCCTACCCCATTGAAGATGTGATAAATGAAATAAAGAGCTGGGATTTTGGCAGGCAGCGCCGGATTTCTTTTGAGTACATTTTATTTGAAGGATTGAATGATACTCCAGCTCATGTAAAAGAACTGGCGCGAATACTTGATGGATTGAAATGCAGGATTAATTTAATTCGGTTTCACCCAGTTCCGGGAACACCACTTAAAAGTCCTGACGAAAAAACCATTGTAAATTTCAAGGAAAACTCAACCAAAAAGGGATTTTAACCACAATTCGTGCCTCACGCGGACAGGATATTTATGCAGCCTGCGGGTTGTTATCGACAAAGGGAATAAGCCCCTCCCAACCTCCCCAAGGGGAGGAGTAAAAAAACATTTTTTCCTTTCTTCGCTTTGTTATTCCTTATTTGATATTTCTTTTTTTCTCTTCTAATGACTTATGCACAAGCAACTAATATTGTTTACAACAGTATCATCTTTTCAATATAAATATCCTGAAAATTCGGATCGCCCTCGAGATTGAAATGTGTGGTTTTTCCGAGAATTTTATGTATAAAAGTCTCATCTTCAAACAAAAGCATTTTAGCACCTATTAATGCTGTATTTCCAAGTTTTACAATTTTATTTGCTTCACATTCAATTAAACCTGTGCGGATTACATTTTCGATATTTAAAAAATTGCCAAAACCACCGGCAATATAAACCTTGTCAACTTCGGAATAGGAAATTTTCATTTGGTTTAGTAAAATCTGAATTCCGGCAGCAATTGCGGCTTTTGCCAGTTGAAATTCACGAATATCCTGCTGTGTAATTGAAACTTTCCCTGAAAGTGGAATCGATTCTTCACCACTGTTTATTTCGCCAAACATGCCAATTTGCTCCCTGTTCAGCAGAATTGCCATTATATCGATTAAACCACTGCCGCAAATCCCTTTCGCAGTTGCATTTCCAATAACATGAGTTTTTAATTCATCATTTTCAAAACTGACCGATGAAATTGCTCCTGTGGTAGCCCGCATTCCCTGACTGATTTTTGCTCCTTCAAAAGCTGGTCCGGCTGCTGTTGACGCACAAATTATTTTATCACAGTTACCAACAACAATTTCACCGTTGGTTCCCAAATCAATTAAAACTGAGTATTTTTTGTTTTCAGCCATTTTTGTTGCGGCAATTCCGGCTAAAATATCGCTTCCCACAAAACTACCTATTGAAGGAAAAAACAGAATTCTTACCGCATCCGGAAGTCTCCAGTTCAATTCTTTATTGGATAATTCCTGAACTCCCAAATTGGGCGAATAAAATGGATAAAATGACAACGAATTAACAGGCAATCCCGAAAAAATATGATGCATTACAGTGTTTCCAACAATTGCAATCTTTGAAATATTCACCGGGTGTTTTTGTAGGATTGTTTGAATCATTTCGTCAATTTTCGACCTGACAAGGTTTTGTAATTCTTCAAAATTGCCATCCAGACAACTTTGAATACGAGAAATAATGTCGCCGCCAAACCTTGCCTGTGGATTAACATCGGAAACGGAATCCAAAACATGCCCGTTTTCAAGGTTAACCAACTGAACTACAATCGTTGTGGTTCCCAAATCAACTGCCATTCCAAATCCTGTTTGCGGTTGAAAATCAAATGTTGAATTATCGGCAAGTATAATATTTTCAAATTGCGAAATTTCAAGGGAAATATCAGTTTCAGCTTTACAAAAACAGGCCAAACGCCAATTATCGGTCAATTTTAATTTGTTTAGTTTTTTTTGCTGAACGTCGTCAATGACAAGTTTACCTTTTAACAATTTAACTTTGCAACTTCCACAGGTTCCTTTTCCTCCACACGGAAATTCAACGCCAAACTCGTGCAATACGTCTTTTAAAGGAGTTCCTGAATTTACTTCGATTGATTTTCCGAGTGGAAGCAGTGAAATATTTATTTTATTACTCATTAGTGAATATGTTTAAAGCCAAAATCAGGAAAGTTAGATGACCAAAAATAACAAAATGATGATGTTTTGGGAGTTAAATATCAAGATAAAACCAATTATCACCACCTTTTAACCACACAAAATGCACACTTGCAGCAAGCCATGGAATCATTGGTGTCCATATTTTAAAACCTGTTCCTGCTGAAATGCGTGGAATGCTTTTGTAAATATCAAAGTATTTGTCGTTCGCCTTCCCAAAATTTAAATAAATGGTTTGTTCCAGCGCAAACCAATCGCGGTTGAGATAAGTAAAGCTCCCTTTTACAAAACCTGAAAAATATCCCTGCCCAGATTCTTTACCTGTTGTCAAACCTTTTATGTTTCCCGAACCGAGATAGGTAATTAATGATGGTTTAGTGGAAGTTGTATATCCGGTTGAATATCCTGCAGAAAATTCCATAACCGGGTTAAACAGTTTATAATAAATGGCATTCAATCCAAATGATTGATAAAACGGGCTGTTTTTATCAAGACCGATTCCAACACCGTATCCTGCTGATACTGAATATCCATCGCGCTGATGACGTTTCCGGTTTATCATTCCAGTTGATTCGCCCAATGAAAGTGCCAGGTACTTTACTTCATAATCATCTGCAAAAGGAACGTCAGTATCAATTAATGATTTGTCGGTTTTGTGTTGAAAAATATTCCAGTTTAAATTGGGTGAAACCGTATAGTAATAGTCGGTATGCCAGGGATTTCCAATGCTTCCCGAAAACTGTTTTGTGTGATATGCCACCACGGAAACTTTATTATCATCTGAATATCTGAAATTGTTTCCTGATCCGTTCAAAGCCTGAAATGCAAGTGTCATGTTTTTATACAGCAACTGACGCGGAATTTCGACACCCAGGTTATAGTTTTTGCTGTAGGTTCCAATGTTTCCACTCAGATTAAGTGTAATATTCCGACCCAAAAAATTGTTGTCGGAAATACCAAGCCCGAGGTTATAATCGTTTCGTGCACCACTGAATGAAATGATGGGCAGCAAAGTAAATGCATCTTTTGCCTGAATGTTCATCAGGTAGCTTTCGGGCGAAATTGAATCAAGCGAATAATCGACAAGAGCAAAATTACCAATATTCCAAATTTGGTTTATCGAGGTTTCAATGCAACTTTTATCAATTGTTTCTCCGGGTTCAAACTGAAGTTCGCGCATAATAATTTTATCGCGGGTGCGCCAGTTTTTTTTAATCTGAACCGAATCAATCTTCCATGACTTTTTAAAGTTGTTTTCCTGCGCAAACAAATTTACTGACAAGCTTAAAAGAAAAATCAGAACTAGCTTTTGTTTCATTTATTTTCGGTACTGAAAGCCTGAAAATAACCTCAACTTTTTGTACTTCAAATGTTTTGCAGCCATTTGGGCTGAAAGTCCGTTATTGGGCGCAAAAGGTTTTAAACTGGGGCGAATTGGTCATTTTTGTGGTTTAAAAAATTGCAGCGCAACCAAACTGCAAACATTTTAATCATTATAGAAAAAACAATATGAACCGTTTTCAATTAACTGTTATCTTCTTTTTTATTCTGCTTTTATTGTCATGTGATAAAAACGGGAAAAATGGATTTGGATACTTTGCCGGAAAATGGACAATCACTGATTTCATTTCTTTGGAATCAGTTTCTTACCCAAAAAATAATGGGTTCAATCCTATTATCGAATTTAAAAATGATGGCACTTTTAATCTGAAACTTGACGTTAACAATTGCTTTGGAGATTTTATTCAGACGGATGGAAATGCTATCTCATTTTCGGCAGCAGGATGCACCGAAATTTGTTGCGACAGCAAATTCTCGCAAAAGTTTTGCCTTATGTTACCTCAGGTAAAAACTTATCAGATTGAAAAAAACACGCTAAAACTTATAGTTCCGGGATGGGGTTGGATAAATCTGGAATCAAACGATTGAATTGGTTTCGGTATCAGGAAAAACCAGCCAGGGTTTGAAAACTTTAGCCTCTTCAAAATCCATCAAGGCATATGAAATAATAATTACGACGTCGCCAACAGCAACTTTCCGTGCAGCCGGGCCATTCAAACAAATTGTCCCCGATCCCCGTTCGCCTTTAATAACATAAGTTTCAAGGCGTTCGCCGTTATTGATATTCACCACCTGAACTTTTTCGTTTTCAATCAGGTTGGCTGCATCCATTAAATCCTGGTCAATTGTAATGCTTCCCACATATTGCAGGTTGGCTTCGGTAACCGTTACTTTATGTATTTTCGATTTACAAACTTCAATTTGCATCACTTTGCTTTTTTAGTTAAAAACAATGTTGTCTATTAATCTTACTTTTCCACAGAAAACCGCTACACAACAAACTTTCACAACATTTTCATTCCAGTTTTTTACTGACTGGAGTTGAATATCATCAACAATGTCAACATATTCAACAGTTAAGTATTTGTTTTTGTTGATGGTTTCAAAAATCCAGTTTTTAAGGTCGTTTACGGATTTTTGGGTAGCAAGTTCTTTTGATTTAAAAAAGGGTTTCAGAAATTACAGCGGCATTTTTACGTTCTTCAGCCGAAAGCAATTCATTCCGCGAACTCATTGCAAGTCCGCTTTCTTCGCGTATAATGGAGCACGGAACACTTTGAACCGGCAAATTCAACTGTGCTACCATATTTTTAATTATTGTCAACTGCTGAAAATCTTTCAGCCCAAAATAAGCTTTTTCCGGTTTTACAATTTCGAACAATTTGCTTACCACCTGTGCAACACCATTAAAATGGCCGGGGCGGTGCAGACCCTCCATTACTGACTCCAATTCACCAAAATTGAATTTGCGGTTGTCGGGCTCAGGGTAAATTTCATTCACTCCGGGAGCAAACACAATTTGGCAACCTGTTTTTTCGAGCAGTTGCAAATCAGCATCCAAAGTTCGCGGATATCGTTCAAGATCCTTAGGGTCATTGAATTGTGTTGGGTTTACAAAAATACTGACAACCACTATGTTAGTTTCAGAAACAGCTTGTTTTACAAGCGACAAATGCCCCTCATGAAGCGCCCCCATCGTGGGAACAAACCCAACGGTAACAAAACTTCCGAAGGATTCAAGCTTTTCATTCAACGCAGATATTGTTTCGACAAAAAACATAATAGTCCTTTATTTTTGCGGTGCAAAGTAAATAAATTTAATCTGGAAATTAACAGCTGAAACCGTAACGATAAACACGATTTAACCTGCATAACTTCCTTAAATTGAATATTCACGATATTTTTATTACCTTTGCAGCCTGTTATAAACTGCGTTCAACAGAGAATGGAAAAGAAAAAAATCCTATATATTTCACAAGAAATCTTCCCCTATTTACCTGAAAGCGAAATGTCTGAAATTTCGAGGTACTTGCCACAGGGAGTGCAGGAAAGGGGAAGAGAAATTCGCACTTTTATGCCCCGCTATGGCTGCGTAAACGAACGTCGCAACCAATTGCACGAAGTAATTCGCCTCTCGGGGATGAACCTTGTGATTAACGACACCGACCATCCTTTAATTATAAAAGTAGCTTCTATTCAAACTGCCCGCATGCAGGTTTACTTTATTGATAACGAAGACTATTTTCAGCGGAAATGTGTGCTTACGGATGAGCAGGGGAATGAATTCCCGGACAATGATGAACGTGCAGTGTTTTTTGCACGGGGAGTTCTTGAAACGGTAATTAAACTCCGTTGGGCTCCCGATATAATCCATTGTCATGGCTGGCTTACTTCACTTGTGCCGCTTTATATTAAAAAATATTACTACAATAACCCGCTATTCCGGAATTCAAAAGTGGTTTACTCGGTTTACAACGATACGTTTAAAAATAAATTAAACCCAAAGTTTAGTGAAAAGCTATTACTTGAAGGTGTTGATAAAGATGATGTTAAAGTTATAAACGATCCGACATTTGTAAATGTCAGTAAGCTTGGAATAAATTTTTCGGATGCAGTTATAAAAGGCACCAATAAAATTAACGTGGATGTTGAAAAACACATTCATTCTTCGGACAAACCTTTTCTTGAATATCAATCCTTAGAAACATATATTGATGCATACAACGATTTCTACGATAAGGTCCTCTGACCATGGGTTGTTAAAAATCAAATTAATATTTAAAAGTTTAAAAATTGATATTGTTAAAAATGGGTAATCAAAGCATTTTTAATAGGTTTGCATAATTATATTACAGAAAACAGAAATAAAACCGGCATATTAATTAATCAGAAAATTTAGTGAAAAACAATTATAACATTAATTTCATTTTTGTAATCGCATTGTTTGTGATAACATTGTCAGGCTGCGAAGATCAGAGCAGTATCGGTATTGAAGTATTACCCGGCGGGGATTTAATTTCAATCCGGAATACTATTGAGAACACAAAATCATACACTTTTTCGGAAGATTCAATAACTACCAGCCAACCCAGTAAAAGTTTACTTGGAAGTTTTACCGATTCAATTTTTGGTAATACAACTATTGGTTTTGCAGCTCAATATCGTTTAAATGAATTTCCTGATTTTAGTAAAAATGCCCAGGCTGATTCAATCAAATTATACCTTTATTACAGAAACTTTTACGGTGATACACTTACGAAACAAAAACTCAAAGTTTATGAACTTGAATCACCGCTCGATTACGACACAAAATACAAGCAGGATGTAGATCTAAAATCAATGGCTTACAGCAAGCTGCTTGCAGAATATGAATTCACGGCAAGAGTAAGATTAGACTCGCTTGGAGATACTGCTTACTACCAGTCATTAATTATTCCTCTGGATATCTCATTGGGTGAAAAACTTATAAATGCTGGCACATTGCACATGATTAATTCTGATGCTTTTCTTGAATATTTTAAAGGATTGTATGTTGAATCCGAAAAATCAACTACACCAGGAGGAGCGTTACTTTCATTGGAAGCTGTGAGAAATGGAAGTTTTGACGGCTCGGCGCTTGCTTTGTTTTACCACAACGATTCATTAAAAAGTAAAATTAGTGGTGACTCTGTTTTAATTATGCCATATACGATTTCGTCATATAGCGCAAGAGTTAATAATATTCAGCACGATTATACCCAAACTTCATTTTATGATAAACTAAACAGCGAGACAGTTGAAGATTCGTTAATTTATGTGCAGGCAACCGGTGGGTTAAAGTCAAGGATATTGATTGACAATTTGTCAAGTTGGAAAGATTCAATGACAATTGTTGGAACTGATACATTTCCTTACGCAATTAACAAAGCCGAATTGGTTTTCCAGATTGACACAGTTGCCTCTCAGGTGCATAAATATCAACCCCCGTTACAAATGTTGTTTACTGTAGTAGCTGAAAATGGCATCGAATATCTTCCCAGAGATTATGTTTTCAATCCTACATTTTATGGAGGTGGTTTACGTTCTGATTACACTTATCATTTTACAATAACCCAGCATTTGCAGGAGATAATTGATGGAAATGCCTCGAATAACGGGTTTTTCCTTACACCTGCGCGAAAGAACGATCAGGCAAACCGTGTTGTTTTAAAAGGGAGCACAAGTAAAACTGGTATTAAATTAATTGTTACCTACTCCAAATACACGAATTAGCAGGTGTCTTAATAGTTTTGGTTAAAATTAGGAATAAACTGCATTGAAAATATTTGTTACATAAAAAGTGGATGTCCATTACTTAAAGGACATCCACTTTTTGATTTTTATTAATCCGTTTTCTATTTTGTTTTAATCTTAATTGTCGTTTTATCATCCTTCTTCTCTGGTTTCTTAACTTCTATACTTTCAATCTTTTCTTTGTCGAGTTCTTTAATTTCTTTAGCTTTAACTTTCTTTCCATCAATATAATAAACTGTGTTTGTGTCGCCCGGATAACTTAGAAAAATAGGTTCCCTCTGATATTTCTCAGCCAATTCACGGTATTTTTCAGACATTTGATTTTGCTTTTCTGCCATTTCTTTAGCCCGTGCTTCAATTTCAGTTCGCTGTTCATCCGTTAAACTGTGTTGTCTTTCTATTAGCTCGCGTTGCCTTGATACCAGTTCATCAATCCGCTCAGGAGAATATGCAGCTATTGAAGGAAAACCATAATACGAGCTGCTGTTATCAAGCTTATATAAATTTTCAAGTCCCTTTAAATTGAGCGCTTTGTTAAGTTCGGCAACGGTTTTTAAATCAATATCACCCTGCAGTTCAACAAGGTTTGTAGCAGCCTCGGAGTTGGTAACCAAAACTAACGACACTATTTTATCCTGATCTTTGTTCAAATACACCTTTATATCTTCACCCATCCGTTTTTCGGTTTTAAAAAGAGTGTAGTTATTTTTTTTGTAGAAATCCAGGATAGTTTCGTGTAATTGGTTATCTTCTGGTTTGGAGGCTGTTAAAGTGCCTGCCGTTTCAAATCCTTTCAAAAATTTGCTTTGGGAAACAACAACAATCCTGTCAAGATTTTTCAAGGCATCGAATACAGGCGAGTTTTCTTCAAGGTTTTTTTTCTTTAAATAAAGGTCGAACATATCGCTTGTTAAAAGGCTTGCACTGAAACCTTCCGAATCGGCATATTTTTCGGTTAACTGATTAAAAAGCGTTGGCGTTTGTTGCGCAAATACAGGTGTTGTAAAAATTGTTGCCACAATAAAAAAAATTAACTGTTTCATAGTTTTTGTTTTTAAAATATTTAATTGATTATTATTTCCACATCGTTATCAACCCAAAGTACCATCATTTCCTGCTGTTCTTCCGGTTGAATGCTTTCTGATACCTGAAACAGTGCCTTTTCCAGTGCAAGGAAATCGGTTTCCATTTCAGCTTTTTTTTCAGCCTGAAAGTTGAAATAAATATTCAGGAAAAATAAAAAAACCGCCGCTGCCGAACTTATACTTATAAAGATGATTTTCAATTTTCGTGGTTTATTTATTTTTTCCGATAGTCTCAAATAAACCATTTCCTCCAGATTTCCGGGTATTTTGCTTTCGTTTTGAAAATAAGCAAACATGTCTTTTTCTGCGGAATCAACCTCAGAATCTGCAAATTTGGTTTTAAGTTCCATTTCTTCTTCAAGAGAAGTTTCACCCCTGTAATATTTATCTGACAAATCTTTTTGTTTCATCATAATCGTAAATTTTTTCAATTTCCTCTTTCACTTTCAATCTTGCTCTCGATAAAATAACCCGTATGTGAGTTATTTCAAATCCGGTAAATTCTTTAATTTCTTCAAAAGTAAAACCGTCGATATCCCGAAGTTTAATAACAGTCTTATATTTATCAGGCAGTTGCTCAATGGTTTTATGTATATATTCAAATTTTTCTCTGTGGTCAGGGTCGAAACTTTTTTCTTCAATATTTATTAACCTGAATTCATCATTTTCACCAAAAACCTCCGGACGTTTCTTTTTTAATACATCAAAACTGTAGTTTTTGGCAATTGTAATTATGTATGCCGAAAGGTTTGTACACTTTTTCAAATCGCCCCGCTTACTCCAAAGTTTTACCATCAAATCCTGCAATGTATCGCGAGTTTCTTCCTCGTTTTTTAATATCCTGAATATCATCGGATACAATTTAACCGAGTATGGAATTACCTTATTTTTAAACTCTTCGGCAGTCATTTGATTCTATTGACGATTGAATTTTCATTTTATAACAATTTATTTCTTTTTAATATGATTTTTTTAATGCTTTAAAAATAAATGTGCTTTTATTTATTTTTACACTGATTCATTGTCGCATTTACATTTTCATGCCTTCAGGTTCACAGAAATCTTTATTTTTACAGCTTTTTGTAAAGAATGACGTTTACACAATTCATCACTTTTCTTTTAATTGGCATCGGATTAAGTTTCGATTCGTTTGCCGTTTCCGTATCGTGCGGATTAATGCGACAGGAAATTAAATTCAAACAAGCGATTATTGTTGCAGCTTCACTGGCATTTTTTCAGGCAATCTTCCCATTAATTGGTTGGTATTTGGGTTCAACTTTTAACAAACTTATCGAATCGGTCGATCACTGGATTGCTTTTGGTTTACTTGCAATAATCGGAATTAAAATGATTGTTGAAGGTTTTAAACCAGAAGGATTGTTGAAAAGATTCAATCCTTTTGATTTAAAGGTTTTGTTAGGTTTATCAGTCGCTACAAGTATTGATGCGCTTGTTGTTGGATTAAGTTTTGGGTTTCTCGATCTGCCAATTCTTTTCCCGGTAGTTGTAATTGGTGGTGTAACTTTTATTGCGTCGATGCTGGGAATGCTTTTCGGGAAAAATGTGCCTGCAAAAAGAAGCCACCAGTCAATAATTCTAGGTGGAATAATCCTGATTGCAATGGGTATCAAAATTATAATTGAGCATACCTGGTTCTAATTACAATCCACTTAATTCGGTTAATCCAACTATTCTGTAAGTAGCGTTATACTCTGTAAAAAAGATAAAACTATCTCAATTAAATTTTATGAATAGATTTACAAATATTCTGATTGGTTGCATGATTAGTTAAATTTGCAACTTCTTGTAAAAAACGACAATGAAAATTGGCAACATTGAATTAAAAGGTACCCCGCTTTTTCTTGCGCCCATGGAAGATGTAACGTACAAATCTTTCCGCTGGATGTGCAAAAAATTTGGTGCCGATGTTATGTACACCGAATTTATCTCTTCAGAAGCGCTTATTCGGGATATAAAAAAACCAAAGAAAAATGGTACTGTATGATTTCGATCGCCCTGTTGCCATTCAGATTTATGGGCATAATATCGATTCTATGGTACGTGCAGCCCAAGTTGCAGAAGAATTTTGTCCTGATTTTATCGATATAAATTTTGGTTGCCCCATGAAAAAATTATCCGGCATGGTGCCGGGGCTGCCATGTTGCAGGATTTACCCAAAATGCAGCAAATGGCCGCCGAAATTGTTAAAGCCGTTAATTTGCCTGTGACAGCAAAAACCCGTTTGGGCTGGACCGAAACCAACAAACCGATCATGGAAGCAGCCGAACGTTTACAGGATGCAGGAATTGCTGCACTTGCAATTCATGGGCGCACCCGCGATCAATTATATACAGGCCAAGCCGACTGGACTTTGATTGGCGAAGTAAAAAACAATCCAAAAATTCATATTCCGATTATTGGGAATGGTGATATTACCAACGCACAAAAAGCAAAATATTTTTTTGAACAAACCGGAGTTGATGCATTAATGATTGGCCGAGGTGCAATTGGCCGTCCCTGGTTGTTCAAAGAAGTAAAATACCACCTTGAAACCGGTGAACTATTGCCGCCTCCCAATGTTGCGCAGGTTGTGGAAATATTAAGAGAACAAATCCGTTTGAATCTTGAATGGAAAGATAATGAGCATACCGGAATATTAATGCTGCGCCGCCATTTTGCAAAATATTTCCCGGGGTTGCCAAATTTTCGGGAACTGAAAATTAAATTACTTCGCGGAGATACAAGCGATGAAGTAAATTGTATTCTCGATGAAATTGTTGATAATTTTGGCAGTTACCAATTGGATTATTCAATCTCAAATATATTATAATGGACAATCAATATTCAAAATATTATTCAGAAGAATCGCTTTGGGAAAAGATTAAAAAGTTCTCGAAAGCCGCCGGTGCAAAAGTAATTTATGCCGTTTTGCTTTTGTATTACGCAATGTTTGACAGCAAAGTAAGTTTAAAAACTAAAGTTTTTATTGCCGCAGCGCTTGGATATTTTATACTTCCAACCGATGCCATTTTCGATTTGACCCCAATTATTGGTTATTCTGATGACCTGGGAGTTTTACTTTTTGCCATGAAACAAATTTCATCGGCTATATCACCTGAAGTAAAGGAAAATGCACGAAAAAAAATTACTGAATGGTTTAGCGAGATTAATGAAAAAGAACTCGTTGAACTTGAAGAAAAATTATCATAACCAAAATAATCATTTGAATGTTTGAATTTGATTTTTCTATACTTCAGTGGTTGTTGTTTTTTGTATGTGCCATTTTTATTGGCATGTCGAAGGTTGGTGTGCCGGGTGTATCGTTGATTGTTGTGCCTGTTTTAGCCATAATTTTTGGTGGTAAAGCTTCAACCGGAGTGTTGCTGCCTATGTTAATGATGGCCGATATTTTTGGCGTTAGCTACTACCACCGGCATGCCGAGTGGAAATATTTGTGGAAGTTACTGCCCTGGGCGTTCGTCGGTGTTGGAATAGCACTTTGGGTTGGCGAAGTTATAAATGATGAATGGTTTAAAAATATCATTTCGATTTTGGTTTTTGTATGCATAGGTCTGATGCTCTGGAAAGATCGCAACAAAAACAGGAATATTTTCCCCGATACCTGGTGGTTTGCAGCTGCCATGGGAGTTTTGGGCGGATTTGCCACAATGATTGGCAATGTTTCAGGTCCTATTTTTGCCATTTATCTGTTGGCAATGCACCTCCCCAAAAACAGTTTTATTGGAACCGGTGCATGGTTTTTTCTGATAATAAATTACTCTAAATTCCCATTACATATTTTTATTTGGAAAACGATAACATGGAACACATTAACTCTTGATTTATTGCTACTTCCGGGAATTGCCACAGGTGCATTTCTGGGTGTTTGGCTTGTAAAAAAATTCTCAGATAAATTGTACCGCACCTTTGTTTTTGTAATTACCGCACTTTCAGCATTTTTATTATTAATTTGAAATATTGAACATGAAACAGTTAAAAGGTTTTTTTGCAGATAAAAAAGTATCGACAATTTTAGATACAGGAACCGGAACCGGAGATTTTATCGAAGTTTTAAAAGAAGTATTCCCCGAAGCCAAAATCACAGGAATCGATCCAAATACTGAGTCTTTGCTTGAAGCTGCAAAAAGATTCCTGAAATAACTTTTGCAGAAATGAGTGCTGAAAAGCTTGAATTTGAGGATAAATCATTCAATTTAGCCAGTATTTCAATGGCCTTACACCATTTGCCCGATATTCAAAAGGCTTTAAAAGAAATGCAACGTGTTGTAAAACCCGGAGGTTGGATAATAGTAAACGAACTATTCAGCGATAACCTGAACCCGGCTGAGGAGGTTCATAAAATGCTTCATCATTTCCGAAGTAAAATCGATAGGTTAACCGGTGTCAGTCATAATGAAACATTTAAAAAAGATGAAATAAGGGAAATTATAAAAGCTTCCGGAATCGATATTCAATTTGAATTTGAGAATCATCTTGAACCAGTTTCTCTTGCTGAAACTAACGAGCTTGAAAACAGGTTGGAGAAAATGAAGCTGCATCTCGAAAAACTTGAAAGCCGGCCGGAATATGAAATTTTTAAACCTCAGATCGAAGAATTTCGTCAGGCTGCTTTAAAACATGGTTTTCAATCTCCTCCCAGAATTGTTTTAATTGGTAAATCTGCAAAATAGTGTATAAAAACGAAGAACCGTTCTCCTTGTGAAAAACGGTTCTTCGTTCTAATTTCCTCAAATTATCAGTTTAAAATCTCTTTGATTTTCCAACGTTTAATTTGCAATTTCTTGATTTGTGAGCCTTCAAGTAGATGCGAGTACATACCTACCTTAACGCTCCAAATTGGTCCTCTTTCTTTTGTGAGAAACTCGTCCAGGCTAACTTTTCTGCTCATTGTTTTTTGTATAAATTGTTTTCTGACTTTATTTTATGGCTTACATTCCTGTTTTTATGGAATAACCTCTTGCTTCGATTGCTTTTTCAATTTTTGCTTCATCAAGCTTGGAAGCATCATACGAAACTACGGCATTCGAATCATTTAAACTAACCGCTACTGACACAATCCCGTCGAGTTCTTTAACTCCTTTTTCAATTGAAGCAACACACATGTCACAATGCATTCCCCCAATATTTATGGTTGATTCAACAATCTGCCCGGTTTCAGTTGCCGTTTTATCTTCTGTTTTATTTTTAGTTCCGGATTGACAAGAAATAAAAGCTGCAATAATAATGAGGTAAAATAGTTTTTTCATTCCGTTGAAAATTATATGTTTTTTAATTTCAATATGCAATTTATGAATTACTTGTAAATAAAGAATTATTTTAATCAAATATCATTCCAAAAAAACACAGATCCTGTAAAACTGCCTCAATATTGAGAATACTGATATATAACTGTTTCCAATAATTTCAGTTTTTTTCTCAATTTAGAAAGCTTGTAACCTATTTTGATATAAAACAACGGATTTGACAAAACAAAAAAGGGATCTGTACAACAAACCCCTCATCATTATTTTTTCAAAATGTATCTTTTTCAATAAACTGTTAAAACCTGACCGATTTGTAAAATTGAAGTTTCCTTCAGGTCATTTAACATACAAAGCGATTTTATGGTGGTTTTAGTTCGTTTTGAAATTTTATACAACGAATCACCCGAACGTACCACATATTTCTGCGAAACAGGTTGGTTAACAGAATATCCTTTGGGTTTTAGTTCTTTATGAAGTTCGGCCAGATTTTCAACTGTCGCTACTTTTCCCCTCGTTTTTCCGTTTTCAAAATCAAAAACCAATTCTGTATCATAGGGTTTACCATTTTCTCTTATTTCGAAATGTAGGTGGCTTGTAGTTGCCCTGCCGGTAGCGCCTGCCAAACCAATTGGTTCTCCCATTTCAACAGATGCACCGTCCTTTATCAAATATCCCGACAAGTGTGCATAATATGTTTCAATATTGTTGCCATGATCCAAAACTACCATATTACCATATCCGTGATAATATTGTCTTCGTGTTACAATACCGTCAAAAGCTGCATAAATTGTGTCTCCTTTGTTCATTTTAATATCAGTACCGGTATGCATTCTTCCTGATCGCGGGCCAAACCTGCTGATTACATGACCCGACCCAGGCATTGAAAACATGGAAAGAAGATAACCCGAAGTAATGGATTCCTGTGCCAGATTATCAGGCAATAATTCAGGCGAATAGATTTCCATAGAATCCAATTCTGAAATTAAACACCCCAAATCGAGGCCTTCCACAACAATTAATGAGTCAGTGTTTATATATTGAGCTTTTGCTGAAAACAGCATTAAAACAAGGGAAAAACAAATTAAAAGTACACTCTTTTGCATTCAATAATTCTTTTGGTGCAACAAAATACAAAACATTTTGATTTTAAAAGCGTGCAATGTTAATAAATTTTCACAAAGTTTGATAAACTAATATTGGGTTTTGATTCATGATAACAACTTGTTTGATAAACATTAACAATTTTATATTGATTTACATAACTGGTATTTTTTTCCAAACAGTAATAAAAAGTAATACCCAACCCGCTATAAAACAAAGCCCTCCAAACGGAGTAATTACACCCAACCAATTTATCCCGGTAATTGCCAAAACATACAAACTCCCTGAAAATAAAATTATTCCCACAGCCAGCATAATAGCCGACCAGTTCAAAAGACCTGAAGGATAAGAAACAGAAAGTACACCGATAAACAGCAATCCAAGTGCATGGTAAAAATGGTATTCGACACCGGTTTTATATATCTGCATCATTTCTACTGAAATGTGTGATTTTAAACCGTGCGCGCCAAATGCGCCGATTGCAACCGCGAGAGCCAGTAAAATGGAGGCTGTCATTAAAATTAATTTGCTCATTATATTTCTTTTGAAAATTCAATATGAGTAACAAACAATTTCAACCTATGTTTTTCACCTGAAAATTGAAAATGTAATTCAAAATAAAAAACAGGATACCAAAGGACAGCCCAACTCAATCGCTTTTGTTAATTTGCAGCGTAATTAGAATCATATAAAATGACAACAAACAAAAGCATATTTACCGGATTTCCTGAAACGCAGGAATTATTGGATTGGTATAAAAATCAACAAAAAAGCAAAGTCCCAAATATCAACGGACACATTCACACGCCGCACTCTTTTAGCGCTTTTTCGGGTATCGAACAGGCATTTCAATTGGCAAAAGCGAAGGTGTTTCAGTTTTGGGCATCAATGATTTTTACACAACCAACAGGTATGATGAATTTGCCGGACTCGCACAAAAACACAACATATTCCCATTATTTAATATCGAGTTCATGGCTTTGCAAAACGATTTACAGGCAGCCGGAATACGTGTAAACGACCCAAGTAATCCGGGACGAACCTATTTTAGTGGAAAAGGTTTGCGGCAACCTGCTAAAATGAGCGAAACTTCATTTAAAAAAGTAAAAGATTTACAGATTGAAAGCAATCGCCAGACATACGAAATGGTTGACAAGCTGAACGCGTTTTTTGATGAAAATAGTATCGATATTCAATTCGATGCTGCTGAAGTTCAAAATCGCTTGGCAAAAAATCTTTTCCGCGAACGGCACATTGCTCAGGCTATTCGGATTGCTGTTTTTGAAAAGGCGAAAAGTGAGCCGGAAAGAAAAGAATTATTCACAAAAATATTTTCGGGAAAAGAGCCAAAATCAGCAATGAACAACGTAGCAGGTTTGGAAAACGAAATCCGCGGAAACCTTTTAAAAGTCGGCGGCGCAGCATTTGTTCCCGAAGATCCAAAAGCCTTTCTGTCTCTGGAAGAAGTTCTGCAAATTATTATTGATGCAGGTGGAATACCTTGTTATCCGGTACTACTCGATTTTGGAAATGCCAGTTTTACCGATTACGAAGTTGACAAAGTTGCGCTGTTGAATACATTAAAAAATAAATCTGTTTTTAGCATCGAACTAATTCCGGGCAGGAACAATTTCAATATTTTGAAGGATTTTGTGCAGTATTTCAACCAGAATGGATTTGTAATTACTTTTGGAACTGAGCACAACACTCCACAACTCGACCCAATGAAAATCAGTTGCGGCGGTGGAATTGATTTGGATGATGAACTGAAACAAATCAATTATGAAGGAACTGCTGTAATTGCTGCTCATCAATATTTAATTGAAAAAGGCAAAGAAGGGTATCTGAAAAAAGGCATTGCCAAAACAAACGAAAAAGCCAGTTTTATTGAATTGGGAAAAGCGGTGATTTCGTACTATCAAAACCTTGATGGGTTAACAAATTAAATGACAAACATGAATACAGGAGTGCAACAATTAATAAAAATTTCGCAGTATTACGGTCAAAAAAAGGAATACGTGATTGCCGGTGGCGGAAACACTTCGTACAAAGATGACAAACACCTTTGGATAAAAGCCAGCGGAATAAACCTGGGCGATATTACCGAAAATGGATTTTGTGTTTTGGATCGGAAAAAGCTTGCTGAAATTCCCAACCAGCAATTTTCGACCGATTCAGACAAACGCGAAGAAGAGGTAAAAAATGCGCTTTTAAATAGCCGGATTGACCCCGATTCAGGATTGCGTCCATCGGTTGAAACTTCTTTACACAATTTATTCGAATATAGTTTTGTTGTACACACCCACTCTACTCTGGTAAATGGGTTGATGTGCAGCAATTGGGTTGCGGAAAAAACTTTGGAGATTTTTGGCGAAGAAGTTTTATACATTCCATATACCGACCCCGGTTATATTTTGTTTATTGCCGTTGAAAAAGAAATAAAAAAATACAAGGAAAAATTCAATGCCGAACCCAAAGTAGTATTGCTTCAAAACCACGGTATTTTTGTTACCGCCAATTCAATCGAAGAAATAAAAACTATTTATACTGATGTAAAAGCCAGATTAATTGCCGCTTTTGATGAATTTCCCGAAGAAAAAGAACTTCAGGTTTCAGAAAAAATAATTAAAGTTCTGCCCGCAGTGCGAATGCTACTTTCCGAAGAAAAACTGAAAGTGGCAACTGCTTTTAACAGTTCATGGACAGCCAATTTTATTTCCGATAAAAATTCGTTCGAAAAAGGGATTGAAAAACCTTTTAACCCCGACCAAATGGTGTACTGCATGTCGGAATACCTTTTATTGAAAACAGCGATTCGGTTGAAACAGTTATCGAAGAAGCAAAACTAAAAATTGCAGATTTCAAAATCCGCAAAGGAGCAGTTCCCAAAGTTATTTTTATTCAAAATGAAGGTGTGATTGTGGTTGAAGATTCCCCCGTTTCCGTTAAGTACTTAAAAGATATTGTAAACGATTTTTGTCAAATCAGCAAACTCTCCGAAAATTTTGGTGGACCACACCCACTCACTGCTGAGCAAGCGGCTTTTATTGAAAACTGGGAGGTAGAAAACTACCGTAAAAAAGTTTCGCTCGGCGGAAAAAATTTGGGACGGCTGGAAAATAAAATTGTGATCGTTACAGGTGCAGCACAAGGATTTGGCGCCGGGATTGCCGATTTACTTCACGCAGAAGGCGCAAATATTATAGTTGCCGATTTGAACGAAGTTAAAGGGATGGAATTTGCCCATTATCTCAATTCAATAAAGTCTAAAAACAAAGCATATTTTATTTCTGTAAATGTTGCGGAATCGGCTTCAGTGAAAGAATTGGTGGATAAAACCGTACTCCAGTTTGGTGGATTGGACGTTATGATTTCCAACGCCGGAATTTTACGCGCCGGAAGCCTTGATGAAATGGATCAGCCAACTTTTGAATTGATGACAAGGATAAATTACACGGGATATTTTCTGTGTGCAAAATATGCGCAACCTGTAATGAAAATGCAAAACAAATTCAAACCCGGTTATTTTTCAGATATTATTCAAATCAACTCAAAATCAGGATTGAAAGGAAGTAACAAAAATTTTGCATATGCCGGGGGAAAATTTGGCGGAATTGGTTTGACACAATCCTTTGCATTGGAATTAATACCTTTTAATATAAAAGTAAACAGCATTTGTCCCGGTAATTTTTTCGATGGCCCGCTTTGGAGTGATCCCGAAAACGGATTGTTTGTTCAGTACCTGAACGCGGGGAAAGTACCAGGTGCCAAAACCATTTCCGATGTAAAAGCGTTTTATGAAGCACAGGTCCCTGCAGGAAGAGGTTGTACAGCAGAAGATGTTGCCAAAGCCATTTTCTACGTCATCGATCAGCAATATGAAACAGGGCAGGCAGTTCCGGTGACTGGAGGACAAAATATGTTGAGATAAAAAAGCCTCTCCCTAACCCTCTCCAATGGAGAGGGAACAAGAAAATACAGAAACGATTAAAACTTAAAGAAATGAAAGATTCATTCAACGCTCCACAATCCCCCTCCTTGGGAGGGGTTAGGGGAGGCTCTCTTACAAAAGCAGTCAGATTATACGGAAAAAGTGATTTACGCCTTGAGGAGTTTGAACTACCGAAGATAAAAGACGATGAAATTTTGGCGAAGGTTGTGAGCGACAGCATTTGTATGTCGAGCTACAAGGCTGCAACCCAGGGAGCTGACCATAAAAGAGTTCCAAATAATATTGATAAAAACCCAATCATTATCGGGCACGAATTTGCCGGAGAAATAGTGGAAGTTGGTGCCAAATGGAAAAACAAATTCAAACCGGGACAGAAATATTCAATTCAGCCGGCTATTTATTATGAAGCTGCACCGTTGGGCGTTTTGAGTGCGCCCGGTTATACATACCCACACATTGGCGGCGATGCAACTTATGTTATTATTCCGAAAGACGTGCTTGAACAGGATTGTTTACTCGCGTATGAAGGACCGGGATTTTACCCGGCTTCGCTTGCCGAACCGCTGAGTTGTGTAATTGGTGCGATGCACGCAAATTATCACACAAAACCCGGGTCGTATATTCATCAAATGGAAATTGTACAAGGTGGTAAAATGGCCATTCTTGCCGGTGTTGGTCCAATGGGACTGGCAGCAATTAATTATGTTGTAAGCCGCGAAGACCGCAAACCATCGCTGCTGGTAGTTACAGATATTGCCCAGGATCGTTTGGATCGTTCTGCCGAAATTTTTCCTGTAGAATGGGCAAAAGAAAAGGCATCGAATTGATTTACCTGAATACAGGAAATGTTGAAAATCCTGTAGAAAAACTAATGGAAGTTTCGGGTGGAACCGGTTTTGATGATGTGTTTGTTTTTGCACCCGTTACACCGGTTGTGGAACAAGGGTGATGCGATTCTCGCTCATGATGGCTGTCTCAACTTTTTTGCCGGTCCTTCAAATACCGATTTCTCGGCAAAACTGAATTTTTACAATGTACATTATGCATATACACATATTGTTGGAACTTCGGGCGGAAATAACGACGACATGGTGGAAGCGCTCGACTGCATGAGCAAAGGGCTTGACCCTGCCGGCTTGATTACACATGTTGGTGGTTTAAATTCAGTAATCGAAACAACATTGAATTTGCCCAAAATTCCGGGTGGAAAGAAACTGATTTATACGCATAAAAACCTTCCGTTAACCGCCATTTCCGATTTTGCGGAATTGGGAAAACCAATCTGTTTTATGCTGAACTGGCAAAACTTGTTGCTAAAACCAAGGGTTTGTGGAACGTGGAGGCTGAAGAATATTTATTGGAAAATGCACCGGAAATATAAAAAGAATTCCTCCTAAACTCCCCTGGAGGTAAAGAGATGAAAATAATCTTTTATACCATGCATTTGCGATCGGGGTACAAACTAATTAAGAAGGGATTCTATACGATTTGAGTAATTGCACTTGAAGCGGCCGTGCGGCAGCCAGGGTTATTCTTGAAGATTTTGGAAAATCAAAGGAATCGAGGGTAAAGGGCGATTCAAAAGGACTGGTAACTGAAACCGATTTCAAGGCTGAAAAAGTGATTCTGGATATTCTTTCATCAGAATCCAATTACGGAATTATTAGTGAGGAAAGTGGTTTGCTAACAAGGCGGCGGTGATGGGTGGTCGATCCGTTGGATGGAACCAATAATTTTGCCCGTTCAATCCCGCTTTTTGCTGTTTCAATAGGTTTAATGTATGGAAATGAATCATTGCTCGGTGTGATTATCGATCCAATAAATAAAAAGGAATATTATGCAACAAAAGGAGGTGGCGCATTTTGTAACGGCAAAAAAATAATGCACCCTAAATTTGATACTGATTATATTCCAATGCTTTTTTTAAATCACGGTTACCCTGAAGTTGATCGTGCTAAATTCAAGGAACTTTCAAAACGACTGGCATCCGATTTCAATATTTTGAAACTGGGAACTACTGCAGTTGAACTCTGTTACATTGCATCCGGTTCGGTTGACGGATTTATCTGCTCAGGCGATGAACTTTGGGATTTTGCTGCAGGAATTGTAATTACACAGGAAGCTGGTTGTATTTTTACCGACTGGCAGGGAAATCCGTGGGATGGACAGCATTCTCATTTGTTGGTTGCACGACCGGAAATTCACACTGATTTAGTAAAAATTATTGCGGATTTGCAGTAACACAAAAATTTACCTGACAAGTTTGATTATTGGTAGAAAATAATCACATTCAATCCGGCTGAATACAGATTAATTTTCATCAATTCATTGAGTAGCGGAGTAAAAGAGTATCTGAAAACAGGTTCAACCCGAATCCCAAAACGCTGATACAAGTTGAATTCAGCTCCAAATCCCGCCAGCCCTGTCAGGCTTATTTTATTGTAGTCATAATCATTTTCGAAATTTTTGTGGATTTCGGTTCCGTCGCTGAATTTCATGAAACTCTTGCTTTTGTCATCCAAAAAAAAATCTGTTGAAACTCCCGCCGATGCATACATTCTGATTCGTTTCTGCAGAAAATAGTAATTCAGTTTGATTGGAACTCCAAGATAATAAAAATGATTTTTGGTGATAGCCCTTTCCGGAATTGCGGGGTCATCCGGTTGGTACGGGCCATTATCCGGGATTTCGTAATCATCTTTGTTAACATCAAAATTATATGTTTTGTCAGAAAACTGAATTCCTGATTCAAATTCAAATTTTTCATTTGACATATACCGAACAGAAAGACCGGTTGTAAATCCAAACGCCGGAACTTCCCAATCGTTTAACTGATTCGTTGCTAAATCATAGTCAGAATTATTTGAATGCAAACTTCGGTAGGAATAATCCGGTGAATAATTAACACCAAAAGAGAACTTTTTAGGTTTGGATACTTCTGTCTGACTTTTAACACTGATTGAAAGAAACACAAAAATAATTAAGGGAATAACTGAAAATTTCATTTTGTTATACAGTTTGAGTTATTGATATGGTTTTTGTTAATAACGCAATAACAAAGATAAAATTATCCGACAGGAAAATTTATTTTACCTTTTCCCCTCCAGTTCCCGTAAATGCTCCATCTTTTTACGCTCCAGAAAACCTTTGATTGTTTCTTCATGCTCTTTTACACGTTTATTACCGAATTCATAAATTTTATTTACCAATCCATCCAAAAAATCGCGGTCGTGGGAAACAAGGATTAAAGTTCCGTCGAACTCCATTAAAGCCTGCTTTAAAATATCTTTCGTGCGAATATCGAGGTGATTGGTGGGTTCATCGAGAATTAAAAGATTAACCGGTTCGAGCAGCAATTTTATCATTGCAAGCCTTGTTCGCTCGCCACCGGAAAGTACACTCACGTATTTGTCCCAATCATCGCCACCAAACATAAATGCACCCAGAATATCCTTGATTTTTGTTCGGATATCGCCTTTTGCAACATCATCGATAGTTTGGAAAACGGTGAGTTTTTCATCTAAAAGAGAAGCTTCGTTTTGCGAAAAGTAACCAATCAGCGAGTTGTGTCCCAGCGAAAGTGTTCCATCGTAATCAATTTCGCCCATAATTGCTTTAACAAGTGTTGTTTTTCCTTCGCCATTTTTACCAACAAAAGCCACTTTTTCGCCCCGATGGAATACTGAAAGTTGCATCAGAAAAAACCAAATGTTTTTCATACGATTTTCCAACCTGATCGGCAATTACGGGGTAACTTCCCGAACGAGGAGAAGGTGGAAACCGAAGGCGCAAATGTGAAGAATCCACTTCGTCAACTTCAAGAATTTGCAGTTTTTCGAGCATTTTTACCCGCGATTGTACCTGCAAGGTTTTTGAATATGTTCCTTTAAAACGCTCAATAAACTGCTCGGTTTCGGCAATCATTTTTTGCTGTTCGTCGTATGCTTTCTGTTGTTGTTCGCGGCGCTCCTTCCGCAGTTCGAGGTATTTCGAATAGTTTACTTTGTAATCGTAAATGCGCCCCATTGTAACTTCAATTGTGCGCGTGGTAATGTTATCGACAAAGGCGCGGTCGTGCGAAATTACAATTACAGCTTTTGCTTCGTTTACCAAAAATTCTTCCAGCCATTGTACCGATTCAATATCGAGGTGGTTGGTTGGTTCATCTAGCAAAATCAGGTCGGGTTTTTCAACAGGATTTTTGCCAATTCGATCCGCATCCGCCAGCCACCGCTAAATTCGCTGGTAGGCCTTTGAAAATCTTGGCGTTCAAAACCCAACCCGAGCAGGATTTTTTCCACTTCGGCATCGAAATTAATTTCACCCTGACTGTACAACTTTTCACTCAATTCCGAAACCTGTTCGATAATTTTGCTGTATTCATCCGATTCGTAATCGGTTCTAGCCGTTAATTGTTCATTCAATTCATCAAGCAGAATTTGCATATTCAATACTTCTGAAAAAGCCTGAGAAGCTTCTTCAAAAAGATTGCGCTGATTATCGACCATTAAATGTTGCGGCAAATAAGCAATTACAGCGTCTTTTGGTGCCGATATTTTTCCTGATGTCGGTTTGAGCACCAGCTATAATTTTAAGCAAAGTCGATTTTCCGGCCCCGTTTTTACCCATCAAAGCAATTCGGTCTTTGTCGTTCACCACAAAGTTGATGTCCTTAAAAAGTGTCGTCCCGCTAAATTCTACCGCCAGCCCGTCAATTGAAATCATGAATAAATTTTAAAAATCAGGCGGCAAAGATAATGATCCAAAAGCACTAAGCTTTCACAAAGTGTGGCTTGCTTTTTTTATTTTTTCTTTGAAAAAGTTCCTGCTGAATAAAACCACCAAATTGTTGTTCAAAACCATCGAGTGGCGCTTTGGCAGCGGTGAATTTCACTTTGTGGTTTTCGTCGAGCAGGTAGCATTGCGGAAATGAGCGTACTTTGTATTGTTCAATAAATTCGTTGTTTTCGTCAATCAGTTTTATTCCCGGGACTTTATTTTCGGTAAGAAATTTTTCATTTGACCTGCATCGGTTTTCCGCAACACAACATAAATTTCAAGATGTTTCTGAAATTTCTGCTGAATGGCGGGCAGGTATTTTAAATGTTCGCGGCACACAGCCATTTCGGTGTCGGCAAATATGAGGTATTTGTATTTTCCGTTATTCTGATTGGTGCAAATTTTTTGGCCTTCCAAAGTTTTCAAACAAATTGCTGGCGCGAACATTTCCGATTGTAAAAGGTGATTTTTCGGAAATATTATTGCCGTTTCCCTGATAATTTGGTTTTTGTGACTTGTAAACCTTGTCGATTTTACCATTTGCTGTATTGAACTTTTATTAAAATCACCCGAATAATAGGCGTCATGCAGCATTTTAAGCAACACCAAATCGGCCATTTCGCCCTGAATTTTGTATTTGCTATTAACATGGCCAGTCAAAAACGAAATATTTCCCTGGTTAACAGCTTTGCGGATTTCATCTCCTTTTACTGATTTTACTTCAAAACTCAACTGCCCGTTAAAGTTTTGTCAAAAAGTTCAGTAAAAGCCGGGTGCAGCCAGAATTGTTGTTTCACGATTGAAAACATTGCCGCATAATCTTCTGGTTTTAAGCGGAAAGCTTCGGTTTCAATCATTTTCAGCGATAACATTTTATGGTTTATAAACGCTTCATTTTTTATTGACCCAAATTTTTTGTCGATAAAATAACAAGCGAATCATAAATTGATTTCGATTGCCGAAAATAAAGTTGATCGAAATATTTGTCGGTTAGTTGATTTAGTTGTGAAGTAAAATCAGAAACTTGGTTGTAGAGTTGTTGTTTATTTTCGGTGGCAAACCAAAACGAAACCGGTTCGAAATAAGGGTTTTTCTGTTCGGCAAGGATTTTTCGCGCGGCGGAAGTTGAAGTTTGATGGTTTGATTGGGTTCAATAAAAAGTATTCCACGGTAAATGCCAAAATCGCAAAAAACAAAGTCGGTAGTTTGTGTTTCAATGGTTTTGTGCATTTCCCTGTTTGTCAAATTCAAGCGTAAAAACGAATTTCGTTGTCGATGAAATTGGGTCGGAATAACTGTAAAAATAAAGCTTCTGCCCGGCATATTTTGCATTGTCGCATTGAATTGTAACAGCAGAAAAACTGGCAGCTTAAGGAATAGAAAAAGAAAAATGACAGTAAAACGCGCATTTTTAACTCTTTGAATTTTTGCTGTTCATTTTGAACTCTTCCATGTCGAGGCCTTTTGGAAGAAACTGGCTTGCATCGCCACCATGAAAAACAATATCGCGAATAATTGTGGCATTTACAGGAGTGTGTTCCGGCAAAGTAAGCAGGAAAACTGTTTCGATTTCGGGGTGCATTTTCTTGTTCATTTGCGCAATTGCACGTTCATATTCAAAATCGGATGAAGTTCGCAAACCCCGAAAATGTAATTTGCTCCAACTTCCTTGCAAAAATCGACGGTCAGTCCGTCGTGCAACCGCACTTCCACTTTGTCCACATCTTTAAAAACCTGATTTATCCAATTAATCCTTTTTTCGATTGGAAAAAAAGATTTTTTGTTGGCGTTGAACCCAATCATGATAATAATTTTGTCGAAAAGAGGAATTGCGCGGCGTACAATCGATTCGTGACCAATGTGAAATGGATCGAACGACCCTGGGAAATATGGCAATTTTTTGCATTTTGCTGTTTTTTCCAAATTTAAGCTAAAAAAGCATTTACAAAAACGATGTACAAAATTAGTTTATTGCTTTTTATTGCTCAATGCAAACATTAAGGATTAAAAACCGAGAATAAAACATAATTTCAATGCGCTCGTTTTTACAGTAATTATATATTTGCGCATTATTTAATATTCAGCATTTTAAATGGAAAATCAGAAGAAACTTTCAATTGTAATACCCGTTTATAACGAGGCGAAAACCATTCACGAAATATTAAACCGGGTACTGGAAGTTGATTTGAATTATGGATTTGAAAAAGGAAATCATTCTTGTAAATGATTTTTCACCGATAATTCGGGCGAAGTAATCGACAAAGTATATCAGCGATCATCCCGCAGCCGACATGAAACTTTTCCACCAACCTGTGAATATGGGAAAAGGCGCGGCGCTTCACCGTGGAATTGCCGAGGCTACAGGCGATTGCATCGTTATTCAAGATGCCGATTGGAATACGACCCGGGAATACAATGACTTGTTAAAACCTTATGTTGAAGCTGGCGCTGATGTGGTTTATGGATCACGGTTTATGGGCGGGCATCCCACCGGATTTTGTTTTTTTGGCATTCAATCGGCAATAAACTGCTCACAACCGTTTCCAAATATATTTACCAATCTGAACCTCAGCGACATGGAAACCTGCTACAAAATGTTCCGTTCGGATATCATTAAAAACATAAAATTACAGGAAAACCGTTTTGGGTTCGAACCCGAAGTAACCGCCAAAATTTCAAGGATTCCCAAAATAAGGATTTATGAAGTTGGGATTTCATATTATGGCCGCACCTATGAAGAGGGGAAAAAAATAGGTTGGAAAGATGGGATCAGGGCATTTTGGTGCATTTTGAAATACAATGTTTTCAGTAAATAGAAAATCGAAAGAATTAGGGATTTACCTGAAAAAGTAAAGGAAATGAGTGAAATAAAAGGAAATTCAAAATACGGCACAGATACTTTGACATTGATTGCAGGTGCCGAAAAATTTAACCGCTGGATGTGGGAAACCATAAAACCACATTGCAGCGGCAAAATTCTGGAAATTGGAGCGGAATTGGCAATATTTCACAGTTTTTTGTAAAAGAAGGCGCCGAAATTATCGTTGAGCGATATCGAGACAAATTACTTCCTCAGTTAAAGGAAAAGTTTGGCAAAACAAGAACTTAAAGGGAATCCAGTTGCTCGATCTTTCTGATAAAAATCTTGAAAAAAACCACCCGGAGTTGATAGAATCATTTGATACTATTTTTGCTTTAAATGTTGTGGAGCATATTCCCGACCACGAACAGGCCATAAAAAACGCTTTAAAAATGTTACGAAAAGGGGGAAAGATTATTATACTTGTTCCTGCATTTCAGGGGCTTTACAATGGTTTCGACAAACAACTTGACCACCAGCGGCGTTATACTCAAAAATCGTTATTTACATTGCTCGAAGGCAATGGGTTCCAGGTGATTCACAGACAATATTTTAATTTAATGGAATTGCTGGCTGGTTTTTTTCAGGTAAATTTTCGGAAAAAAAATATACCAACCGGACAAATGAAATTGTACAACGAATTGGTTCCACTTTGAAAGTATTCGATTTTTTTACAAAAATAGTTGGACTTTCAGTTATACAGGTTGGTGTAAAACCATAACTCAAAATGGCAAAAATGGGTAAATCGTATATTTCGAAACTGGCGATTGTATTGGTGTTGTTAGTTTGTGCGTGGTACGGCAAAAATCTCAATACGTGGGGAAAAAATAAAGTAATACAGAAAGATGTCATCTTGTATTACGCCTACTTACCGGCGACTTTTATTTTCAACGATTTAAACTTTGAATTTACAACTAAACTTCCCGTCGACTTTGAAGGGCAAATTTGGTTGCAGACCTCACCAACCGAAAAACCAATTTTACGCATGACAATGGGAATGGCCATTTTATGGATTCCCTTCTTTTTAGGTGCTCACGCTATGGCCCACTTACTTGGTGTTTCAACGCTTGGGTATTCATGGCCTTACAGTTTTTCAATATTCCTGGCAACACTTTTCTATCTGTTTTTAGGATTGTTTTTTTTACGGAAATTATTACTCCGTTATTTTTCGGATATAACAACCGCAATTGTTTTAATTATGGTTGTAATGGCTACAAACATTATAGTTTTATGTAATCGCCGGAACCCGGAATGACCCACGTTTACAATTTCGGGCTAATTTCAGCATTCATATACCTTTCTCTAAAATGGATTGAGATAATTGAAATCAACAGTGAAAAAAAATCCGGACACAAACAGATTAAGCCTTTCGTCTATTCAATATTATCAGTCTTTGGCCGAATAATTGTATTAATCCGGCCGGTAAATATTATAGTACTTCTTTTTCCGGCACTTATTGAGTCACCTCTTTTTCTGTTTTTTTTAACCGAATCCGACAAAATTGGATATTGATTTTTCTTGCAGGAACTGCGGCATTTCTTGTAATACTCCCACAACTGCTGTATTGGAAAGCGCAAACCGGGCATTATATATTTAATTCCTACATGGACCAGGGGAAATTCTTTTTCCTTGAACCACAGATTATTAACGGATTGTTTAGTTACCGAAAAGGTTGGTTGATTTACACACTCATTATGATTTTAGCTATTTTTGGTTTTTTTCTGGTCGCGAAAAATATGCGTCAAATTTATTTTTTACCGATTCTGATTTTTACAGTCATTAACATTTATATGGTTTACAGTTGGTGGTGCTGGTGGTACGGTGGAAGTTACGGTTCGCGCCCAATGATTGATATTTATGGAATTATGGCCATTCCTATGGCAGCAATTCTTGAAAAAATGCTGAGCGGTAAAATCCGTTTAAAAAGTATTGCAGCAGTTTTACTACTTGGTTTTATATGGTTAAATCAGTTTCAGATGAACCAGTACCGCACCTCACTTTACACTGGGACAGCATGACAAAGGAAGCGTACTGGGGAATTTTTGCAAAAACCTGGCCCGAAGGTTATGACAAATGATTCAAGTACCTGATTATGAAAAGGCATTAAGAGGGGAGAAAGAATATTAATGATTATATTTGGTTGCAATTTAAACCGCAAATCAATGAAATCCGTTAAAAACATTTTTCCCGGATTTACGCTATTGCCAAAAACACTTTTCATTTTACTTTTGTTGTTTTGAATTTTTCATGCGAGAAGGATAATAAAGCAGAATTAGACTATGCATTTCAGGTAACTGAATCTTATTTATACCCTGACAAACATGTTACCGACATTCAACATTTTACCTGTTGGGGTGTTGAACCTATTCTGTTAAATGGTTTTATCCCGACTTCAAACCTGGGAAAATCCTTTTCTGTTCATGCTGACAGCACCTTACTATTGGACTTTGAAATTTTGATGCAGCACAAAAACAAAAAAAGATGTACATATGAATTATCAGTTGAATCAGTTAAGTAATAGGCAGAAGATTACAGATATCAATATAAGATTGTACGATTGTGAAATTAATTACGAATATGAAGGCTCTTTCAAGAATTCATCATGATACTTTTTAAGTAAACAACAACCAATGACCCTTTATAATATAAATATTTCGATAAAGAACAATAAAGGGAATTGGGTTGGGAATGGCATGAGATATCTTTTGGTCCAATAGTTTTTATGGTTATCATTCCGAT
>JADIYN010000018.1 GCA_016705335.1 Draconibacterium sp. | reverse complement strand
CTTCAAGAAATATGTTTTTTGCGCCCGGCATTTATTTTTCAAGTGGAATTTGAGCAACACGTCGGGCATGTCTCCCGCCTTCAAATTCAGCATTCAAATACGCTTCAACTATAGCAATAGCTTCTTCATCAGTTACAAACCTCCCTGGTATTGCACAAATATTGGCATCGTTGTGTTGTTTTGCCAAAGCAGCAATTTCGGGCATCCAGCAAGTTGCAGATCGCACATGTGGAAACTTGTTAGCTGCAATACTTATTCCCTGTCCGCTACCGCAAAAAGTTATTCCTGTTTCAAATTCACCATTTTCGATGGCTCTGCCAATGGCGTGGGCGAATTCAGGATAATCTACACTTTTGTTTGAAAAACATCCAAAATCCTTGTATGCAATCCCTTTTCCTTAAAATATTTGAGAATAACCTGCTTTTTATCGAAACCGGCATGATCGCTGGCAACAGCAATTATTTTATTTTTCAAATCTTTCATGCTACAAAATAATACTTTTTAGTACTTATTTCTTTTTATTGATTTTAAATAAGCCTTTTAACTCACTGTTTTCGAACATAAAAACAGATAAAAGAAGATTAAAAGCAAAAATGTGTTTATTATATATTTTAAAACCGATATAAATGTATTTGTATAAATCGAAATTAAATAAATAATCCCTGCAATTAAAAAATAGGTTAATATTCGTTTTAAGGGATATGGAACCGGATAATATTTCTGCCCTAAAAAATATGAAACAACCATCATAATTAAAAAACCAAGAAAAGTGCTGATTGCCGAACCCATGTAACCCATTACCGGGATTAATAAAACGTTTAAAAGAACAGTTATTACAGCACCAAAAATTGCAACATAAGCCCCAAGTTTTGTTTTATCAGTTAGTTTATACCATAACGAAAGTGTAAAATAGATACCAAAGAAAAGGTTTGCCAACAGAATTAACGGAATTGCTTTCATCCCTTCCTGGTAATCTTTTTGGATAATTAGTTTTAACAAATCGACATAGAGCATCATTCCAAGGAAAATAAGCAATCCAAAAATCACAAAGTATTTCATGATAACAGCATAAATTTTTGGATCGTTTTTCTTGCTGCCGTGTGAAAAGAAAAATGGTTCAAATGCGTATCTGAAAGCTTGTATGAAAACATTCATCAGTATTGCAACTTTAAAATTTCCCCCATAAATACCCAATTGCTGCATGGGGTTTTGATTTTCAGGTACCAAAAAAGGAATTAAAATTTTATCGATTCCCTGGCTTACCATTCCAGCCAGACCAACTACCAAAATACCACCACCATAAGTTAGCATGACTTTCAATTGCTTTTGGTCGAATTGAAACGAAATTTTCAGCATTTCGGGAAGCAACAAAACCAATGTTGAAAGCGATGCCAGCAGATTTGCAATAAAAACATACCCCACTCCTATCTCGGGCGAATAAATAAGTTTTACTATTGATTCAGGGTTATTTTTGAGCAAATACGGACAAAGCGAAAGAAAAAACAAATTAAAGGCAATATTGAAAGCAATATTTATAATTTTTATGGTGGCAAACCTAACAGGTCTGTTTTTCAATCTCAATTGAGCAAATGGAATGGCTGTCAAAGCATCGATACCAAGAATAATTGCCAGCCATAAAATATATTCAGGATGCCCCGGATATTCTAAAATCCGGGCAACAAAATCACTGATAAAGAAAAATGGAATAACAAATAAAACTGAAGTTGAAAATAAGGAAATTACTGCTGTGGAATATACTTTATCAGGTTCGTCGCTTTTCGAGGCATACCTGAAAAAAGAGGTTTCCATTCCGTAGGTAAGTAAAATCATTAAAAACGCTACATACTGATATAAATTGGTCATAATCCCAAAATCTTCGGGGGCAAAAATTACCATGTAATATGGAGCAAGGCACCAATTTAAAATGCGTCCAACGATACTGCTCATGCCATAAATGACTGTATCGCCTGCAAGTTTTTTATAGCTGTTCAAAATGATTTATTTTTGGGCAAAGATATAATTCATCCGCCACAATTGAACCGTTAAAATGGTATTTTACTTTTGAAAACCTCTACAAACATTTTTATATTATTTTTACCAAAATATTTTAATTTTTATTGAATATGAAACCTTTTACATTTATTCTGATACTCTTTTTAAGTTTGTTTGTCACTTTATTTTCATGTTCAAATCAATCGTCAAAATCCCGTAAACCTGTTTGTTCAATTTCAATTCAACCAGCAAAAACAAATTATGTTTTTGGAGAAAAAATTTCAGTTAATATCACCACAAAGGTTAAAAACGGCGAAATCAAAAGCATTAAAGTTTTTTATCAGAATGAACTTTTAAAGGAAAGTAAAGAACTAAATTTTAACATTGAAGGAATTGAAATAAAAACTTTAGGAAACAGTATTATTAAAGTAGAAGCAGTAAAAACTGATGGTTTAAGCAATACTCAATTAAAAACTATACATACACTTTCCAATACAGTGCCTGAAAAATTAACTTACAAAATCGTTAATACTTATCCACATTCAAAAGAATATTTTACTGAAGGATTTGAATTTCATGGCGGATATATTTATGAAGGTACTGGCGAAAATGGTTCATCAGCAATACATAAAGTTAATTTATCGAGTGGAAAAGCAGTTCAATCTGTTGAATTGAATGAAAAATATTTCGGAGAAGGAATAACTGTTTTAAACAACAAAATTTACCAACTGACCTACCGTGCTAAAAAAGGTTTTGTTTATGACTTTAATAGTTTTGCACTAATCGACAGTTTTCAATTTTCATCAACAACAAACGAAGGCTGGGGATTAACAAATGATGGTAAATATTTGATTATGAGCGATGGATCACAGTTTTTAACCTGGCTGGACACTGTAGATTTTTCAATAATAAAACGGGTTGAAGTTGGAAACAATAAAGCTATTTATAAAAATATAAATGAACTGGAATATATTGAAGGAACCATTTATGCCAATGTTTATACAACTGAAATGATTGTGCAAATTGATCCCGAAACAGGACGAATTTTATCAGAAATTAATTTTCCTGACATAATTAAAATGTATCACAATCAAAAAGACAGGATTGATTATATGAACGGAATTGCCTGGGATGATAAAAATAAAAGACTTTATATAACCGGAAAATTGTGGCCAAAACTTTTTGAAATAGAACTTATTCCTTAAAACAAAGTAAGATTATCACCGTATTTTATTCGTCCCAAATGTTTGTATGCCAAATCAGTAACTTCTCGTCCACGGGGCGTTCTTTTAATAAATCCTTCTTTAATCAAAAATGGTTCGTAAACCTCTTCAATTGTACCACTGTCCTCTCCTACCGCAGTTGCAATTGTTGATATTCCAACCGGACCGCCTTTAAACTTATCAATAATACAAAGCAAAATACGGTTATCCATCTCATCCAGTCCGTATTCATCAATATTAAGTGCTTTTAAGGCATGTTTTGTAATTTCCATATCAATACTCCCATTGCCTTTAACCTGCGCAAAATCGCGTACACGGCGCAACAGTGAGTTAACAATCCGAGGTGTACCTCGGCTCCTAAAAGCAATTTCACGGGCTGCATCATCAGTTATTTTTACATCTAAAATTCGTGCCGAGCGTTTCACAATTCCTGTAAGTACTTCAGCATCATAATATTCTAAATGGGCATTTATACCAAAACGGGCGCGCAACGGAGAAGTCAATAAACCAGAGCGGGTTGTTGCACCTATCAATGTAAACGGGTTCAATTCAATCTGTACTGAACGTGCGCTGGGACCTTTATCAATCATTATATCTATCCTGAAATCCTCCATTGCTGAATATAAATACTCCTCAACGATGGGCGATAAACGGTGAATTTCATCAATAAAAAGAACATCGTTTGTATCAAGATTGGTAAGCAAACCAGCCAAATCGCCTGGTTTATCCAAAACCGGTCCCGAGGTAACTTTTAACCCCACTCCCATTTCATTTGATATAATATTTGAAAGCGTGGTTTTTCCTAATCCTGGCGGACCGTGCAACAAAACATGATCCAATGATTCACCCCGCATTATGGCTGCTTTTACAAATATTTCAAGATTTTCAACTATCTGTTTTTGCCCGCTAAAATCTTTAAATTGCAGCGGCCTTAGTTTAATATCCAGCTCTTTATCATTTTCAGAATAACTTTCGCCTCTGATATCTAAATCTATTGTCATGCTATTAATTATTCTTTCAGCTGTATTTTTCTATTGTATTAATTAATTGCTGTGCCGAAAACGGTTTCGAAAGATAGTCATTCATGCCAACACTTAAACATTTCTCTTTATCATTTTCATATGTATTCGCAGTTAAAGCAATGATAGTTACCGGATCTTTAACTTCATTAATTTTTTCAAACTCTCTGATTTCCAGAGTAATTTCGTAGCCATTTTTCTCAGGAAGCATTATATCCATTAAAACAATATCGTATTTATTGCTTTTAAAAATTTCAATGGCTTCTCTCCCATTTGAAACAGCAGTGATTTCACAGTCTAATTTTTTTAAATTAAACATTACCACTTTTTGGTTCATCAAATTATCTTCAACTAAAAGTATCTTCAAAGCGTAATTATTATTTAAATTCTTTATTGAACAAATATAAGATCAAATATTACTTATTATATCCTGTTCACTTTGTTCATTTCTATTTTTCTATTATTTATGAAATAACAGTTAACAGAAAATTACACTGCTTTTCAACATCTTTTTTATCTATTAATTTGTTAAACTATAAATATATAACTTTAGTTTTAAACAACTGTTAATAGCTTTTTGACGTTATAAAATTAAACAATGAACAGGTTTACAAGATGTGAATATGTTGCGTTTAAAAACTAAAAGTTATTAGTGCGTTTTAATTTTATGGTTTTATATGGATTAAAAATTGAAAAATGCAAATTTTATATTAAAAGATTACTTTTGTTTTTTGAACTATTTTTACACACATATTAACAATTGAACATTTTATAAATTACTGGTTTTAAAATATTTAGAATTAATGTCGGAAAACTTTAAAATACTTGTTAATAAGCTCAATTCTTTTAAACTGAGATATTATTCCTTTGAGTTATTAAAGGGTACATTGGTATCCTTATTTTTTATTTTGGTTGTTTATACAACATTTTCAGTAATAGAATACTTTGTTTATCTCTCTTCAGACGTTCGTAAAATTGTTTTTTTTGGATTTCTTATTTTTTCAGGTTTCTTGTTAATTCAGTTTATTGGAATACCGTTGTTAAAAATGATACATTTATTAAAATCAATTGATTTAAAGACAACTACAAAAATTATTCAAAAACATTTTTCAACTATTGAAGATAGACTTTTAAACATTATTGAATTAAACGATTTACCACAAAATCAATATTCAAACGAACTTATTTTAGCCAGTATCGACCAAAAAATTGAGCAACTTAAAGTTTTTGATTTTAACGAAGCCATTAAGTTTAAAGATATAAAAGCAATATTTATATATTTTATAATCAGCGTTTTAATAACGTTCGGAATTTATGTATTAAATAGAAATGTATTTATTGATTCTACAAATAGGTTGGTTCATTTTAATACCACTTTTATAAAACCGGCCCCCTATAATTACAAATTAGAGAATACACAACTTGAAGTAAAAAAGGGAGAATCATATAATATAAAAATGTCGGTTGAAGGAAATGAATTACCCGAAATAGTTTATATAAATATTGAAGGAAACAACTACCTGATGAAAACTTCATCTGCCGGAGTATTCGAGTTTGAAATGGTTTCAGTTATTAATCCTGTAAAATTTTATTTTACCGATTTAAAATACGATTCAGAAAAATATAATCTCAAACTTTTGCCAAAACCTGGAATTACAAAATTTAAAACAACAATTACACCACCAGCTTATACTGGGCTGCAAACACAGCTTTTAGATAATATTGGAGATTTGCAAATTCCAAGCGGAACAAAAGTGGAATGGAATTTCTCTGGCATTGATATTGATTTGATGTATATAATAGTAAATGATTCGGTTAGAATTGATGCTCAAAATGTAAACGAAAATTATATAATTAGTTCAAATATTTATAAATCAACTAATTATAATGTTTTCATTCAAAATGAAGTTACTCAACCGGAATTGGCATTATCTTATTCAATTGATGTTGTACCTGATTTGTTTCCTGAAATTGAGGTTGAACAAATCGTAGATTCCATGCAATTAACCCGGTTTTATTTTAAAGGAAATATTGGTGATGATTATGGGTTTTCACATCTTCAGTTTCATTACAATATTGACAATTCAGATTCAGCGATATCAATACCTGTTGTTAAAATGATGACAGATCAGGATTTTTATTTTGCTTTTGATTTTCTGAATTTAAATGTAAAGAAAGGAGTTGTTTCGTATTATTTTTCTGTAACAGACAATGATGCCATTAATAATTATAAAACAACAACTTCCGATAATTATACATTTCAATTTCCTAATACTGAGGAGATTTATGCAAAGGACAAAGAACAATTTGAAAAATTGCAGGCTAATATTGATAAAAGTCGTGAATTGGCTAAGGAGATTAAACAGGATTTAAACAATCTGCAAATTAAAAATATGGATACAAATGTTTCGGATTGGGAAAAATCGCAAATGGTAAGTGATATAATTTCGAAACAAAATAAGTTAGAACAATTGTATGATCAGATAAAACAGGATAACCAAAATTTAAATAATTATCTCAATTCATTTGATGAAAAAAATCAGGCAATACAGGAGAAACAAAAGCAAATTGAAGAGTTGCTTGATGAGGTATTTACTGATGAGTTAAAAAAACTGATGGAGGAATTTAATAAGCTGGCAGAGGATTTTAACAGCCAAAAATTAAATCAACTTTCAGAAAACATGAATTTAACACTTGAAGATCTTGAAAAGCAATTGGAAAGAAACCTTGAAATGTTACAGAAAATGAAGGTTGAACAAAAACTTCAGGAAGTTATAGATAAAGTTAGTGAAATTGCCAGCGAAGAGGAAAGGCTGGCCCAGGAAATAGAAGAGGATAAAAATTTTGAAGAAACTGAAGAAAAAGTTTCCAAACATCAGGAACAGACAAAGGAACTTGAAAAGAAAATAAATGATGCACTTGAATTGAACAAGGAGCTTAAAAAACCAATAAATTTTAATGATTTTGATGAAGAATTTAAAGATGTTGATAAAAGTTTTGAAGAAAGTAAAAGTGATTTGAATAAAAAAAGCAAAAAGAAATCGGGTGAAAGCATCAGAAAAACAAGCGAAAAAATGCAAAATATGGCATTTGGAATGCAACAGATGTTAGATTCGAATTCAAAGGAAGAAAACATGGAGAACATTGAAAATCTGAAGCAAATACTCAGCAATTTAATTTTTCTGTCGTTTTCTCAGGAAAATGTTTTGGCCGAATTGAATGGAATTGCAGATAAAGATCCAGCTTTAAAACAATTAAATAAAGACCAAAAAAGGATTCTGGAACAAAGTCAAATTGTTAAAGATTCGTTATATACACTTGCCATGCGAACACCTCAGATTACAAGCATGGTTAACAATGAATTATTATCAATGGAAATTTATTTGAAACGTGCAAATGAAGAAATGCAGGAGGCACTTTTCCCAAATGCCCGTGTCAGTCAACAGTTTGTGGTTACGTCTTTTAACAATTTGGCACTAATGCTGAATGAAGCGTTAGAAAATCTTGAAAATCAAATGGCTAACTCTCAACCGGGTGATCAGGAGTGCGAAAAACCTGGTGTAATGGAAAGCCAGGAATGAATATGTTAAAGCAGGCCTCAGAAAGCATAAAACAGCAATTGCAACAAATGATTGAGCAAATGAAGAACGGCAATCCTCAAAGCAACAGTTACAGCAAATTGATAATATGTTGGAGCAAAATAGAAAAGAACTGATGAATAAATCAATTAACGCTCAAACAATTGCGCGTCAAAACCTAATTACCACACGTTTACTACAGGCAGAAAAGGCTGAAATGGAAAGGGATTTTGAAGACAAAAGAGAATCTAAAACCGCCGATGAATTTTACAGTAACCCCATTAAATTTTTCGAGTATAAACAGAAAGACAATTACAGCATCGAATATTTGAATAAAAATTCTCATAAATTGCACAATTTTTACAACAATAAATACAAACAATATTTAAAAAACATAGAATAAAAGTCGTGGAAACCAGGCCTCCTAAAATACTAGTGATTAAATCAGATGTTACAGAATTAAAAAAAGTTGAAGATTTTCTAATTAACATCTTTAATGAATATAAGCTGGAGAAAAAATATTTCAATAAAATATATTTGTGTATTTCTGAAGCAGTATTAAATTCAATTCAACACGGTAATAAAAACGATTTAGACAAAGAGGTTTCTATAATTTTAGATTGTAATGATGAAGAAATAAGTATAAAAATAGAGGATGAAGGAGATGGATTTGACTTCAAAAATTTACAAAATCCAATTCTAAAAGAAAACATTAATAAGGAATCGGGTAGAGGAATTTTTATTATTAAAAATTTAACTGACACAATTGAATTTAATGAAAAAGGAAATCAAGTTCAGTTTAAAATTGAATGTAAGTGAGCAAAATTGAAATATTCAACGAGGACATTATACCATTAAAACTCTCAAAAACCCACATAAACAAGCATATTAAATATCTGATAAACAATGAGATAAGGAAAATTGGGAATATTTCCTTAATTTTTTGTTCAGATAATTATTTATTAGATATTAATATCAAATATTTAAATCATAACTATTTTACGGATATTATCACCTTTAATTATGTTGAAGGTGAAATAATTTCGGGAGATTTATTTATTAGCATTGACAGGGTAAAAGAAAATGCTATTGAGTTTGAAACAATTTGGATTAAAGAGTTATATCGGGTAATTTTTCATGGATTGTTACATTTAATCGGTTATAATGATAAAACAGAAGAGGAAAAGAAAATTATGAGGATAAAAGAGGATTTATATTTAAGTGAAGTTGATTTTGGAGGGATTGTAATATGATGCCGTTTTATGATGTAATAGTGGTTGGTGGAGGACATGCAGGTTGTGAGGCAGCAGCTGCGGCTGCAAATTTGGGTTCAAAGACATTGCTAATTACAATGGATATGACAAAGTATGGTCAAATGTCGTGTAATCCGGCAATGGGTGGAATTGCAAAAGGCCAGATAGTTAGAGAAATAGATGCTTTGGGAGGATATTCCGGAATAATAGCAGATAAAACTACCATTCAGTTCAGAATGTTAAATAAATCAAAGGGACCGGCAATGTGGAGCCCTCGCAGCCAGAATGACAGGTTTAGATTTACTGAATTATGGCGCGATACACTTGAAAGTATTGATAACCTGGATTTGTGGCAAGATGCGGTCACAAAGCTTATCATTGAAAATAAAACCGTTACAGGTGTTATCACTAAAGTTGGAATTGAATTTAGATCCAAAACAGTAGTACTTACAAACGGTACTTTTCTAAACGGTCTAATGCACATTGGATCTTCTAAAATAAAAGGAGGTAGAATAGGGGAAGCCGCATCATATAATATTTCAGAACAATTATTTGATTTAGGTTTTAAAGCAGGACGATTAAAAACCGGTACACCTGTCAGGATTGATGGAAGAACAATTGATTTTTCTTCTTTAGTTGAACAAAAAGGAGATGTGGGATATTATAAATTTTCTTACTTACCAGGAACCGAAAGTAAGTTGGAGCAAAAATCTTGCTGGATTACAAATACAAATATCGATGTTCACGACGAATTAAAAACAGGGTTTGAGGAATCTCCAATGTTTGATGGAACTATTCAAAGTACGGGACCGCGTTATTGTCCAAGTATTGAATCAAAACTAGTTACTTTTTCTGAAAAGGATTCTCACCAGTTATTTTTAGAACCCGAAGGTGAAAAAACTATAGAATATTATTTGAATGGTTTTTCTTCCTCGCTTCCCTGGGATGTTCAATACAGCGGATTAAGAAAAATTAAGGGATTGGAGAATGTGAAAATTTTCCGTCCTGGCTATGCAATTGAATACGATTATTTTGAACCAACTCAACTTAATCACACGCTTGAAACAAAAATTATTAAGAATTTATTTTTTGCTGGTCAAATTAATGGTACTACCGGTTATGAGGAAGCGGGAGCGCAAGGTTTAATGGCTGGTATAAATGCACACTTAAATTGTCAAAAACCGGGAGAACAATTTATTTTAAAACGTAATGAAGCGTACATAGGAGTTTTAATTGATGATTTGGTTACAAAAGGAGTAGATGAACCTTATCGGATGTTTACAAGTAGAGCTGAGTTTAGGATTTTATTGCGTCAGGACAATGCAGATTTACGGCTAACAGAGAATTCGTATAAATTGGGTTTAGCTTCTGTAGAACGCCTCAATTTATTGATTGAAAAAATCAGGTTGATCGACGATATTATAGATTTTACTAGAAAGTTTAGTGTTAAGCAAAGGTTTGTAAATCAATTGCTTGTCGAGAAAGGTACTTCAGAATTAAAGCAAAGTGTAAAACTTTTAGATATTATTTTACGCCCTCAGATTTCAATATTTGATTTAATAGAATACATTACTCCGTTTAAAACGTTTCTTGAAAAGTTTCCGGATAATCGGAGAATGGAAATAATTGAGGGAGCCGAAATAATTATTAAATATGAAGGTTATATAAACAGAGAAAAACTATTAGCCGAAAAATTGGATAAATTTGAAAACATAAATATTGAAAATAGATTTAATTATGGTGAATTAAAATCTATTTCAACAGAAGCTCGTCAAAAACTCGAAAAAATAAAGCCTAAAACAATTGGTCAGGCAAAACGAATTTCCGGAGTTTCTCCTTCTGATATAAATGTGCTTTTAATAATGTTGGGCAGGTAGTGTTTCACGTGGAACAAAAGGAAATTAGAAATGGATTTAAAAAAGGAAATTAGGGAAATACAGGACTACCCGAAAGAAGGTATAAGTTTTAAAGATATTACTACTTTGATAAAGAACCCAAAGGCACTCAATTTTGTAATTGATTCGGTTGTTGAAGAGTTTAGAGACAAAGGAGTAACTAAAGTTGTGGGACTGGAAGCACGGGGATTCATTTTTGGGGGAGCAATTGCAAGTCGATTAAATGCAGGTTTTGTTCCTATTCGCAAAAAGAATAAACTTCCGGGTAAAGTAATGACAGAAACATACGAACTTGAGTATGGCGAAGACAGAATTGAAATGCATATTGATGGTTTATTGAAGAATGATATTGTTCTTATCCATGATGATTTGCTGGCTACCGGAGGTACAGCTGAGGCTGCATTGAGAATGGTGAAAAAATGTGGCGTAGAGAAAATTTATTTTAGTTTTGTTTGCGACTTGGAATTTATTGATACACCAAGCAAGAGGAAGCTTAGAAATTATATTACACAGACCTTGGTTAAGTATTCGTAGTTGAAATATAATACAATAAATAGGAATATTGAATATTTAAAATCACTGGTATCGGTGCTTCCGAACCAACCCGGTATTTATCAGTATTTTGATGACATTGGCAAAATAATATACATTGGAAAGGCCAAAGATTTACGAAAAAGAGTCTCTTCTTATTTCTCAAAATCTCATGATCATCGCAAAACTTCTTTACTGGTAAGAAACATTGCCGATATTAAACACATGATAGTTCAAAGTGAACAAGATGCCCTGCTATTAGAAAATAATTTAATAAAAAAGTACCAGCCCCGGTACAATATTCAACTCAAGGACGATAAAAGTTTTCCGTGGATATGTATAAAGAATGAACCTTTTCCCAGGGTTGTAAAAACGAGAGAGTTGGAGAAAGATGGATCAAAGTACTATGGTCCATATACCTCAATTTATACCGTTCGAACACTACTGGAATTGTTTAAATCTGAGTATAAACTGAGAACATGTAATTATAATTTAACCAAGGAAAATATAAAGAATGGTAAGTTTAAAGTTTGTCTTGAATATCATATTGGTAATTGTCTTGGCCCTTGTGAAGGATTAATTTCTGAAGAAAAATATAATGAAGGAATTGGTGATATTAATAACATTTTAAAGGGAAATATTTCTGGAGTAATAAAGCATTTGAAGGAGTTAATGGTTGGATTGGCAGATTCATTAAATTTTGAGGAAGCTGCTAAAATAAAGGAAAAATATGATTCTTTAAACCGATATCAAAGTCGTTCAACAATTGTTTCTCCAAATATTACCGATGTTGATGTTTTCACAATTGAAGAGGACGATAAATGGGCTTTTATAAATTATCTGAAAGTAATAAAGGGAGCCATCATACAAACATTTACTCTCGAAATAAAAAAGGTTTTGGATGAGACTAGTGAAGAATTACTGCTTGCAGGAATTGTAGAAATACGACAAAAAATATTCAGCAATTCCAGGGAAATATTGGTTCCTTTAAAATTAGATTTTAAATTGGATAATGTATTTTTCAGAATACCGCAAAGGGGAGAAAAAAAGGAATTGCTTGAGCTTTCTCAAAGAAACGCGAAGTATTTCAGATTGGAAAAAGATAAACATGCTGTTTTAAAAAACCCAAATATTAGATTGGAACAGTTGCTCGGTACAATAAAAAAGGATTTACAATTGGAGGAAACACCTTTTCATATTGAATGTTTTGATAATAGTAATTTACAAGGAACAAATCCGGTTGCAGCATGTGTTGTATTTAAAAATGCAAAACCAAATGTAAAGGAATACAGGCACTACAATATTAAATCAGTAGAAGGCCCAAATGATTTTGCATCTATGGAAGAAGTAGTTTTTAGACGTTACAAACGTTTAATTGATGAGAATAAATCATTGCCTCAATTAATTGTTATCGATGGAGGTAAAGGACAATTGACCTCTGCAGTTAAAGCACTTGACAGTTTGGAATTGAGGGGGAAAATATCGGTTATTGGTATAGCAAAAAGGTTGGAAGAAATTTATTTCCCCGATGATTCTGTTCCGATTTATATAAATAAAAATTCACAGACCTTAAAAATTATACAACAACTTCGTGATGAAGCACACAGGTTTGGAATAACATTCCATAGAAATAAAAGATCAAAAGAATTCATCACTTCTGAATTAAAATCAATTGAAGGAGTTGGAGATATAACCATGCAAAAATTACTAAAGGAATTTAAGTCGGTTAAAAAAATTAAAGAACAACCTTTGACAGTTTTAGAAAAAAGTGTGGGAAAATCGAAAGCAAAAATTGTTTTTGATTATTTCAATAAATAGAAGCTTTTGATTCTGAATGTGTGTATATTTTGCATAACAAAAGTAATAATAATTTAAAATTAGTGTAGAACTGGAAAATTAAGGAAGAATTATTTTGGTTGTATGTTGATATATGTAATAGTATTGAAATGATGTAAAAGGTTATAAATGAAGCATATAGTACCGCATATATTTTGCTTTTTAATATGGATGTCGAATAATCAAACGTCGTGAGAGTTCAATATTTCAAGTTTTGATAGGGTAGGGTCTGAAATATTATATTTTGAAGCGATGAGAAAATATTATTTTGTAAGGTTTTTTTGAAAATCCCTAAATTTTGGGAATGGTGAAAAGAATAAGGATTTTTAAATTTCTTTAAAAGGCAGGTCTATATTTATCATCGGCTATCAATAATCCGAGATAGCTTACAAATCGTGATTGTGCGATTTCATTTTTTTCAACTGCTGATTTTACTGCGCAACCGGGTTCATGTGTGTGTGAGCAATTTTTATATTGGCAGTTGGCTGAAATTTTGAAAATTTCGGGAAAGTAGTGAGAAATTTCCCAGGCTTCCATTTCTAACATTCCAAATGCTTTTATTCCTGGGGTATCGATAATATATCCTCCAAAATTCAATTTGTAAAGTGTTGTATATGTAGTGGTGTGTTTTCCGGTATTATGAACATCTGAAATATCCATTGTTTTCAATTTTAAGCCAGGTTCAAGTACATTAATAAGGGTCGATTTACCAACGCCACTGTGTCCGTTGATAACATTTATTTTATTTTTTAATGCTTCCTTTAAACTATCAATTCCGAGTAATGATGTGGCAGAAGTTACAATACACTGATAACCAATTTTGGTGTAAATGTCGATTATTGTGTTTAATGTACTTTTTTGATCTTCGTTTAACCGATCGTTTTTATTGAAAACTATTAAAACAGGTATCCTGTAAGCTTCTGCAGATGCGAGATATCTGTCGATAAATGTTGTTGTAGTAACAGGATAAAATAAGGTAACTACCAAAACAGCCTGATCAATATTTGCTGCAATTATATGGGATTGTTTTGAAAGATTTTGCGATCGACGAATTATGTAATTTTTTCGTTCTTCTATACCTGAAATCAATCCGATGTTTTGTTCTTTTTCTTTGTTTGCAGATGCCTGAACCGTAAACTCAACTTTGTCGCCAACTGCAACAGGGTTAGTACTTTTAATGTCTTTTATACGAAATTTGCCTTTAATTTTGCACTCAAATTTCTCGCCGTTTTCGGTTTCAACTGTGTACCAACTACCGGTCGATTTTATTACGATTCCTTTTTTCAAGCTGAATTTTTTTCAAAAGTAGCTTTTTTACAACTAAAATTGAATGAAACTAATAAATCAGCTTTTTCACGTGAAACAATTTTCACGCTTATATAAATACAACATAATACTTTTTGAGAATCAATGCAATCCAGTTATAAAATGAAGAAAGATCCTAATCCCAATTCAAAATAATTTTCCCGCAATTTCCTTCTTCCATTATTTCGAATGCCTTTTGAAACTCAGAATAATGGAATCGGTGGGTAATAATAGGTGAAATATCAAGCCCGCTGGTTAGCATCATTTCCATTTGATACCAGGTTTCATACATTTCACGGCCATAAATTCCTTTTAGTGTCAAACCTTTGAAAATAAGTTTGCTCCAGTTAATCTGAGTGCTTTGTGGTAAAAGTCCCAGCAAACTAATTTTTCCACCATTGTACATGTGGTTTACCATGTCGTTAAAAGCTGCGGGCGAGCCCGAACATTCCAACCCGATATCAAAACCAGAAACCATTTCGTGTTTTGCCATGGCTTCTTTGATGCTTTCTTTGGTTGGGTCGATTACACGTGTTGCACCCATTTTTTTCGCTAAATCGCGGCGATATTCACTTAAATCGGTACCGATAATATTTCGTGCACCAGAAAATTTGCAGATTGCTGTTGCCATTGCACCAATAGGGCCGCCAATTCCGGTTATCAGCACGTCTTCGCCAAGTAATGGAAATGAAAGTGCAGTGTGTGTTGCATTGCCCAACGGATCCATAATTGCCATCATTTCATCAGAAATTCGGTTGTCGATATGCAATACGTTTTTTGCAGGTACAGAAATGTACTCAGCAAAACCGCCGTTACGATTTACACCAATACCAATTGTATGATCGCAAATATGTTGGCGTCCACGACGGCAATTACGGCAAAAGCCACACGAAATGTGGCCTTCAACAGTTACTCGTTCACCCACTTTTACACGATCAACTTCTGAACCCACTTCAACCACTTCACCCATGTACTCGTGGCCTATTGTTACAGGGGTTTTAATGGTTTGCTGTGCCCATTCGTCCCATTTATAAATATGTAAATCGGTACCACAAATGGCAGATTTTTTTACTTTGATTAGTACGTCATTAGGGCCAATTGCCGGAACCGGAACTTCTTCCAGCCAAATTCCTTTTTCGGGTTTACTTTTAACTATTGCTTTCACTTTATTTCAATTTTAAGGTGCAAGTTATAACAAAATGTATATTGAAACGATAACGAAAATCAGGATTTCAATTTTAATTGAACAAGTTGAATAATCAGTTAACAAGCAGAAATATAAAGGATTATATATTTTTATCTGTCAAATATTTTTGAGAAATGAATTTTATGGGATACCAGGAAGCAAAAAATCCTATTAGAAGTACGACACCCAAAATAAAAATAATGTCGGTAAAAACAATTTCTACCGGATAACCTGTAATCAGGAATGTGCCGTTGTCTGGAAATGAAATTATTTCGAATGTAATTTGAAACCAACATAATGCCAAACCCAACAAAGTGCCTGTAACTGCACCAACAATAGAAATCATCCAACCTTCGAAAAGGAAAATCTGACCAATAGTTTTTGAATCCGCACCCATACTCCGTAAAATCAAAATATCCTCTTTTTTGTCGATAATCAGCATTGACAAGCTGCTTAAAATATTAAAAGAAGCAATAACAAGTATAAAAACAAGAATAAGATAAGCAGCCCATTTTTCCGACTGCATGGTTTTAAAAATCAGGTCGTGTTGCTGGTATTTGTTTTTCACGTGGAAACGAACTGCCAAGAATTTTTTCAATTTCATTCTGTATTTTTTTGGGATTAATATCTTTTGCCAAGCCAATTTCAACAGTAGAAACCTGATCATCGCTTTCAAATAATTCAGCTGCAAATTTGTGGGAAACAATAATGTATTTTGCATCAATTTCTTCCAAAACGGCAAAAACTCCGGAAGGAAAAATGTAATTATGATTAATAGCGCGGGCAGGATTTACCGAAACCTGTTTCCCTTTTTTGGGCACATAAAGAAGAAGTGGGTCTGTAAATTCGGGACGGATTCCAAGATTATATGCAACTCCTTGTCCGACAACAGTATAGTTAATTCCCTGATTTTCAAGAATAAATTTACCATCGATAATTAAACTGTCGATGATCGTGTATTTTTGAAAATTTTCAGGAACACCTTTTACAACTGCAGCATAAGTCTGCGTTCCGTATTTTAACAGGGCTACTTCCTCTATTATTTCGGCATAATGCACAACACCGGGCAAACTTTTTATTTTTTCAAAATCGAATTCTTTGGGATCGAACATTTTTCCTTCAACAGGACTAATTTTTAGGTCGGGATCGAAACTACTGAAAAAGGTATTAATTAAAGATTGAAAACCATTAAAAACTGAAAGCACAATTATTAACGCCATTGTACCAACAATTATCCCACCAACTGAAATCGCTGATATAATGTTGATTATATTCTGTTTCTTTTTTGAAACAAAATACCGTCGCGCTATAAACAGTGGTAAATTCAATGTTTTGTTTTTGGAATAAAACGGCAATTTCAATTTAAAATTGAACCACAGTTATGATTTAATAAGTTTATTGATATTATCAATGTAATCGAGACTGTCATCGATATAGAATTCCAATCCGGGGATTACCCGCAGTGATTTTCCAAGTTTTCTGCCTAATTCGCCTCTTAGTTGTTTGTTCATCAACTCGATTTCCTTTAAAATTTCGGCCCCAAATTCTGACGGGAAAATGCTTAAATAAACCCTTGCAATCCCAAGATCTTTGGTAACCCGAACAATCGTTACACTGATTAATTTTCCTGTGAATTTAGTTTTATTTACCCGCAATAAAATATCGGCTATTTCGCGTTGAATCAGCCGTGAAATTTTGTTTTGTCGTGTACTGAGTTCTTCCATTCGATTATTCTTAAATCTGTTAAAAGGCTCAAAATTACAGAAAAAGCACGAAAGGACACGTTTTAAATGCGTGTAACACAGATTAAAAGTTTCCGGTTAGGTTTTAATGAGAATGAAGATTACTTTATGTCAGCATTTTTATATGCATTTTGCAAATCTTCATCTGGTTTAATTATGTTGAAGTTTTCCCAAAAACCGGGGTCATAATTGTTGATCATTTCAACAAAAATATCGCGCTGGGTGAACGATTCGTCCCGGTCGAATTTTTTGAGTTCAGTGTCCTGAATATCGGTTATCAACAAATCAGAAACACTGTGATATTCTGAGTTTAATTTGTCGTTCCGGCTTCGTACTTTAAATTTTACCGAAGCCTTTACATTTGCTAAATGCCATTTCCCTTTGTATTGCTGATAGTTAGCTTCGTAATTTGTATAAGTTGGTTTGGCTTTCACGCCTTTGGGCTTTTTTTTAATCATTTCGTTTTCGGCATTTTTTAAGCCTGTTTTTGTGTAATGAAAACTGACATGTACAATTGCAAAAGTTTCGCGATGAACATACATTTCGCCAACAAAACCATTTTCGTTGAAGTTGCCAATTGGTTTGAATTCAAGCACATAAACCGGGTTTTCGTTGTACCATATTACTTTACTTATATTGTAATCGTACAAATTCTGATAATTTTGGTCAAAAAAAGTTTCCACTGTTTTAACAATATCCAATCTTGTAATTGTAAACGGTCCGCCCTGCAACTTGAAATTTAACCATTGAAATTGTTTTACCTCCGAGCTTCGCCGGCCTTTAATAATACGAACCAAATCACTGCGATTTGAATTGTTGTAGGGCGCTTTCAATATCTCGATTACCGACTCCGAAACATTAATATATTCATCATCCTGTTTTATAGTTTCACGGTAAAAAGCTGTCATTAATTTTGAATCATCGCTATAATTTACAGCCAGATTTTCCCGAATATTTTCCAACAATTTTTCAGGTGTGGTTGCAACAACTTTTACCTCTTTTATCCTGATAGAAAACGAATTCATTACAATTACGTCTTCGTCGAGGATTTTGTATGCCGGAATTAAAAGCTGAATATATCCCATGCAGGAAATAACAATTGTGTCGCGGATAAAATTGGGATGGATTTTTAAAATAAAATTTCCATCAACATTTGTTATCGTTCCAATGGGTTTGTTGAGCAATGAAATTGAAGCATATTTTATGGGATCTCCTTTTTTGTTGTCCACTATTTTTCCCGAAAGAAAAAAGTATTTTACAGGAATTGAATCGACTTTTATTTCCTCAGAAATTTTGTCAGCAGTATTTTTTGAAATGATTATCTGGTTTTCCAATTCTGTAAATAAAAAATCGGATGGATTAAACAGTTGATTTAAAACAGTATATAAGGATTTATCACTGACTTCGATGTTATATTTCTGATTTGGATTGAGTATCGATGCATCATAAGAAAAATAAACGCCGGCCTGCCAGCTAATTTGGTCGAGGATTGAATTTATGGATTGATTTTTTTGGCTAATTGTTATGCGGGTTTCAAAAACAGAGCCATTCTGCTGCTGTGCTTTTGAATTTATTGACAGCAACAGAATGGCAAATAATATAGCAAATTGTTTTCTGAACATTAAAAAAGCTTTTTCAGCTCAAATGAAGTTTCATGTTCCACACCATCGCGCAGATATTTAACTTTTATTTTTTTGTTTTCCTTACTTTGAAGCAACAGGTTTATATCGTTCAATTCCAGTGTATTATTACTATTGTTGTTGAGCGACAAAATCTGGTCGTCTTCCTGCAAACCGGCAAAAAAGGCCGGAGAATTTTCGCGAATGTTTGTAACTGTAAAAACAGGTAAACCGGGCATCGGATTTATAACTTCCATACCGCTCATGTTGTAATTGAATTCGTCTTTAAATTTATGGTTTGGCCGCAATGTCAGCCTGCTGTTTCTATAGTCGATGGTAACATAAAAACGACGTAAGATTTCAGCGCCAATTGTCCCGTTTCTATCGTTTGACGTCATTAACTGGTCGATAATCTCAGAATTTGGAAATGCAACAATGGGCTGCGGCAAAATCAGCGGGCCTACCCAAATACCTTCAATACGGCCTTTTATACCAAATAAATCTCCACTCAATCCACGGCCAATAAAAGTTTCGATGTGTTTTTTAGGGAATTGAATCCGTTCATCCGATTTTTCCGAAAGCCATATTGCATCACTTGCTCCTGTGTCAACCAAAAGTTTTACAGGCACTTTAATTGAATCATCGGTAATGATTTCGGTGTTAACAAAAGGTTTGTTTCCATCGAAATTCAAAGGCATAATAATGTCTTTTTTTCGGTCGCGGTATTTGTAGTACTCGGGTTTATTCAGCGTTATTTTTTCGTTAATGTAATCAATTTCAACAATATAATCCTTAAAAAGGTTGAACCCAATTAAACCGTGAACCGGAATTCCAAGAATATGTGAAATTTGAAAATTTTCGTCAATAATCATTTGTACTTCCTGGTTTTGTGCAGTTAAACCGTTTATGCTCATTGTGTTGTTTGCCGAACGGTAGGCTGTAAGTTCTTCACCTTCGCCCAAACCTTTAATTTGAACCGGCATTAAATAGTTGAGGTTGAGTTTATTTACAAACGGTAATTCAGTAATGATCGGATACCTTACCCCTGTATCTAAAATAAAATTCAACGTGTCTGATTCATTTATTGTTACCGGGATAATGATAAGGTTACTTGATGATTTGAACTTGATAGTAATTGATTTACTGCGTTGATTATCAAATAAAAATCCCCTATTGTTGGCATAATACTGGCTTGGGTTTTCGCTGTAGTCCATGCTTTTGTCAAGCGGCACATAATCACGTACAACCAAAATATTATCCTGAATTTCAAACAACAGGTAATAATCCTTCATCAGTTTATCGAGTACAAATTTGATTGGCTTGTTCGAAACATTCATACTGATTTTCTTGTCGGCCAGCATTGCTGAGTTGTATTTGTAATCGATATTCAGGTATTTACAAATTTTCTCGATAACGTTTGTCAACGATTCGTCTTCAACCGAAATGCTAATATTTTGGTCGAGTGCAGCCGATTTGGTATCCTGTGCATATTGCATTTTAGGTGTAAAACCAAAATCATCGCGACAAACAGAATTGTGATTTTAATATAGTTTTTCATGGTTTTCATTTTGTTTTAATTGTTTTTATGGTTCGAAAATGTGTATAGTTCATTATTAACCGATAGTTCGAGATTAAATGTGAGACTTACCACATTCAAAATAAAATCAATTGGTTTTTTGTCGAACTGCGCATTTAATTTTAAATTGTATAGCTCGGGTTCCAACACTTCAATATTTACATGATATGTTTTTTCGAGGCATTTAAAAACTTCATTTAATGGAACTTCAGCGAAAACAAGATCATGTGTTTTCCAGGCTAAATAGTTCGGATCAGTATTTTCCGATTTTTGTGGATTGCTGCTTTTATTTAAAAGTGTGCCTTTTTCACCGGGTGTCAAATATATCTGTGCTTCGGCAGAAAGTTCGTCTGCACTTTTGTTAATAACCTGCACTTTACCTGTTTTAACAACAACTTCAACCTTTTCAGTTTCAGGGTAAGCAGAAACATTGAAAGAAGTTCCAACTACTTTTACCCGGGCATTTCCGGCATTAATGATAAACGGTTTTTCAGGATTTGGTTTTACGTCAAAAAAAGCTTCGCCTTCAATAGTAACTTCCCTTGTGTCGCCTTTAAATTGCTTCGGAAATACAAGTTTCGAATTACTGTTTAACGCAACTACCGAACCATCGGGAAGCGTAAATTCATTTATAACCTGGCTGGGAGTAGAAATAATTTCGCTGTAAACTTCAGTTGAATGATTCTTTAAACCGATATAAAATCCGGCTGAAGCAAGAAAAACGGCAAAAATAATTACGGCAGCGTATTTATAGAAGCGTGTTATAACCTCCTTTCTAATTGGGTTGCGGTGGATAATTTTCATTTTCGATGGATTCATTTTTGCCTTTACATTTTTAAATGCAGCCACCGAATCAAATCTTTCTTTTTTGTAAAAAGTGTCAATAGCATCGAGCATTTTCCGGTTTTGCTCCAGTTCTTCCCGGTTTTCGACCGATTGGTCCAACCAGGCTTCCACTTCCGATTTTTCAACAGGACTTGCTTCGTCGCAAATATATTTGGCCAATAAATCCCTGTTAAAAAATTCAATGTTCTTTTTTTGTTTCATGATACTTAATTGACAATTGTATTTGATTTTACCCTGAGCGGGGTTTTTAATTTCTGCTTAAAAAAATGTAAAAAAAGTAGAATAGTTTTTAATTTATCACGTAACGTTTTAAGCGCCAGTGTAATTTGGGTTTCAACTGTTTTTACCGAAATATTTAATTTATCCGCAATTTCGTGGTATTTTAATCCATCCTGACGGCTTAATCTGAATATTTCCCTGCGTTTTTCGGGTAATGAATTAATGCTTTCTTCTATAATTTGGGCAAGTTCGATTTCAGGAAAACTATCGTCATCAGAATAAATATTTTCCATTTTTGAAATCACATTTTGGGCATGGCGAAGTTTAATTTTATTGTGCTGAATGTAGTTGATGCAAAGGTTTTTTACTGAACGAAAAAGGTAGTTATTAAAGGAGGTTTCAATTTTAAGTTGTTCTCTTTTTTCCCATATTTTTACAAAAAAATCCTGCACGATTTCTTCGGCTGCCGAATCCTCGCTGATAATTTTTGTCGCATACAAACATAAATAGCTGTAGTATTTGTGGAAAAGTGTTTCGAACGCTTTTTCATCGCCGTTTTTAATCCTTTCAAACAATTTAAATTCTTCAGATCTATCCATGTTTTACTTGCTCAGACTGTATTGGCTAAGTTAGAAAAAACTAAATCCAAGTGAAAATAATCAATGATTATGTTTATTGGAAATGTTCTGTTTTGTGAATCCGATTATGCTTGTTATTTTGCGCAACATGAAATCAGAAAAAACCGGGATCGAAAAGAAGGAAACATGGAAATTTCCAAGGGCGTTTTGGGTGGCAAACACAGTTGAACTTTTTGAAAGGGCTGCCTATTACGGTGTTTTTATTGTAATCACACTTTATTTATCACGCATTTTAGGTTTTGGCGATATTCAGGCTGCTGCAATTGCCGGTGTTTTTCAGGCAATGCTTTACCTGTTGCCAACTTTTGCCGGAGCTTATGCCGACAAAATTGGTTTCCGTAAATCGCTGATGCTCGCTTTTGGTTTGCTGACTTTAGGCTACCTTGGAATGGGACTTTTGCCAACGTTTTTCGAATCGGCCGGTTTGGTAAAATATGGCGATAAAACGCTTTTTAATGGATTGGACACATCTGCTGTCAGATATGCAATTATTCCTGTAATGGCTCTGATCGTTTTGGGTGGAGCGTTTATTAAATCGGTTATTACAGGTACGGTAGCCACAGAAACAACCGTAACTAACCGGGCACGTGGTTACAGTATTTTTTATGCAATGGTAAATATCGGAGCATTTTCGGGAAAAACTATAGTGAAACCATTACGCGAAGCGATGGGAAATACAGGTTTGATCTGGATCAGTTATTTCTCGGCGGCAATGACATTAATTGGCCTGGTTGTGGTTTTTCTTTGGTTCCGTAGCCGAAAACTGGAAGGAGAAGGAAAAACGATCAGCGAAATTTTCGATGGGATGATAAGGGTGCTTACCAATTTCAGATTGTTGTTTTTAATATTGATTATCACAGGTTTTTGGATGGTGCAGCACCAAATGTATGCTACTATGCCAAAATATGTTTTACGTCTTGCCGGAGAAGGTGCTTCGCCAGAATGGTATGCTAATGTTAATCCGCTGATTGTGTTTACTATGGTAGGTTTTGTTACCCATTTTATGCGAAAGCGAACTGCCCTTTTTAGCATGTCGGTCGGAATGTTTATTATGCCGGTTTCTGCTATTTTTATGGCTGCCGGTAATTTGTTGCACGGGAACATTTTAGATATGCACCCGGTAGCTTTTATGATGGTTGTCGGAATCGCTTTTCAGGGTTTTGCCGAAACATTTATATCACCACGATTTTTAGAGTATTTTTCATTGCAGGCGCCAAAAGGAGAGGAGGGTATGTATTTAGGATTTAGTCATTTACATTCATTTCTTTCATCCATTTTTGGTTTTTTAATGTCGGGTGTTTTGCTTGATAAATATTGCCCCGATCCACGTTTGTTTGCATCACACCAGGAGTGGGAATCGGCAGCAGTTCATGCACACTATATCTGGTTTTATTTTGTTGGAGTAGCTCTTGTTTCAGCGCTTGCATTAATTATCTACGGACGGGTTGTAAAAAGAATTGACAGGAGAAAACAAATTGCAAATTAATTTTTTGGTAATTCAAGCGAAATACTTAGTTTTGCGAACCAATTTCAAACAAAGGTATTTGCCCGGGTGGCGGAATTGGTAGACGCGCTGGATTCAAAATCCAGTTTTCGCAAGAAAGTGCGGGTTCGATTCCCGCCCCGGGTACTGAGAACGTCTGATGATCGATAGATTGTCAGACGTTCTTTTTGGATACAAATTGAATTTCGTTTTTAAAGTAAGTGGTACTATTAACGTTTAACTTGAATCAATTAAAACAAAAGCAGTTACTTTATTTTGTAACTGCTTGATTTTTAAGTGGGCCCACCTGGGCTTGAACCAGGGACCACCTGATTATGAGTCAGGTGCTCTAACCAACTGAGCTATAGGCCCCTAAATTCTGTGTCGATTTCTACGAATATTAGCGCCAACCGAAATAATATTTGATTTGAACCAATTTCAACTAAATTTGCAGTCTGTCAAATAGGAATGTTTGCTTATACAGAAGAGCGGAGAGAGCGGGCTCAGCGAAACTCTGGCAACCATCCATCCGTCAGTTGTGGGATGGAAAGGTGCCAAAACCCGGCCGGAAACGGAATTATAATATAGAAACAATCATTTTTTTGAAATGCAAAAAACAAAAACTTACGAAGAAATTAACCTGAAACTAAAATCAGGTAAGGCAGTTATTTTGACTGCCGAGGAAGTTGCAAAAATGGCGCTCGAATGTTCGCCCGAAGATATTCTCGAAAAGGTGGATGTGGTTACTACGGCTACTTTTGGTGCAATGTGTTCGTCAGGTGCAATCATTAATTTTGGGCATGCCAGTCCGCCCATCCGGATGGAAAAAATAAGGTTAAATGGCGTTCCGTGTTACGAAGGATTGGCTGCTGTGGATTCTTATATTGGTGCCACCGCCTGCGATCCCGATAACCCATCATACGGAGGTGCACATGTAATTCAGGATTTACTCGAAGGAAAGGACGTGTTGCTGGAAGCCTGGGGAAAAGGCACTGATTGTTACCCGAGGAAGCACATTCGCACAAAAATTAATATCAGCACAATCAACGAGTTTACGCTTTTCAACCCACGAAATGCCTACCAAAATTATAATGTTGCTGTGAATTCAACTAAAAAAATGATTCACACTTATATGGGAACTTTGTTGCCTAATTTACGAAACGCAACTTATTCTACTTCGGGCGAATTAAGTCCTTTGTTAAACGACCCCGGGTTTAGGACGATTGGTTTGGGAACCCGAATTTTTTTGGGTGGAACACAGGGTTTTGTGGTTTGGCCAGGTACACAATTTAATACTTCGAAACCAAAAAATGAGTATGGTATCCCGGTTTCAAATTCGGCTACAATAGCAGTAATGGGCAATTTAAAAGAAATGTCACCGGAATATTTGCAGGCGGCGTACTACGATAAATATGGGGTAAGTTTATTTGTAGGAATCGGTATTCCAATTCCAATTCTTGATGTTGAAATGGCCCGAAGAGTTTCGGTAAACAACAGTCAGATTGAAACTTCGGTGCTTGATTACGGAACGGAAGGAACTCCAAAACTTGGGCAGGTTACATACAGTGAACTGCAATCAGGAACAATAAAAATTGGGGGGCAAAAAATTCGTACCGCACCTGTTTCGAGCCTGTCTAAAGCACGCAAAATTGCCGGTGAATTAAAAAAATGGCTCCAAAACGGAGATTTTGAAATAACCAAACCAGTGCAAATGTTCCCCAAAAATACGTCGTTAAAAAGTTTAAAAGAAACGGAGGCCGACAATGATTAAAAAACGATTTATACTGAATTTCCCACCCGACAGTGGCGACAAACCTTTTAGCTATCACCTTGTAAAAGATTATGATATCCGCATAAACATTCTGAAAGCCGAAGTTTATCCGGGAAAACGCGGTAGCCTACTCCTTGAACTTCAAGGGAAAAAAGACAATATTGAAAAGGGTGTTGAATACCTCAACAAACAAAATATCATTTGCGAATCACTTGATAAACGTATTCATTTTAAGGAAGAAAAATGTATTGATTGTGGCAATTGCACGGCTGTTTGTTTTGCGGGTTCACTAACAATGAACCGTGATTCATGGAAACTCGAATTCGACAAGGAAAAATGTGTGGTTTGCGAATTATGTATCCCGGCCTGTCCGTTGCATTTGTTTGAGATTGATTTTAGATAAAAGCTCCCCAGTATTGAAAAATGAGATTTTGGACAGCCAACCTGAATATTTTACAATGACTATAGCATTAAACAGATATACAATGAATCAGCCTTTTAAAAATTTGTTTGGAGGTTTTCAACCACGTACTTACCGCTCACAATTCAATACTTTACGATTTGCCGGATTTGAAGTAGCACACCTCGAAACCGATTTGTGGATTGGCGTTAATCCTGATTCCTTTCAACCCGAAATGAAAACTGTTGCTTTTGATAAAATTAAAAGTTTACGCGGAAAATTAGATCAATACATTGCAAACGAACCGTTTTTCAAAAAAAGCCTGAAACCTTTTCATCCCTCTGAAATTGCTCCTAAAGAAGCAGTTGAAATGGCGGTGGCTGCAGAACAGGCCGGAATCGGACCTATGTCAACTGTAGCCGGATTGTTTGCCCGCGAAGTTGGCGAGGCACTTTTACAAAACTTTTCGATAGAGGAAATGGTTATTGAAAATGGCGGCGACATTTACGTTCTTTTAAAAAATGAATTGGTGCTTTCGGTTTTTGCGGGTGAATCTATTTTGTCGGAACGGATTGGACTTGTAATTCCACCTGAAAAAAACAAACTCGGAATTTGTACATCAGCCGGAACTGTTGGCCCGTCAGTGAGTTACGGAAATGCGGATGCGGTGGTAGTCGTTTGTGAGGATGTATTGCTGGCCGATGCTTTTGCCACGGCATTCGGAAATAAAGTAAAGTCACCAAACGATGTTGAAAAAGTTATAAATCAATCTGAAAAATATCCGGAAATTCTTTCATTATTAATTGTTTGTGAGGATAAAGTTGGGATAAAGGGAGAGAATGAAATAAGAATTTTGAAATAAAAAATATCCTCGTGATGACACATGTCTGATAAGAAATAAACTTTGTGTCTTTGCGACTTCAACGAGAAAATAAAAAAAAATTATGAAAAAGAAAGACATTCGCACAGAACTCCTTACCCGCGTCCTCGTGATGGATGGCGCGATGGGTTCACTTATTCAAGAATACAAACTGACTGAAGCAAATTATCACGGTGAGCGGCTAAAAGATTTTCCGTATGACCAAAAAGGGAACAACGATATTTTATCGATTACGCACCCCGAAATTATTATCGAAATACATACGAAATATTTAGAGGCAGGAGCAGATATTCTGCTGACCAATACTTTTAATGCAACTCCAATTTCGCAGGCAGATTACCATACCGAAGAGTTTGTTTATGAAATGAACAAAGCTTCAGCAATACTTGCGAAAACGGTTGCTGATAAATTTACGGCACAAAACCCGTCGAAACCGCGTTATGTTGCAGGCTCGCTCGGTCCAACCAACAAAACACTTTCGTTATCGCCCGAAGTAAACGACCCCGGCTACCGGGCTGTTACTTTCGATGAAATGAAAGCTGCCTATCGCCAGCAACTCGAAGGACTTTTGGATGGCGGGGTCGATTTGATTTTAATAGAAACTATTTTCGATACGTTAAATGCCAAAGCAGCAATTTTTGCTGTTGAAGAAGCGCTGGAAGCACGCAATATCAGACTTCCGCTAATGATTTCGGGGACAATTACCGATGCCAGCGGACGCACACTTTCCGGGCAAACGCCTGAAGCATTTCTGAATTCGGTTTCACATGTCGATTTATTGAGTATCGGTTTAAATTGTTCACTTGGCGCGACTGATTTGCGGCCATATGTAAAAGAACTTTCGCAAAAAGCGCCGTTTCATATCAGTGCCCATCCAAATGCAGGGTTGCCCAACCAGTTTGGCGAATACGATGAATCGCCTGAAATGATGGCCGGATTTCTGCAAGATTATCTCGATAATAATTTTGTAAATATCATTGGTGGTTGCTGCGGAACAACTCCAAACCACATTCATGAATTTGTCAAGATTGCTGAAAAAGCAAAACCGCACCAGATTGCAAAGCCGGAAATTTACACACGTTTAAGTGGTTTGGAACCAGTTACACTGACCGAAGAAACCAACTTTGTAAATATCGGCGAACGTTGCAATGTTTCGGGATCACGAAAATTTGCACGGTTAATACGTGAAGAAAGATTTGAAGAAGCGCTTTCGGTTGCGCGTGCACAAGTTGATGAAGGCGCGCAGGTAATCGATGTAAATCTCGATGATGCGATGCTCGATGCCGAAAAGGAAATGGTGCGTTTTCTGAATTTACTGATGGCTGAACCCGATATTGCGAAACTTCCGGTGATGATTGATTCATCGAAATGGAAAGTTATCGAAGCAGGGTTGAAATGTTTGCAGGGAAAAGCAATCGTAAATTCCATAAGTTTAAAAGAAGGCGAAGAAAGTTTTATTCATCAGGCAAAAGTGATAAAACGTTTTGGTGCTGCTGTGGTTGTAATGGCTTTTGATGAAGTTGGGCAGGCAGATAACCTCGAGCGCCGCAAAGAAATTTGCAGCCGGGCGTATAAAATCCTCACCGAAAAAGTCGGGATTCCGCCGCAGGATATCATTTTCGACCCCAATATTTTAACCATTGGTACTGGACTTGAAGAACACAACAATTATGCTGTCGATTTTATTGATTCAGTGCGGTGGATAAAGGAAAATCTGCCACATGCCAAAACAAGTGGCGGAATAAGTAATGTCTCGTTTTCGTTCCGTGGAAACGATGTTGTTCGCGAAGCAATGCATTCGGTTTTTCTTTATTATGCCATAAAAGCTGGGCTCGACATGGGAATTGTAAACCCCGGAATGTTGCAGATTTATGATGAAATCCCAAAAGATTTACTCGAAAAATGTGAAGACTTAATCCTGAACCGTCGTCCGGATGCCACTGAAAAAATGCTGGAGTTTGCCGAGCAACTTAAAACAGGCGATAAAAAAGAAGTAAAGAAAGATGAATGGCGCGAACTGCCTTTAGAAAAACGCATTGAACACGCACTTGTAAAAGGTTTCCCGGAGTTTGTTGATGAAGATATGGCGGAAGCTGTAAAAATTTACCAACCTGCATTAAATGTTATCGAAGGTCCGTTGATGGACGGAATGAACGTTGTAGGCAATTTGTTTGGCGCTGGAAAAATGTTCCTTCCACAGGTAATAAAATCAGCCCGGGTAATGAAAAAGGCCGTGGCATTTTTGTTCCCGTATATTGAAGCCGACAAAGCAAAATACAAAACTGTTGACAAACGGAATAAAGTGTTGATGGCAACAGTAAAAGGCGATGTGCACGATATTGGTAAAAATATTGTGGGTGTTGTGCTGGCCTGCAACAATTTTGATATTATTGATTTGGGTGTTATGGTTCCTACCGAAAAAATAATTGACACAGCTATTAAGGAAAAAGTGGATGTAATTGGATTGAGTGGACTGATTACCCCTTCTCTTGAAATTATGGCCGATGTAGCCCGTGAAATGGAACGCCGCGGACTTGATATTCCGATACTAATTGGCGGGGCAACTACATCAAAAATACACACCGCAGTTAAAATTGAACCTGAATATTCACACCCTGTAATTCATGTAAAAGATGCTTCGCTGGCAGTGAATGTGGTTTCAAACCTCATTGCAAAAAACCAGAAATATCTTGATGCGATAAAAGCTGATTATACCGAGATCCGTAGTTTTCAGGCAAAACGAAAACCCAAAAACTACCTTACTTTGGAGCAGGCCAGAAGAAATAAATTCAAAATAAATTGGGAAAATACGCCCATTTACAAACCCAATTTATTGGGCATAAAACAGTTAATCGACTATCCTATTGCGGAGTTGCGTGAATATATCGACTGGACTTTCTTCTTTATTACATGGGGTTTAAAAGGTCATTATCCGCAAATTTTTAATGATGGGGAACAGGGCGAAGCAGCAAAAAAATTGTATGCCGAAGCCAATGAATTTTTAGATGAAATTATTGAAAAGAAAATGTTGAAAGCCAACGCGGTAATTGGAATTTGGCCTGCTAATGCTGATGGAGACGATGTAGTTTTATTTGAAGATGAATCACGCCAAAAGGAAATTGGACGGTTTTACCATATTCGTCAGCAGGAACTAAAAAAACCGGGGATCGCCAATTTTTGTCTTTCCGATTTTGTTGCGCCTATTGAATCGGGTAAAATTGATTATTGTGGAGGTTTTGTAACAACCGGTGGAATTGGCATTGAAAAATGGAAAGATGCCTACCGGGCAGATAATAACGACTATAAAGCAATTATGCTGGAAGCGCTTGCCGACCGTTTGGCCGAAGCTTTTGCCGAATTACTGCATCTTCAGGTTCGAAAAGATTACTGGGGTTATGTACCCGATGAAAACCTTACCCAGGATGATTTGCTTAAAGTTAATTACCAGGAATCCGCCCCGCACTTGGTTATCCCTGCTTGTCCCGAACATTCTGAAAAAGAACCTTTTCAATCTTTTAAAAGCTGAGAAAATTGGGGTTACCCTTTCGGAACATTTTGCGATGTACCCAAATGCTTCGGTTTCAGGCGAGTTTTTTGTCCATCCCGAATCGCGTTATTTCAGCCTCGAAAAAATTGGAAAAGATCAGGTGGAAGATTACGCCCGGCGAAAAGGTGAAACAGTTGAATATATCGAAAAATTTATGCCCGCCAATTTGAATTATAAGTAGAGAAATAAGGGTGTCGAGTAGTTGAGTAAACCGGAAGTTTTGCGATTCCTGAACCACGATCAAAAAATTACCCTGAAAATCTAAAGTCTAACTTTAGATTTTCAGGGAAATCATGTTTTTACATCTTGTTGCTTTTTGAAAATACAGTTCCTCAATGAACAAAACCGAAATCAAAGTTTATCCTTATCGCTGGGTGATTTTATCAGTCTATTTCCTTATAACAGTAATTATTGAAATTCAATGGCTCACATTTGCTTCCGTTTCAGGTGCAGCACAGGATTTTTATCAAACTTCAGCGCTAAAAATTGATTTTCTGGCAATGATCTATATGATTGTTTTTATTGTGATGAGTATTCCGGCATCATTTATTATCGATACCTGGGGATTGAAAACGGGATTAATGATTGGTGCATTGTTCACTGGTTTTTTTAGTGCAGTAAAAGCCTGGGGTGCCGACAACTTATTGATTGTAACTGTTGCACAAACCGGACTTGCAGTTGCTCAGCCATTTATTTTGAATGCTGTTACAAAAATAGGTGCAAAATGGTTTCCTGTGAATGAAAGGGCAACCGTGGTCGGACTTGGCGCGCTTGCACAATACATTGGAATTGTAATAGCTCTTGCTGTCACACCTCTCCTTATTTCAACCTCCATTGACGGGATTGAAAAAATGCTTTGGATTTATGGAATTATCTCGGTTGCGGGTTCGGTGTTACTGTTAATTTTTATTCGTGAAAAACCACCAACTCCACCTTCTTCTGAAGAATTTCTTCACAGAACAAGTCCTTTAAAAGGGATTACTGAAATTTTCAAAATCAGGGATATGCAGTGGTTATTCCTGCTATTTTTTATCGGGCTTGGAATTTTTAATGCAGTTAGCACCTGCATTGATCAAATCTGCAGTAACCTGACCATGGAACAAACCGGAATGGTTGGTGGGATTATGTTGGTTGGAGGAATTTTGGGTGCACTGATATTGCCGCCACTTTCCGATAAATCAGGGAAAAGAAAACCGTTTATTGTGGCTTGTATAATTTTTATGCTTCCGGGTTTGATTGGGTTAACTGTTTTTAAAGAGTTCGTACCAATGTTGATTTCGGCATTTGTTTTTGGTTTTTTATTATGAGTGCCGGGTCCAATCGGTTTTCAATATGGAGCCGAAAAAAGTTATCCGGCACCTGAATCAACTTCACAGGGATTAATTTTAATGGTAGGACAGATTTCAGGGATTTTGTTTGTTTTTGGGTTAAATCAACTCGGAGTTTTAACCGCAATGATTGCATTTGTTATACTCACTGTTTTCAATATTTTCCTAAGCACGCGTTTAAAAGAATCAATGAGTAAGTTTCTGTAAAAAGGAGAAAGAAATCAGTATTAATTAATATTCTGCATCCATTTTATCTGAAACATCAGATAAACACACATTTTTGTATTTTTGCGGCTTCTAAATCAAAAATAAATGAAAAGTAAAAAAGGTAACATTTGGCACAAAATACTGTATTTCATTCTCGGAATGATTGCCATGCTTGCGCTCGACATGATATTTCAGTTTAACAATTCGGTAGAAAAGGGAGTGAACCGCGAACTCAACAAAGCACAAAAGAAAATTGAGGATACATTTAAATAATCAAGATGAAAGTAATCGACATAATAAATAACGCAAAAAGAACAGTTTTTTCTTTTGAACTTTTACCACCGCTAAAAGGGAACGATGCAGGCAAATTGTACCAAACCATTGAAAATCTGACTGAATACGATCCGAAATATATAAACATTACAACACATCGTGACGAACTTGAATTTAAAGAATTGTCTGATGGTACAATTGTGAAACGAACAGTTCGGAAAAGGCCGGGTACAGTAGCAATTGCTGCTGCTATTCAATACAAATTCGGGATTCCGGTTGTGCCTCATATTTTATGTGGCGGATTTACAAAAAGCGAAACCGAACATGTTTTAATCGATTTAAATTTTCTGGGGATTAAAAATGTTTTGGCACTTCGGGGCGATGGAACAAAAAACCAGCATGTTTTTCAACCCGAAAAAAACGGTAATGCCAACGCTCTTGAGCTCGTGTTGCAAATGAAGGATTTGGGCGCAGGAAAATACCTTGAAGACGATTTGAAAAACAGCCTTCCTCTTGATTTTTGTATTGGTGTTGCCGGATATCCTGAGAAACATTTTGAAGCTCCGAATAAAGCACTTGATTTACTACATTTAAAACAAAAAGTAGATGCCGGTGCTGATTATATAGTAACACAAATGTTTTTTGATAACGCAGTTTATTATGATTTTGTGAAAAAATGTCGTGAATTCGGGATTACAATACCGATTATTCCGGGTATAAAACCAATTAATCTTGTAAACCAATTAACCGTGTTGCCGAAAATTTTCAGTATTGATATTCCGGATGAACTGGCCGCCGGACTTGCAAAATGTAAAACAAATGCCGATGCCGCCAGGGTTGGTACGGAGTGGGCAATTTATCAGTCGAAGGATTTGGTTGCCAATAATGCTCCTTCGTTGCACATTTACACGTATGGAGTTTCTGATAATGTAAAGGAAATTGTAAAAGCGGTATTCTGAAAGCCTCCTCTAACTCCCCCACTGGGGGAGAACATGAAGCTCAAAGGTCTTCATTTATTTCATCAAATAGTTAAAAAGAATAAGCTCCGAAAAATCATATTTTTCGGAGCTTATTAATTCCTTCCCCTTGGGGAGGTTAGGTGGGGGCTTTAATTTCCCATTTTCACCTGGCTGTTAATTTTATCATTTTCGGTCTGTTTATTCATTTTCAACGAGTAAATCATCGCTTCAACCTGTTGCAACAAATTCCTTTTTTCCTTGCTCGGCGCATAAACGTAGCCAAATGCAACAATTACACGTTGATTGGAAGCATCCAATTCTGCCAGACAAATATAGGGACCGCCCATAAAATCGTTTTCTGTTCGCCACAGTCCCCGCATTTCAGTTGCGTAATTTTTATTGTGTTCAACTACTGTAAGAACCTGATCCAGGCTTTTTTCGGTGGCCATGTAACTACCTTCGGTTGGCCCGGGGATATTTATTTCAAGTGTGCTATCGTTTTTTGCGACTAAATAGTTAATGGTAAAAGTTGAATCTGAAGTATACGGGAAAGTATACACTGCAATACCCTGCGAAATTTCAGGTGTTTCATACCTGATCCAAATGAAATTCTCTTTCTGACGGGCAATTACAAATCCCGGAGGAACAGTCATTGTAATACCAAAATCTGTATTTAACGCGTTGTAAACTGTTCTTTCATAATATTTTTCGTAATTCATTGTTAACCTTTCTTTTTCGGCAGCAATAAAATACGATAAAATTTTGTCACTGTTCTGGTTAAATATTTCTTCAAATTGCTGCGCATTTTTTGCCTTTATTTCAACAACAGCCTGCGGATACGCCCAAACATCATCTTTCATTGTCACTCCTGGTGTTTCAGTATTTTCTGATATTGAAGTTTGAATGATATTTCGTGTACTTCTGAAAATTTTTTTAAATGCTTCATGTGGCACATTTATTAAATCAAAAACCGGTTCCTGCTGTGGTAGTGCAATTTGATCCTGTCCTAATTTTTCCCGAAGTAAATCACCAGGTTTGCCGTTCCATGAATCATCAGAAATAACAATTATCATTTCGTTGGCTTTTCCTGAAATGTTTTTGTGCAGAACAGGTTCGTTTGAGCAGGATTGAGTAATTGCTAAAATAAGTGCTCCTGCAAATTGAAAAAACAGATTTCGTTTCATAGTTAAATATTTTTAGTTTTTTGACGTTAATTTACTACAAAAACTTTACCATAAAAAAAATCCTGATTCTGTAGTATTAGAATCAGGATTCCCGAATATATCAATATTAGATTATCTTTCAATTTTATCAGGATTCGACTTGATATCCTCTTCTTCGTCCCCTTTGCTGGCTTTTTTAAACTCGCTCATCCCTTTTCCGAGCCCTTTCATTAACTCGGGGATTTTACGTCCACCAAAAAGTAAAAGAACAATAATTAATATGATGATAATTTCCTGTGGTCCTACAAAACCTGCGATTATAAATAAATTCATGATATGATGATATAAATGATTTCTACAAAAATAGAATTTTTTTAATTAGAATGTCCCGTTTATTAATTTTATTACATCGTTTGCATTTGCATAAAGTACCAAAGCCAAAAGCAATATCATTCCTGCAATTTGTGCATATTCCAGAAATTTTTCACCAGGTTTTCGGCCTGTAATTATTTCGCCCAACAGGAACATTACATGCCCGCCATCGAGCGCGGGGATTGGTAATAAGTTCATGATTGCAAGAATAATTGAGATGAAGGCGGTCATATTCCAAAATGAATACCAATCCCAACTTCCGGGGAAAATGTTTCCAATAGTGGCAAATCCTCCAAGTGATTCGTAACCTTTTGTTTCTTTATTAAAAATTAGTTTAAACTGCTTTAAATAGTCAACGGCAGTTTTTGTTCCCCGCTTAATCCCTGCCGGAATTGATTCAAGAAATCCGTATTTCAATGTTTTAAATTCGAACATGCTTAAATCTGTAAAAACTACGCCAATTCCCAACATTCCGTTTTTATCAACGCTAACTGTTTTTTCGATATTAACTCCATCCCGGATTATTTCAAGGTTAATTTCTGATTCCTTTTTACTATTTAAATAATCAGAAAACTGGTCGTAATACTCAAATTTATTTCCATCAGCAGTTACAAACTTATCACCCTTTTTCAGGCCGGTTTTTTCGGCTGGTGAATCTTTTTCAACCTTTCCCACCTTTACAATAAAAGGTTTTCTTGGATATCGGCGATTTGCTTTTTAACAGAAGTGCTAAATCTGCCGATGAGATTTCAACATCAATTTTTTGTCCATTTCTTTCAACCTGAACTGTTTTAATATCATCAAGAACTATTGTTGGAAGTACTTTACCGAAGTTCTCAATATATTGATTGTCAAGTGTTAGAATTTTGTCGCCGTTTTGAAAACCTACCTGTTTGCCAACTTCGTCAACCTGAATTCCATATACAACATTTTCAGTAGGAAGGAATTCTTCACCCCAGGCATACATGATTCCAATGTAAATCAACATGGCAAACAAAAAATTCATAAGTACGCCGCCAAGCATAATTAACAATCGTTGCCAGGCTGGTTTTGAGCGGAATTCGTAAGGTTGTGGTGGCAATTTCATGGCTTCCTTGTCCATTGATTCGTCCATCATTCCCGAAATTTTCACATAACCACCTAAAGGAAGCCAGCCAATTCCATATTCGGTTTCACCTTTTTGAACTTTAAAAAGTGAAAACCAGGGATTAAAAAACAAGTAAAATTTTTCGACCCGGGTTTTAAACAAACGGGCAAACATAAAATGCCCCAACTCGTGTAATACCACAAGTATTGAAAGGCTTAAAAGTAATTGTGCAGTCTTTATTAATATTGTATCCATTAAATTATTCTCTCTTATTTTCTATTTTCAATCAGTAACATTGTTCTATTTCGTGCTTCGGCATTTGTTTGTATTAAATCTTCCAATGTCGGATTTTGAACAAAGACAACTTTTTGCATGGTTTGTTCAATGAGAACCGGCATTTGTAGAAAAGTTATTTTACCATTTAAAAAGGCCTCAACAACTGCTTCGTTTGCTGCATTTAGAATGCAGGGCATGTTACCCCCCATTTTTATTGCCTCAAAAGCGAGTGCAAGGTTACGAAAAATTTTTGTATTTGGCGGTTCAAAACTCAGGGTGGGGTAGTTTAGGAAGTTGAAACGGGAATAATCGTTCTTAATTCGTGAGGGAAATCCCAATGCATATTGAATGGGCAATTTCATATCGGGCAATCCCATTTGTGCTTTCATTGAGCCGTCTTCAAACTGAACGATCGAATGGATTATGGATTGCGGGTGTACAATAATATCAACTTTTGAAGCCTGTAAACCAAACAGCCAGCAAGCTTCAATCATTTCGAAACCTTTGTTCATCAATGTTGCCGAATCGATTGTGATTTTTGCTCCCATTGCCCAGTTTGGGTGGTTTAGCGCATTTTCAACAGTTACAAGCTGTAACTCTTTTTCGGTTTTTCCCCGAAACGGGCCGCCCGAGCAGGTAAGGTATATTTTTTCAATAGGGTTCATGAATTCGCCAACCAAACATTGGAAAATGGCAGAGTGTTCAGAGTCAACCGGAAGTATTTCAACCTTTTTTTCGAGTGCGGTTTTTGTGATTATTTCGCCGGCAACCACCAATGTTTCCTTGTTGGCAAGAGCGATATTTTTCCCGGCTTTTATGGCGTTGTAAGTTGGAATTAATCCTGAATAACCTACCATGGCAGTCAACACCAAATCAATGGTTTCCATCTGAACTACCTGGTTTAATGCGTCAGCGCCTGCGTAAACTTTAATGGGTTCGTTTTTTAATGCTTCCGAAACGTAATTATATTTATCAGGGTTTGCAATAACAACCGCATTGGGTTGATATTTTTTTGCCTGCCCGATCAGAATATCTACATTATTGTTTGCGGTAAGCACTTCAACTTCAAACTTTTCAGGGTTTTGCTGAATTACTTCGAGAGCCTGTGTTCCGATAGACCCGGTTGAACCAAGAATGGCAATGCGTTTTTTCATATACTAAAAATCGATATACTGTTCAGGATTAATGGCATTTCCACGATGCCAAAGTTCAAAATGCAAATGAGGACCGGTTGTAAGTTCGCCCGAGTTGCCGATTATTGCAACTGCTTCTCCGGCACTGACTTTATCGCCGGTGGATTTTAACAATTCGGCATTGTGTTTATAAACCGAAACCAAATCGGCTTCGTGCTGAATATACAAAACGTAACCTGTTTCCGAGAGTCCAGCCCGAAAAAATTACTGTACCATCCAAAACCGATGAAATCCTTGCGTTCGGATCGCTTACAAGATCAACCCCAACATGGTCCGACGACAAATTGAAATGGTTGGTAACAATACCTTTTACAGGCACATAAAAGTGCATTTCGCTCAATTCGGTCTTTTTGTGTGTGTTGTTTTGAATCGACAAACTCAACTGTTCAGCAAGTAAATTATCCTGAAAAATGGAGTCGTGGTTATATTGGTTAAAATTAACATCGTACAACTCTGAAGATGTGTCAACAACAATATTGTCTTCAGGAGTTTCGCCCGAAATAATTGCTTTTATTCCTTTAAAAAACGCATCGCGTTTTGTAAGTTCAATTTCAAGAGAATCGACTTTCAAAGCATTGTCAACCATCATTTGCCGTTGTTTTGCATCGGGGTAACCGGGAATGTATTCCTTTAAACCGGTTGCGGCAATAAGAAATGTAACAAGGATTACAATGATGGATGAGGCCACGCTGACAATTGTAAAAACCTTTAACCGTGTAAGTTTTATGCTCCAAACCGATTGAAAAGTGGAATCGTTGAAAATTGTCAGCCGATACTGGTCATTTAATTTATCAAAAAAAATACGTTTCTTTTTTTCTGCCACAGCTTTGTTTTTAAGCGGCACAAATTTAGAAAGAATTGATAAACAATCATATGGTTTATAATTTTTTAACCACCTTATAGCTGATAGTGAGGAAATAAAATTCAATTGGGATTTTTTAAACCTAATCGCTCAGTACAAACTACACCCCCCCCCACCACCCCCTCTAGCATTTGATAGAAAGAATAAGGCAAAGGGTCGCTGGGTTATTCGGGGTAAAATCCACCAAACTGAAAAAGAACCACGGTAAAACCCTAGGCAAAAATTAGGATAAAGATTGGCTTAGAATTAACGATAAAAAAGACATTTATCACGTAAATGAACCACTTGAAAAATTATATTTGCAAACTCTTTAAGAAAAAGTTAATAAAGCATGAAAAAATTAAATTTAGTACTGCTACTTACTGTAATGTTTTACGGATGGGCAGTAGCCGATGAAGGGATGTGGCTGCCCTCACTGCTTAATAAACTGAACATTGCAGACATGCAAAAAGAAGGTTTGAAATTGAGCGCTGAAGATATTTACAGTATCAACAATTCAAGCCTGAAAGATGCAGTAGTAGCGCTCGATCGTGGTTCATGCACAGCAGAATTGGTTTCGAAAGACGGGCTTTTGCTAACCAACCACCACTGTGGTTTTGGCGAAATCCAGCAACATTCGAGTGTTGAACACGATTACCTGCAGGACGGTTTTTGGGCCATGTCGCGGGAGGAAGAATTATCCAATCCGGGCAAAACTGTTACATTCCTGATTAGTGTTGAAGATGTTACAGCGCAGGTTTTAGCCGATATAACCGATGCAACAAGTGATGAAGAACGTAGTAAAATTGTACGCAAAGTTTCAGCAGAATTGGAAGAAAAAGCCAAGGGCGATACACATTACGAAACTTATGTACGCAGTTTTTTCAGTTCGAATAAATATTACCTTTTTGTTGTTGAAACATTTAAAGATATCAGGCTGGTTGGCGCTCCACCACAGGCTTTGGGGAAATTTGGCGGCGATACTGACAACTGGATGTGGCCGCGTCACACAAACGATTTTTCGATGTTCAGGGTTTATTGCGGTCCCGACGGGAAACCGGCTGAATATTCGGAAAATAATATTCCATACCAACCTAAACACTTTTTGCCGATTTCGTTAAAAGGTGTTGAAGAGGGCGATTTTGCAATGGTAATGGGATATCCGGGCCGCACTACCCGTTATGAAACTTCATTCGGTGTTAAAAGCATAATGGATGTTACAAACGAAGTGAGAATTGATGTACGTGAGAAACTGCTCGATATTTGGAGCGATTACATGAGTACAAGCCAAAAAGCACGGATTCAGTATGCATCGAAACATGCACGAAGTTCAAACTATTACAAATATAGCATCGGACAAAACAAAGGTTTAACAAACCTAAAAGTTATCGATAAAAAGCAGGCAATTGAAAAGGAATTTACCGACTGGGTAAATGCCGAAAATGGTCGTAAAGAAAAATATGGCAAAGCACTTTCGATGATTGAAAATTCGTTTAAAAACCAGGAAATTGATAAAGCCAGAGCCTATGTTGGAGAAGCTCTTTTGCGTGGTCCCGAAATTTTTATGTTTGCAAATCGTGCCCAATCATTGTTGGAACTCCTTGAAAAACCAGAGGAAAACAAAGACAAAATTGATCGTGTGATAAGTTCAATGGAAAAAGGCATGGACGAGTATTTTAAGGATTACGATGCAGCAACCGACCAAAAAGTAGTTGGTACCTTGCTAAAATTGTTTGCCGATAAAAATGCACCTCAATATTATCCTGAATTCTTTTCAACCGTTCAGAAAAAATATAAAGGCGATTATGAGAAATATGCCAAAAAACTGTTTGAAAATACAATTTTCGATAATAAAGAAGAGTTGAAGGCCTTCCTGGATAACCCATCTTTAAAAGTTCTGAAAAAAGATATGGCCTTATCTGCGGCAGCCGATATTTTTGCCAAATACCGTGAGATAAGCGACAAAGCCGGGGAAAATCTAAAAATGAGAAGTGAAGGTGAAAGGCTTTTTGTTGAAGGATTGATGGAGATGAAACCTGACAAGAATTTTTATCCTGATGCAAATTCAACAATGCGTTTAACTTACGGACAGGTAAATGATTATTCGCCCCGGGATGGCGTGATTTACAATTATTTCACTACATCCGATGGTTATCTTGAAAAAGAAATTCCCGGAGATGATGAGTTTGATGTACCTACCCGCATGAAAAGTCTTTTACTTGAAAAAAATTATGGACAGTATGCTGATGCAGATGGGAAATTGCATGCATGTTTTATAACAAATAACGATATTACAGGTGGAAATTCGGGCAGTCCGGTTATGAATGCAAATGGCGAATTAATCGGGATTGCCTTTGATGGCAACTGGGAAGCTATGAGCGGCGATATTGCCTTCGAACCCGAATTACAACGTTGTATTAATGTTGATATCAGGTTTGTACTTTGGGTAATCGATGTTTATGCCGGTGCCACGCACTTGATTGATGAAATGAAGATAGTAAAATAATAAAAGCCCCCTCTGACTCCCCGGGAGGGGGAGGAATGAAAGGTCCCCGTCAAAGAAAAGGCGGGGATTTTTTTGTATTGCAAAATGAAAATAATTGATAATTTGTTTTTCCGGGATTTTACTAACTTCTTTGTACTTTATATAAACCGATAGGCATGGAAAAACCACAAATAACAATTTATACCGATGGCGCTGCCCGTGGAAACCCTGGTCCGGGAGGTTACGGTATTGTATTGATTTCGGGTAAATTCAGAAAGGAAATGTCGGAAGGGTTCAAACATACAACAAACAACCGTATGGAACTGCTGGCTGTTATTGTTGCCCTTGAAACATTGAAAATACCGGGAAGTGAAGTAACTGTCTACACCGATTCGAAATATGTTGCCGATGCAGTTACTTTAGGTTGGGTTTTTAATTGGGTAAAAAAGCGTTTCAAAGACAAAAAGAACCCCGATTTGTGGTTACGCTTTCTTGAGATTTATAAAAAACACAATGTAAAATTTGTATGGGTAAAAGGGCATGCCAACAACCCGCTCAATGAACGCTGCGACGAACTTGCAGTTGCAGCATCAATGCAAACCAATTTAAAAGAGGATTTTGGTTATCAGCCTGAAGAAAAAGGAAATTCAATTTGTAAAATCCAGAAAACAAATAAACTCCAAATCCGGAAAAATCAATTTTTCAAAAAAGTTTGAAAATTATCTGAGATTTGGAGTTTGTTTTTATTTAAAAGATTTCTGCTTAGCTGGCTTTTAGCCGGTGAATATTTGCACCTTCCAATTTGGTTTCAGCATATTCTTTACTAATGTGCAGTTTGTCAATCTTTTCTGAAGGGGAATAGAACATTGCATCATTCATAATACTTTCGCAGATAGAACGCAAACCCCTGGCACCAAGCTTAAATTCGATAGCCTTGTCAACAATATATTCAAAAGCATCTTCTTCAAAATCAAGGGTAATACCGTCAATTTTAAACAGTTTTTTGTATTGTTTTATTACTGCGTTTTTTGGTTCGGTTAAAATACTGCGAAGTGTTTGCTTGTCCAAAGGATTGAGATAGGCCAAAACCGGCAATCGTCCAATAATTTCAGGAATCAATCCAAATGATTTTAAATCCTGTGGAGCAATATATTGCAATAGGTTTTCGCGTTCAATCCTGTCCACGTCTTTTGCAGCACTGTAACCGATTACTTTTGTGTTTAGGCGTGTGGCAATTTTGCGTTCAATGCCGTCAAAAGCGCCACCGCACACAAAAAGAATATTTTTAGTATCAACCGGAATCAATTTTTGCTCCGGATGTTTACGTCCGCCTTGTGGTGGTACATTTACAATTGAGCCTTCCAGAAGTTTTAACAAACCCTGCTGCACTCCTTCTCCTGAAACATCACGGGTTATGGACGGATTATCGCCTTTACGGGCAATTTTATCAATCTCGTCGATAAATACAATTCCTCTTTCGGCGGCTTCAACGTTATAATCTGCAGCCTGTAAAAGTCTTGTCAGTAAACTTTCGATGTCTTCGCCAACATAACCAGCTTCGGTTAAAACAGTTGCATCAACAATTGTAAACGGTACGTGTAACATTCTTGCAATTGTTCTTGCCAGCAACGTTTTACCGGTTCCGGTTTCGCCAACAAGAATAATATTTGATTTTTCAATCTCTGTTTCGTCTGCGTCAATTGCTTGTCTAAGCCTTTTATAGTGATTGTAAACTGAAACCGAAAATATCTTTTTTGCCTGATCCTGTCCGATTACGTATTGATCAAGAAATTCTTTTATCTCTTTTGGTTTTAAAAGCTTGGCACCGTCCAGATCGAAAGTGCTGTCTTTTTTGACTTCTTCCTGGATAATTGAATGAGCCTGTTCTGCACATCTGTCGCAGATATGACCGTCAATACCGGCGATTAACAAATTAACTTCATTTTTTTCGCGGCCGCAAAATGAACACTTATCTGATTTTAATTTCGACATTATTTTTTATTTCTAACCAAAACTTCGTCAATCATACCATATTTAACGGCTTCCGCAGAAGTCATCCAATAATCGCGATCGGCATCTTTTTCAACCTGTTCGAGTGATTTTCCACTATGTTCGGAAATGATTGCGTAAAGTTCGTTTTTTAATTTCATTATTTCACGAACTGTAATTTCAAGCTCGGAAGCCTGACCTGACGCACCGCCCATTGGTTGGTGTATCATTACCCTTGAATGTGTGAGAGCTGTTCGTTTACCTTTTGCACCGGCGGTTAGCAATACTGCTGCCATAGATGCAGCCATACCAGTACAAATGGTGGCAACATTGGCTGTTATATATTGCATGGTATCGTAAATTCCTAATCCTGCATGAACTGAACCACCGGGAGAATTCAGATAAATCTGAATATCTTTTGTAGGGTCGGTTGATTCGAGAAATAAAAGTTGTGCCTGGATGATATTTGCGACTGTGTCGTCAATTGGAACTCCAAGAAAAATGATACGGTCCATCATCAGGCGCGAAAACACATCCATTGAAGCAATGTTTAACTGACGCTCTTCGATAATTGTCGGTGAAATATAGTTATTTGTCAATGAGTTAAACCTGTCTAACGATAAACTGCTAAAACCTGCATGTTTAACCGCATATTTTCTGAATTCATTGTTATTTTCCATTGTATTAATGCTTTATTAAAAAAGTAACTTTGTAATTTTCATTTAAAAAATGAGTTACAAAGTTACAAAAAAGTTGCTTGCTGATTCTTTCAGCAAAATGTTATTTCCTTTTGGGCAATGTAAATGCCCTGTTATTTCATCATTTCATTGAATTCTTCCTGGCTGACTTCAGTTTCTGTAACCGTAACTTTGTCTTTAACAACCTTTATAACCTTGTCTTCAAAAAGCTTTTTGTAAATGCGTTCTGCCTCTTCCTGTTTTTCAAGAATCATTTTTGCAAACGATTCAAGTTGTTCTTCGGGGATATCATAAATACCGTATTGATTGTATTGTGCACGTGCCATTTGTAATCGCAAACGCCTGTACTTCTTCGGCAGAAACATTCAATTCATTTTCTTTGATAATCGCATCTTTTATCAACTGCCATTTTAAATCGCTGATAAAAGCGTCAAATTCATTTTCAATTTGTTCAACGGTTAATTCTTTGTTAATTGCAATCAACCAGCGTTTTAAGAATGCTTCGGGAAGTTCAACGTTATTTTGCTCAATCAGTTTATCATGCGCATCGATGGCAAATTTATGATTTGATGAATATACCAGATTCGCCTCAATTTCTTCTTTTATCCTGTTTCTGAAATCCTCGTTGGTTTTAACTTCGGTTTCTTCTCCATACAGTTTTTTGAAAAGTTCTTCGTTGAGTTCAGCTTTTTCAAACTTTAAAATTTCGGTAATTGTAAATTTGAAATTACTGTTTAAAATATCTGCTTCTTCTTGTTTTATTTTCAGCATGTGTTTTAGTTCGTGCCTGTTTTCGAATGCAATTGCGGGGTCGAAAACAATAACATCGTCTTTCTTTTTACCGATGAAACTGTTTTTAATTGCCTCGTCTTTTATCATGTCGATAGCTATCAAAACATTTTCAGGTTTAATTCCGGTTTCCATTTCAGCGCCGGTTTCGTCGAGTTGAATAAAATTTCCACGTACTGAACTGTTATCTTTTATATCATCGACGGGCAAATTTTCTCCCAACTGCGATTGAGCCATTTCAACCTGTTCATCAATCATTTTGTCGGATACAGCGATCTTATAATATTTTATTTCAATTTGATTGTCGAGTACAAAACTGATTTCAGGTGACATTGCAATATCAAAAGCGAATTCGAAGTTTTCATCGGTTTCCCAATTGATGCTTTTTTGTTGCTCTTCGTTTGGAAGCGGTTCTCCCAAAATATTCAGTTTTTCGCCAACAAGATATTCTGACAGGTTTTTTGAAAGAAGTTTGTTTACTTCTTCAATTAAAACGGGTAACCTGTATTTTCTGTTGATAAGGCCAGCAGGGGCTTTCCCAGGCCTAAATCCCGGGATTGCTGCTTTTTGCCGATATTCTTTCAGTTGGTCGGCAACTGTTTTTTCGTAATCAGCTTTTTCAATGTCAACTTTTAGAATTGCATTTACAGCGTCGATATTTTCCCTGGTAATGTTCATGATGAATATAAATTAAATTCAAGTATTTTATCTAAAAACAACCGCCAACACTTCCCTTAAAGGAAGGTCGGCGGTATTTTGTGCGGGCAAAGGGACTCGAACCCCCACGCCGTTTGGCACTAGATCCTAAGTCTAGCGCGTCTACCAATTCCGCCATGCCCGCCAAACAGCGCGCAAAGGTAAATATATTTTTCAAATATTAAAATGTGAAATTAACTTTGATTACTTCCATTCAACAATGGTTCCCCGTTTTTCGTCCTGAAATTCAGTCGGAATAGATTCCCTGATTTCACGCCACAACAAATTTATCAGTTTGTATTTGGCAAAATAACGTGAATAGGCAAGACTTACTTCGCGGAACGGTTTGAAGTTGGTAAACGACTTTACATTTGCAAGCTTTTTTTCTGACATGCTAAGTTTAGCCAATTCAGGTATTAATGTTAAACCACCTTCCTTGTCAACAATATTCATAAGTGTTTCAAGTGATCCGGCTTCAAAATGGAAAGGGAGCTGGCTATCAGTAGTTCCCAAAAAGAGCACAGGTTTATTACATGGTCGCGAAAACAATGCCCATCGCTTAATAGCCAGATTTCGGGTGTTGCAATATCTTTAACGGTGATTTCCTTTAATTTATGGATTGGGTGCGTTGGATTGGCATAAATGAGCATTTCCTCATAAAAAATAGGTTTTTCATTTATTTTTTCCTCTTTTAATGGTGTTGCCAAAATACCAACATCAATTAAATCTTTGTTAAGCAGTTTTACAATATTGGCTGTAGTTTCCTCAACAACTTTTATAAAAATGTTGGGATATTTCTTTTTATAATTACCAATGAAAAGTGGCAAAAGATAGGGTGCCATAGTTGGTATAATCCCAATTCTGATTAATCCCGAAACCTGGTTTTTGTGGTCTTTTACAATGTTGTTGATTTCTTCATTTTGCTTTAAAACAATTCGTGCCTGATCAATAATTCGTTGTCCTACATCAGTCGGCAATAATGGATGACGGCTCCGATCGAAAATAATGATCTCAAGATCCTCCTCCAATTTTTTTATTTGCATTGAAAGTGTTGGCTGGGTAATAAAACAGCTTTCTGCGGCGCGGCCAAAATGGCGGTAGGTATCAACAGCAACAATGTATTCAAGTTGAGTGAGTGTAATCATAATTAGCAGTAGTTGATTTCGGTTTTAAAATTAGGAATAATCTATCAAACAAAAGTAGAATTACATTTCATATTTGAATATGTTATAAAAAATGCAAAATATTCAAACCAGCAATGTCTGTTTTTGCTTTTTTAGAATTTTCCGAAATCCGTTTAAAATGGTAATTTTGCCCGATATGATTGAGATTATGAAACATTTATTATATGTAATTGCAGTTATTTTGGCGGTTTTATTTGTATCGTGCGGATCATCAGACGAAGAGAAAGCTCGGGTAAAAATGAATTATGCTAAAATATGGCTAGAAAAACAAGATACTCTTCAGGCTTTGCTGCAGTTAGACAGTATTTCGAAATTGTACCCAAAAGCGCCGTATTCGATAAATGCTGCCAAAAACCTGACGACGGAAATAAATCTTGAATTGCTCAGGCGAAAGGAGATTGAACTTGATTCAACTAAATCGCTGATACTAAAACTCGAAGATTTGTTTGAAAAAGAAAAAACAGAGTTCGACAGATATGTCCAATACGTTCATAAACGGCAAACACTGCAAAGATCAATGACAAGGTCATTTATTCAAATACATCTCGACGAACTTGGCGAAATGTTCCTAAGCAGCAATTATTACGGTAAAAGTTCGATAAACCATGTTGGTTTGCGCGTGTATGATGGCGAACTCAGTGCCAAAACCGACTCGATACCGTTAGGTGATCCAATGAATCATCAATCGGATTTTATGGAATACAAATGGGAAAAGGTGTCATACAGAAATGGCAAAGACAATGGTGTAATCCAGTTTATAGCTGACAACGCCGATCGAAAATTAAAAGCTGTTTTTCTCGGAAAAGGACAATATTATATTATTCTGGAAGACTATGATAAAACAGCAGTAAAAGACGCTTTGGCACTTTCAAATGCTTTAAAAAGAAGAACAATGCTTGTTGATGAAGTTAAGTTACTTCAACAAAAACTCAAAATTGAATAAGTAGCCTAAACAATTTCTTCAATAATTTCAGGTGGATTGGCCAATATTGCTCTTTCGCCATTTACAACAATCGGGCGTTGCAATAGATGCGGCTTTTCTATAAGAATTTTAATCCATTCTGCATCGGAAATTTCCTTCCCACTATAATTTTCGATATAATCTTTTTCGTGTGTCCGAACAAAATCGAAAGGTTTTTTACCTGTTTTTTTAATTATATCTTTCAACTCCAATTCTGAAATCCCATCATTCATATACTTTATTATTTCAATGTCAAAACCTTTTTCTTCAAGATATTGCAAGCCTGCCCGGCTTTTTGAGCAACGTGGGTTGTGATATATTTTCATTACAAAATGGTGTTTATTTTTTATGAATTTATAATAATCTTCCTGGGCGCGGTAAACATGTTCATCGTCATCATCGCCAAGGTTATATTCGTTTAATAGTCCGGGTTCAAGAATCCTTGCTTTCGAATTGTCTTTCAACTGAATATGCAGCATTTCTTTTAGTTCACGCTGAATTTCTTTATTGTAAATCGGACAGGCTACTTCAAACCGGCGATTCAGATTTCGGGGCATCCAATCGGCTGATGAAATATACATTTTTTCGTCGCCGCCATTTCCAAATAAAAATATTCGTGAATGTTCAAGGTATTTATCTACAATGCTGATTGCCGTTATCTTTTGCGAAAGTTCCGGTGGAATATTCAACCCGAAAATTCCGCGTATGATGAGTTGGATCCGAACTCCTGCTTTCCCTGCTTCCATTATTTTATTCATCATTTCAGGATCGATGAGGCTGTTCATTTTTACTATCATGTAGCCGTTTCCACCGTTTTGAGCAAGTTCAATTTCGCGTTCAATGCTTTTAGTAAAGAATTTTCGCATTCTAAACGGGCTGATTATCAGGTGCTCATAATCGAAATGCTTATAATTTTGTTTGAAAAACTCGAAAGTATTTGCCACTTCATTTGCCAGCCGTGGGTCTGAAGTCATTAATCCTTCATCGGCATAAACGCGCGCTGTGCCTTCATGAAAATTTCCGGTTCCGATGTATGCATAATTTCGGAAAATACCGCTCTCTTTTCGTTTTATCCAGGCCAGTTTGCTGTGCACTTTTATGCCAGGCACACCGTTAATCACATTTGCTCCCTCTTCCTGTAATTTATTCGACCAGTAAATATTTGCTTCTTCATCAAAACGCGCCTGCAATTCAATAACAACTGTTACTACTTTGCCGTTGCGAATGGCATTTAATAAAGCGTTCACAACTTTTGAGTCACTGGCAACACGGTAAATTGTTATCCCGATTTCTGTTACCTGCGGATCGATTGCTGCTTCGCGGAGTAAATCAATAAAATGATTAAAAGTCAGATACGGGTAATGCAGCATAACATCTTTCTTGCGCAAAACCTGTAAGATACTGGTATTTGGAGGTAAATCCTTGTGCCTGATTGGAGTGAGTTTTGTATAATAATGTTTCTTTTTCCCAATTTCAGGAAAATTCATAAAATCTTTGTGGTTATGGTATCTTCCACCTGCGATCGCGTTTTCGTCGCTGTCGATTTTCATCTTTTTAAAGATGAAATTCTTTAAATCTTCGGGCATAGTACGATCGTAAATCAGCCTGACAGGTTTTCCGGTTTTGCGTTTTTTGAGGCTTGTACTCATTTTTTCCATGAAACTTTTCGAGATATCATCATCGATATCCAATTCGGCATCGCGCGTGATTTTTAATGTAAAAGCTTCATAAACATCATAATCGAAATAAAAAAACAGATCATTTAAACAGTACCGGATTACATCATCGAGCATGATTACGATTTTGCTTTTACCAGTTTTTGGCAAAACATAAAACCGCGAAACAGATATTGCCGGAATCCTGATAAGTGAATAAGCAAAATCCAGCGGGTTCGATTGTTTTGAAAGTTTGATGGCCAAATACACTGATCTGTCGCGCAGGTATGGAAATTTATGATTTTTGTGCAACATAATCGGAACAAGGTTCGGCAGAACTTTATCGTAGAAATATTTCTTTACAAAAACACCTTGCTGGTGGTTTAATTCTTTTTCATTTTTGAGAAATATATTGTCTTGCTTTAACTCTTCAAGAATATCTTTAAAAATAACCTGTACCTGTTGCTGATGCCCAATTACAATTTCCTGTATTTTATCGAGCAATTCTTTTGGAGTAAAATTACCGAGCAGGTTTTCCTCGTCTTTGCCAAAATCCACCATCCGCCGCACGGCTGCAACACGCACCCTGAAAAACTCATCGAGGTTATTCGAGAAAATTCCGATAAAACGAATGCGTTCAAAAAGTGGGGTTGCCGGGTCTGCAGCTTCCTGCAAAACCCTTTCGTTAAACGATAGCCAGCTAATTTCGCGGTTTGTAAAGTTTTGATCGGAATACATAATTTGTAGTTTTTTATCTTTTCAATATTATTGACCCCTAAAATTGTACAAAGTTTTGGATTTTTTACACTCCTCCGAACTCCATTAAATAGGCTTTAATAAATCCCTCAAGTTCACCATCGAGAACCGCATTTACATTGCCGCTTTCAAAACCTGTGCGCACATCTTTTACTAATTTATAGGGTTGAAGTACATACGAACGGATTTGGGGACCCCATTCAATTTTCTTTTTTTGTGATTCGATTTCCGTGGTTTTTTCGTGGCGTTTTCGTAATTCAATTTCGTAAAGCTGCGACTTTAAAAGTCTGATAGCATTTTCTTTATTGCCAAGCTGTGAGCGGCTTTCGGTGTTTTCGATAATGATTCCTGATGGAGCGTGTTTTAAACGCACTCCGGTTTCAACTTTGTTTACATTTTGACCACCGGCACCGCCACTCCTGAAAGTGTCCCAGGTTATATCGGCCATATTCAGGTCGATTTCGATTGTATCGTCAACCAAAGGCGCAACATAAACCGAAGTAAATGATGTCATTCGCTTGTTTTGTGCGTTAAATGGCGAAAGCCTGACAAGGCGGTGAACACCGTTTTCACTTTTTAGGTAACCATATGCAAATTCGCCTTCAATTTCGAGTGTGCAACTTTTTATTCCGGCTTCATCACCATTCTGCATATCGGCAATTTTTACTTTATACCCGTTTTTTTCGGCGAAACGTGTGTACATTCTGAAAAGCATTTCAGCCCAATCGTTGCTTTCGGTTCCGCCAGCGCCGGCATTGATTTTCAGTACAGCACCAAGATGATCTTCTTCGCTGCGCAACATATTTTTTGCCTCTAATTTTTCAACAGCTTCAATGGTTTCTTTATATGCTTTGTCAACTTCTGCTTCCGATGCTTCCTTCGCTTCGAAAAACTCAAACAGCACAACAAAATCTTCAATCATCCGATTGACAGCAATAAATCCATCGGTCCACACTTTTACCGAGCGGACTTTTTTCATTTGTTCTTCAGCTTCTTTCGGATTGTTCCAGAAATCGGGATCCTGGGTTTTTAGCTCCTCTTCCTGCAGTTGGATTAATTTTGCATCGTAGTCAAAGATGTCTCCTCAGCGCATCCCGGCGCTCCAGAAGATCATTTATCTGGTCTTTAAAAATCATTTTTATACATTTTTATTATGGTGCGTAAAGGTAGCAAGATTTTTACTGAATCATGAGTAAACCTTAAAACTACCTGTTGAATCGAATAACTGAGGTTTGATTGATAGAATGGAAAATTTGCAGTAGTTGAGTACGGAGAATTTATTTAACTACTTCGGCAAGATAGCGGTGAATAATTTCGGGTTCGAAACCGCGACTTTGGGCAAACCGGATAATTTGGCCCATTTTATCAAATTTATCGTCCGATTTTATTTTCCTGGCTTTTTCTTTCAGGGTTGAAATTAAAGCTTTCTTGTATTGTTCTTCTTTGATTTCATTTAAGCCAATTTCAATTAATTCATCATTTAAACCTTTGGCTTTTAGGTAGTAGCGCATTTTAATCCTGCCCCATTTGTTGAGCTTGAATTTATCGGAAACGTAAGCTTTTACGTATCTTTCATCATCAAGGAATTTTTCTTCTTTTAGTTTTGAGATTATTTCATCAACCAGTTCATCCATAATTTCCCAGGCAACCATTTTTTTTCTGATGTCGGCAGAACACTGCTCCGATCTGCTACACAATTGTGCCATTTTTGAATAGGCTTCTTTTACGATTAATTCCCTGTTTTCCATGCTGATGAGTTGATTTTTGAAATAATGATAAAAATAGGGAAAAATCTATCGTTATCCAATAAGTCAATTGAACTCTATAACGAACAATTTTGGAGAAAATAAATGAATCTATTCTTTAAATGACAGAACAAGCGTTGGATCATCCGTGGCATTTGAATATTTATATCCACTTGCATAAATTGTTCCGTTATGGTCGATAAAAAGATTATGTTGAAGTGAGAATGTTATCAGGTTTTCAAATTCCTCAAAGCTCTTCGTTCTCCAAACGCCGCCGCCCGGTGCAAGTACATAATAATTGTTTTTGAATTTATCGTAACAATGCCACGAAGTAGTTCCATATTCAACATGTGGACTAAAAACCTGGCGATAGCTTTGTCCGCCGTTTGTTGATTTATGCAAGACAAAACCACCTTGATTTTGAGCAATTATTGCATTGTCATCAGTTACAAACATTGTCAATGAATATTCAGGTGTATTTATTGGAGACCAGGTAATCCCGTCATCCGATGTTTTAAGAATGGTTAAATTGGCATGTGAAATTGCCAAATGCAAAGAATCGTCAAAAGTAAAAATCCTGCCAAGTTGTTCCTGTCTGTCAAGCCCGATTGTATCTTTAGTCCAGGTTATTCCGTTGTCTTTTGAACAATAAACTCCGTAATCCCACTTGTTTGCCCAGATATAATCGTCTTTTGTGATGGTAAGTTCAAAATTGTATTGATTTTCCGGGATGGGTTTACTAATTAATGTCCATGTTTTTCCCCAGTCAGTGCTTTTGTATAGGTTACCATTCCAGCCTCCTCCAAATACTTCTCCTTTGCTGTTAATTTCAAGATCTTTAAAATTATTTGGGTAACCGTACCCCTGAATTTGTTTCCATTCATAAAACTTATTATCAACACCTTCTTTTGCATATAAATCCATACCGGAAATAATCATGGAGCGGTTGTTAATTGTGTCTTTAACCATATCTCCAATACCGATCAGGAAACCATCAGTAATCGTGTTCCATTTATCAAGGAAAAACGCGGTTGCCTGAATTTCAAATTCAGAGTAAAACTGGTTAGAAGAATCAAATATTTTAGCTTTTATCTGCTGGACGTTTGTTTCATTGCCAAGTTTCCAGCTGGTTACCATTTTACCTTGATTGTCTGCTTCAATTAAAGTATTATCAACACTACCATTTCCTGAAATAATTTCTAATTCTATGCGGAATTTTTTATCGGTTTTTGGAACAAGCGATTCCAAATAAATTTGAGCGCCAATTTTATTAACAAGATATTCCCCGGCATCGGCTGTTTGCTGATTTCCGATGATGTTAAAACTGAAAGATTCAATGTTTTGGGAACCCGGTTCAGGATACATTTCACAGGAATAGAATGAAGCAAAAATAAATAGCAGGTATATTAATTTTTTCATGGCAGGTTTATTTTTTTGAGACAGGAATACTCAATCCGAAAAGAAAAGAAGTTGAATTGTTGTGCATCTTTTCATCGATTAATGGTAATGAATATGCAGGATTTTCATTTTTGTCGGTCAGAACATTTACTACGCCAAGAGATTGATTTATTGACACTTGTGCAAATGAATTGTACAGCAATGAAATATAGGGACCAAAATTGAAATCAGATTGAATTTTCTTACCAAAACTCAAATGGAATTTTAACGGAAATGTGACATAATCCAAATTCACCCTCGATTGAAGTTGGGGCGCGTTTGCCTGTTCAGCTTCTGTTCCCGCCCGGTACAAAAAGTTGAAATTGCCTCTGTAATCCAGTTCATACCCTTTTCGCTCATACCAGGCACCGGTTGAAAACGACAAATCACCACCAAGTTTAAAAATTATGGAAACTCCTGACGAGAAACCAACTTTTGAAGCATATTCGCCCGAATTCTTTGATACTTTCGCCTTCGAAATGTTGAAACCTGAATGGGGCCTGATTTTAATGTTCATTCCCAAAGAATCATTTTTTTCGATATATTTTTTAGCCGAAAATGGTTTATATGCAACACCAAAAGTTACTTCTGCCGATCCAATTTTCCCTTCCAGATCTTTAAAGTAGGTTTTATGTCCTGATGTAATTTGCCCGCTTGCAAACACATTCCATTTTTCGGTAATGTTGTAATGCACCGAACTGTTTAAAATCCAGCCCCAGTCGTGCATTGGAGGAAAATTTTCGTCCATGTACTCTTTTGTATAGAAGTCTTTGTCTTTACCCCTGTATTCGTCGTTGGTAACAAAACCATAATAAGCACCCGCGCCAATTTCGAAATTCACCCTGCCCGGGGTTTTAAATTTTATGAGCAATGGAATACGCAGAAAACTGAATTTTGATTGATTGTTGTAATAATAATTTGGATAATCAGTTAAGCTTGAATAGGATGACATTCCGGGAACATACACAGAAGAAGATGTATAATGAAATCCTGGAGAATAGTAATAATGATTATTCCATTCATTGAAATAATAAGTTGCATGATTTAATCCTGATTGCAATACAAACCAGTTTCCAATATCGAATTGTGCGATAATCCCATTTACCGGGCCAGGTTGCGAACCGTAACTTAAATTATTCGATTTTTTGTTGATATTCGAGAAATTGATACCACTTTCCAATCCTACAGAAAACCTTTGGGCAAGTGCGGGGTAAAATAAAATGGTAAAAAATGTGAGAAAAAGAATTTGTTTGGTTTTCATTTTAAGTTGATTTTAATACATGGATGGAATGAACAAGGAATAGGTTGCGTTGACCAAAGGAAATTTAAACATTTGTTTTAAAAAATGACAAAACCCCACCTATGATTTGATATCAGGATGAGGTTTGCATAAAATGGTTTGTTACAAAATTTTTATTCCAAAAAATGCGGTTCTGTCTTTACACCTGTAAAAAACTCTTCAAGTTCTGCCAGTGTGGTGTTTGTTTTTTGAACGTCCCTTATTATTTGTCCTTTTTGAAGGATTACAATTCGTGAACAAACGTCGGTAACATGATCCAAATCATGGCTCGAAATCAGGAATGTTTTGCCTTGACCGGCAGCAAATTCTTTGATTATTTTCCGAAGTTTAAATTGCGATGTTGGATCGAGATTGGCAAAAGGCTCATCTAAAATCACAATTTCGGGATTGCCCATTAATGCGCCAACTACGCCCACTTTTTTCTGGTTACCTTTCGAAAGATCACGAATAAACTTCTTTTTCCCAAGAATTTCATCGTTAAAAAATTCATTGAAATTCGACAAAAAACCCGCAATATCATTTGCATTCATTCCGCGCAATTCGCCAATAAAATTGAAGTATTCATCAGGAGTTAGGTAGCCGATTGTAAAACTTTCATCAATGTAAGCACCGGTAATCGATTTCCAGTCTTCAGACTTTGCAACAGCAATTTCGTTGATAATAACTTTGCCTTTTGTTGCGCGAATTAAATCGAGAATCAACGAAAAAAGTGTTGTTTTACCGGCACCGTTGTTTCCAACAAGACCAAAAACTTCGCCACTTTGAATGGTCAATTCAGAAATATCAAGAACAGTAGTTCCGGCGTAGGCTTTTTGAAGATTTGTAATTTGTATCATGGAAAAAGTGATTTATAGTTATTTGTTGTGAATAATTGTGATTTACCTTCCTTCTCCCCTCATTTGGAATGTCCGGATAGCTATCCGGGAGGGGGAGGCATTTATGTTGCTTTATAAGATGCAATCATTTTATGTTTCCGTAGTAAATATTGTTTTGTAAAATAGTCTATCAATCTCGGGTGAAGGATAATTCCAATCAATCCAAGTCCACCAAGAATAAAATAAGCTGCAATATTTCCCAGCAGAAAAGTAAGAATACCATAAACTGCCAGTGGTCCAAACAATATCGGGAAAGCTATCAGCCAATTGGTAGCACTCATTCCCTGGTAGTTAAACATTGCCCGTTGGTCCAGATCGATTGACTTTCGGCTGTTTAAACCAAGAGCAAAAATTACAAAAGAGTTTACACCAATATTATACAGCATAACAGCTAAATGAACGTAAAGCACTTTTGGTGTAACAAACATATAACCCAGCGAAAGCAGGTAAAAAACTATATTCGTTACTGCCATCAGAAAAAATGCCGATTGAAGTATTTGTTTCATTTTTACGTTTTGTGCCATTAAAAAAGGGTAGTAGCGACTGTGCCACGCCGGAAAAAACTGACCGTACATCATGCTAAAAATACCGGTCATAAACATGCCGCCCAACACCAAAATAAATTCCGCTTTTTCTTCATCAAAATCCTGGTAAATTATCAATCCGTAAAAAATAAATATTATCGACATTACTGCAGTTGTTCGCGGGCGTTTGTTTCGGGTAATCATTTTTACTTCCAGCGAAAGCATTTTCCCGTACTCGCCAATTTGGTTCAGCCACGAAAAATCATGCGTTATCCCATCTTTTTTCTTTTGTGAAAGTTCATCGAGAAAAAATCGGCTTAGTAAAAATTTAAGATTCAGTAAGTACAGCAGGATTATTAAAACAGGGAAAATAAGTACCGATACCGGGTACAAAACAATAAAATCAAAGAGTTTCCCGAAGTTTGCGGTAAAATCAAAAAATCCAAAATGGTCGATAGCAAAAACCGCCACTGCCAAAGCCAGAAATCCATAGAAAAACCAGTTCGACTCGTTTGTGCGCCACTTGATATAAATGGCAAGAAAATGATTTACAAAGATCATCAAAAACAATGATGCCAGCCAGGCGATTAAAACCGGTGTTTCCAGTTCGTGAACCGCTGATTTGAAAGCAAATGGCAAAACCAAAAAAAGTGGCAGCACATTGAAAAAATGCAAAATTGATTTGTTGAGCATGTACTGATCGGGTGAGTTCGCGCCACCCAAAGTAGAAGAAGTTTCGGTTCATTTTTTATAGATATGAGATTGTTAGGATCAAGAATCAAGGTTTTTTGGTTATTATTATAATGAGGTTAAAAATACACTTTTTACTTGGATTTTGTAATTTCGTTTTTTCTGCTTGTGTATTTTCTCAAAAGTTAAAACTAAATACACTTTGTATTTTTAATTTTTCGGTTAATCGTGAAACTAATTTTAAAATAATCAAACTTTTTATGAGAGCTAAAAACTTTTTAAATGTTTTATTCTTTACAATTATTATTTTTTTGTTTGAGTGCTTGTCAACCAAAAACCGTCGAGAACAAAAAACCAAACTTCCTCTTTATTCTTGCCGATGATTTTGGTTATCATGATTTAAGTATTTCGGGAAGTAAATTTTACGAAACGCCAAATATTGACAGGATTGCCAGCGAAGGAATGATTTTTACAGATGGTTACGCTGCTTGCCAGGTTTGCAGTCCGTCGCGGGCAAGTATTATGACAGGAAAATTCCCCGCACGCCACGGAATTACAGACTGGATTGGCGCTGCAACCGGAGAAAACTGGCGGAATTCCGGACGTTCAAATCAACTGCTTCCTCCTGAATATGTACATAATTTACCTTCGGAATACACAACTTTGCCCGAAGCGATGAAAGCAGCCGGTTACAAAACTTTCTTTGCAGGTAAATGGCATTTGGGTGGAAAAGGTTCATGGCCAACCGACCACGGTTTCGAAATCAATAAAGGTGGGTGGGATGCTGGTAGTCCGGCAGGTGGTTATTTTTCGCCTTATGAAAACCCAAATTTAACAGATGGGCCGGTTGGCGAAAATCTTGAAATGCGCCTGGCAAAAGAAACCGTTCAATTTATAAAAGATAACAAAGACAGTTCGTTTTTTGCCTATTTATCGTTTTACGCGGTTCACGGCCCAATTCAAACCACGAATGAAAAATGGGCAAAATACCGGCAGAAAGCTGAAGATTTGGGAATTGCAGAAACCGGATTTAAAATGGGTCATTTCCTGCCAATCAGGCAGGTACAGGACAATCCGGTTTACGCGGGTTTGGTGGAATCAATGGATGATGCAGTGGGCGAAGTTTTAAAAGCGCTCGACGAACTCGGGTTAGCTGAAAATACAGTGGTGATTTTTACATCTGATAATGGTGGAGTTGCTGCCGGAGATGCTTTTGCAACTTCAAATTTACCACTTCGTGCCGGAAAAGGTTATCAATTTGAAGGAGGAATTCGCGAGCCTTATTTTATAAAAGTACCGGGGGTTGGAAACGGACAAAAATGCACCGTACCCGTTTCGGGGACTGATTTTTATCCAACAATTCTGGAATTGGCTGGAATTCCGCTAAAGCCTGAAGAACATAGCGATGGAGTAAGTTTGGTCCCGCTTTTGAATGGTCAAACAATTTCGGGAACGCCCACTGATTTGGCACTACCCGCATTACGGAAACCAGGGTGGAGAACCTTCTTCAATTATCCGTTTGGGCGACTGGAAACTCATTCATTATTACGAAGACGGGCACGAAGAATTATACAACCTTAAAACCGATATTTCCGAAACAAACGATTTGGCGCCCGAAAATCAGGAGAAAGTGAAGGAATTGAGCCAAAGACTTTTTGGTTATTTGAATGAAGTTGGCGCCCGTTTTCCTGAAAAAGACCCTGAATGGACAACAGAAAAAGAAAATGCTTATTTAGAAAATGTGATAAACAAAAGCTTGCCTCAACTTGAAAAACAACGGCTTGATTTTCTTTCCAAAGATTTCGATCCGGGAAATAACTGGTGGGGAAGTATGATTATAAATGATTAACAATGCAAAGAATGAAATTCTATTTTGTAATCTGTTTTGCTTTTGTTTGTTTTTCAGCAACAGTTAAGTGCTCAAAACAAAGTTATTGAGAAAAGTAAATCTGATAAAATTTACCAGTATTCTCTTTTTACAGCTTTGGCAAATAAAATTTACGATGGAAATCTTAATGTTGCAGAAGTGAAAGAAAAAGGTGACCTGGGTTTGGGAACTTTTAACGGATTAAATGGAGAAATGATAGTGTTGGATGGAGTAGTTTATCAGTGGCTGGCAAATGGAACTGTTCATCTGCCGGAAGATTCAGAACTTGTACCATTTACTGTTGTAACACATTTCGATGAAGATTTGAAACTCGAAATGCCCTCATTTTCAAATTATAATGAACTAAAAATATTTATTGAAAGTAAACTTCCCACCAATAATTTTGGTTACGCGTTTAAAATAAAGGCCGACTTTAAAACCTTAAAATGTGGAAGTGCAGATAAACAGGAAAAACCTTATTCAAAAACTTTAAGTGAAGCGATTGCTGACCGGCCAACTTTTAATATGGAAAATATTTCAGGAACGATGGTTGGGGTTTTGGTATCCTGAATACACAGGGAAAGTGAATGTTGCCGGATTTCACCTGCATTTTGTTTCCGACGACAAAAAACATGCAGGTCATGTTATGGAGTTTCAGGCATCAAATGTTCAAATATCAGTTGATTTGTGTGATGGTTATGAAATCGATTTACCTAGCACAAAAGAATTTGAGATTAGCGATTTCGATCTCACACAGGAATACAATAATAAATCTTCCGCAAAACAAACTGGCAACCAGGCAACATGGAATGGTTTTGTTTTGCTTGATTCAACCTTAAACGGTGTTCCATTTAAAGTAGTTTTTCCGAAAACACCCAATAAAAACAGGGACTGGATTTGGCGCGCCCGTTTCTGGGGGCACGAACCACAAACCGATATTGCACTTTTGGAACAAGGATTTCATTTGGTGTATATTGAAGTTGGTGGTTTGTTTGGCTGTGAAAAGGCCATCGATATTTGGGATGATTTTTATGACTTTGCGACTCAAAAATACAGCCTCAATAAAAAAGTAGTTTTGGAAGGAATGAGCCGCGGAGGATTGATAATTTTCAATTGGGGAAACCGAAATGCGGACAAAGTGGCCTGCATTTATGGCGATGCACCGGTTTGCGATTTTAAAAGCTGGCCGGGTGGTTTTGGAGTTGGTCCGGGTTCAAAGGATGATTGGAAAATCTGTTTGGAACAATATGGTTTAACTGAACAAATTGCGCTGAAATACAACGGAAATCCGGTTGATCACATGGAAAATATTGCAAGCCACAAAGTTCCAATTATAATTGTAGTTGGCGATGCCGATGAGGTTGTTCCGGTTTCGGAAAATACAGATTTATTGCAAAAGCGATTGGAAGAGTTAGGTTGGAAAGCAGAAATAATCCATAAACCCGGAATCGGCCATCATCCACATTCACTAAAAGATCCACAACCAATAGTTGATGTTATTTTAAAAAATACTGAAAACTGAAAATCATGCTGAAAACCATTCTAATTTCCGTAATTCTATGTTTTTCAATGGTTTGTTTTTCTTTTCAGAAAAGTGATCCAATTCTCCAAAATTTCTATGTTTCGCCAACTGGAAACGATTCTAATAACGGGACTTTCGAAAAACCGGTGGCAACTTTTAATGCAGCTCAAAACCTGGTTCGCAATTTCAAAAGTTATAAGCCTGAAGTACCGGTAACAGTTTACTTTCGGGGAGGGAAATATTACCTGCCTGAACCTGTGATTTTTACTTCTGAAGATAACGGAACTGAAAATGCATCAATATCATACAAAGCTTATCCAAACGAAGTTCCGACAATTTTGGGCGGCGAAAAACTGGAACTGAAATGGGAAAAATACAAAGATGGAATTTACAAAGCCAGCGTTCCAAAAGGAGTTCTTTTCGAATCGCTGTTTGTAAACAATGAATTGCAGGTTTTGGCGCGGTACCCGAATTTCAATGCAAATGCGGCAATTTTTAATGGATTTGCAGCCGACTGTATTTCACCTGAAAAAGTAAAAGGCTGGGAAAATCCGGCAGGTGGTTATTACCATGTAATTCACGGTCATGAATGGGGCGGGTTTCATTTTCAAATAACAGGGAAAAAAAGCGAAACTGAACTTGAATTTACTGGTGGCTGGCAAAATAACCGTCCCGAAGGTGGACAGCACAAAGAGTTCCGTTTTGTTGAAAATATTTTCGAAGAACTCGACACAATTAGTGAGTGGTTTTTAGATTCAAAAACTTCAACTCTTTATTTTTATCCGGCTCCGGATTTGAATCTGGAAACAGCAAATTTTGAATTTGCAGCACTTGAAAACCTTGTTACTTTTCAGGGAACAGAAACAGATCCGGTAAAATATATTGCCTCGATGGATTTAAATTTGGAAGAACAATCAGAACATTCCTGAAAAATAAAGAACCGCTTTTTACGCAGCGACTGGACAATTTCCGTGGAGGATCTGTTTATTTCGAAGGAACTGAAAACTGTTCGGTTCAGAATTGCGAATTCAGCCAAATCGGTGGAAATGCTGTTTTTTTCAACCATTACAATAAAAATGGATTGGTTCAGGGCTGCCACATAAGCGAAATTGGTGCAAATGCAATTTGTTTTGTTGGCGATACTGCGGCTGTCCGAAACCCAAAATTTATTCCTTACGGTCCACGAGTTTCCGCAGAGGAAATGGATTTAACTCCCGGTCCGATAGGCAAAACTTTCCTCAAAATTGTGTTGTAGAAGATAATCTCATTCATAATATCGGGACAATTGAAAAACAGGTTGCGGGTGTTGAGATTAGCATGTCGGCATTTATTACACTTCGGCACAACAGCATTTACAACGTTCCGCGCGCCGGGATAAATATTGGAGAAGGTGCATGGGGCGGGCATTTACTTGAATTTAACGATGTGTTTAATACAGTGCTTGAAACAGGTGATCACGGCTCATTCAACAGCTGGGGGCGCGACCGTTTCTGGGGAGTTCCGAAAGACAAAACCGATGAAGTTGTTGCCAAAAATCCAACAATAATACTTCTTGATATGATTGCACCTAATATTATCCGAAACAACCGGTTTCGTTGCGATCATGGCTGGGATATTGATTTGGATGACGGCTCGGGTTACTATGAAATCTATAACAATCTGTGTTTAAACGGCGGGATAAAACTTCGTGAAGGCTACTACCGGACTGTCCAAAATAACATTTGCATAAACAATGGATTTCATCCGCACGTTTGGCAAAAAAACAGTGGCGACATTGTGCGGGGAAATATTTTTGGCGAGGCACATCAACCAATTGCTGTTGATTATTGGGGAAAAGAAGTTGACTTCAACTGGTTTATAAATCCAAATGATTTGGTGAAAGTTCAACAATTAAAAGTGGATTTGAACAGCGAGGCAGGTGACCCACTTTTTGTTGATCCCAAAACCGGTGATTTTTCTGTTTCAATTGAAAGTCCGGTATTTGCAATGGGTTGGAAAAACTTTCCGATGGATAAATTCGGAGTGCAAAAACCGGCTTTAAAATCAATTGCTGAAACACCCGAAATACCTGAAATGTTGCATGCTGAAATTGAGTTAAATAATACAGTAAATTTTTATGGGGGACGAATAAAAAACCTTACTTCCGATGGCGAAGTTTCTGCAACCGGGATGCATAAAAAATTGGGTGTACTGGTAATAGTTGCACCTGCTGAAGGAATATTTAAAACATTGAAATTATTGCGTAACGACGTAATTCTGAAAGTAAATGGAATTCCGGTAAATGATATAACTGAATTGAGTAAAATTGTTGCAAATCAGAAGATAGAAACTATTTTAATCTGGCGGAATCAATCGGAAAAACTAATTCAAAATCGGAAGTAAAATTCATTTTTTAAACAGGTAAACTTCCCGTGCCTTGCTTTGCAAAAGCAAAACTATTTTGCCCTAACAGCAAGACAAATTGCATCCTGAAATTATAGGATTTGCGCTTTTTAGCTAATATCCTTTAGGTTTTATTATTTTTCGTCCAATTTAAAGTATCTAAAATTTCACTTAGTAAACTTGCTTTTAGCTTTCTGTATATCTTTTGAACGTTTCAAATCTTTTCAGATTTATTTTTGAAAAAATCAATCTTTTCATGTGGGTATTCTCCATATAAACGTCTTTAGATGAAATAAGAACAAAACTTCTGTCCCAACTTTGTTTTTAAGGGGGTTCTTATTTTCTATTTTGAGATTCATTTAAATAAACAGATTCATTAACCGATTATTAGACCGCCCATCTTCACTTGAGTGTAATCCAGTGTTTCATTTTCTTGATAATTATTAGTTTCTTTATTTAACTAAGACTATTACTGCAAATAATTTTTGTAGGTACAAGAAACTCCAAATTCTAATATATTTTCAATTATTTTTCTATTTCTAATCAATCTCATTTTCTTCAAATTTTAATTTTGTTTTAATTTCTTTAATTGTATAGGCATATTAATATAATTGGCTTTCATTTTTTAATGATCGGGTTATAATCTTTATAAACTCTTCTTATCCCAAGTTTTATTGGTACATCCAAGATTATAATCAACTTTTTCAACCTGAGTAATTGAATATTTTATTAAATTTTCTGAATATTTCGCTTAATTGATAGTTCTATAAAACCATCGGGATAATAAGTATTTGTTTTTTTCAAATAGTCATTGTCTGATTATATCTGTTTTCCAAAATGAAATGCAGTAATATGCGTTTTTCATACCTCTCATTATTTTTTCAGAAATAGCACCAAAATAGCTGGATATGTCTGAAAACTATCATCCTTTATTTTTTATAAATCTATTAAATTTCATTTAAACAACATCAAATTGTAAATAGTAAATCCATAAACGGTAAATCTCAGATTTTCGCTCCGATTGCACCGCATGGCAATCAAATTATTGCCACACGGTACAATCTCTGCAACCATTTACTTATTCTGCCGGTGGCGGGGTTGGTCCCGGTTCCGGTTCTTCTTCGGTGTGAATCAGCCGGGCGTAGGTTTTACGCAGTTCGTCGAGCTGGTTAAACAGGTTATCGAGGCCTTCCGACGGGGTGTAGTTCACCGCTTGTTCCAAAGCAACACAAAACTGGTTGTAACTGTTTGTTGCGGTTGTCCGCAGGCTTGTCGCCGACGGGCCTTCTGATGCTTCCTGTGTAAGACGGGTCTGGTACACCTCGTTAAATATGCTGTTCGATTCTGACAACCCATCCATCATCTCCGAAATGCCAATTGTGGAAGCGCTTGTTTTTAACAATTCACTTTCTTCGTATTTGGCCAGCATATCGAAATAAAGCATAGTCTGGGTGTTCACAGGCTTTTTGGATATATCCCAATACGGGTCGAAGAAAACCTTCAGGTGTTGGGCCGCTGTTTTCTTTTCTGCATTCCGGCCTTTCAGTGCGGTTGTAATGTTGCGTTTAATTTCAGCATCACGGTTGGTGCGGTCGGCTTTCAATTCGAGTAGTTGCGGGGTCAACACATTTTTTGTTGCCTTGTTCATCTGCAACTCCATCGCATAGTTATCGGCTTTAAATTTGTTAAGAACAGCATTAAGCATAGCTCCCAAAATTTCAGTAACCGGGTCGGCATACCCGATGGTTGATTTGTAAAGTGCAAACAAATCGTCAATCTTTAGATTGTGTACATTTACGATTGTAAATTTTTTTGTCTCCATAGAATTAGATTTTTAGTTTGTTTTTAAAAATTGAACTTATATAACTTTGCTTTGAGCCATAGTTATCAATTTGGAGCATTCCCCTTTGAGGAACGGTAAAAAACTCTTGAAAAGCATCCCCTTTCGACGGAACAAAGGTAAAAACCCTGTAAAAGCATTCCCCTTTCCGGAACGGTAAAAAACTTCTGTAAAAATGCGTTCCCCTTTCGGGAATGGTAAAAATCTCTTGTAAAAATGCTTTCCCCTTTGGGGAACGGTAAAAAACTCCTGTAAAATGCATTCCCCTTTGGGGAACGGTAAAAAACTCCCGTAAAAATGGATTCCCCTTTCGGGAACGGTAAAAAACTCGTGTAAAAATGCATTCCCCTTTGGGGAACGGTAAAAAACTCTCTACAGCATGTTTTCCCCTGCCTGAGTTGCATATTTCAGAAATTGGTTGATTTGGATGATTTTGTTTCACTGGGTTATTTTGTTCTGTCAGGTTGTTATTTTATTGTTGGTTAAACGTGCAATAAAAATAAACATAATATCGTAATTATTACACTATAGCTTTTATAATAATCAGTCTAAAACAGGCATAATGAGATGTTTAACAACATATAATCCGGGAGACAGAGTTTAGAAACAGGGTGTATTTGTGAATTCCTGACGGAGATTTCTCTTTCTTTTATGAAATACCAGCCATCGGTAACAGGTTTAAAAAGCTGATTAGGACCAGCCGGGCAAAAAAGAGGGTGCAAAAGTCATGGAAGAGACGAATTTTACCTTATAAAACTGTGGTTTGATTTTCGGCTTTAAAAGACAAGAATTATCCCGATCGTTGGCAGCACAGTTCCTGAGGTATTTGGTAAAGTTTCCAAAACATATTTAGTACCGTTTTCAGTTGTAACATAGTTTCCGTTGGCATCTTGTTGGCGTACTACAATATCTGCCTGTTCAGCCTGAAAATTATAAATGTTTTGTATATCGATATAAAATTTTGCCGTTATTTTATTCAGGTAGTATGACTTGTCAACCCTTAAATCGAGCTGGTGAAATGCCGGAAAACGCAAAGAATTTAATTTTGAATAATCCAGTGAAGGACCACCGCTAAGATTCCAGATATCAACATACGAACTTTTTCGAGATCCCAGGGAGTATAGGGCAATCCGCCCACAAAACGCCAGCGGCCACCAATACGCCAGTTGTTTTTTAATTCGCGTGTTCCGGTTAATGCAATAAGATGTTTTGAATCCCAGCTTGAAGGCAGAAAGTTTCCCCGTGAATCGTCGAATTCGCTGCGTACCAATGTATATGAAAGATTCAGATTGCCTTTTTTCGCGTTAATCCGGGTTTGAAATTCAGCACCATAGGCATGTCCTTTTGATGTTGAAAGTACAGACTCGTCGCCAACCACGCCAAAATCGGCTCCTTTGTTGGCCAAACTAATACTGTCGTTTACAGAGTAAGGATAGTTCCTGTAATTCTTCCAGAATCCTTCCACCGAAAATAAAACAGTTGAAGATGGCCTGAATTCAAGTCCGCCAATCAAATGGTCCACAGAAATATATTGCAACTTGTTTTGTTTATTTACCAACATATCATTCTCTTTAAAACCCAAAGAAGTGTAGGCAGGTAACTGATAATAGCGGCCTGTGTTAAAATTCAGAATCCATTGGTTTGTTAAGCTGTATGAAGCTGAAAAGCGTGGCGAAAATTGTTTGAACATGTTGTTCATTTCCGAAGAATAATTGTTGGCATCGGTGCGCAAACCAAGCGAAAGCGACAACCTTTCACTAAATATATTTTTACTGATTTGTCCGAAGAATCCCCATTTCACCAAATTCAGTTTGGTGTTATAATCGATATTTACAATTTCGTTGTTGTAGAACTTTTGCAGTTGGGAAGTATTTGTGTAAGTCACAAAATCAACATTTGCCCCAACATTTAATTTGTAATCGCCAAATCGTGAAGTATTTTCAAACCTGACTTTATTTTCCATCTCTTCCGAAGAATAATCAATTGTTTTATTGGCTTCCGAACTGTCATCGTTGTCAAGATATTTTATTGTACTGTTGTTAAAATGGCTGCGACTTACAACCAAAGTCTGGAAACTGTGTTTTTCGAAGTGTTTGTAAACTCCGCCAAGTGTGTAGCTCCATTGTTCGTTTACAGGAATTTGACTTAATATATATTGTTGTGATTCATCAGGATTTTCGATTCCGAGATTCAAATCGAACAAATCTTTCGACCCTAATCCAACAAAAGTAAGTTCATTTTTTTTGTCGATTCGCGATTTTACTTTAAACTGAATATCGTTAAAAGTGGGTAGAAAGGGGAGTTCCAGAATATTAAAAAGAAACTTTAGGTAAGAACGACGGGCGGAAATAACATAAGTTGTTTTTTCGCCAATTGGGCCGTCAACGGTGCCTGCAATTTCAGAAGCTCCGAGTGTAAATTGGAAGTTTGTTTTATCCGGATTGCCATCAATCTGATTAAATTCGAGTACACCGCTCAGCGCATTTCCGCGGTTGGCAGGGAAAGCACCCGAATAGTAGTTTACTTCGCGTATAAAATCGGCATTGATAATACCAACCGGTCCTCCCGAAGCGCCCTGGGTTGCAAAATGGTTGATAAACGGCACTTCAACACCATCAAGGTAAAAACGGCTTTCCGAAGGTCCGCCTCCGCGGATAATTATATCATTTCGATAAGCAGGAGTTGACTGTACCCCGGGAAACGATTGAATAACCTTTGAAATATCGCGGTTGGCACCCGGGCTTTTTTCAATTTCGCCAATTCCAATTGTTCGTAACGATACAGGGCTTTCTTCTGTTTTCCTAAAAGGTGATGCTTTTACAACAACTTCTTCAATTTGTTCCTTTTGCTCCTCCATTCTTATTTCAATGCTATTGGCATTTGCATTGCTGACTTCTATTTCTGCTGAAATTGCCTGTTTGTAACCAATAAACGAAGCTTCAAGCCTGATAAAACCGGGTGTGAGACCTTTTAAAACGAAATTCCCATCTAAATCAGTTGTGGTTCCAATGGAAGAACCTGAAACAACAATGTTTACAAACGGAAGTGGCTCGTTATTTACTGCATCAACTACTTTCCCTGTTAAAGATGCTTTTTGTGCAAATACTAAAATGGGAAGTAATGCAATGAGGATAAATATTTTTATTGTTTTCATATTTTTTTTAAATCAGATTTAAGATTTTGAGACACAAGTGGCAAAACTGAAGGAAATAAATTTCTAATCCTGATACTCAATACTTTTTATCCTGATACTTTTTATCTATTTAATTCGAACTAAAATTTTGCTGAAAATCTCTTTTGCGGTTGTTATTGATGTTAAATCAGTAAACAAATCCCCTGTTTTTCCTGATGGCTCGCTATGTCCGACAGCAATAAAATTGAATTCTGTTTTCATTGATTCCGGTTCGATAGTGGTTTCATAAACCAATGCAGGCTGAAGCGAGGTTTTGTAATCAAGATCATCGGGGAATTTGCTGTTTGACCAATAATCATTTGAATCCCAGGCTTGATTAACTTCAAAAAGCACTTTGAATTTTTTGTTGACTTCCATTTTTGAACCGGTCGCCAATATAAAATTTCCTTTTGGCGTTGCACCTGTTAATGCATCCGGAACAGCAGTTTCAGGTGCCGGTGCAAATAAATCATCTTTTGCTTTAATATTTCGTTTGTGCGACCAGTAAGGTAACGCAGCTGGCCTTCTAACTTCACCCGGTTCATTTTTCCACTTCCCTTTTTCTGCTTCACCGTGACCAAAAACTCCTTTGGCAAAATATTGTGTAACATAAAGTGTTTCAACATAATTTCCATCCAAATCTTCAACCCAAATTGCAAACGACGGATGATTATGGAACTTGCCTATGGTCAAATCGAGTTCAAGTCTTGTATTAATCATTTCAGGTATTGTTTTTATTGTTTCCACAGTTTCCGGAAAATTTTTCTGAGATGCGCAACTCATCAGAAAAACAACTGTTAAAAGTGTAAATAGTGTTTTCATTTTCGGTTTTTGTTTAAATATATTGCTGCAATAATAAACAGAAATCATTTGTTATTGTTGAAAACCACCATTGTTTTTTTAAATTAGCGATTGAAAGAATTGATAATATGCGAATTGTAATTCAAAGGGTTTCAGAAGCTTCGGTAAAAGTAGAAGGAAGGATTTTATCTGCAATTAATCAGGGAATGTTAATTTTAGCAGGTATTGAGGATGCCGATACGGATGAGGATATCAATTGGCTGACAAACAAAATTATTCAGTTACGGATTTTTGACAATGAAAACGGAGTGATGAATTTGTCGGTAAAAGAAGTTGCCGGGGATATTATCATTGTAAGCCAGTTTACATTGCATGCCAGTACAAAAAAAGGAAACCGGCCTTCATATATTCGTGCATCGAAACCAGATTTTGCAATTCCGATGTACGAAAGGTTTATCAATTCGGTTGAAGTTGCATTAGGTAAAAAAGTTGGGTCAGGTCAGTTTGGCGCGATGATGGAAGTTTCTCTTGTTAATGATGGCCCGGTTACAATTATTATCGACTCGAAACAAAAAGATTTATAAAGAAGCCCCACCTAACTTCCCAAAATGGGGAGGAATAAGAATTTAAGAATTTAAGAATGAAATAAATGAATAAAGAGGAAATAACAATTTCTGAAGCCCAAAAAATGGTGGATGACTGGATAAAAACAATTGGTGTCCGTTATTTTAACGAACTGACTAACATGACCATTTTGACCGAAGAAGTTGGTGAACTGGCCCGGATAATGGCGCGAAAATATGGCGATCAATCTTTTAAAAAATCAGATGAAAAATATGATCTTGGCGATGAAATGGCAGATGTATTGTGGGTTTTGATATGTTTGGCCAACCAAACTGGCATCGATTTAAATAAAGCTTTTCTTAAAAATATAGAGAAGAAAACTTTACGTGATAAAGAGCGTCATGCAAACAACGAAAAATTGAAATAAAACAATTAGTTTTAGGTTTCAATCAACAAAAACTCTGTGTATGAAACCAATTTTTATAATATTATTCATAATGATAATTACAGCAACAGCTTGTACAGATAAGAATTCAAATCCTGAAAAATGGACAAACGATGAAATAAATTCCTGGTTTGACAAAAGTGATTGGCTTGGAGGTTGGAATGTTTCGCCTGATAATTCGATAAACAAAAGAACTTTCGCAATTTTATATCATAATAATCAAAAGCATTGGGACCAGGCATTCCATTTCCTGAAATCTGCAAACCTGAAAGATTTGCCACTGGGGAAACAAGAACTCGAAGGCGAACACGTTTTCGTGACCGTACAGGAATATTTTGGTAAAGAAAAACCTGATGCATTGTATGAATCTCATAAAAAATACATTGATATTCAGTATGTAATTGAAGGAGAGGAGTTAATTGGACTGACGACACTTGATAAAGTTTTAGTTAAAGAACCATACAACGAAGAAAAAGATATCGCTTTTTACGATTTTGATGGAGGAGATTACCTGAAAGCCACACCTGAAAAATTCTTTATATTTTTTCCCGAAGACGTTCACCGGCCGTCAATTACAGCGGGAGATTCAATTCAAATTAAAAAGATTGTAGTGAAGATTTTGATTGACAAGTAAAGAATAGAAAAAGTAACCTGAAATATATTTCTGAAATCTAAAAAGAAGTTTTTGGGAATTTTAGGGTAAGAAAATATAGGTACTACCAGGTTTTTTTTAAATTATTTTACATTTACGTGGTCAAAATTGGAGTATAACTTGAAAATTTTTGAAAATATAAGCGATTCAGAACTTGCCCTGAGAATAAGTGGTGGACAAAAATCTGCTTATCAGGAGCTTTTTGAAAGATATGCACCGCGTATTTATAAATTTTCACTTTCATATTTAAAAAACAAAACCGACAGTGAAGAACTTGTTCAGGAAGTTTTTCTAAAGATTTGGGAAAAAAGAGAAATGATTGACCATTCGAAAAATATAAAGTCATTCATTTTTAAAATTGCCGTAAATACAAGCTATGATTTTATTCGCCGTAAAAACATTGAAAATGCCTTTGGCGATTTCACAAAAGCAAGTTTCAAAGTTGAATCTGACAATACATGGCAATCTGTAATTTTTGAAGACATGAAGCAAACGGTGCAAAAATTAATCGTTCCGCTACCTGAACAACAACAGAAGGTATTTAAATTAAGTAAATTGGATGGTTTAACCAACGATGAAATTGCGGCTAATTTAAACATCTCGAAACGAACAGTTGAAAACCATTTATACAGAGCAGTTACATTTCTCAAAGTTCATTTTAAAAGAGAATTGTTAATGGGTTTGTTTTTCTTTTATTTGGGTTACCGTTAAAATATTGGCCATTATCTTTCTGCTTTATCCGGAATTCCGACTTAAATAACAGGTTCAGTCTCACCTGCTTTATCCAATAAATCAACGTTTGAGTGCCAAAATTTCAAAAAAGATAAAAAACATTGAGGCATGAATGAGTAAAATCCAAATCTGAATCGTAGTACATTAAACGTGCATAGGATTTGGAATTATTTTTTCATAAATAAGTTTAGGAAATTGAAATGTAGTATTCCTTTTGTCCTCCAACGGATTTATTCCGAAAGGATATTATTAAATAAAAAGAAATTGTTGATATTGAAAATTAACAGATGAACGATCAAATTCAAAATATTCTGAGAAAAGGCAAAATTGAAAATGCTACAGAATCAGACCGGAAGAAAATGCTGGCTCTTTTCCACCAACCCGAAAAAGAATTTCTATTAAAAGAAGAGTTATTGGAAGAATTGGAGAACTCGTTTGAAAATGAGGAATTTTCGAATGATATGCAAAAAGTTTTTTACCGGATTTGGAGCAACATCAAAAAAAGTGAGCCAAAACAAAAATCTGGTTTAACCTGGTTTTATACAACATTAAAAATTGCAGCGGCCTTGGTTATTGGTTTGTTTTTAGGCATTTACGTAACATCTGTTAATTCAAAAACAGAGCCTGAATATTATGCAGCCCATGCACCAAAAGGGTCTGTTTCGCAAACAGTTCTTCCTGATGGAACTATAATATTCTTGAACGCCGACTCTCATTTAAAATTTAGCATGGAAGGAAAAAAAGGGATGCGCGAAGTATTTCTTGAGGGCGAAGCATGGTTTGAAGTGGCAAAAAGCAAAAAGAAACCTTTTATAGTTCATACAGACACGTATGATGTTGAAGTTACCGGTACCAGGTTTAATATTAAAACATATAAAGACGAAAACGAAGTTACCACTACCCTTGAGGATGGAAGCATTTCAGTTCAATCCACCGAAAATTTTAAAATGGGCGAAAATATTATTCTTAAACCTGGCGAACAACTGGTTTTAAACAGAGATACAAAAAAGGCTACAGTTAAAGAAGTGAATACCAAAGGGTTTACCTCATGGAAAGACAACAAACTTATTTTTATAAACATGGAATTAAAAGACCTTGTTGTGCTGCTGGAGCGTAAATACGGGGTAGATATTGAAGTGAAAAGGGAAAAAATAATGAAGCTCCATTTCGATGGAACCATCAAAGATGAATCAATTATTGAAATACTTGAGATCATGAAGAAAACACTGCCAATAGATTATATAATTGAAGGGCAAAAAATTGAGATAACAAACAGCAAAAATTGAACTAAAAACAGAGTAAATATGACATAAATAAGATATAAAAAGCCGGACGGTGCGGACACACCATCCGACTTCACAAGTTTCGAATATTTTTTGGTGGCTGGCCACCAAATAAGTTATTAATCAAAACATTTCAAATTTATGAAAAAAATGAGTATGAATACCTTTCTGCATGGCAGTAGGGTTAAAAAATGGGTTTTTATGATGAAACTAACAATGCTTCTGTTTTTTGCAGGTTTTATGCAGGTTTCGGCAACAGTTTATTCTCAGGCCACAAAGTTTAATTTCAAAGCAGAGAATAAACAGGTTGTTGATGTTCTTAAGGAAATTGAAGAATCAAGCAACTTCAGATTCTTTTATATACGCGAACAAGTAGGTGTTGAAAGACAGGTGACAGTAAAAGCCAACGGCGCCACTGTTGAACAAATTCTTGATAAATTGTTTGATGGACAAGGAATTAGTTACAAAGTGATGGATGATAACCTTGTGCTTTTAAGTCCTGATAAATCAATCACAACTATAGAAAAACTTTCGTCTCAGCAAATGTCAGTTTCCGGAAAAGTTACTGATGAAAACGGACAACCTCTGCCGGGCGTAACTGTATTAATAAAAGGAACCACAAATGGTTCTGTTACAAATATTAACGGTGCTTTCACCTTTTCTAATATTCCTGAAAATACAACACTTGTATTTTCATTTATTGGAATGCGGACTCAGGAAGTTGAAGTTGCAGGCCAGACAACTATTAATATTACAATGGGAGTTGATGCAATTGGTATCGAAGAAGTTGTTGCAATTGGTTACGGTTCTCAGAAAAAAAGTGATTTAACCGGAGCGGTAGTATCAGTTTCAAACGAAGACATGAATATGGGTGGAACAGTAAGCAGTGCAGCTCAGGCTTTACAAGGCCGCACAGCCGGGGTTGTGGTTACCCAAAACTCCAAAGCTCCAGGTGGAAGTATTTCGGTCAGGATTCGTGGATCAAATTCAATTAGCAGCAACAACGAACCATTATATGTTGTCGATGGTTTTCCAACTTCAAATGGTTCTGATATTAACCCGAATGATATTGAATCAATGCAAATCCTGAAAGACGCATCTGCAACTGCAATTTATGGTGCACGTGGTGCAAACGGTGTAATTTTAATAACTACAAAACGTGGTAAAGCGGGCGAGAGTGAAATTTCATACAGCGGTTATGTTGGAACCCAAAAAATTGTCAATCCATTTGAAATGCTTGATGGTAAACAATACATGAACCTTGCAAATGCCCTTTACAAAGAAATTGACGGACAGGAAAATGCAGAAAATGCAGTTTATACTGAATCTCAGTTGCAGTCGAATATAAACACTGACTGGATAAATGAAACTTCGCGCACTGGTGTCGTTCAGGATCATAATATCCAATTTAAAGGTGGTAGCGAAAAGACAAAAGTTTTGGCTAGTCTGGGTTATTTCGATCAAAAAGGGGTTATGAAAAATACTGACTTTTCGCGATTATCAGGACGTATAAATATCGACCAGACAATAAATGATTACGTTAAAGCAGGTGCAACAGTGTTCGCTCAGCGTGAAAATTCAAATTTCCAGTTGTACAGTGGAAATATTTTGAATCAGAATGTGTTATTGGGTATTTTAAATTACGACCCTACTGTTCCTGCATATAATGAGGATGGTACATATGGAAGACCTCCCGGAGGCAGAGGAGACAATCCTTTGGCAAATCTTTTGGAAAGGGTAAATGATTCTACAAAGGATAAATTTAACGGGAATTTGTATATGGAAATTGAACCTTTGAAAAATCTTGTATTTAGAGTAAATGGAGGTGCAGAGCTCACCCATTCTTTTGTTGGAACATACCTGCCACGTTCAACTTATCAGGGAGGAATCGATAATGGAGTTGCAAGCAGAAATGAATTTTCTTCACTTAATCAGCTGCTTGATGCAACATTAAGTTACAAAACAATTATAAATGATGACCATTCCCTGAATGTAATGGGTGGTTATTCTTATCAGAAATATGGTTATCAAAATGAATATATCGGGGTAAAAGGATTTTCAACAGATTTGTTTTCATACAATAATGTAGGAGCCGCCTCGACTATAACCGGAGTTTCTTCATATAAGAGAGAAAGTCTTTTGGTTTCATTTTTCGGAAGATTTAATTATGCTTTCAGAGATAAATATCTTGCAACGTTTACATTAAGAGGTGATGGTTCTTCACGATTTGGATCAGATCAACGTTGGGGTACCTTTCCTTCAGGTTCACTTGCATGGCGTTTGGATCAGGAACAATTTATTAAAGACCTTGATGTATTCTCGAACCTAAAACTTAGACTTGGATACGGAAAAACAGGTAACGATCAGGTTGGGGAGTACGCTTCATACGCTTTAATGAGCAATACGCATTTAACTTTTGATGGATCAACAAATACTGCCGGTACTCACCTGAATCCAAATACTCCGGAAAACCCAACATTAAAATGGGAAACAACTTCGCAGTATAACCTGGGACTTGATATGGGATACTTTAATTCCAGACTGGGAATATCTGTTGATGCTTATTCAAAAGCAACATCAGACTTGTTAATCAGAAAAAATCTTCCCACATATTCGGGCTTCTTTGTAGTTCAGTCTAATGTTGGAGAGATTTCCAACAAAGGTTTTGAAATTGAATTGAACTCGATCAATACAACCGGCGAATTCAAATGGGAAACCCGCTTTAATTTTGCCTTAAACAGAAATAAAGTAGTTAGTCTTGGTGGTGAAAGTGAAATTTATATTACTTCATCGAAACCTGTTGGAAACGTTTCGGAAGAACAATATGCGGTAATTCGTGAGGGTGAACCGTTAGGCTCATTGTTTGGATATGTTTATGATGGCGTTTTGCAACAGGGAGAAACTTATGCTCCACAACCCAATTCCAAACCCGGTGATCCAAAGTATCTTGATCTCTCGGGCCCTGAAGGAATCCCTGACGGGAAAATTACTTCTGCCGACCGCACCATTATTGGTTCTGCACAACCCGATTTCTTTTTTGGTTTTACAAATAACTTCGATTACAAAAATTTTGATTTGTCACTATTCTTTTACGGATCAGTTGGAAATGATTTACTGAACATGAACAGAATGAACCAGGAATGGAATAGAACAACAGATGCTTTGAATCGCTGGACTCCGACAAATACTGACACAGACCAGCCTCGTAACGGTTTTTATTATGCACAGTATGGTGGATATACCAACAGTCATTTTATTGAAGATGCTTCTTTTCTGCGCTTAAAAAATATAACCCTGGGATATACCATTCCATCAAGTGTTAATTTTCTAAGTTCTTTAAGAATTTATGTGGTTGCTGAGAATGTATTTACACTTACAAAGTATACCGGTTGGGATCCTGAAGTTGATACCAAGGGTTATGAAGCTAAAGGATCTCAAACTGCGAATGCAGGAGGAGGACTTGATTTTAACTCGTATCCCAGTATGAAGGCGTTTACTGTTGGATTAAATGTTACATTTTAAGTAAGCTAATATTTTATAAAATGAAAAATATAAATAAAATGAAAAATATAATAATACTATTAGCACTGGTTTTAATGGCAAGTTGTACCAATCTGGAGCCAGAAATGTATAGCGACATGACAACATCCAATGCATATTCAACAGAAAGTGATATTAATGCAGCACTTGTTGGATGTTATGCCGACCTTGCCCCATTTCCCGGTGATGGCTGGATGTACTATAATGGATATTTGGTTATGACTACCGATTATACTACAGATATGGGATTCTCAACGGCAGCAGGAGATCCGACTAAACTTAGCAACTTCACTTATGATGCCAACAACCGTTATTTTCAATATAACTGGCGGTATATGTTTGAGGTAGTAAGTAATACAAATTTGCTGATCGACAGGGTTGCAGGAGTTGAAATAGATGAAACAAAAAAGAATCAAATAATTGCACAGGCCCGTTTTTTAAGAGCACTGGCTTATCGCGATGCAACTGATTCATGGGGGCCGGTGCCATTAATAACAGAAGTTATTAGTCCCACTGAAACATATGATATGGCGCTTTCTCCTGTCTCCGAAGTTGATAAAGTAATAATTGAAGATTGTAAATATGCTATTGATAATCTTCCAAAATCATGGTCGCTCAACGATGGATTAACAAGGGCTACAAAAGGTGCTGCAGCAATGTTATTGGGAAATGTTTATATGCGTGCCCATGATTATGCAAATGCAAAAACATATATCGACATGGTTTTGCAGTTACGCACCGAAGGTGTTTATAAGCTGAATCCCGATTTTAAAAATATATGGTCGGAAAGCAATAAACACGATGCCGGAATGATTTTCTGCATAATGCACGAATCTGGTCAGAATGGTGGTGAAATTACAAACCATTTCGGTCCGGCTGATCATCCTGAAGTGCAAAACCGTTGGCAATATTATGCTGTTTCTCTTTATTTCTGGAGGAAATACGATGATGCAGATCCACGGAAACAGTTCTTCTATTACAATTATGAAGGACTTTCCAATCGCGACGAAACCACCGAAAATGGATTTTTCTATATGATGCCCGAACCCGGTCAAACTGTGCCACCAAGCGATACAGTTAAATTGCTTAAAAATGTGGCTACCATGAAATATTCTTACGAAATGGTGGATCCGGCTTATTATGATGGACGCACTATTCCGGTCTTCCGTTTGGCTGAAGCAATTCTTAGCAAAGCTGAAATTGAGAACGAATTGAACGGACCAACTGCGGCACTTCCGTATTTGAATGAAATTCGCCAAAGAGCAGGGGCTCCCTTATATGGCGATTCTGGTTTTCCGGTTCCGGCTTCAAAAGCTGAAATGGCTGATAAAATTCTTGATGAAAGAGGATTTGAATTTGTTTTTGAATATAAAAGACGGCCAGATTTACTTCGTTTTGGCAAATACGAAGAGGTTTGTAATACCTATTTACAATCGCGTGGTTTGGCGCCTTCGGTAACTGCAAACATGAAATTTTTTCCTTATCCTTTGGTTGATGCACAATTGAATACCAACATGGCTTCGGAAAATTTAGTTAGGTTGCCTAAATAGGTTGAATAATTTCTCTATTAATTTTTAAAAGGGAAAAACGATAGATTGAAACCGTTGGCAATTTATTGCCAACGGTTTTTAAACTTTTAACTGACTTTTCTGTATAGGATGCTTTCCGACTAACAGTATCAGTATCTGACAAAGTCAATAAAACTTTAATACATTTTTTAAATTTACTTACTGTTTTAATTTTTATGAATAAAAAAAGAACATATTGGAAATCAAGTGCTTTGATTACTTTTTTTGTGCTTTCAGCAGTTGCTGTTGTTTGGTTTAATTCCCGTAATATTTCCATAAAAATGTTCTTTTGAGCTCGCCCAATAACAATGCTTTTCAGGAAGAAATTGCTGTTGAACTTGATAAGCCGGCAGTTTTGTCGGTAAAATACTGGGTGGAAGGTTCTACCGAAAAATTTCAATCAGTAAAATCTCCCAAAGGTTTAAAACATGCAGTTCAGTTGTTGTTACTCGAAACAAACAAAACTTACAATTATCAAATCGTTATCGACAGATTGATTGATGTAGAATCAAGTGTTCTTTCTTTTAAAACAAGGGAGCAATCGCCCTGGCTTGATTTTCATTGGGTTGGTAATGGTGCACCTTTCGACAAAAACGCATTTGGAGACGGCATGTTAATGATTTGTTATGCCCGGATGCCCGGGTTTGTGGCAATGATAGATGCCGATGGAAAAGTTAAATGGCACTGGCAGGTTGACGATATTGGTGTAAGAGCAGCAACAGTAACGCCACGTGGTACAATTTTGGCAATGCTTCGTCCGCCTAACAAAGACGAAATTGACGACAAACCAAAAGAGCACCGCAAAATCCTCGAAGAAATCCAAAAACCCATGCGTCGTGGTAAAATAGGTTTTGCCGGCGGAACTGCAATGGTTGAAATCGATTTAACAGGCATAACATTTTGGCGGCTGGAGATGAAAGGTAAAGTTGAAAACGATTTGATCCACCACGATTTAAGGATGGATAAAAACAATCATATTCATACTTTGTACCGATCCACAAAATTGTATCAAAATCCGAATAAACCCGAAGCTGCACCCGACACCTTAGTTGGCGATGGAATTGTTGTGTTGGATACACTGGGAAATGAAATCTGGAAATGGTCGGTTTGGGATATGTGGAATATTGAAAAAGACTCGTTAATAGATGAATTTGGTTACGACCGTTTTCATATGAACGCACTTAATTTTGATACCGATGGAAATTATCTTGTTTCGGTTGCAATGGAAGATCAAATTTGGAAAATAAACTCAAAAACCGGCGAACTGATCTGGAAATTAGGGAAAAACGGAGATTTCAAAATGGATACAGCAGCTTATTTTTCGTTTCAACATTCTGTAAATGTGAATTATGACGGCGATTATATGCTTTTGACAATAACCTTTTCAAGGAAGTATCCTGATCATTGTCATTTAGGTTGGATAAAACTGAAATGACGGCCACAACAATTATTAATGCACCGCTGCCAACCGTAAAATATACTTCAAGAATGGGAAATGGATATTTGCTTCAAAACGGAAATCTGTTGCAAACAAGTGCAAAAACCGGTTCTGTGTTGATAACCGACAAAGCCGGAAATATTCTTTGGGAAATGGATTCGCCGTTTGTACCTTACAGAGTTGAATATATTCAGGCAAAAATCTGGGATAAATATTTTGTAAAAAACTAAATATGCAAACCGCACAAGCGATACAAATAATTGGCACACAGCGTTCAGGCTCAAATATGTTGCGTTTGATGCTCAACCAGCTCGACGAAATAACTGCTCCCCATCCACCCCATATTTTACAACGGTTTTTCCCTTTGTTACACATTTACGGCAATTTGGAAATCAGCGATAATTTCTTTGCTTTAGTTGACGATGTTTGCAAACTTGTTGAATGTAACCCGGTTCCATGGACTTGTGTAACCTTTAACAGAAACGAAATTATAAATCGCTGCAAAAACAATTCTTTAATCGAAGTTTTCAGGGTAGTTTATGATTTGAAAGCCGAATCGGAAAATGCTGATTACTGGATTTGCAAGAGCATGATCAACGTAAAATATGCCGCAGAATTAGAGGAATCGGGTTTGCAAATGCGTTACATTTTTTTATTTCGTGATGGTCGTGATGTTGCCTGTTCATTCAAAAAAGCAATTGTTGGAGAAAAACATGTTTATCATATTGCAAATCAGTGGGCTTCGAACCAAAAAGCCTGTATAGAACTTGAAAAAAATATTGAAGAAAGCCGTTTTTTGAAAGTGAGTTATGAAAACCTTTTGCATCATCCAAAAAAAGAGTTGAAGCGGATTTGTTCGTTTTTAAATATCGAATTAAAAAATGAGGTTTTTGATTTTTATCATTCTGAAGAATCAAGAAACACAGCAGTTGCCGGGAAAATGTGGGAAAATGTTGCCAGGCCGATTCTTAAAAACAATTCGAATAAATTTAAAACTGAACTTACCCCAATGGAAATTGCAATTTTCGAAAAACAAGCCGGAGGAGTGTTGCAGCAACTGGGTTATACTTTGGAAAATTCAGGCATTTTAAACGGCACACCTTTTACTGAAAATGAAGTGAAGGAATTCAACAACGAAAATTACAGATTAAAAGAAATTGCAAATCTGTCGGCCGATCCTGATGGAATGAAATTAAGGGAAAAACAAGATCTTCTTTTAAAAGAAATTCAGAAAAGAAATACAAAAAAAACTGTCGTCAGCTTTGGTTAATTGTTGTTGTATGTTTTTTATTTCAGTAATTTAGACATAATCTGACTTGAATATATTTTAAAGTTTATTCATTATTATCAGTATAATCCAATAAAATCTAAAATCATGAAACTGGTTCATTTTTTACTAATCTGCGGGCTGTTTTTGTTTATTACAGAAAATGCAATTTCGCAAGCCACAATTACCGAAAACGCTGTAAAGTTTAAAACCTACGCCTATTCCGATCCCGATCCTGTTGCACGAATCACAAAGTTTTATCCCTATTTTAGATTCGATGGATTTTCAAATGTTGGTATTGAGCAGGAATGGAAAATCGTAACGCTCGAAAATGAATATATTAAGGTTTATGTAGCGCCCGAAATTGGAGGGAAAGTGCTCGGAGCCATTGAAAAATCAACCGGAGAAGAGTTTATCTACTTTAATAAAGTGGTAAAATTTCGCGATATCGCCATGCGTGGCGCCTGGACTTCAGGAGGAATTGAATTCAATTTTGGCTCAATTGGCCACGCACCAACAACCGCGTCGCCAGTTAATTATATTTTGAAAAACAACGATGATGGAAGCGTGAGTTGCATTGTTGGAGCACCCGATATTACTTCTCGCACAGAATGGAGAGTGGAAGTCCGCCTGCCCGCAAATGCCTCCTATTTTGAAACCAAAGCTCTTTGGTACAATCCTTCCGATCAAAAAACTTCGTTGTATAATTGGATGACCGCTTCAGTGGATGCTTCCTATGATTTGGAATATTTTTTCCCGGGGCACACTGAAATCGGACATGGAGGAGAATACGGTTCATGGCCGGTAAACAAAGACGGAATAAAAATTTCGGAATACAAAAACAACTCATTTGGCGGGCCAAAATCATACCACGTTTTGCGCGAATATGCCGAAGGTTTTTTGTGTTATTTTCAAAATAAAAATTTCGGGCTGGGTCATTGGTCGCCGTATGATGAAAAACCTGGGCAAAAATCTGGTTATGGGCTTTATCCCGTGAAGGCGAAATCTGGGCCGATCTTTTAACAGATCCCGGGAATATTCAATACACCGAAATACAAACCGGATTATTGTTTAATCAGGCAGCGACTAACAGCACTTATTCACCGTTTAAACACCTTTTTTTCGATGAGGGATCAGAACATAAATTTACTGAACTCTGGTTTCCGGTAAAAGGGATTGGCGGCATGGTAAAAGCAGATGAAACAGGTTCGTTGAATTTTGAAAGAAATGCAGGTCAGGTGAAAATCGGTTTTGCGCCAATCAGGTGATAGATGACGAATTGCTTGTAACTGCCGATGGTAAAGAAATCTTCAGAAAAAACATCAAACTAAAACCAACTGAATTTGTAACCGAAACTTTGGAAGTTGGTTCCGCAGAGAACATCGAAGTAAAAATTGGGAATGATTTCTCTTTTAACTCAAAAGAAATTGAAGAAAGGAAACTTTCGAAACCCGGATTAATAAATAAGGATTACGATTGGGAATCAGTTGACGGAATTTTAACAGACGGAACTGAACTTGAAAAACAAAGACTTTACAGCGAAGCTCGCGAAAAATACGAGCAGGTTTTACAAAAAGATGTTTTTAATACTGAAGCTTTGACACGCATGGCCGGATTGTGTTATCGCAGCATGGATTACAAAATGGCAAATGAATTTGCGCTGAAAGCCCTGGCAAATGACACTTATCATCCTGAAGCAAATTATATTTTCGGTCTTGTAAGCAAGAAACTCAATAAAAAATTCGATGCGCTTGACGCTTTTAGCATGGCTGCCAGGTCGGTTGCTTACAAGTCGGTTGCCTATGCGCAAATTGCCGCTATTTATTTTACCGATGGCGAAATGCAGAAATGCCTTAAATACGCCAATCAGTCGCTCGATTATAACCGATATAATATCAACGCTTTAAAACTGAAAGCTTTGGTTTTTGAGAAAAACGGGCAGTTGAAAGATCGTGAATCTGTTTTGAATGAAATTTTGAATGCCGATCCCTTAAATTCCTTCGCCAGATTTGAAAAAAACGATGATTTCGCCAAAGTACTGAACTACGAAATGCCCGACCAAATCTGTCTTGAACTTGCAATTTGGTATTTCAATCTGGGTTTAAATGAAAAGGCAGTCAAGGTTTTAAAATCGACAAATCCAACCCCGCTTATTAATTATTGGCTGGCTTACATTTTAAAAGACACCCAAATTCTTGAAAAGGCAACTTCTGCGTCTGTTGCTTTTAATTTTCCGTTTCGCGATGAAACTGTGAATGTGCTGGAATGGGCGCAAACCCAAAATAAAAACTGGAAAAACAGTTATTACCTGGGTTTAATTTACTGGTCGAAAGGGCAGGTTGAAACAACCGAAAAGTATTTTAAAAGTTGTGAAATGCAACCCGAATTTTATGCTTTTTATCTCACCCGTTTTGAATTACTGAATAGAAAATCAGGTTACAATGGCGAAACAGATTTATTAAAAGCCTGGCAACTTGCACCCAACGAATGGCGCACTGTATTGGCTCTGTCCACATTTTACGAAGATAATCAGCAGTATGATAAAGCGCTTGAATGGGCACAAAAAGGATATGCGCAATTCCCTGAAAATTATATTCTTGCTTACCAATTAGCAAAAAATTTGTTGATTTCGGGAGAATATAAAGAGGCATTGAATATGCTTACAAAAACCAACATTTTACCCAATGAAGGTGCAAGCTATGGCAGAACAACCTATCGGCAGGCTTGTATTTTGGATGCGGTGAATAATCTGCAAAACAAGAAAATAAAAAGGCACTTTCACTTATAAACATGTCGAGGGAATGGCCTGAAAACCTTGGAGTTGGGAAACCTTACGATACTGATGAACGCATTGAAGATTATTTGGAAAGCCTTTACTGGACAAAAAATAAAAACGAAATTAAAGCAAAAGTATTCGAAACTAAAGTAATTGAGTCAACACTAAAATCAACGAGTGCAAGTTCAAGCGATTATCTTGGCGCCATTTTGATGAAAAAGGCCGGAAGGGAAAAAGAAGCGACAGATTTGTTAAACCGGAAAATTGAGAACGAACCTAAAAACCTGATCGCGCAGTGGAATCTTGCAAAATTTAATGGGGAAAATGAGAAAGCAGAAAACCTGCTTCACAAAATTGAAGTTGAAAATGGAAGTTCCTTTTATAATCCAAAAGTTAGAGACACAGGTTTGGCGTTGATTCTCGCTATTATCGATTTAAATAAATAACTGCTTTTCCTCAAAATTTAAAATATGAAGATTACCACATTTTTTATCCTGTTTTTTAGTCTTTTAACTTTGGTTGTAAATGCGCAGGAAAATAAATTTTTAAATCCGGAATTGTATGGAACCGGATTCTGGGATGCCGATTCGCTTGGAAACCACCGCGCTGTTATAAAAGTTGAAAACACAACCGATGTTGTTTTGGCACATATTCAATGGCGCCGACGGGATTTCAACCCTGAAGAGAAAACCATAATTATTGTGGATGCAAAAACAGGAAAGCAGATAAAAAATGTACTTCCGGTTAACATTAACCGTGAGTTTGGCGACATCCTGTTTCAACCGGTTACAACTCCGGGAGAATATTATGTGTACTATCTGAAACATTTTATGCATGGACGGAGCAATTATCCAAAAGTTACTTACCCGGGTTTTGAATCGAAAGCTGAAAAAAGTTGGTTAGTAAAAGCTGAAGCAGCTGCTAAAAATCCTGACAGTCTGCCAAAATCAACGCTTGTACAATTTCAGTCCATCGACCCGTTTAACTCATTTTACCCGATGGAAATAATTGCCACAAAAAATGAGGTTGAAGAATTAGTCAGGAATAATCCTGTAGATTACCTTCTGTTTGCTGAAAGCAGGGAAAACTCAATCAGAATGACTTCGGATTTGCCTTTAAAATGGATTCAGTACGGAATTACTAATAAATTTTCGGGAAAAGCGCTGAAAGGCGAATATTTCACTTTTCAGATTGGTGTTTTTGCAGTTCAAAAAAACCTTGAAAATATTGAAGTTCAGTTTTCAGGATTAAATTACCGCGACACGATTGTGGCTGGTGCTGAAATATTTAGCAGTTTCAATACCGAAGGAACAGATTGGGAAGGAAAACCTTTTAAAAAGGTTGTTAACATTGAAAAAGGGAAAATTCAACCTTTGTGGATTGGCATTCAAGTACCCGAAAATATTAAAGCCGGAGAATATAAAAGTGTGCTCAGGATAAAACCGGCAAACAGTAAAGAATCGGAAGTAGAACTGCATCTTGTTGTTCCCGAAGAAACTATTTTGGCACATGGTGACAATGACCCCGGACGATTATCTCGTTTGCGTTGGTTAAACTCAACTATTGCCGAAGATGATGGAATTGTAGCACCCTATTCGGCTTTGGAATTGAAAGGAAACACAGTTAAATTTTTAGGTCGCGAAGTAACTTTTGCCAAAAACGGATTTCCCGAAAGCATAAAAAGTTATTACTCTGAAAGTGTTACACGAATTCAGGAATCCGGCAAAGAAATTCTGGCTGCCCCGGTAAATCTGGTTGTTGAAACAAACAACAAAAATGCGGGCTGGAAAAATCCGTCTTTCAAAGTAAAAAAACAAAAAGAGGGTGCAATTGCATGGGAAATCAGTAACGAAATGCCCGGTTTTACAATGCAGGGAACCGCACAAATTGAATTTGATGGCAACATTGATTATGAGTTGGTACTTACTGCTACTGAAGATATTTCAGTAAAGGACATTCGTCTGGAAATACCGATACAAAAAGGCGCGGCAAAATATATGATGGGACTTGGCGAAAAAGGTGGCTTCAGACCTGAAAATGTAAATTGGAAATGGGCTGTTGAAAAAAATCAGGACGGCCCATGGATTGGCGACGTAAACGCAGGTTTACAAACCCGCTTTCGCGACAATCAATACTCGCGCCCGCTGAACACAAATTTCTATTTGCAAAAACCGCTGTACATGCCCGATTCGTGGTACAATGCCGGAAAAGGTGGGATTACAATCAAACCCAACGCTTCGGAATCAGTTTTGGTGACTTCTTATTCGGGCAAACGTGAAATTAAAAAGGGCGAACAACTGCATTATTATTTTAATATCCTTGTTACTCCCTTCCGCCAGGTTGATACCCAAAAACACTGGCACAACAGGTATTATCACAGTTATCAACCCACTGATACTGTAATTGCTTATGGCGCAAATACAATAAATGTGCATCACGCCAACGACATAAATCCGTTTATCAATTACCCGTTTTTTCGCCCAAATATGATGAAATCGTATATCGATAAAGCACACTCGGAAGATTTGAAAGTAAAAATTTATTATACAGTTCGCGAGCTTACCAACAAAGCACCCGAGTTATTTATGTTGCGAAGTCTGGGCAATGAAATTTTTTCGGAAGGCAATGGCGGCGGCTTTTCGTGGCTGCAGGAACACCTCGATTCGAACTACATTGCAGCCTGGTTTGTACCCACATTGCAGGATGCCGCAGTTGTAAATACAGGTATTTCGCGCTGGCACAACTTTTATATTGAAGGCTTAAACTGGCTGGTGAAAAATGTTGGAATTGACGGGTTATATATTGACGATCTGGCATTTGACCGCACTTCAATGAAACGCATCCGCAAGGTTTTGGAACGCGGAAATCCGGGTGCGTTAATTGACCTGCACTCTGCAAACCAATTCAATGTCCGCGACGGATTTGCAAACAGTGCGAACCTTTATCTTGAACATTTTCCATATATCGACAGGTTGTGGTTTGGCGAATATTTCGATTACAATTCACGTCCCGATTTTTGGTTGATTGAAACTTCAGGACTTCCGTTCGGATTGATGGGAGAAATGTTGCAGGACGGTGGAAATCCATGGCGCGGAATGGTTTTTGGAATGACAAGCCGCGCTCCGTGGTCTGGAAATCCGGCACCAATCTGGAAAGTCTGGGACGAATTTGGAATTGAAAAAAGTGAAATGATTGGATACTGGGATTCTGCAAATCCGGTTAAAACAAACAGCAGTGATACTTACGCAACTGCCTATATTCAAAAAGGAAAACAAGCATTGATTGCACTTGCAACTTGGGCTGAAAATGATGATAAAGTAAACCTTGAAGTAAACTGGAAATCATTGGGAATTGATCCTTCAAAAGCTGAGTTTTACGCTCCGGCAATCGATAATTTTCAGGATGAAAAACCTGGTCGCCAAAAGACCCGATTGTTGTTCCGAAAGGGAAGGGATACTTGATAATTATTCGGGAAAAGAAGTGAGACTTTTTAACGCTGACAGGTCTTTGGACGCTGTCAGTATAAAAATGCAGATGACTTGACAGCGTGCAAAGCTCCTGTCAACGTCAAAAGATAGATTAAGAAATAAAGAATATTCCAATGAAAAAAATATCGGTATCCATACTAATCCTTTTGATTTTATGTGGAGAAAACCTTTTTGCACAACTGCACACAAACCAAAATATTTTCAGGCAGATGGTTGAAGAGTTGCCAACACCAAACAGTTACAGGCTGGCATCTGGTCATCCCGGCCCTGATTATTTTCAACAGCAGGTTGATTATGATATGGATATTGTTTTGGATGAAAACGCAAAATCAGTTTCGGGAGAAGCTACAATTACTTACCACAATAATTCCCCGGAAACCCTGAATTATTTGTGGTTCCAGCTCGATCAGAATATTCGGGAACACAATTCTTTTGGCAGTAAAATCGAAACCGGTAAAATGGCGGAAACCATGAGAATGGCAACCTTAAAACAGATGAACACCGATTTTGACGGTGGTTTTAAAATTGAATGGATAAAAGATGCAAATGGTAATGATTTGCAAACGGTTAAAAACCACGCGATCATGAAAGTGATTTTGCGGAAAGGTTTGAATTCAGGTGCAACAACTACAATGACAATGAAATGGAATTATAAACTCAATAATATTAAAGAATTGTGGGGTCGTTCAGGTTTTAATAAGGAAGAAAACGGGAGTGGTGAAGTATTCGCAATTGCTCAATTTTATCCGCGGTTGTGTGTTTTTAACGATTTAGGTTGGCAAATCAAACAGTTCATTGGAGCAGAGTTTGCCCTTGAGTTTGGAAATTTCAATGTAAAAATTAATGTGCCGGCTGACCACATTGTTGCTGCAACGGGAGTATTGAAAAACGAAAAAGAAGTTTTGACTTCAACCCAACAAAAGCGGTTGGAACTGGCCCGGAATTCAGATAAACCTGTTTTAATAATTACTGAAAAAGAAGCTACTGAGAATGAAAAAGGTCGCTTGAAAGAAAACAAAACCTGGCATTTCGAAGCTGAAAATGTGAGGGATTTTGCTTTCGCCAGTTCCCGCAAGTTTATTTGGGATGCCATGTCGGTAAAATTCCCTGAAAATAATGTTTTGGCAATGTCATTTTACCCAAAAGAGGCAAATCCGTTGTGGGAGCAATATTCGACAAAATCCATTGCCCACACTTTAAAAATATATTCTGAACACACTTTCGATTTTCCATATCCAACAGCAAATTCAATCAACTTTCAGGGTTTATCGGGAATGGAATACCCAATGATTTGTTTTAATGACGGGCAACCAAATGCCGACAAATCATACAGCGCCAACCAGAAAAGAGGCGTAATCGGTGTTGTACACCACGAAGTTGGGCACAATTATTTTCCGATGATTGTTAATGTTGATGAACGCGAATGGGGTTGGATGGATGAAGGGTTCAATATTTTTTTACAGGGAATTGCTGAACGCGACTGGGATCCGGATTGGCAATGGTCCGGACGTCCGGATGAAATGATTGGTTACATGGATGACGATAAAAGCACTTTGGTTCCGATAATGACAAATGCTGATGCACTTTTACAATTGGCAATGACAAGTTACCGCAAACCTGCTGTTGGCCTGACAATTTTGCGCGAAACCATTTTAGGGCGCGAACTTTTCGACCAGGCTTTTAAAGAATACGCCCAGACCTGGAAGTTCAAACACCCGCAACCTGCCGACTTTTTTCGCATAATGAACGATGCATCTGGAACTGACCTCGATTGGTTATGGCGCGGTTGGTTTTTCACTACCGAACACGTGGATATTGCCATTGAAAATGTAACAGTTTATGAGCCGGTTTTTGATATTAAACAAGCCGAAAAAATTGCTCTGAATCAAAAAGGGAAAACACCCGAACATATTGCAAAAACAATAGACAGCAAAGAAAATATATCAGCAATTGATAAGGATGAATCGCTAAAAGATAAATATAACCGGCCGATGCCTTTGTTGAATGAAGACGAGATCGAACGAATTACTGATTTGCGCCGGAAATTAACTGCCGATGAACTTGCATTGTTGGAAAACGGACAAAAATATTACGAAATCACTTTTAAAGCCCTGGGTGGAATGATTATGCCGATTATAATTCAGTTTGAATTTGAAGACGGATCAAAGGAAATCCAACGCATTCCGGCAGAAATATGGTTGCTTAATCAAAAAGAAGTAAGCAAAATATTCAAATTTAAAAAGGAAATAAAAAACATTACTTTGGATCCGTTTTTGGAAACGGCTGACATTAATACAAAAAACAATTATTGGCCGGAAGTTACTGAACGCGTATATTTTAAAATAACAAAATGAACGAGGATGGATTTATAAAATTCAACTGTAAGCGGATAGAAAAGAACATCAGCATCCCACTTCAAACATTTGAGTCATTATTAAAATGGAGGCAAAAAATGTATGAATTGGGTTTAATCGGAATTAATTCTGAAAGTATTGGTTATGGGAATATTTCGGCTCGCTGTGCTGAAGGCGGTTTTTATATTTCAGGTACTGCAACTGGCAGGTTTTCTGTACTTGAAGAAAAACATTTCGCATTGGTGAACTCATGGTCGTATAAGCAAAACAGCCTGCAATGCACCGGAATGATAAATGCCTCAGCCGAATCATTAAGTCATGCTGCTATTTATGAAACCCTTCCGCAAACCGGCGCAGTTATTCATGTCCACCATAAAGGAATGTGGGATAAATACATCAATTCAAAACCTGCAACTTCAACTGAGGTATCATACGGTTCTCCGGAAATGGCATGGGAAATACAGCAGGTTATTCAGAAAACAGATTCGCATAAAGAAAATTTTCTTGTTATGGGAGGACATGAAGAGGGCATAATTATCTGGGGAAATACGCTTGATGAGGCAGGTGGAATAATTTTGAAACATTATAAATCGTTTCTTGAAGGAAGATGAATAAGATTGAAAAGGAACAACATACTTCATTACGATACCTGTTTTTTACCTTCCTCAAAATTGGAGCAATTTCGTGGGGCGGATTTATGGCGCTTGTTTCAGTGGTTCAAAAACAATTGGTTGAAAAAGATAAAAAAGTTTCCGACGAAGTAATTCTCGACAGCATTTCGTTAGCCTCGGTTTTACCGGGACCGCTTGCATTTATGGTTGTATCGTATTTAGGTTACTTTTTACGTGGGTTGAAAGGTGCACTTGTAAGTATGATTGCCATTATTTTACCTTCCTTTTTTCTTATTCTGGCGCTTACTTATGTTTATTTTATTTATGGTCAACTACCGGCATTTACAAATTTTTTCAAGGGAGTTTTGCCTGCTGTGGCTGCAATTATTATTAGTGTTGCAGTTAATATGACCCAAAAAAATATAAAAGATTACCCTCAAATTGTTATCCTTATTTTTTCAGGATTGGGGCTCATTTTTTTTCATTCGTTTTATACCACTGCAATTATTATGGCGATTGGTGGAATTTCAGGCTATTTGTTTTACCGAAAAACAATTAAAGCCGCACCCGAAACAAAAAAATCAAAATCGGAATTCAGCACAAAAAAAATAGTTGCCGGTGTAGTTGTAATTGGAGCTATCATTCTGTTTGTGTGGTTTTTGCCTAACATTTTTGGAGGCGAATATGAAAGTAAGGCTTCCTTGATAAAAGATATTTCTTTTACTTTCTCGGGAATGAGTTTAACCTTGTTTGGCGGCGGTTATGTAATAATTCCCGCTATTCAGGAAATTGTGGTAAACGGTTTAAACTGGCTAACCACAAAAGAATTTGCCGATGCCATTGCGATGGGACAAATTACACCGGGGCCTATTTTTATATCGGCCACTTTTATCGGTTACAAAGTTGCCGGATTAACCGGAGCCGTTGCTGCAACCCTGGCCATATTTTTTCCACCTGCATTTTTAATGATTTTTTGTTCGCATTTTTTAGATCGAATTAAGAATTCAAAAACAATCTCGGCCATTTTCAAAGGCTTACGACCAGCCGTTATCGGGATGATTTTTTCCGCTGCATTTACAATTGGAAAAGGAATTGAAATTCACTGGATTTCAATTTTCATTTTTGTCGCAGTTTTGGTTTCAGCAATAAAATTTAAGGTGAATGTTGTGTATTTGATTCCAATATCAGGTGTTATTGGAATGCTGCTTTTTTATTTCTTTTAGACTTAATTCCGAAGTTTTCTTATTTCGTATTTTCTTATGTTGGAAGTGTCAGGGAGGGAGTTTCTAATTCTTTCTTGTTGTAATATATTCAGTTAATTCAATCAATGATTTTCGTGCCTGGCAGTCGTCAAATTCCATTAAACCGGCGATGGCTTTTTCCTTGAATTCATTCATTTTTTGTTCGGCGTATTCAAGCCCACCCTTTTCGGTAACCATTTGAATCAGTTCTTTAACAACCTCAGCATTTTTATTTTTTCGTTTAATTAAACCGAGAATTCGTTTTCGTTCCGATGATTTTGAATTGTTCAGGACATATAAAAGCGGGAGTGTGATTTTCTTCTCTTTAATATCGTTTCCGGTAGGTTTTCCAAGAATTCCTTTGGCCTGATAATCAAAAATATCGTCTTTAATCTGAAAAGCAATTCCAACATCTTGTCCAATCCGGTACATTTTTTCAACTATTTCTTCATCTTCAGTTGCCGATGCGGCGCCAATTGCCATACTTGTTGCGATAAGTGATGCAGTTTTTTTTCTGATAATTTCGAAATAGGTTTCATCATTTATATCAAGTTTCCTGCTTTTTTTAATTTGCAGAATCTCACCTTCGCTCATATCCTGCACGGCTCGCGAAATAAGGTGTAGAAAGTTGTATTTTTTGTTTTCGAGCTGAAGAATTAAACCCTTTGCAAGAATATAATCGCCAACCAAAACGGCCAGTTTATTGCGCCAAAGTGCTTTAACAGAAAAAGTTCCGCGTCGCTCATACGATTCGTCAACCACATCGTCATGTACTAAAGTAGCAGTGTGCAAAAGTTCAACCGAGCAGGCAGCCAACTTTGAGAATTCGTTGGTTTCGCCATGCAATTTAGCCGAAAGAAAAACAAAAATAGGCCTGAGTTGCTTCCCTTTTGTTCGGTATAAAAAATTTAAAATGGTTGCCAGAAGAGGGATATCACTTTGCAACGATTTTTTAAAATAGGGTTCAAATTCTTTGAGTTCCTGCTCAATCGGTGCTTTAATTTTTTCTATCGTTGTCATTTAGCTGAAATACCGTGTTTTATAATTTAAAAACGAACATAGGATAATTTTTGATGAAAAACGCCATAAAATCACTAAAAAAAGCATAAAACTCATGGCTTATTCAAATTAATTTCAAATTGAAATTCGCTTATGCATTAATCTTAAATATTTATATATTTGCATTTATAAAAATTTTAAAAAATGTTAAAAATCAAGGAGTTAGATATTGAAAGGCTTGAAATTGCGGCAAACATGCTCAGAGCAATGGCTCATCCAATGCGAATTGCAATTCTTAAGCACCTTGAAGGCGGCAAAAAATTAACAGTTACGGAAATCCACGAATTACTGGGTATCGAACAATCAACAACCTCGCATCATTTGGGTATTTTGAAGGATAAAGGAGTGCTTTGTGCCAGGCGTGATGGAAAGAATACATTCTATTTTTTGAAATATGAAATTCTAAGTCAGATTGTGGACAGCCTGCACAGTTGTACCTGCGAATAGACGTTCGTGTTACCCATTCTTTCTCCCTGTCTCTAACTTCGTATAAACTTCTCTTCGAACCCTGCCTGCCAGTTGTTCGTCGTATTTTTCCATAAAATTTTCAACGGCTGTTTTATCGCTTTTTGAAAGTTCGCGCAATGCCCACGAAAGTGCTTTTACAATCATATCATCGCGATCGGTGACGACTTTTTCACAAATCATGAGTGTGCGTTTTACATCACCTTTGCCACCTCTTGCCCGAAGGTTTAACGGTACTGTCGAAACCACTGCAGCCCTTCTCCACCAGCGGTTATTTGAGTTCAGCCAATTCAGCACGTCCGAATCAGAAATTTGATTTTCGCGCCATACCCAGCCCGAAACCATAACCGAAAAAGTATCTGTTGTTGCCCAGTTATCCATGTTTTTACCCAATACTTCCAAATCGGCTAAACGAATCAAACGGAGTGCGATTTTATTCATCCAAAGCAACTCGAAAGCAACCTGGTTGCATTCAAAAATTTCGGTTCCGATAAGTTGTTTTGCAAATTCAATCAGTTTTTCCGGGGGCCATGTTTTTATTTCAATCCACCAGTTTTTAAGTAAAATTCTAAGTTCAGGTGCCCGAACTCCTAAATATTTCATAGCAGTTGGAAACATCGTTTTTGAAGTTTCCCTGCGCACGGGGTCGGCTACAAACTCCAGTTCTGTTATTATTTTTGAAATCATTTTTGTTAAGTGTATATTCTACAAAGTTTGAAACTTTCAAAGCAAAACCCAACTCTTTTTCACTATTTTTACCGGAAATCATGAATTTGAAATCAGATAAAATTTTTGGTAGAATTCAATGTGCTGTAACTTTATGAAAAAAGGCGGATATATACTTTTATTCCTGGTAATAGTCATAGCATTTTGGCAATTAGTTTTTTTGCAAAACGGGATAAAATGGGATTTTGTGGATGCCTTTCTTCCTTCCCGCTATTTTTTTTCCGAATCAATATTAAACAATCAGTTTCCGATTTGGAATCCCTATTTACTTTATGGTACACCTATTTATGCTGATTTGGTTTCGGTTTTTAATCCTGAGTTTTGGATAATTGGAAATATGTTCGGCTACTCAAATATTTCCCTGCAATTCGTTTTTCTGGCTTATATTTTTGTTGCCGGTGTGTCGTTCTTTTACTTTTTAAAACAGTTTAATTCAGATTATAAAATTTCGATTGGATTGTCTGTAGCTTACATGTTATCTGGCTTTGTTATTGGAAATGCGCAACATGTGGCGTTTGTCTGCGGGTACGCGTTAATCCCTTTTTTGATGACCAGTTATTACATATTCATCAGGGAATTGAATCGACAAAACTTTGTGAAATTATCAATTGCATTGTTCGTGATGATTTATTGCAGTTATCCTGCATTAACAGTTATTTCAGCCTACCTTATGTTAACTATTTTTATCTGGCATTTGGTTATAAACAGGTTGAATAAACGCTATCTGAAAAAGTTATTCTTGTATCATTCAGTTTTATCGTTTGTTGTAATTGCTTTTAGTGCAACATTAATTTTGGCTTATTTTCAGCTTTTGCCATTTTTGAACCGTTTTAACGGGCTTCCCATTGAATTGGCACAAAAACATCCGTTTTCGGTAAAATCAATTCTGTCGTTTTTTACTCCTTTGGCCGTAGGTAACGATCCTAAATATTTTCAAACCGATCAATCATTTTCAAATGGATACTTTGGTATAATCAGTTTTGTATTTTTCCTATTCGTTTTAACCAAAAAGGCTGCCAGCAAAGAGTCTTATTTAATACTTTTTTTTTGGCATTTTTCTTTGCTTGCATCTTTTGGCGATCGCTTTTATTTGAGAGAATTCCTTTTTAATTATGCCCCGTTAATGGACAGGTTCCAATATCCGGGAATATTCAGGGCTTTTACCATTTTTTGCTTTTTGGCATTTACAGGAGTGAATATTAAAGATAGCGATTTTAACATTTCTGACAGAAAACGGTTATTACTGATTTCAGGTTCAATAATAATTTTGATAGTAATTTTGGTCGGTTGGACGAGCGGGCAAATCGAACAATTTGTTTATTTCAAACAGGCTACAAATTTCGCTGACGAACTATTTGCCGCCACCCGTTTCGATAATATTATTTTACAGGGAGTTATTCAAATTGCATTTTTGCTGATTTTTGTTTTGCTCACCTTAAAATTAAAAGATGCAAAAAATTACACAACTGCTTTGCTTATTTTATTTATTGCAGATGGAATAACTGCAACACAATTAAGTGCACATTACACAGTCCTCAGCAAAGCCAATCCTGTTAAATTTTATGAATACTTAAAATCGTCGCCAAAAGGATTTCCAATTCCTGAACTGAATGCGATTGGAGAAAATGCCGACAGAAATGCCGCCAACGAATTTACATGGATGAACAACAATGTTTTTCCCAAGAAAATCACTTTTGACGGGTTAGTTTCATTTAAAATGGATGGATATATGTTCCTTTCAGACAACCACCCTGATTTGCTGGAAGCCATAAAAAAAGAACCGGCAGTTTATTTTTCTGATAACATTAGAGAAAACTCGTCAATCAGCAATTTTGAATCCAATACCGTTTTTCTTGAAACTGAAGATTTTAATAGTTTAAAAGCGTACAATTTGCGTTCATCACAAAAGGATTCACTAGAGATTAATAAATTCTCACCAACCAAAATTGAAATAAAAACCAGCACGGAATTTCCGCAACTGCTTATATATCAACAAAATTACTACACAGGATGGAAGGTTTATATTGACGGGATAGAAAAAGATTTGTTAAAATGCAATTTTACTCACATGTCTGTTCTTGTTCCTTCGGGCAAACACATTGTGCGTTTTGAATATCACAACAGGGCAATTATTTATACTTTTTGTTTTACAACTTTTATTTTCCTTTTGTTGATTGTATTCTCAATAAAATATTTTGTTGCCGACCACCCAAAAAAGAAAAAACAGGTAATTATTATTCTTGTTTCTTTAGTTTCAATATTTGTTTTATTCAGCGGAATAAACAGATTTTTATACAACAAAAATAAATTGGGACTGACCCCGAAAATCACCGAAAAACTTGGGAACTGGAAAACCGAATACAAAAATGATATTCGCATCCTGCTGAGTACAAAACAGGAAGAATTAATAAATTCGGTTAATGTTGATGCTGTTTGTTTTATCAACGAAAAAACAAATGTTTCTGAATTAAGTGATTTTTTGAAGGATTCAGAAAGTAAATACTTCGCTTTTGCATGGCAGGGCGGGATTGTTGGTGATGAATTATTTGAACTGATCTATTCATTTTATCCAACAACAATTGAATTTGAAAAGAAAAATAACTCTGGAATTATTCTTGTTGAAAATGGAGCAGAAGAACAATCGTACCAGATAATCAGGAATTTTGAACCTGATGGTTCGCCCGAATGGACCCAAAATTCTGCACGTTTAAAAGTTGATTCACTGAGCGGAAATCATACCTATTTTTATACCGAAACAAATGAATTCGGGATTTCTGTAGAATTTCCCGCGGAAGTTGATTTATTGGAGAAATCTAAAATCACGATTTTAACTGATTTTTTTATTGAAAATAATTTGACTGAAGTGTTACTTGTATTTACCACCGATCGTGACGGGAAAATGCAAATTTACAAGACATTGGATTTAAGTAAATTCGCCAAATTCCCCGACAAATGGAACAGAGCGGTTTTTGAAATGCAAATCAAACCTGAAATACAACAAGGCGATATTATCAAAATTTATTTCTGGAATAAAAGCAAAGTGAATTTTCAGGTCGACAATCTAAAAATAAAATTTAGCAACATTAAATAACTAATTTTCTGTTTTAGTTCATTAAAAGTAAAAAATATGGAACTTGTTTTTGCTACAAATAACCAGCACAAAATAGAAGAATTGCAGGCAATGCTCGACAAAAATATTAAACTGTTAAGTTTAAAAGATATTGGGTGTAACGATGAAATACCTGAAGAACAGGATACTTTGGAGGGAAATGCAAGTCAAAAATCATTTTATGTTTACAACAAATTTGGTTATAACTGTTTTGCCGATGATACTGGGCTGGAAATTGAAGCTCTAAATGGTGAGCCGGGTGTATATTCGGCACGTTATGCAGGCGAAGAAAAAGTGCGCAGGCAAATATGGACAAAGTGCTTCATAAACTTGCCAAAATAAAAAACCGCAATGCACGTTTTAGAACTGTAATTTCGCTTGTGATTGATGGGAGTGAAGAACTTTTTGAAGGCATTGTTGAAGGCGAAATTCTTGCTGTGAAAAGAGGAGGTTCGGGTTTTGGTTATGACCCCATTTTTCAGCCAAACGGATTTGAACAAACATTTGCGGAAATGAATTTAACCGATAAGAATAAAGTCAGCCACCGGGGACGGGCAGTTGAAAAGCTGATTAGTCATTTAAAGAATTTACAATAGTTAAAAACTGATTTCATGTTTAAATATTTATTTCTGATTTGCTCTGTTTTAATGATTCTTGAAAGTAATGCCCAAAAAAAACAGGGAAGCTGGCATGATTATCTTTCATATACAGCGGCTGTAAAAATTGCAGTTTCGCCTGATAAAGTTTACTGTGCTACAACCGGAGGACTATTTTTCTATGATTTGCAGGATAACAGTGCCAATAAAGTTGCTGATTATTTACAACTCTCCGACTTTGGAATTAAAACAATAGCTTATAGCGAAACCAATGACATTTTAGTCATTGCGTACAATAACAGCAATATTGATTTGATTACCAATGGGCGTGTAGTAAACCTTTCGGATATAAAACGAAAACAACTTACAACCGATAAAACCATTAACAATGTTAGTTTCATTGGCGAAGAAGCCTGGTTGGCCTGTGGTTTCGGTATTGTGATTATTAACCTGAAAAAACTGGAAATAAAAGATACATATCTGATTGGTGAAAATGGAAGCAATCTCGGTGTGAATGACATAGAAACCGATGGCGAATTTATATATGCTGCAACAAACAAGGGTATTTTAAAAGCACAAAAAGAAGGGGCGAATTTACTTGATTATCATAATTGGATTCAAATTCAAAACATACCACATTACACCGATAAATTCAGTATTGTAGAAATTCATGCCGGCAAATTAATTGCAAATTACACACCTGATCAATGGGACGGCGATCAATTGTATGTACTGAATGATAATACCTGGGAAACTTATTTACCACAAATCAGATATGCTTATGAAATTCAAAGCAGTGGAAAATATATGACAATAACCAGCCGCGAACAGATATTTGTTGTTGATGATACCCATCAAATTGTAAAGGAAGTTAACCGTTACAGTTTCGGTAACGAAAATATCTTCCCAATAAATACTAGAAGTTCGGTAATTACTGACAATGAAACGATTTGGATTGCTGATTTTACAAATGCACTTTGTAAAAATACAGGTGATCAGTATGAGCAAATACGGCTTAACAGTCCAATGGATAATAGTATTTACTCATTGCATCAGTTTGGTTCCAATTTATGGGTTTCGCCAGGAGGTACAAGCGGTTTTGAATTTCCAAGGTTCCAGCGCTTGGTAAACGACCAGTGGGTTTACTTTACAAAAAACAATCACCCCGAATTGGATGGTTTTTTCAATATTCTTTCTATCGCAGAAGATCCGGCCAATTCGAACCATTTTTATGTAGCAAGCTGGGGTGGAGGACTGCTGGAGTATAATAACGACCAGTTGGTCAACAGATTTACAAATAAAAACAGCCCTCTGCTAACTGCATTACCCAGCCAACCCAATGAACCTTATGTACGTATTGCTGGAATGGACTTCGATTCGAAGGGAAATTTATGGATAACTAATTCGTATGTTGACCAAAATTTGCACATGTTAACCCCTGATGGGAAATGGTCATCTTTTACCTTGCCTGAAATTGCCAATAGATTAAATGTTGGTCAACTGATTGTAAATCAATTCGATGATAAATGGATGATTGTTTTAGGCGCAAATGATGCATATGTTGTAAATGAAGATGGTACAAGGAAAAAAAGACTTCTTGTAACCTCATATTTTAACAACGGTGTTCAGGAAGAATATACCCGGATGAATGATATTTATTCGATTGCAGAGGATAATGATGGCGCAATTTGGATGGGTACTTCAATGGGAGTAGCAGTATACAACAATCCGGGCAGGATTTGGGAAACGGATATTTTATATGCAACTCAACCCAGCTTGGATCTGAACGATGGAATTTATCATCCGTTATTAAAGAACGAAACAGTTACTGCAATTGCTGTTGATGGCGCCAACAGAAAATGGCTGGGTACCAAAAATTCGGGTGTGTATCTGGTTTCCGATACAGGAACGGAAGAACTTTTACATTTTACAACTAACAACAGTCCGCTTTATTCTGACAATATTACTTCTATTGCAATAAACCAGAAAAATGGCGAGGTTTTTATCGGAACTGAAAAAGGTTTAATTTCATACATGGGCGAGGCAATTGAAGGAAGACAAACATACGACAGTGTATATGTTTACCCAAACCCAGTGCGCGAAACCTATGACGGACCGGTTACAATTACCAACCTGATTGAAAACTCTGAAGTTAAAATTACGGACATTTCAGGAAACCTTGTTTTCAGAGCCCAATCTTTGGGTGGACAAGCAGTCTGGGATGGTAAAAACTTAAACGGGAACCGTGTTAAAACCGGTGTTTACCTTGTGTTTTGCAATGACGAACTTGGCGAAGAAACACATGCAACTAAGTTGTTATTTATACATTAAAAGTGCAAACTATCAAATACAAATAGATATCAACAAAATTATTTAAATGAAAAAAAGTGCAATTTCTAATTTTCTCAGGAAACTCGGGTTAATTTATTATGCAGATTGGATAATGTTTTTTGCTCAAAAACGGAAAAATAAAATAATTAATAAAGAGTTTCTTTTGCAAAATCCTGGCATCCAATTGCCGCCAGATTATCTTATTTATGAGTCGTTTCAAATTAATTATGCTAAATATTTTACGGATAGCAGAGAAACAGCAGTTTGGCTTAACGACCATTTTAAAAAATATATTGAACTAAAAAGTAAGCGAATATTGGACTGGGGTTGTGGTCCGGGAAGGGTAATAAGACATTTGCACTCGGTAATAAACAATAATTGCGAATTTTTTGGAACGGATTATAACAAAAGCGCTATTGAATGGTGCATTGAAAACTTGAAAGGAATTAATTTCAACAATAATTCACTAACAGCAAAGTTGGATTATGATGATGGATTTATGGATGTGGTTTATGGAATTTCTGTTTTTACCCACCTCTCAGAACAACTACATTTTGACTGGTACAATGAATTATATCGAATCCTAAAGCCAGGAGGAATTATGTTAGTAACAACTCAGGGCGATAATTTTAAAGTTAAGCTAACAATCTCAGAACTAAGTAAATATAACAATGGGCAGCTTATTATAAGAGGTAATGTGAAAGAAGGACATCGTACATACTCTGCCTTTCACCCAAAGGAATTTATGAGAAAACTGTTTGGCAATGTTGAAATACTTGAACATGTTATAACGAATCCTGAAAACGGAAAAAGTTGGCTACCTCAGGATGTTTGGATTATAAGAAAAAACATAATCGAGACCTAATAGCAGAAAATATTATAACGATCTCACAATTTCCATGCTTGTTACAACCGAAGGAATAGTTCTGCACTTTATAAAATACGGCGAAAGCAGTGTTATTGCAACCATTTTTACACGCGATTTTGGCCGGCAAAGTTACATGGTAAATGCAGCGCGGAGCAGGAAGTCGCAAAACAAATCGAATTTGTTGCAACCACTTTTTCTTGTTGATTTGGTTGCCTACCAAAAACCGACGCACGAGTTGCACCGCATCAAAGAGTTGAAAAGCAATCAGGTTTATCAAAATATACCGTTTAATATCACAAAATCATCGCTTGTAATTTTTATTGCCGAAGTTTTATATAAATCAATCAACGAGCAGGAAAGTTATCCCGAAATGTATGATTTTATTAAAAACTCACTTTTGTATTTTGATTTAATGGAAACAGGTTCAAGTAATTTTCATCTTTGGTTTTTGTTCAGGTTAACTGAATATTTGGGATTTTTTCCTGAAACAAACCGGGTTGGTTTTGAAGGTTGGTTTGATATGAAAAAAGGTGAAATTGTTCATTTTCAGCCTTCACACCCGTTTTATGCCAACAAAGAAGCAACTGAATATTTGATGAAACTTTCGTCATTAAAACTTCATGAAATCAGCGAATTTATTGTTTCACGTGCCATGCGCGATACATTAATAACTGTTATGGTAGATTATTACCAATTGCATTTCGAAGATTTGGGTGAAATAAAATCCCTGAATGTTTTGCGGGAGGTTTTCAAATAGTCACCCCGACTTGCCCGCATTTTCAGAACTGACAGCTTCTAAAATAATGCTGTTTTATTCTCTGAAAACAATCGCCTCGTAAGTAAAAACTTCAGCATTTTTCCAACCTTCCCAACCAAGTCCGGCCTTGTCGCGCGAACAATGTCCCAGGAATTCATGGGTATTCCAACCGGTTTTGGATGCAACCTGTGGAAGAAATGTACCGGAATTACTTCCGTTTTTTATATAGATACCATGTTTTCCCAACTCAATTTCACTTGCAGAATCAATCTTTTTTAAAGGAGAAAGCACAGAAATCTCGATTTCCATTTTGTCCAGTTCATCTTTTTTTATTGAATCAAATCTGCGATCGTGTGATGCAGAAACAGCCATTTCCTGGACCAATTCATTTAAAGTTTTTTTCCTGGCAAAACCACCAATACAACCATGTAATTTACTGTTAATATAAACGCTTACAAATACTCCCATAATTTCATTCAATATTCCCGAACTGTTTGTAGGTATTATTTTTCCTTCTTTTCCCGTTTTTACATAATCAGATATCGAAACCCGCGCTTTTTAAAGTAATTCTTTTTTCTCCACATCAGTAATTATAAATTCTTCTGTATGTTTAAAAACTGCTATCGACCAGTAGCCAACAACTCTGTCCTTTCCTTCAAATAATTTTACATCACCTGAATTTTGATAAAAAATCTTCTCATAATCATATTGTTGATTTACTGTCATGTACAACAGCGAAAGTACCGAGGTCCAGCCACAAAGAGAAGTTGCCAGATTCTCGATTTTAAGATTTTTGTTCTCATTAATTACTTCGAGAAGTTTTCCGGGATTATTTCTACAAATTGCTGTTGCCGTTGTTTCATCAACCATCCGGGCATTTTCGTAATTAGGGTAATGTGCAAAATCGGTACTGATTATCCAAAGGTTTTCAGGCGTGAACCATTCCTGTAAAATACCTGCTATTTTTTTGCAGGTTTCAGGTTTATATGTTCCCAGAATAATCGGTACAAACAAAAAATCGTAACCTAATCTGTGTTGTAAAAATGGCAATTGAACTTCCACACTGTGTTCCTGTTCATGCGCATTTGGGTAATCGTTAAATAAATCAGACAACTGTAAAAGATGATTTGAAAGTTCCATATCTACTTCAACTTCGCCTAAAGGTGTTATGTAATTTCCGGAGCAATAAAGTGCTGCCCCGTCAAATGAATATCTGTGGCTTGAAGCGAGCACAAAAACCCGTTTATACTTTGTGTTTTGTGGAATTTGCTGAAATCCGTTTGCAGCAACCTGTCCGCTAAAAACATATCCGGCGTGAGGAACAATAATTGCTTGTGGTGCGCTGTTTTGTTTTGTTTGTTTTGTTTGAGTTTTGACTTGTTCAAAAAATGTGTTTAGTTGATTTGTAAGTTCTGATTTGTTTTCAGGATAAAATTTGCCGGCAAATTGAGCCTCCCTTGTAAAATATGATGTTTTCCGGTTTTTCATAACTTGCAATATTCAGAATATCCTGTTTAACTTCAATTTGAAGTATATAAATTCTACTAAAGTACTAATGTTTACGTTATTATGGGAGTTTGGTTTTTCGGTTCTTCAATTTTGCAATTAAGTGGTTTCTGCAATAATTATATATGAATACTGTTGAGAGTTTCAAACAACAAGTTGTGTAAAACTTAGTATTGATAATAGGTTTTGTATAAACCGTTTTACTTAATTTAGCCGCGTTAAACTGTTATAAAAAAGTAAGTATGAAAAGAATAATGTTTTTTGTTATCGTGGCTGTTATTGGTTTATCGGCATGTAAAACATCAAAAAAACAACCAGAAGTAAAATATACACCACCTTCTGCTCAACCAAAAGTTTTTACAGTACCAGAAACTACTGAGACTGCCAAACCTGCAACTGTAACTGATGATAAATCTGTTTCACTGCGCAAGGAATCTGTAACTTTTACCGATGCTGCAGATAAATCAAGCAACGAAGCCAATACTTATTTTGTGATACTTGGTTCGTTTGGTCAACTTGACAATGCAAAAAATTTCCGCGAAACTTTGTTAAACGAAGGGTTTGCACCAATTATCCTTCATAGCGAAACCGGTTATTACCGTGTTTGCGTCAATTCATACAAAGGCGAAACTGAAGCACGTTCAAGGGTAAAGGAAATCAGGCAGGCATTTCCAAAATACGCCGATCTTTGGTTGCTTATTAAGCAATAAAATGAAAATATAATATTGAAAAGCGCCGCTAAATGCGGCGTTTTTTGTTTTTGTACTTTAATGTTTGTTAAAATCCATCTCTTTCAATAACAAGTTTCCAAAACTGAACAATTCAGTATTACATTTGTAATCATGTAAGTTAAAAGCATACCAATCTCATATAAAATTGAAAATGACAACAAAAAAGCAGCAGTTACTGGATCAGCGATATTTGAAAATGGCCGATATATGGGCACAAAATTCATATTGTAACAGGCGAAAGGTTGGCGCACTTTTGGTTAAAGACAAAATGATTATTTCCGATGGTTACAACGGAACTCCATCAGGGTTTGAAAATGAATGTGAAGACGAAGACAATAAAACCAAATCATACGTTCTACACGCCGAAGCAAATGCCATTACAAAAGTTGCAAAATCGGGTAACAGCAGTTTAGGTGCAACACTTTACGTTACTTCTTCTCCGTGTTTGGAATGTTCAAAATTGATTATCCAGTCTGGTATTTCGCGGGTGGTTTTTACTGAAAACTATCGGCTCGAAGATGGAATAAACCTGTTAAAAAGGGCAAATATTGATGTCGAACAAATTGAACCCGGCAATATTTAATAAACATTGAAATGAATAAAAAAATAACAATTCTGATTCCCCTTTTAATTGCAGTTTCGGTTGCCACCGGAATTTTAATCGGGAATCTTTTAAACCGAAATAGCCAAACTGATTTTGTGGGCCTCAAAATTGGAGGGCAAAACAAAATTTCAGAAATACTTTCATACATCGACCAGGGTTATGTTGATAGTGTAAACACGTCGGATATAATAGAAAAAACTATACCCGAAATTTTGAAGAATCTCGATCCGCATACATCATATATTCCACCTGCCGATATGAAGGAAGTGCAGGAAGAAATGACAGGAAAATTCTCGGGGATTGGAGTACAGTTTTCAATAATGGAAGACACAGTTCGGGTTATTGAAGTGATTTCAGGCGGTCCGTCAAGTAAAGTAGGAATTTTACCGGGAGACAGAATTGTTAAGGTTAACGATTCGATTATTGCGGGAGTTGCTGTTGTAAATACCACTGTTTTAAACCTGTTGCGAGGCGACAAAGACACAAAAGTGTTGGTTGGAATTATTCGAAATGGAGCTGAAAAGGAACTTGATTTTGAAATCACCCGTGGTGATATTCCGATAAACAGTATTGATATATCCTACATGATTGATGCGGAAACAGGTTTTATAAAGATCAGCCGTTTTGCCAATAAAACTTATAACGAGTTTATGGATGGCATGGTAAAAATTAGAAATGCAGGTGCTAAAAAAGTAATTATCGATTTAAGGCAAAATCCTGGAGGATCTTTGGTTGCTGTATTGCAGATGGTTGATGAATTTTTGGGAAAAGGTGAACCAATTCTTTATACTGAAGGAGTAAACCAGGCTCGTAAAACATACAACGCATCAGGCAGTGAAACCTGGAAAGACTTTAAATTGTATGTGATGATTGATGAATTTTCGGCTTCGGCAAGTGAGATATTTGCAGGTGCAATGCAGGATAACGACCGCGGGATAATAATCGGGAGGCGATCGTTTGGAAAAGGGCTGGTTCAGGAGCAGATTCCTTTAAGTGACGGTTCGGCTTTGCGACTTACAGTTGCACGTTTTTACACACCAAGCGGACGTTGTATTCAAAGTTCTTACGAAGAGGGAAATGATAAATACTACGACAACATTTACACGCGCTTTCATAGTATGGAACAGTTGGTGGCCGACAGTGTTCACTTTGCCGATTCATTGAGATACACAACCAAAAGTGGCAGGATCGTTTATGGCGGCGGCGGAATAATGCCTGATTTTTTTGTGCCGATTGATACAACCGGGAATTCTGATTATTACAACTCAATCTATCGAAAGGGTTTAATTTACACTTTTGCTTATGCCTATGCCGATGAACACAGAAAAGATCTGTCAGGCTTAACAGAAGCCGATGAATTTGATAGTTATCTTGACCGAAAAAATGTGCTTGAAGAGTTTTTAAATTATGCTGCAGGTAAAGGAATTCCACGTGATAATGCTGGACTAAAATCCTCATCTTTAATTATCCAAACACAATTGAAAGCATACATTGCACGCAATATTATCGGAGAAGAAGGTTTTTACCCAATTATTAAGAAGATTGATAATATGTTATTAAAAGCAATTGAAATTTCGAAAAAGGACTTGCTTGTGGAAAATATAAATGGAACTAACACAATTAAAGACCCTGCACAGGCAAATTAAACTTGGTGCATTTTAATTATTTCGAAATATCAAGCATCCGCTGAATTGAAATTTTCCCTTTTTCTATAACTTCCTGAGGTAAAATAATTTCAGGTAGTTCATGTTTCATGCACATGTAAAGTTTTTGCATACTGTTAAGTTTCATGTATGAGCAATCGTTACATCCACAAGTTGAATCAACAGATGGAGCGGGGATAAAAATTTTATCAGGACAGGCTTTTACCATTTGATGTAAAATGCCGCTTTCGGTAGCTACAATAAATTTTTTGAATTTGCTGTTTTGAACATGATTCAAAAGCGCTGTTGTTGATCCAATGTAATCGGCAACGAGCAGCACAGGTTTTTCACATTCGGGGTGGGCAATAAATTCAGCATCAGGGTGTTCATTAATTAAGCTGATGATTTTATCTACTGAATATTGCTCATGCACCATACATGCGCCGTCCCACAAAATCATTTCACGACCTGTAATACTGTTTATGTAATTACCCAGATTTTTATCGGGGGCAAATATTAGCTTTTGATCTTTCGGGAAACTTTCGACAATTTGTTTTGCATTGGCCGAGGTACAAACTATGTCGGACATTGTTTTCAGGGCTGCTGATGCATTTATATAAGTAATTACTTTATGGTCAGGGTATTGTGCAATAAATTCAGCGAATTTATCTGCCGGAGCCGATTCGGCCAATGAACAACTTGCTTTTAAATCGGGGAGAATTACTTTTTTTGTTGGATTTATTATTTTTGCTGTTTCGGCCATAAAATGTACACCAACAAAAACAATCATGTCAGCATTTGTACTTGCAGCTTTTTGTGCCAAACCAAGACTGTCACCCACGTAATCAGCAATGTCCTGTAATTCGCCTTCAACATAAAAATGGCTTAAAATAATCGCATTTTTCTCTATTTTAAGTCGATTAATTTCTTCAACGAGTTTTAAATTTGGATCAACCGGTTCGTCAATAAAGCCTTTCTCGTCCAGCATTTGATCAATTTGCAAATGTCCCATTTTCCAATTTTTCTTAAATTCCTGTTCAAAATCGGGGTAAAAATAAAAATTCATTTGCAATAAAACCGTTTTTTGTCTGAATTGTTGGGTTTCTTTTCTTTCAGTTTCAATTACTAACTTTTTGTTTTTTACCATTATATAAATTATGTCTTGCGTAAAGGCTTTAAATCGATAAACAGGTTTTATTTTTCACATTTATTGTTAATAACCAAATCTAAAACAGGTAATGGGTTGTAAATAAAGTATTTAAATTCAATTCAGTTGTTAATATATTTATAAGGAAACAAGACAAAAATCCTGTATTAATTAATGTTGAATTCATAATTTTAAAAAGTTTTAAATATCAACTCAACTAGCTATAATTCAGTTTATTAAACAAAAAATCGGTTCAATTAATTTTTAATTCAATATGAATTGGAAAATTGTATTATTAATTTAATAAACGTTTAACAATAACTTGGAATGTTAAAAAAAACTAAAAATTACTTTTGCAAATTAATTATTAAATAATGTAATGATGAAAATGAAAAAACTTTTAATGTCGTTTTTAATGGTATTCCTTACAGGGATTTCCGTTTTTTCTCAGGTTACAACATCCGGTATGAGTGGTACAGTGTCCACAGAATCAGGAGAAAAATTACCAGGAGCCACAGTTTTGGCTGTTCACGTGCCATCGGGGACACAGTATGGTACAATTACCAATAACGAAGGACGATTTTCACTCCAGGGTATGCGTCCGGGTGGTCCATACTCAGTTAATATTTCTTTTGTAGGTTATGCCACTTCTTCGGTTACCGATCTAAATCTCAATTTGGGAGATAACTTCTCCCTCAATCCGATTTTAAAGGAATCAGATATTGCTCTTGGCGAGGTTGTTATTATGGCGGCCAAAGCTGTTGAAAAAGTAGGCTCAAAAACGAATATCTCCTCAAGACAAATTGAATCTTTGCCAACTATATCACGCAGTATTAACGACTTTACCCGTCTTTCACCTTATGCAGGTGGTAGTAATAGCTTTGCAGGACGGGATGGTCGCTATAATAATATAACAATTGATGGTGCTGCTTTTAACAACAATTTTGGATTGAGTTCCAATAACCTTCCCGGGGGTGATGCTCAGCCAATTTCGCTCGACGCAATCGATGAAATTTCGGTTAATGTATCTCCGTTCGATATTCGGGTATCTAATTTTACTGGTGCCAGTATTAACGCAATTACAAAAAGTGGGGACAACCAGCTAAAGGTTTCAGCTTATACATTTCAAAGACCTGAAAATTTTACTGGTGAAAAAGTAGGAGATAATATTGTACCTAATGCACGGACAAGCACAAAATCTACTTATGGTCTTAGTATAGGCGCTCCGATAATTAAAGATAAACTTTTTATTTTTGTTAACGGGGAGATAGAAAAGAGTGAGTTTCCGGGGATTGATTGGAGTGCAAGCAAAGGCGATGGTTCAGACGCTGATGCTGAAAAAAAGATATCAAGAACTACAACTGCTGATATGCAAACAATTAGTAACTTCCTTCAAAATACTTACCAATACAATCCTGGGGATTTTGAAAATTTTGGAAGTTTTGCAAGTGAAAACTATAAGATTTTGGCTCGCTTGGATTGGAATATAAGCAATAATCATAAATTTACTTTACGTTACAACGATGTTAAATCGACTAATGATCAGGCAGTAAACTCAAATAGTGCACCCAATCCCAGAGGAGCCGCACGTATCGGGTTGACTTCAATGGCTTTTTCCAATTCGAATTATAACTTTACAAATTACGTTCGTTCGTTTACTGGTGAGTTAAACAGTAAATTCAGCGATGTTGTTTCAAATAAATTTCTGGCTAGCTATACACATATTCAAGATACCAGAGGAAGTAACAGTGATTTATTTCCGTTTATTGATATTTACAAAGATGGTGCACAATATATGAGTACCGGATACGAATTGTTCACATATAACAATGATGTCACAAACAACACTTTAAATTTTACTGACAACTTCACGTTCAATCTTGGAAAACACGCGGTAACAGCTGGTATTTCGTTTGACCGTCTATATTTTAAAAATTCATATCTGCGTTATGCGCTTAGCTATTACAGATATGCATCGATGGAAGATTTTATGCAGAACAAAGCTCCAACCGCATTTGGTTTAACTTATGGTTATAATAATATTGAAGCGCCTGGTGCTGAGTTAACTTTTGGTAAAGGGGCAATTTATATTCAAGATGAATATAGCATTACCGATAACATTACTCTAACTGGGGGAGTCCGTGTTGAAAGACCTTTCTATTTTGACGATTTGCCAAGTAACAAAGCAATCAATGATCTTACTTTTATTTATGGTCAAAAATTGGATGTCTCTATATGGCCAGATCCTAAATTGGATGTTCAGCCCCGTTTTGGATTTAACTGGGACATAAAAGGTGATAAATCCATGACCCTTCGTGTAGGGACAGGTTTCTTCTCTGGTTTCTTACCTTTTGTATGGTACACCAACCAACCAACCAATTCGGGCGTTATTCAGAACACTGTTGAAATAACCAATGCTGCTACTTTGGCCACAATAGGATTTGAAAAGGATTATAAAACACAAATTGCAAACCATTCTGATTTGTTTCCAACTACACCTGCAGAAAAAGCCCCTGGTACGATAAATGTAGTTTCGCCCGACTTTAAACTTCCTAAAGTTTGGAGATCTACCGTTGAATTACGATGTTGAATTCCTTTGAATTTTACATTTACTTTTGAAGGTATGTATTCAAAAGATTATCAGGCAATAAAACAGAATAATATTAATGAACCAATGCCACTTGGCAATTTTAGCGGAACTGATGGACGTGACTCATGGTACAACAACGTTCCTGCATCAGGATTTTTGGCTTATTCGGCTGCCAAAAAAACTAACCGGGTGAATAGTGGAGTTTCTAATGCCATGGTTTTGGAAAATACCGATGAAGGATATCAATATTCATTAATGGCACAAATCACAAAAAAATTCACCAAAGGATTAATGGGTACATTTGCATATACTTACAGTGGAGCCAAAGATCTAACAACGAATCCTGGTTCATCCGCCAACTCGGCCTGGTCTAGTAATACAGAAGTTAACAGCCTTAATGATCCTCTATTAAGTTATTCTGGCTTTACAGTTCCTCACCGTTTGGTTGGTTCAGTATCTTATCGCGTTGAATATATAAAACATTTGGCTTCAACCATATCGTTTTTTTATGTAGGTTATAACCAGGGACGCATGTCATACACTTATTCAAATGATATGAATGGAGATGGCAATACTTCTGACCTTATGTATATCCCAAGAGATAAAAACGATATTACTTTTATTGATTTTACTTCAAGTGGGGTTACTGTTACAGCACAGGAACAATTGGATGCTTTCTGGTCTTATCTTGAAAGTGATTCATACTTAAGTGATAACAAAGGAAAATATGCCGAAAGATTCGGAAAACTGGAGCCTTGGTATAACAATATCGATTTCAAATTTGCACAAGAGATTTTTACGGGAATTGGTGAATCAAGAAGAGGTACTTTGGAAATTACTTTAGACATTCTTAATATTGGTAATATGCTCAACAGTGAATGGGGTAGTTATAAAACCTTCGGAATCACAAATGGTTACGATAATATCCAATTAATTAAAACTGCTGGATTTCAGAATGGAGCACCAGTTTATCAGTTAAATGCTTCAACTATATCAGCATTTAATGAAAATGCCAAATTTGTAGATAATGTTAGTACAGGTTCAACCTGGAGCATGATGTTTGGTGTTAAATTCAAGTTCTGATTATAAATAAGGATGAAATACAATAAGGGGCTGTCCGTTACTGGGCAGCCTTTTTTTTGTTTAAATCTCTTTTTCCCCTATAAAAATGTAAATGCTGATAATTATTTTTACTTGAAATCTCCATTTTTTATAGTATTTAATAATTTTCTGAAAAAATTCTACCCAAAATATAAATCATCAAATCTCAGTATATCAGTTGTTTATTAAATTCTCAAAAAAATAATTTAAAAATATGGTACTTTGTGTTGCATAGTACTAAAATAAATACATATATTTGCATTACCAATAACAATGTAAGTGAAGGTAGCAGATTAAAAAAAGTTCTTTACAGTTTGTAACATTTAAAAACTAGCAGCGTCTTAAGGATAAAATAAGCAAAAACAATCTCTTTTGAATTACATACAGAAAACAGAAACAAACTTCGAAAGAGAAAAACAGAAACAGAAAACAAAGTCATTAAAAACAAACAAAGCCATGAAAACAAAAAACAATGTTCAGAAAACAGTTTTACGCACAGGAGCAGTAGTAGTAAGTTTTGTACTTATCAGTTTTACAGTAGCAGCGCAGGATTTTTGGAAAACGCTGTTAACCAACAGCAGTTTCAACCAAATTGCTTTGGCAATGGTTGAAACTTCAAAAAAATCAGATGTTAAGGCTACAGAAACAAAAGCCGCCATGGCAAATTATATTTATGAAAATGAATATGATGCCAATTTAACGGTTGAAGATTGGATGAAAAACAGTACTTATTTCAAACCGGTGGTTTTTCAGGAAGTGGAACCCTGTTTACAGGTTGAAAACTGGATGAAAAACGAAAAATTGTTTACAACTGCCATTGAAACTGAACGACCTTTAGCGCTCGAAAATTGGATGACAAACAGCAAGGTTTGGCAAAACTAAACCAACTGCATTCTTTGTTGAGAGTGAGAATAAATAAAATTAAAAACCAGAAAAAATACTGCGATGAAAATAGAAAATGCAAAAGCACAGATGAGGAAGGGAGTTTTAGAATACTGCATTCTGCTTGTTCTTGACGGAAAACCTCTCTATGCAAGTGATATCATACAAGGGCTCAAGGAAGCCAAAATGATAGTAGTTGAAGGAACACTCTATCCGTTGTTGACACGGTTAAAAAATACAGGATTTTTAGCCTATCGCTGGGAAGAATCAACCCAGGGACCACCCCGTAAATATTACGAATTGACTGATAGCGGTCGGAAATTTCTAGGTGAGCTGGAAGAATCATGGAGTGAATTAGTTGAAGCAGTAGCCAAAGTGAGGAACAATAATATATAACTTAGATTAAACAGAAATCAATTTCAAAAATAAAATGAGATGAAAAAGACATTCACTATAAATATCAGCGGTACAGTTTTCCACATCGAAGAAGATGCATACGAAGTACTGCAGAAATACCTGATTAACTTGAAAAATCATTTTGGGTCAAGTGAAGAAGGAAAGGAAATTCTAACTGACATTGAAGCAAGAATTGCTGAAATATTTATCGAAAAAGCCGCAAATGATCAGAGAGTAGTTTCAATTGAAATGGTAAATGTGGCTATTGAGATAATGGGGACTCCTGAAGATTTTGTTGATGATGAAGAAAAGGAAGAAGTATATCAGCCAACTGAAGAAGCAAAACGTAAACGCAGGCTTTACCGCGATCCCGATCATCGTGTAATTGGTGGTGTTTGCGGAGGACTTGGGGCTTATTTTAACATGGATCCTGTCATTCTGCGGATAATTTTTGTGGTGTTATTATTTGCTACTTCAGGGGCTGGATTTCTGGCATATATCATTCTTTGGATTGCAGTACCAAAAGCAAAAATACTGCACAGCGGCTCGAAATGAGAGGACAGGAAGCTACTGTAAAAAATATCGAAAAATCGATAAAGGAAGAAGTAAGCGAAATGAAAGAAAGCTACAAAAAATTTAAAGAATCGGATACTTATTCAAAAGGAAGAAAATCGGTTGATGCTGCCGGTGATGTTACCTACAACTTTTTTAAAGTACTGCTAAAAGTAATCGTAATAATTATAGGCGTTTTTCTCATTATTTCAGGTTTTATAGGTTTACTCGGATTCATTTCTTCAATGGTAATTGGTCATTCTTTTGTACAGGGTTGGCCATTGATTTGGAGTCCTGAAGTTCAGGTGCCCGGTTTTTTAAATCATTTTGTTGCACCTGGTACTGTAACTTTTGGAATGATTGCTGTTGGAATCCTGGCCGGAATTCCATTGCTCGCCATGTTATTTATTGGTACCAAATTGGTTTTCAGGTATAAAACCAACAACACTGCCATAGGTTTAACAATGGTTGGTATTTGGTTAATAGCCCTTGTTTCCTTAATTGCGGTTTCAATCGGCCAGTTGGGTAATTATAAAAATCAATCTTCGGTTACCGAAACAAAAACCATTTCTTGCGATTCCTGTCAAACTTTAACACTGAAACTCGGCGAAGATAAATACGAAAATTATGCAAAAATGGATTTCGAAATTGATGACGTAAAGGTTGCAATGGTTGATGGAGAAGAAGTTATGCTCGGAAATGTATCTCTTGATGTTGAAAGGTCGGCTAACGATGATTTTGTAATTCTAATAAAAAAATCATCACGTGGTAAAACTCGCGAAATGGCAAAGGAAATAACAGAAAATATCATTTATCGTTTTGATCTGAAAGATTCAACAGTAGTTTTCGACCCGTGGTTTATACTCGGTGAAGATGAAAAATACCGCGGTCAGGATGTTGACATAACTGTGAAAGTGCCTCAGGGAAAAGCTGTTTTTTTGAGTAACGGGTTGGAAAGAATTATCGATGATATTGAGAATGTATCGAATACATGGGATGGTGATATGGTTGGTAAAACCTGGATTATGAAACCCGAAGGATTAACAATGAAGGAAGAGTAGAACACGGAAGAATAAAGACAGCAATAAAATCCATAAAACAAAGACAATGAAAACAATCACAATCTTGTTAACAGTAATGGTATTATTTTTATCACAAATTTCGGGAGCACAAAGTAAATCAGATAAAATGTATAATGCATTTTCAAATAACGATGCGATTACAAGTTTTACTTTCTCAAAAAATATGATCGATGCAATTGACCTTGATTTAGGAGAAAATGGAGACGAAAAAAATGTTACCGGTGATTTAAATCAAATCCGTTTTATGTCATACAATCCCGAAAAAGGAGATTTATCAGGTTCTGAATTTCTTGAAAAAGCAAAAGGTTTTTTACCAAAAATGTCCTATCAAAAATTCGAAGACGACGAAAATGATTCAGATACTGAAATTTGGTTGATGGGTGGTAAAAAGAAATTTCAGGAGTGTCATGTATTCGTTCGAAATGAATCAGAAAATCAGCTTCAGTTTGTTGTATCTTTTTACGGTGATTTTACAGTAAACGATGTTGCGAAACTGAAAAAACAGGCAAGGATTTTTCAGAAAAATAAGGCCGGCATCTTGAGTTTTTTAACTAGAATTCAATAGTTAGAGAAACTCAATATTTTTACAATTGATTCAAAAATATTCGTAGCTTGTTTTTTCACGAAAATAATCTTTTAAAGAACTGCAACTTTATGAAAATCAGAAGCTTGCAGTTCTTTTCCTCAAAAAAAAAGTTTATAAAAATTCAAAAACAGGACATAATTATCTTTATTCCCAATCTGGTTTTAAAGTTTGCTTTCCCAAAATGGGAATAACATGCAATGTTAATAATTATATCTCCTTGAAATTAGAATGATGTTTATATATTTGCATTTCATTATTAATTACTGGAGGAATGAACAAAATGTCTTTTTAATTGTTTGTTTAACATTCGAAAAGACGCTTTAAGGGAAAATTTTATTTGCTGTTTGATTAATTTGCTTAAATATAAGACTTTAAATCCTATGTTATTGGTGAACTTAGTTCACTTAGTAATTTCTCTGTTATGGCTTGATATAGTCGCTTTCCGGGAATCATCTCTTTTCTTTGAGAAACTGAAAAGCAACCCGAACCTACTTTTACTTGCCAAAAAGAAATATTATTTTTTACGCGAATCCTTTGTTTTCCAGTCTCCGGAACCTGCTTTGAGTGTTCAGTTTCTTAGGCTATTCATTTTAAGAACTCAAAGCATATGAAACGATTTATACTTTCATCAAAAAAATATTATTTTTCCCTTGTTGTATTATTGTGTCTATTGGTTGGGGCTGGAAATTCTGTTCAGGGGCAGGTTACAATTGTTTCAGATGGATTAAATAGCAGTACATCATTGTTTACTCTAAGTAATGGTGCATACTATACCGGTAGCTCGGCAACCGGAGATCGTCCCGCGAGTTCTCCTTTTGCAATAGAAGGGACTCATGGCAGAGGTGTGACAAATGCAACTGCAACACTTACTTCAAATAGTAATATTAACACTTCAAATTATTCAAATATTACTTTATCGTTGAGATTAGCTGCATTTTCCATTGGATCTACTGCTAATGGAGTTGATGCAACTGATTACGTTAGAGTTGAAATTAGTCCAAATAGTGGTACAACATGGTACAATACTGTTCAAGTAGTTGGTAATAATAATGCATATTGGGCTTATTCAACCGGTACAGGAAATGCATCTACTCCTTATGATGGAAATACAACTACTGTGCAATTTGCTCCTGATGCTGGAGGAAACAGAATTGCCGATGGATATAGTACTATTACAATTACCTCACTGCCAGCAACGAGTACCCTCCGTGTGAGGATTACTATGCTTAACAACGCAAATAGTGAGCGCTGGGTAATTGATGATTTTAAAATTACAGGTATAACTTCAACCCCTTTTGGTATAAAGGTGATGGTGCGACTGCTTTTAACGGTACTACCTGGAATGATGAAACAACAAACAATATTAATGCAGTCCGTTCTTCCGGTACTTTTTCTTTGGTTTCAAATTCTGTTAATTACAATCCATCTGTTAGTTTTTCCAATGCAAATCAGCAGATGTTAACTAATGCATCAACACTGATAAAATCGTTTGTCGTAGTAACTCTTCCTACTTCTACTACCGATCTTGCGGGATTAATAGGAGATGGGTCGGATAAAGGAATTCGGCTAAGCAACGATGCCCCTGATGGTATTGAGGATGCTTCGTGGAGGGGAGATAACAATGCAGATGACTGGTATAGTGGTGGAGGTAGCCGAATAAATGGAAACGGTAATTCTTTTTTGCATAGTTTTAAATGGCATATTGTAAACCAGACCAGAGGTACTGCTATAAATTCTCAATTCTATTTAGGTGGATATTATTCAGGACGCTCGTATAGTGGAAATATTGCCGAAGTTATGGCTTTTACAGGTGATGTACCTAACCAAAACTATGTCGAATCTTATCTCGCAATCAAATATGGTATTACTTTACCCGGCAATTATTATGCTTCTGATGGAACTGCGACCTGGACATTGGTCAGCGGCTACCAGAATGATGTGCATGGTATCGGTAGAGACGATACTTATGGGTTAAATCA
>JADIYN010000017.1 GCA_016705335.1 Draconibacterium sp. | reverse complement strand
CTCCCAAAACTTTCAGATTTTGCAGGTCTTCCATGATGTCTCTCATTTTTTCCTTGTTCGTCTTCTGTATAACTGAACATAATGGGACATCATGGTCGCAATACAAAAATCGGAGGCACAATCCATTGGAAAGTAGGTCCCGTCAATAAGTAAATGTACACGTGATTTGTTCTTTTATCTTTACTGCCGGAGCTGACTGAAGATAGTCGTTTGAAAAGTCGCAGGTTGCTTTTGGAAAACTATTCTTGCTGTCTAACCAGGTGTCGGGTAAACCTGTCTTTCCATCACCCACTTCATAAACCATACAAACTGAGGTTTAAACTTGCACCTTGTTTCGAAAAGCAAAAATAACCAAAAACATTCCTGACATGATAACGTTGTTTCCCACTTTGTTTTCCCTTCTTTGCGTTTTACAGAAGCCTAAATCGGGCATTTTTTTCACTTTTTTCACAAAATAAAAAGATTACATTGAAACAACTTCCAATGTAATCTTCTAAAACACCAATAAAATCAACCTCTACAAATGATTTTAGATGCTATTTTTGACCACTATGTCTAGGAAAAAAATCCTGCAAAATTAACCGGGTTGTAGTTCAAACTTGCCTTAGGTGTGACTGGGTCGTGCCGACCGCTTATATTCCTATTTATTACCAACAGTTTTTTATTTTCTAAAAGTCATTTTTGTTTCGTAATCTGTTAAATATTGGTCTTTACCGGAACCAATTACTTGAAAATAATTTTTTGTCCGTTTGTCAAAGGATTCTATGATTAATGAGTCATTTTGAATTTTGTATTCTCCATGATTTTCAAAAATGATTTTTCCTTGTTCTCCATGTTTGATGAATGTGTAAAGTCCGTTTGTTAGAGATATTTCACTAAATCCAATATTTTCATTTGTATAAAATTTTTCTTCATTTGAATTTTGGTAATCGTTATAAAAGGATTCCACTTTGATTTTACTAGGATTTTTGAGTGAGTACCTAAGTTTCACTCGATTTCCCATATTTTGTTTTCCATATTTTTTCCCAATTGTCTTGAAACTAAAATAAACACTATCATTTACTGAATACACAAATTTCACTCTCTGATAGCTTCCTCCTACTCGAACGCCCCATTTATGATAAGTGTTTATAATTTTCCCAGTTGTAACATTTGTTTCTCCAAAATAACTTTGGGTAATTCAAATCCATTCCAGCCTATATAAACGAAAACTGCTAAAAATATAAATCCAAATATCCAAGCACCACTATTTTTTATTATCAAGTTTACTTTTTAACTCTCTAATGTAGTCTAACAGCTTTGGAATGTCCTGTCTTGCATTAGCTATAAAATCTACGTCAGATTTTGTTGCTCCTGTCACGTAAATATCCTTCCCACGATTTTCGCTCCAAATATCTTCGCCTTGTCCAATACCAGTCATAATAAAATCGTCACCACTCGTATGGTCTCTTCCTTCAATCACAGATTTCCATGGTCCTTTTGAAGCATTTTTTAGTCTTTTTTCTATTTCAATTAATTCTATATCAGTCATTTTTAATTGTGGGTAACTTCTTTTAAACACATTGTCTCTATTTCTCATTTATCTTTTCAAAAGTGTGTTTTCCATGCCAAATGAGTGTGGAAAGCACACCTCTTATTATATTTTAAAAGTGATTTAAAAATAAACATAAATTCTTTTCATCAAACCAGTTCTTCCCATTTACTACATACGCGAAAACGAAAAAGGAAGCCATCATCAATTAATGAAAGGCTCGAAAATGAAAAGGGACGCGATCATCATTTAATAATTAAAGAGAAAACGAAAAAGGAAGCTTTCATCATTTAATTAAAGGCCGGGAAAATGAAAAGTGGAGCTTTCATCATTTAATAATTGCCGGGAAAATGATAAAGGAAAGCATAATCATTTAATCAAAGCCAGAAAAAATGAAAAGTGGAGCTTTCATCATTTAATTAAAAAGGGAAACATAATATCAATTTGAACAAAGGAATTTTATCAGCGTGCCGGAGCTTAAAATAATACTGGTAAACAAAACCTTAAATATTGCGTTAATAGTTGGTATAAAAACTATTTCAAAACTTTCGTTATGAATGACATCGCTGCACCAAAGGTTTCCATTTTTGTTTCTTATGCCCATGAAGATGAGGAGATGAAAAGAGCTTGACAAGTATTTAAAAGTGCTTAAACGGTCGGGCAAAGTTGAAACCTGGAACGACAGGGAATTGATTGCCGGTCAGGAATGGGATGCTGCAATAATGTTGGAATTAAACAAAGCAAATGTCATTTTACTTTTGATAAGTGTCGATTTCAACGCCTCCGATTTTATTTGGGACAAGGAACTGGCTTCGGCCATGAAACGCCATGAAGAGGGTAGCGCTTATGTTGTGCCGGTTGTTTTAAGAAAATGTGAATGGAGAAGTCTGCCTTATGCCAAATTGCAGGCACTTCCGCGCAATGCCACACCCGTTACCGAATATACCAACCGTGATGAGGCTTTCACCGAAATTGCAATTGGTATTGAAAAGCTTGTAGATTTTATAAGAGCTAAATAAAGTGCTGTCGAAAGCAACCTTATGGTATAGTATTTCTGAAATAAAAATTAAATTTTCAATAATATGAACGTCGTAACTCAATCTCAGGAGCTTGTTAAGAGAAAAAAAATAACAGTGTACTTTCTTGCTGCGCCGGAAGAGGAAGATGAATGCCAGGCAATAAGAAAATATCTCGTTCCGGCTATCCGAAATTCCAGAATTCCAGTTGAAATTTACAGTGATTTTGAAATTCCGGCAGGTGAGGAAAAAGAGAAATACAAGCAGAAATTGTTTGAAGCCGACATAGTGCTTGCACTCATCAGTTCCGACTATATCAGCGACGATGAAACCTACGAACGCACTCAAAAGGTAATGGAAAGGTACAATAAAAGTGAAACCATTTTAGTGCCAATTTTAGTTCGAAACTGTTTATGGAAACATACTCCTTTTGTAAAATTACCACTGCTTCCCAAAAATCTTCAGCCCTTAAACAACAAACAGTTTTGGAATAGTGAAGATGATGCATTGATGGCTATTGTAGAAGCTATTTATGAGGCAATAAATGATTTTAGTGATGAAGATGTGCAGCAAGAGGAACCCGCAATCAAACCGGAAGTTGCAAAGAAAAAGAGCCTGAACCAATTTCAACTACAATTTCACAGGGAAGTAATAATTGAAAATACGGAACAATTAATAAATGGCACCGATATAACTGAAGACAGGGAATTTCCGGCTGAAGAATTTATTCCGCTGATTGAGCCCGAAAAAATAGTTTCTGAACCTAAAAAAATAGTTGTTTCTCATCAAGATATCGGCGATGATATACAAATAAAAAGGCAAAAAACTGTTACACCAATCGAGATTGACTGGCGGAAGCAGTATTACAAAAAAGTATTATGGAAGCGTTTACTGGCGTTTGTTCTCGATAATCTGATAATGATTCCTGTATCATTTGTATGTATGTTTTTGGTCATGGTAATTATATTTATTACGAAAGATCCTGAAGTAATTGATTTGACGGATAATGAATACCTTTTTGTTTTTATTATTACTTTTTGTTCTTATCTCGTAATAAACGCAAAAATGGAATCATCAAAATTGCACGCAACGTTGGGTAAACGTTTGTTAAAATTGCAAATTACTGATAAGAACGGCAATCCAATTACTTTTTTCAGGGCACTTGGCCGTAATATTTTACGAACAATAGTAGGTTACTCTTTTATTTTTATTGTTCCACTCATTGTTCAATTAATCATGTTTAAAAGCGCCAAAAAATTATTTCACGATCAGCTTTCAAATACGGTAATTGGCGAAAGATTAAATGCCTGAACGATAATTTTAACAGAAAAAATATCAGGGGTGAATTACAGATTGCTATGCATTTTCAATTTGTTTTTCACCTTCTTTTATTCGGTTAAAATGGCAAAACAGCAATTCGCCGTCTTTTTCATCGCGAAGGTGCAAGCCGTTTCCTTCACAATAACGAAACATATCACAATGTTCGCATTCACCGGTTTTAGCCGTTGCGGTTTCGGTATTTTTCATAACGGGTTTCCCAAACTTCCTTAAAACTATCGGTGTAAATATTTCCCTGGATAAAATTGTCGCGCAAATTGGGACAAGCCGAAATTGAACCGTCAATTAAAACCGAAGCCACGTTTACACCCGCCCTGCAGAAAAACAGGTTGTCGCGCACATCGCCTTCGTAGTTTCCAAGAAATCCTTCGCATCCGTAATTAAGCTTGATTTCGCCTTTTTTTCTTTCAACAGAAATAAAATCGAAAAGTTGTTTAAACTGAACCGGTGAAAGTTGCAGCGTTTCATGTTGTTTTGCCCGGCCAATTGGGAAAATGGTAAAAATCCGCCACTCTTTTACTCCGTTTGTTAAAAGCAATTTTTTGATTTCATTCAATTCTCCAAAATTCTCTCCATTCACGCAAGTAACAACATCGAATTTTAGTTCAGGGTTTTGTGATAATAATGAAATCGAATTTACTGCATTTCTGAAACTATTTGTATTTCCCCGCAGCCAGTTGTGCGAGTTTTCCAATCCATCCAGGCTGATTGTAATTGCCCGCATTCCAGCGTTCAGGAGTGATTCAAGCCGCGAAGGATTCATTTGTAACCCATTAGAAACAATTCCCCAGGGAAACCCGCGATCGTAAAGTTGCTGTCCGCAAAGTTCCAGGTCTTTCCGCAAAAGTGGTTCGCCTCCCGTAAAAACGATCATGGTTTTATTTGGCTCCACAATGTCTTTGATATTGTCAATCGCAGCAATAAAGTCTTCAAAAGGCATGTCTTTTACCGAAGATTCCTTTTTGCAATCGCTGCCACAATGCAGGCAATTTAAATTGCAGCGAAGCGTACATTCCCAAAAAAATATAATTGAGTTGATGGACTTTTTGTGCATTCTTCCGGTATTGACGGAATAATTCAAAAGCCATTTTTTTACGAAATGGAATTTGGGATGCTTTCAATTTTTCGATTTCAGTTTTACATTGAACTCTTTTGAGGTTTCTCCCTGATACCAATGTCCGTCACCGTTTTTAAATTCAGGATCAACAAAGGAAACAATTGTGTCGAGGGATTGAAAGGCGCCATTTAATTCGCCATCAGTATCATCAAATTCAATATCGAAATCTTTATCCATAGGAAAATCGTTTGCCTGAACATTGAATTTTCCATCTATGTCAGTGTGGGCAGTGTCATTTTGCAGAATTACCCGAATACCTTTAATATTATTGCCTTCAACTGAACTTACTTTCCCGATTACTTTAAAAGTAGCCGAAGGAACTCCGTATTCACAAGCAACCGGACCAACTCCATAAGCGCAGCCGCCAAAAGTACATGCTCCGCCAATTCCAATTACCGCCAATAAAAATGCGATGAGTTTGTTGTGTTTTTCAAGCAGTTTGATTTTCATTTTGGTTTTTTATGGTAAGATGGTTTTTATTTAGAAATGGTTGCTTTTTAGTTAATTTTCATTTCAAAATTACAATTTGAATTGATTAAAAGTATACTTTTTGAATGTGAATATTATTTTTTAATTTTGAAAAAAACAGTAAGATGAATACGGAAGCAGTTAGATTAAGATTGATAAATTGGATTTCGCAATTGGAAGATGAAATTCTTTTGAAAAAGATAGATTCATTTAGAATTGGCCAAAAAGAAGGTTGGGATGATTTATCTTATGAAGATCAACAGGCAATTGAAGAGGGTTTAAACCAGTTGAATGAGGGAAAATTTGTACCATATTCAGAAGTTCGGGAAAGAATAAAATTAAAACTGAATCAATAAGCAATCATTATGCCCTCTCAAATTCATTTTTCACCCAGAGCTTCTGTTGAATATGACAATTTAATGGATTATGTGATTTTTAATTTTGGAATGCGAACAGCACTTGAAATAGAAGAAGATTTTAATAGATTGTTAAATCAAATATCATTTAATCCCAAAATGTATCCCTTGTTTGATAAGCGAAAAAAAATTAGAAGATGTGTTATTAGTAAGCAAACTTCCCTCTATTACCGAATTTCGGGGAAATATATTGAACTGGTTAGTTTCAGAGGTAATTTAATGAATCCTGTGAAGACGAACTTGTAATAATTAAATCCATTCTCACTCTATCACTCTATCATTCACTCATTCACTCATTTCCTACACCAACCCCGAAAAACCCATAAAAGCCAATGCTAAAATACCTGCGGTAACAAGTGCAATCGGGATACCCTGCATTCCCTTTGGCACATTTGCAATAGCAATTTGCTCACGGATTCCGGAGAAAATAACAAGAGCAAGTGCAAAACCGATAGCAGTTGCCATGGTAAAAACCACCGACTCAACAAGGTTGTATTCTTTTTTTATTACAAGTATTGCAACACCTAAAACCGCGCAGTTGGTGGTAATTAAAGGAAGAAAAATTCCCAAAGCCTGGTAAAGTGCCGGGCTGGCCTTTTTCAGAATGATTTCGAGCATTTGAACCAAGGCAGCAATAACGAGGATAAAACTGATGGTTTGTAAAAATGCAAGGTTAAGCGGTACTAAAACATATTGCTGCACCAGGAATGTAACAATTGTTGCCAATGTCATTACAAACAGCACCGATGCACCCATTCCAATGGCAGTTTCAATTTTTGTACTTACCCCTAAAAACGGACAGATTCCAAGAAACTGTGCCAGTACAATGTTATTGACAAGAATGGCTGATATAAGTATGATTACGTATTCCATAATATTGCAGATTATGATGTTTTTTTGATTTTTTTCAGGATTGCGATTATAAAACCAAGTGTGATAAAAGCTCCGGGAGCCAGAATAAATACAAGGATTCCATCGGCGGTTTCAGGAATAAATTTAAACCCGAAAATAGCACCGGCACCTAACATTTCTCTGATACTTCCCATGATAACGAGTGCAAGTGTAAATCCAAGACCCATTCCAAGTCCGTCGATAAACGATGATAAAACATTATTCTTTGCAGCAAAGCTTCAGCCCTGCCAAGAACAATACAGTTTACCACAATAAGCGGAATAAAAATGCCAAGCTGGTTCGAAAGGCTGGGTGTGTATGCCTGCATTAGCAAATCGACAATAGTCACAAAACTTGCAATTACCACTACAAATGCCGGAATACGAACTTTATCGGGCACAAAATCCTTAACTACCGAAATAAATACATTCGACATAAAAAGAACAAATGTGGTTGCCAGTCCCATTCCCAAACCATTTACAGCCGAAGAAGTGACTGCAAGCGTTGGACAAGTTCCCAGTAAAAGTACGAGAATTGGATTTTCCTTTAGAAAACCTTTGGTGAAATTGTTAAGCTGATTCATTGGTTTCCTCCTTTTTTATTCATGGTATAAGCACGGTTAACCGCATCGCAAAATGCGCGGCTGCTGATTGTGGCGGCAGTAATTGCATCAACTGTGCCGCCATCTTTTTTTACTTTCAGTTGTTCTCCGGGTAAATCCGACATTTTTAATCCCTTAAACTGGTCTTTAAAAGCCGGAAGTGCCATTTTCGTTCCAAGCCCCGGAGTTTCCTTGTGTTCCAGCACTTCGATATTGCTAATTGTACCATCGGGTGTAAAACCTACCATTAAACTAAAACGGCCGCTGAATCCTTTGTCAGTGTATGTTTCAATTGCGTTTCCTGAAATTTCACTTCCTTTGATTAATCTGTGGATGCGAATACTGTCTTTGCCGTCTTCCGGCAATAATACAGTATCCAAAATAGTTTCAAATTCAGGAATAACCATTTTTATTGCATTGTTGATTTTTGCTTTCTGCGAAATGGCAATCGGTTCAATTGTAACCGAATATACAAAGGCCATTGCCAAACCTGCCACAGCTGTGATGACGAAAAGTGCAATCGTCATATTTTTAAAAGTCGATTCTTTTTTTGCCATAAGTTTATCCTTTAACAGGTTGTTTTTTTACTTCACCAAACCGTTTTGGCTTGAGGTACCGGTTGAGCAGGGGAACCAAAGCATTCATAATCAGAATTGCAAATGAGATACCTTCGGGATACGCTCCAAAAAGCCTTATCAGAATAGTTAAAACACCGATTCCAATACCGTAAATAATTTGTCCTTTGGGTGTCATTGGCGAAGTAACCATATCCGTAGCCATAAAAATTGCACCGAGCATCAAACCTCCTGAGAAAATATGGTAAACAGGATTTATATAAGTTGATGGGTCAATTATCCAGAAAACTGCTGCAACAAGAGCAACAGTTGCTATTACAGAAACTGGAATATGCCAGGTAATTACTTTTTTCCAAAGCATGTATAATCCACCCAGAATCAAAAACAATGCAGATATTTCTCCGAGGGAACCACCGATATTTCCCAAAAACATGTCAAAAGTTGTAGGTAATTTTTGGGTAATTTCTGAAATTGGTGTTCCATTTGAAATGCCTTCCTTAATAATACTTAAAGGAGTTGCCGACGTAATTGCATCAATTCCGCTGCGGGCATTTACCGGCCAAGAAGTCATTTGAACGGGAAATGAAATCAGCATAAAAACCCGTCCAACCAAAGCGGGGTTGAAAATATTGTTTCCCAAACCGCCAAATGATAGTTTCGCGATACCAACAGCAGCCAGCGAACCAATAACAATTATCCACCAGGGGAGATTTGATGGCACATTAAATGCCAGCAAAATACCGGTTATCAATGCCGAGCCATCGGTTATTACAGGTTTTATTTTTAAAAGGTACTTCTGAATGATATATTCAAATGCCAAACAAGCGACAACCGCAATTAATGTAACCCGCAAAGCATCGAGTCCAAAAACAAAAACCGACCAGGCTAATGCCGGAATCATTGCATAAACAACCCTGTACATTATTTTTTGGGTCGAATCGCCCGAATGTATATGCGGTGATGGTGAAACTGTAAGTAAATTACTCATATTCAGTTTAATGTTTAAAGTTCTGAGTTTAAAGTTTAAAGTATCGGGTTAAGGTTTTTGCAACCTGTAACTTGTAACCGGTATCTGCAACTTGTCTATTTTTTTCTTGTTCTTATTATTGTTCCCACTTTTGCTTTTCCAAACCGAATATAGTCGAGTAGCGGGCGGTTTGACGGGCAGGTGTAGCTGCACGAGCCACATTCAATACAATCCATAATCCTGTCATTTTCGGCCCTGTCGAATATTTTTTTCTGTCCAAAAGTCATCAATAAATAAGGTTCCAAACCCATCGGACAAACCGATACACAGCGCGAACAACGGATGCAGTCCATATATTCCCCGCGTTTGGCCTCATTGTTTTGCATGATAAGTATTCCTGAAGTTCCTTTTGTAACAGGAACATCAAGTGATGCAATTGCACGACCCATCATCGGCCCTCCACTAATAATTTTCCCTGTATCTTCGGGCAACCCACCGGCGGCTTCTATTAATTCTGATGTAGATGTCCCAATACGAACTTTAAAATTCGAAGGTTTCGCAATGCTTTTTCCGGTAACCGTAACTACTCTTTCAATAAGCGGTTTATTTTTTTGAATAGCTTCGTAAACCGCAAAGGCAGTACCCACATTGCTAACCACTGCACCAACAGCAATTGGCAATCCGCCTGATGGGACTTCTTTTCCGGTGACGGCTTTTATCAATTGTTTTTCACCACCCTGCGGGTATTTCACTTGTAAGGCAATTACAGTAATTCCTTTGTAATTTTTTGCTTTGTCGGTTAAAAACTTTATCGCATCAGGTTTGTTATTTTCAATTCCGATGACAGCTTTTTCGACATTCATTGCCTTCATTAAAAGTTGTGTGCCAACAAGAATTTCATCAGCTTTTTCCAACATTAACCTGTGATCTGAAGTTAAATAAGGTTCACACTCAACGCCATTAATTAACAGCACATCAGCTTTCATTCCTTTTGGTGGAACAAGTTTTACATGAGTTGGGAAAGTGGCACCTCCCAAACCAACGATTCCTGCTTCCTGGATTTTTTGAACGATTTCCACACCGTTCAGCTCAAATGTGTTTTTTAATGTTTCCGAACGGTCTATTTCTTCAAGCCATTCATCTCCTTCAACATCGATAAATATACCATGTTTCGGATAACCCGAACTATCGGTTGAAGTATCTATTTTTTTAACCTTTCCCGAAACTGATGAGTGGATATTTGTGGAAACAAAACCACTGCTTTTGGCGATAATCTGTCCCACTTTAACCAAATCACCCTTGTTAACAACAGCTGTTGCAGGTGCCCCGATATGTTGAGCAACGGGTATAAATACCGATTTTGGGATGGTTAATGTTTCGATTTTTTTATCTGCTGAAATCTTATTTTCGGGTGGATGAACTCCACCAATCTTGAACGTTTTTAACATTCTGTATTATTTAGCTGTGCTACACTCTTCTTTTTCCTCTGTTACTATTTTCCTTGGGGGAAAATTCAACTCTATTATTGAATTTGTTGGACAAACCGGAACACATTTGCGACAAAGCTTGCATTTGTCTGAGTCGATAAAAGCGAGGTTATTTTCAATAGTAATTGCATCGAATTTACACTCCTTTTCGCATTTGCTACACCCAATACAACCAACATCGCAGGCTTTTCGGGTAATTGCTCCTTTATCTTTATTCCGGCAGGCAACAACAATTTTTCTGTTTTTAGGGAATTGCTTCCTCATTTCGATGAGGTTTTTTGGGCAGGCATCAACACATTTTCCGCATGCCACACATATCATCAAGAATTAGCGGTACTCCCAGGTTAGCGCGCAATTCAATGGCTCCAAACTCGCAAACATTGTAGCAATCACCGTAACCGTCGCAGCCCCACTGACAATCTGTTTCGCCGCTGTAAACCGATGCAGCAATTGCACAGGTAGTTGCACCATCGAAATTACTTGTTTTTGGCCGGTGGTCGCAAGTTCCGTTACAACGTATGTATGCTGTTCGGGGTGCTTTTTGCAATGCTTCAAGTCCCAGTAATTTTGCCACATTTGCCATAGTTTCATTGCCTCCAACCGGACAATTCAAATCCGAAAGGTTGTCGGCTTTAACACAGGCTTCAGCAAAAGCACGGCATCCGGCAAATCCACATCCTCCGCAGTTCGCAGCCGGAAGTGCCTGTTCTACCTCGTCGATCCGGGGATCTTCAAAAACCTTGAATTTTTGTGCCACAAAGTATAGTATAATGGCTGAAGATGTGCCTATTATACTTAATGTGGCGATGGTATATATTACTGTTAAACTCATAAATTAAATATTTTCTTCAATTTCGAATTTGAATACATTTTTTAATAAATGACGAAAAAAATAGATTGAAGTATAGTACGGAATTAATATTGCCAAAGCCAGTAATCCGCCAATTAGCTCATTGTCAAATATTGAAACAGTGAGGATTAATGTAGTTAGCACCAAAATAAAGGGTAATACATATCCGTAAAAGACAGCCGTAAATCCCTGCGTTTCCTTTAATACAATGTTTACCTGCTGACCGGGTGAATAAGTACCGGCAAAATTACTGATTTCAATTTCTTTATCCTGAAAGTCAGAAACAGTGCACGAACCTTTTGAATGGCAAGCGGAACACGCGGATTCATTTATGATATTTACAATCAAAGATGATCCTTTTATTTCCTTTTACGAAACCAATATGTTTTATGTCTGAACTCAAAATTCTGTAATTTCTGCTATTTCCAGATTGCAAATTTATGTATTTATATGAATCTGTAATTGTCAAAAAATCAGTTTTATTAGAAAAGAAGCAATTTAGAAAAAGTCTAAATTCTAAATGTTACTTATGTTTGGAACGATCTTTTTTTAAGTCATTTTCCTGTTCAATATCATCCTTAACTGCATTTACATTCCATGCATAATCGGTTTCATGGATTAGGTAATCTTTTTCAGTTTGAAGTATTTCTGAAAGTTGTTCCGAAAAACGCCGGGCTTCCTCTATAAATTTTTTATCGTCTTCTTTCCAGAGTGCATATAAATCGAGCAAAACTTCTTTCTCATGGTGTTTGAAAGTACGTATTGAACGATATGCCTCGTATTTTGAGTAACCCAGGTGTATCAATGCTTTTTGTCCCAGTTCGGCTGCAGAATCAAATACTTCCTGCTGTACTGTATGTACATTTCGTTTAAAAAACTCGAATGCATGGTAAATGTCCTTGGCTCGTGCAAGAATTTTTACCTGCGGATGATTTTTCTTAATATAGTCGGCTACTTTTAATGCTTCGTCATATTCAGCCATACTGAGAATGACGATTTTAGCATTTTTAATACCTGCCTGTTCAAGTACCTGCGGGCGGGTAACATCGCCGTAAAACAGTTTGAAACCAAATCTTCGTAAAACTTCAATGTTGGCCGGGTTGCGGTCGATGATGGTAACTTTGTATTTATTGGCAAGCAGCAAACGGCCAATAACCAGCCCGAAACGTCCAAATCCGGTAATAATAACCGGATTTTCTGAGCTTTCCATATCGTCATATTCAATTTTGTTTTGCCTCCGTGTAAGAATCGGGGAAAGTGCTTTTTCGTTGAAAATCAGCAATAACGGCGAAATTGCCATAGAAAGCGCCACCATAAGTAAAAGCAAACCGGTTGTTCTTTTGTCCAAAAGCTGGTTTTGCTCTGAGAATGATATTAAAACAAACGCAAATTCGCTTGACTGGGCCAGCAAAAAGGCAAAAAGAAAATCATAACCTTTTCGCAACTTGAAAAACCTGCCAAGAATAAAGAGAATGATAAATTTTACTAAAATCAACAAGCCAAGAAAACCAATAATAATTACTGGTTCTTCAATGAAAAGCACAAAATTGATGCTTGCACCAACCGATATAAAAAACAATCCTAACAGTAATCCCTTAAATGGATTAATTGTAGTTTCAAGTTCGTGGCGGTATTCATTATCTGCAAGCACAACACCGGCAAGGAAAGTACCAAGTGCGGGCGAAAGGCCAATTTTTGACATTGCCAGTGCAATTCCGATAACAAGTAAAAGCGCCATGGCTGTAAAAACTTCGTGCATTCCGGTTTCTGCAACAAGACGAAAAAGATGTCGGGCAACAAAACGGCCAGCGAAAACAATTAATGAGACTACGGCAACCAACACCAACAATTGCAGCCAGCCCGGAAGCGAAGCCATTGGTGTAAGTTGATTAAGTTCAGAATCGGCCAGATTGATATTTCCGTTTAATGTGGCCAAAACAGGTATGATGGCAAGGATTGGTATAACCGCAATATCCTGAAACAAAAGCACGGAAAATGCCGATCGTCCTGCCGGATTTTGCAGCATTCCTTTTTCGGTTAATGTTTGTAAAACAATTGCGGTTGACGAAAGGGCCAAAATTAAACCAATGGCAATGGCACGGTTTATTTTAAAGTCGAAAAGAAGTGCCAATGCAGCAATTACAATTGTGGTAAAAAGTACCTGTAAACCGCCAAGCCCAAAAATTGTGCGGCGCATACTCCAAAGCAGAGAAGGTTGAAGTTCGAGACCAATTACAAAAAGCATTAATACAACGCCAAACTCGGCAAAGTGCATTACTTTATCGGCATCGTAACCAACAAGTCCCAGTACTGATGGCCCGATTATTATACCTGCCAGCAAATATCCAAGTACCGAACCAAGTCCCAGTTTTTTAATTACAGGAACAGTTACAACTGCTGCTGCAAGAAATATAAAAGCCTGAAAGAAAAAATCCTGATAATGCATATTAATCTAATATATCATTAAAATACTGCTTCGAATTTAAAATATTGTTTTCCCATTGTCCATCTCTTAAACCAAATAAAAGTTTTTTGTATTTTAGGTTAAGTTGTTCAATTTCAGTGTTGTTTAACGAATAAGAACCGTAAATAACAAATGGCGGTAAATATTCCATTCCACAAAGGTTAACTGATTGTTTAAAAGGAACAAGAAATTCGTTAATGGTAAAATGATTACGGCCTTCCTTGCAATACACTTCCTTGTCACCACCCGTGGAAATGATAGAAATTACCTGTTTACCAACGAGATTTTTACCTTTAAGCCCATAAGCAAATCCGTGTTGCAAAACCAGATCAAACCACTCTTTTAAGATTGCCGGCGAACTGTACCAATAAAGCGGGTGCTGCAAAACAATAATGTCGTGCTCAATTAATAGTTGTTGCTCTTTTATTATATCGATATAAAAATCAGGGTAATTTTCGTATAAATTATTGACAGTAATTCCAGGCAGATTATTAACTGAATCAGTCAGTCGCCGATGAATCTTTGATTTGCTTAAAGCGGGATGTGCAAATATGATGAGTATTTTCTTCATTCAAGTTGAATATACATTTTATTGAGTTCATAAAAATACGATTTTTAAATTTTTCATTGATTATACATTTTTTGAGTTCTAAAAATAATAAACAACGGGGCATATTTGCCCCAAAAATCAACCAAATTTTGTAATTTTGGTCATCTCTGCCAGCAGTAAAAAATCACTTTGATGAAAAATATAAAATTCTCTCCGGGCTTTCTAATCGTTTTATTTCTAATCAGTTGCCAACCCAAAGTAAAGCAGGTACAACCTGAAGCCACATTTGGAAAATATGTTCAGGCATTTACCAGTGGAATAATTTCAACTGAGTCGGTCATTTCGGTTTATTTATCCGAACCTGTTTCAAATCCCGAAAAATCAGGAAAACAATTGTTTCGGTTTACTCCCGAAATAAAAGGGGAAACTGTGTTTGTGAATGAGCGGCAAATCGAGTTCCGTCCATCGGAGCCACTTCGTTCAGGAACGGTATATTCTGCCGAATTTCTTTTGGGTGAATTAATGAAAACCGAGGAAGGGATGAGAAAAATGGCTTTTCAGTTTTCAACAATAAAACAGTCATTCTCAGTTAATATCGATGGATTAAAAAATTACGATGGTGGCCTTTATAAAAAAATGCAACTGAATGGTTACCTGTTAACAGCCGACGTTACTGGTTTTGCAGAAACCGAGAAAATTTTGCGCGCTGCCTTTGACGAAAAGGAAGTTACAATAAACTGGATTCATGAACCTGACAGGAGAAAGCACTTTTTTAGTATCGACAGTTTGGAAAGACCCGCTGAGAAATCGGCTGAATTGAAAATTGAATGGAATGGTGAACCGTTGAATGTGGAGATAAAAGGAGAAGAGAAATTCGAAGTACCGGCATTAAACGCATTTTCAATTCTTGCTGCAAAAGTTATCCACGAACCTGAACAGCATATCGAAATCCGCTTTTCTGATCCTCTTCTTAAAGCGCAGGATATTACCGGTTTGATTACCCTTTCCGACGGAACCGAATTGCGGCTGACCTGGAAAATAATGTTGTTAACGCCTGGCCTTCCAAAATTCTTTCAGGAGAAATCGACTTGAATATTTTTGAAGGAATTCAAAATATGAACTATACCAGACTTAAAAAAACGGAAAAGTTCAGGTTGCAGTTTGAAAGTATAAAACCAGCGGTGAGGTTTGTAGGCAAGGGAAATATTGTACCACAAAGTGGATTCCTTGAAATTCCTTTTGAAGCAGTAAATCTGAGTGCTGTCGAAATTCGGGTGGTTGAAATTTTCAAGGATAATATTTTACATTATTTTCAGGATAACCAGTGGGAAAGTAATTCAGATTTAAAGAAAGTCGGACGTTTGGTTTACACGGGTAAAGTTGCCTTAACACCCGACCAGCCGGGCGATTTGGAACGATGGAGTACTTATCGTATAAATCTTGCAAAACTTGTTCGGATTGAACAGGGTGCGATTTACAATGTGCAAATCAGTTTTAAAAAGGAACATTCGCTTTTTAATTGCGGAGTGAAACCAAAAGAAAATCAGTTGCTGCAATCAGAAATAAAAACAGAGGAACCATATCAAACCGAATGGGATAGTCCGGGTTGGTATTCTGATTATTATTACCCCGATGATTTCGACTGGCAGCAACGCAATAATCCCTGCCATGCTTCTTATTACAATTTTGACAGATTTGTTTCGAGAAATATTTTTGCATCGCAACTTGGCATTATTGCCAAGGAAGGGCGTAATCAGGAACTGAAATTTGCTGTTACAAATCTGCTCACAACCAATCCTGAAAAGGATGTTGAACTTCGTTTGTACAATTACCAGAATCAGTTAATTGAAACTGTTAAAACCGATAATCAGGGATTTGCCTCTGTCAATCTTAACAAGAAACCTTTCTTGCTCATCGCTCAAAAAGAGAAACAGTTTGGTTACCTGCGCCTCGATGACGGAACTTCGCTTTCCACCAGTAATTTTAATGTTTCAGGCGAAATTATCACCGACGGATTAAAAGGATTTATTTATGGTGAACGTGGTGTTTGGCGCCCGGGCGATACAATTTTTATGAGTTTTATTGTGGAAAAGGAAAGCGTTGGACTTCCGGCAGGTTTCCCGGTTGTTTTTCAGCTTATAAATCCCAGCGGTCAGGTTGTTGACAGGAGGGTGCAAACCGAAAGCGAAAATGGTTCTTATCTGTTTAAAACCAAAACTTCAGGCGATGCGCCCACCGGAAACTGGCAGGCTGAAGTAAAAAGTGGAAATGCCACTTTCTCCAAACGCATCAAAATAGAAACCGTAAAACCCAACCGGCTAAAAGTGGAACTGGGATTGCCAAAAACCGTGCTCACCCGCAAAACAAACAGTATTCCGCTTGAATCGGCATGGTTGCATGGTTCTCCGGCACGTTCGTTAAAAACAAAAGTCGATGTGCTTTTTGTAAAAGATAGAACTGTTTTTGAAGGGTTCGAGAAGTATTCGTTTACCGATCCGGCTTCTGTTTTCGAACCTGCTGAACAAACCATTTTCGAAGGTCGTTTGAATGAAAGCGGGAAAACTACGGTTCCTGTCGATTTCAAATCGTTGGAAAATGCGCCGGGAATGGTAAAAGCGTGGTTTACAACCCGGGTTTTTGAAGAAGGCGGCGATTTCAGTATCAATGTGGCACAAACAAAATTTGCACCTTTCAGCACTTTTGTGGGAGTAAAAATGCCTGCATCGGAAGACAACTGGTACAAAACCGGCACCGATTATTCGCCCGAAATTGTTTTGGTTGACGAAAACGGGAAACCGGTTTCGGGGAGCGATTTGCAAATAAAACTTTACAAAATCGACTGGCGCTGGTGGTGGGAATCGGGCGATGAAAACCTGGCGCATTATGTAACGGGCAAATATTATAAACCTGTTTCGTCATGGAGTATCAGCAGGGCAGAACATAAAACCACCATCAAACTCAATGTAAAATACAAAAACTGGGAAGATAACGGAAGATATCTGCTTTGGGTGAAAGACGTAAAAGGCGGGCATGCTACAGGTGTTACTTTTTATATGTCGGAATGGGGTAGCTGGCGCTCGGATGGAATGGCTGACGGAGCTACTTTACTGACTTTGCGAACCGACAAGGATAAGTACAAAGTCGGTGAAAAAATTGAGGTTACAATACCATCTTCAAATGCCGGAAAAGCTTTGGTTAGCCTGGAAAACGGAACAAAAGTTACTGATTTTTTCTGGGTTGAAACTCAGGAAAAACAAACCCGCTTTTTTATCGATGTAAAACCCGAAATGGCACCCAATTTCTATATTCATGTGAGTTTAATTCAACCTTACGGACAAACCCAAAACGATGCACCGCTGCGCTTGTACGGAGTTGTACCTGTGTTGGTTGAAAATCCCGAAACCATTTTAAAACCTGTGCTTGAAACTCCTGCCGAAATAGAGCCGGAAGCAAAATACACAATCAAAGTTACCGAGGCAAACAAAAAAGAGATGACCTATACGTTGTCCATTGTTGACGAGGGTTTGCTGGGATTGACCAATTTCAAAACACCTGATCCGCACGCTGCTTTCTACGCCCGCGAAGCGCTTGGTGTAAAAACCTGGGATTTATACGATTTTGTTGCCGGTGCTTACGGTGCCAGACTCGAAAAGGCTTTGCCGTCGGCGGCGACAGCGATATGTCACCTTCAGGAAAAGGAGGTGAACCGGTTTAAACCGGTTGTTCAGTTTGTCGGGCCATTCACAGTTAAAAAAGGGCAAACCAACAAACACAGTTTTACTATGCTCAACTACGTGGGTGCGGTGCGTGTGATGATAGTTGCTGGTAAAAATGGTGCGTACGGAAATGCGGAGAAATCAGTTCCGGTGCGCAAAGGTTTGATGTTACTGGCAACTTTGCCGCGTGTTTTGGCACCGGGTGAGGAAGTGAGTCTCCCGGTAAATGTTTTTTCCATGAAGGAAACCGTAAAAAATGTAACAGTCAGGGTAAAAACTAACGATTTAACAGAACTGGCTGGCGAATCGCAGAATAGTGTTGAGTTCTCAAAAGTTGGCGATAAAGTGGTCTATTTTAAACTCAGGGCCAAATCAAAAACAGGAGTTGGGAAAATAGAAATAGAAGCTTCAAGTGGCGGTGAAAAAGCCACTTATGAAGTTGAATTGGAAATCAGGAATCCAAATTCTCCTGTAACCGTTGAACAATCGGCAATAGTTGAAAGCAAAAAAAGCTGGACTGCAAATTTGCAGGTTCCCGGCGAATCAGCAAATGCAGAAGCCTGGGTTGAAATTTCAGGATTCCCATCGTTAAATCTCACCAAACATTTGGATTACCTGATTAATTATCCTCACGGTTGTATCGAACAGGTTGTTTCGGGTGGTTTTCCGCAGTTGTTTTTAAAGGATTTAACTGAACTTTCGGCCGATCAGAAACAGGAAACAGAAGATAATATTCGCGAAGTTTTGGAGAAATTACCGGCTTTCCAGTTACCCAGCGGCGGATTTGGCTACTGGCCCGGCGATGCAATTGTCAGCGACTGGGGAACAAGTTATGCTGGTCATTTTTTGCTGAAAGCTGAAAATGAAGGTTATTCTCTGCCCATTGGTATGAAAGACAAATGGCTCAATTTTCAGCGGATTGCAGCCCGAAACTGGAGTGCATCGGGAAGTGGATTCAACCGGCAAAATTCTGATTTTTTTCAGGCCTACCGTTTATACACAATTGCTTTGGCTGGTTCACCTGATTTGGGTGCGATGAACCGGTTGCGTGAAAAAAGTGGAAAATCCGCTGAAGTTTCGTGGCGACTGGCAGCAGCATACGTTTTGGCAGGTCAAACCGAAGCTGCGCAGCAACTGGTAAACAATGCAACCACAATTGTAAACGATTACAACGAAATGGGCGGCACTTTTGGTTCGGCTTTGCGCGACAAGGCCATGATTCTGGAAACGTTGGTTTTGATGAAGGAGAAAGAAAAAGCATTTAAAATGCTTCAAACTATTTCGGATGAAATGAACAGGGAGGATTGGTTAAGCACACAAACCGCCGCCTGGTGTTTGTCGTCGGCTGCCCAATTTGCGCGTGAATATTTTCAAGGGCACACGAAACCCGTTTCGAAATGGTGATTAATGGAAAAAAACAAATTTACGCTCTGTAATTCCGGTACTGAAAATTCCGGTTAAACTCAAAACCGATGGCAAAGTTAAAATTGAATATTCCAATCAAGGCGAAACTCCGACTTTTGTTAAGATTCTGGCACGCGGAATACCCGCAGGTATTGATTCTGGTTCGGTTTCACAGGATTTGATAATGAATTTAAAATACCTCGATTCTTCAGGTAATGAAATAAATCCGCAAACCTTAAAGCAGGGCGAAGATTTCAGAATGGCAGTGACCGTAAAAAATCCGGGAACTGAAAAAGATTACGAAGAAATGGTTTTAAGCACTGTATTTCCGTCGGGGTGGGAGATTTTGAATAAACGTTTGAACGATATTCCACAAAACCAAAATTCGACATTCGATTACCAGGATCTTCGCGATGACAGGGTTTACATATTTCGACCTGAGAATGAATGAGCAGAAAACCTTTGTCTTTTATCTGAATGCTGCTTATACCGGTCGATTTTATCAGCCACCCGTAAGTTGCGAAGCGATGTATGATTTTAGTATCCGTGCCCAAAAACCCGGACGGTGGGTGAGTGTTGGTGGTGAAAAATAGGGGGAATTAAGGGCTGAAGCCGGGCTTTCGGCGAATCAGACCACCAAGCCACCGGTGTAAAAAAATCTTTTACACCGCGGCTTTAGCCCGGTGAACATAGACTACTTACAAAACCTGGCTTTAGCCATTAAAAAAATTGAAACTAAAAGAAATCAACTGATTGAAACGCCTGTGTGTTATATATGTAACGGCTTATGAAAGAAAAGAATAACCGGTTATGAAGATACAAACCTTGAAGAAGAAGAACAGACTTCAACAAACTCATTTTTACTGGAGTAAGCGTTTTCTTTTTTCCATTTTATTCATAATCATCGCTTTCATTGTTTTCTTTTTTTCTGTTCCCAGGCCACTTTTTAACACCCCGTTTTCAACAGTTGTAGAGAGCAATGATGGCAAACTACTTGGTGCCCGCATTGCTTCCGATCAGCAGTGGCGGTTCCCGGAAGTCGATTCAGTACCACAGAAATACGAAAAATGTGTTTTGCTTTTCGAGGATAGGTATTTCAGGTTTCATCCCGGAATTAATCCAGTTTCGGTTGTCCGTTCTCTTATTCAAAATATTAGGGAAAGGAGAATTGTAAGTGGCGGAAGTACATTAACCATGCAGGTTTGCCGTCTTGCCAGAGGAGAAAAGGAGCGGTCGATAAAAAATAAAATCATTGAAATGATTTGGGCGCTGAACCTCGAACTCCGGTTTTCAAAAAAAACGATTTTAAAACTGTACGCTTCACACGCCCCTTTTGGAGGAAATGTGGTCGGACTTGATGCCGCATCATGGCGCTATTTTGCCCGCCCGCCCAGCGAACTTTCGTGGGCAGAGGCGGCAACTTTGGCGGTTTTACCCAACGCACCGTCATTGATTTACCCCGGGAAACTGGATAAACGACTAAAACAAAAACGTGACAGATTGCTTGAAAAACTGCTTGAAAACGGAGATATCGACAACCTTACTTTTCAGCTTTCGGTGGCAGAACCGCTGCCCGACAAGGTAAATCCGCTGCCCATCAATACATATCATCTGGTTGAAAAAGCGGCACAAAAAACAGTGGTCAGCGCATAAAATCGACGATTGACGGTTATTTTCAAAGCAAAGTAGTAGAATTGGTGAACCGGCACCGGCAAAATCTGGAAGCCAATCACATTTACAATATTTCGGTTGTTGTTTCCGAAGTTTCAACAAGGGAAGTAAAAGCATATGTGGGAAATGTGTACGATGGACAGGAAACCGAACACGGAAACAGTGTCGATGTGATAATGGCACCACGAAGCAGCGGTAGCATATTAAAACCTTTTTTGTATTGCAAAATGCTGGATGACGGATTAATTACCCCGCAAATGCTGATTCCCGATATTCCAACCCGTTTTGGCGGATTTACTCCGTTGAATTTCGACCAGGAGTTTAACGGGGCGGTTCCTGCAGAGCAGGCGCTGGCAAGGTCGTTAAATATTCCTGCAGTAAAAATGCTGCAGAATTACGGTGTGCCACCATTTTATTCTTTCCTCAAAAAAACGGGAATGAAAACACTAACCCGGGCACCGGAACATTACGGACTTTCGCTGATTTTGGGTGGCGCCGAAGTTACGCTGTGGGATTTGGCCGGAATGTACACATCAATGGTTTCGATTTTAAAGAATTACAACGAAAAAGATGGTTTTTACGAAGCGGAACCGTTTAAACCGCTGGTTTGGAAAAAAGAGGATTCGTATGCTGAAAAAACTTCAGGTCAGGCAATTCAACCTGTTGTCAGGGCTTCGTCAGTTTACCTTACTTTGCAGGCTTTATTGCAGGTGCAACGGCCTGAATCGGAATCGGGATGGCAGGAATTTGCCTCGGCACGAAATATAGCCTGGAAAACAGGAACCAGTTTTGGTTTTCGCGATGGCTGGGCGGTAGGAATGAACCGCGATTTTGTGGTTTCCGTGTGGGTGGGTAATGCCGATGGCGAAGGCCGTCAGGGACTTACCGGTGTTTCTGCTGCTGCTCCGTTGCTGTTTGATATTTTGCTTTACTCCGGTTTCCGACTGGTTCAACAAACCTGTTGACGAAATGGAGGAGGTGAAATTGTGCGCCGAAAGTGGATTTCGGCCGGGTGCCAATGCGATTCAACACAAACGGTTGGCTGCCTCGCGGCTCTAAAGTGGAAGTTTGTCCGTGAAAAATTCATTTAAACGAAAACGGCACATTCCGCGTAAATGCCGATTGTTACCCGGTTTCGAAAATGGTTCATAAAACTGGTTTGTTTTATCACCTGCGATGGAATATTATTCAAGCCCCGAAATCCGTTGTATGCTTTGTTGCCTCCGATGTTGCCGGGATGCACCGACGAAATTCAACCTTTGGAATTTGTTTATCCACGCGAATGGAACAATTTATTTGTACCCACCGATTTGGACGGACCACCCGGCCAGTTGATTTTCGAGTTGGTTCACCGCGAAAGGAAAGCTACTATTTACTGGCATTTGGACGAAAAATTTATGGGACCAACTTCAGGAATTCATCAGCTTGCGGTCCGACCCGAAAAAGGGTGGCACGTACTAAATGTCACCGACCAGTCGGGAAACAGCCGACCCGTCGATTTTTATTGCCGACAAAAATTGAGTTTTTTAAGTTTTATAGAATTCAACTCGATTATTGAAAATAAGGTTAACTGTCATCTTATATTAAAAGTTAGCTTAAATGTAATTGATTGAGTACATTCATTGTCGATCTGTAACCCAGTTCATAAAGCTCGTCGGCATGTGTACGGCTCAAAATTTCATATTCTTCAATTCCTTCTGGTTCAATATAAACCGATGCATATTTACGTACCTGTTTCATATTCGAATTTACACTCATATAAAACGAACGTGTTGCAATTTCAATCAGATTTTTAATAGTCTCTTTTGGTTTAATGGGACTTATGTTGGAAACTATTATTTGTTCACAGTCGTTTTTTATTGGCTCAATCGGAATATTGTCAAGTAATCCACCATCAACATACAAATTTCCGTTGATTGAAACAGGATCAAAAAGTATTGGAATTGATGAAGATGCAAGCACTGTTTCATCAAGACTGCCTGTGTTGCGGTATTCAACATCACCCGTATTCAGGTTTGAAACTGTAACAAAAAGAGGTATCCCCAATTCTTCAAGGTTTTTTGCAGATATTTCATTATGAAACAGTTCTTTCAAGCCATCTAATTTCATTAATCCGTTTTTTGGTAACTGAAGTTTTGAGTATTTAAAAAAAGAACCGCCTTTTAAAATGTCTTTTATTTCCACAGGATCTTTCCCTGCAGCAATAAAAGCGCCCGCAATTGCTCCGGCGCTTGTCCCCGAAATTACATCGGGTTTTATTCCCATCTCAAAAAGGGCAGCAATAACACCCAAATGCGCAAAACCCCGTGTTCCGCCTCCGCTTAAAACCAAACCCGTTTTGTATTTTTTCATAATTATATTCCTGTTTAGTAAGTGGATAAAATTAAAACATACATAGAGAATTATGGAATAAATTTGATATTATTAAATAGATAACTTAAATATGTTTTATCTTTATATATCAACAAAATTTGACAGATATGAAAAAAATTATTGTAGTAATGTTATTGCTTTTTCCAATGTTTTACAATGTATCCGGGCAGGAAAAATCAACGGTTACAAAAAAGGATGGAAAAGTACAAAGGTCTCTTGAAGAAAAAATAATTATGGAAAAGATCGGTAAATTACTTACAGATACTGCTTTTATGTTTAATGCTACCGATATGATGGTTAGAGGTGGAGGTAATGTGGATTTGAATTACACTTGTGATGTTCAGGTAAAAAATGAAATTGTAAAATCGTATTTGCCATTTATAGGTAAGGCTTATTATGTAAGTACTGATACAGATGTTAAAAACTCAGGTTTTGATTTTACACTTCCACTTCAGTATTATCATTTCAATAAAAATAAATCGGGTTATAATGCAGTATTAAAAGTAAAAAATGGCACTGATCTGTTAAATTATAGATTTTATATCACGAAAACAGGATGTGCGACTCTTACTGTTGGAAGTTCACGCAGACAGTCAATTTCGTTTTATGGAAGTATCAGTGAACCCAATTAAATAAAAATTGAGTATTACCTTAACATTCTTTTGAAATCAAGTAACCGGGATTTTTCATCAACAGTAAAACCAATCTTTCATAAAACCTTCATCTGTGTTTTGGTTTTTATGCCTGAAAACATTTGAACGTTTAACATGTACATAATCTTTCCGGTAAGTTTCAATGTTCTCAACAATTTCATTTAATGCCAGAATCATGGTTTCCACTTCATCATTTGTCATTGTTGGGTGCAACGACCAGCGCACCCAGCCCGGTTTGTCTGATAAATCGCCGTGGTTAATTTTGTCGGTTATTTCCTGCGATTTTTCGTATGAAACTTCGAGTAAAAAATGGCCGTAGGTTCCGGCACAAGCGCATCCTCCACGGGTTTGTATTCCGTATTTATCATTTAAAATCTGTACCAAAAGGTTGTAATGTATATTTTCAATATAAAAGGAAATTACTCCCAATCGCTCACGCACATTGTCAGCCAGAATATTTAGACCGGCAATTTTATCCAATCCTTCAAAAGCGAGTTTCAGCAATTCATCTTCCCGTTTTTTTATGTTTTCAATACCCATTTTGTCTTTTAAATCAAAACAAAGCGCAGTTTTTATAGATTGAAGAAAACCGGGTGTTCCGCCATCTTCACGGGTTTCAATATCGTCAACATATTTGTATTTCCCCAGCGGTTTGTCCAGTCAACTGTTCCACCACCGGGATTGTCGGGCACCTCATTTTTATACATCGAAGCATCAAATATCAAAACTCCCGATGAACCGGGGCCACCCAAAAATTTATGTGGTGAAAACAGCACAGCATCCAGTTTTTCCATCGGATCTTCAGGATGCATGTCCATTTTTTCGTAGGGTGCTGAAGCCGCAAAATCGATAAAACAAACCCCACCGTGTTCATGCATAATCCGGGCAAGTTGGTAGAATGGAGTACGCACACCGGTTACATTCGAACATGCAGTGAACGAACCAATTTTAAACGGGCGGTCTTTGTATTCTTCCAGTGTTTTTCTGAGATTTTCAGGTTCAACCAGCAATCCCCCTCCGGGTTCGATAACAACAACATCGGCGCTGGTTTCGTACCACGACGTTTGGTTTGAATGGTGTTCCATGTGCGTTATAAAAACAACAGGTCTTTCGCGCTCGGCAATACAACTTTTACCCGATATTTTGCCGCAATATTTCAACCCTAAAATTCGCTGAAATTTATTGATAACATCAGTCATTCCCGATCCGGAAGTGATGATAATATCATTTGCACCGGCATTTACATGTTTTTTTATGAGTTGATGCGATTTGTGATAGGCCTGCGTCATACGGATTCCTGTTTCGCTCGTTTCAGTGTGTGTGTTTCCAACAAATGGCCCTATAATGTTTGTGATTTTGTTTTCAATAGGAGCGTATAACCTGCCGCTGGCAATCCAATCGGCGTAAACTATCTTTTGTTCACCATAAGGAGATTGAAACGTTTGGTCGATGCCAACTATATTGCTGCGGAATTTTTCAAAGTATTTTTCGAGATTACTCATTCAAACTAAATTATGAAATCGTTGCAAAGAAAGTTACTTTGAATGAATTTAATTCAGGAGAAATGTCATTTTTTGCGCCAGTATGCTTTAAATATAAAAAAGTAAAATGACAATTAGTCATAATTTCCGAATGGCATGTTGTTTGAAATTAGCCCGCCAAACATTAATAATTTAAATTCAAACAATATGCAAACAGGAAAAATTGGTGTAACAAGCGAAAATCTATTCCCAATTATCAAAAAGTTTCTTTATTCTGATCATGATATCTTTTTACGGGAAATAGTTTCGAATGCTGTTGATGCTACACAAAAACTAAGGACCCTTGCTTCAAAAGGTGAATTTAAAGGTGACATTACCGATGCAAAAGTAAAGGTTAAATTAGATACCGAAGCAAAAACCATTACCATTTCTGACAATGGAATTGGAATGACTGCAGAAGAAATTGAAAAATACATTAACCAGATTGCATTTTCGGGTGCCAACGAGTTTCTTGAAAAATACAAAACCGATGCCCATGCAATTATTGGCCATTTTGGACTTGGTTTTTACAGCTCTTTTATGGTTTCCGAAAAAGTTGAAATCATTACCAAATCGTATAAAGAAGATTCGAAAGCTGTAAAATGGAGTTGCACGGGCAGCCCTGAATTTACGTTAGATGAAACTGAAAAAGAGGAAGTTGGAACTGATATCGTAATGTATATCAGTGAAGAGGAAAAAGGATTTTTGGATGAATCGAAAATAAGGGGAATACTTGATAAATATTGCTCATTCCTTCCGGTTCCTGTAGTTTTTGGAAAGAAAAAAGAGTGGAAAGATGGCAAACAGGTTGACACAGAAGAAGATGATCAGATAAACGAAACTGCACCGGCATGGACAAAAGCTCCCGCTGATTTGAAGGATGAGGATTATAAAAACTTCTACAGAAAGTTGTATCCAATGGCAGACGAGCCGCTTTTCAATATTCATTTAAATGTTGATTATCCGTTCAATCTGACAGGGATTCTTTATTTCCCGAAAATCAAAAACAATTTTGAAGTTCAGAAAAACAAAATTCAGTTGTACAGCAACCAGGTTTTTGTTACCGATTCAGTTGAAGGGATTGTTCCTGAATTTTTGACACTTTTACATGGAGTGCTCGATTCACCTGATATTCCGCTGAATGTTTCGCGCTCATATTTGCAAAGCGATTCGAATGTGAAGAAGATCAGCAGCCACATCAATAAAAAAGTAGCCGATCGGTTGGCACAGATTTTTAAGGACAGTCGCGAAGATTTCGAGAAAAAATGGGATGACCTGAAAATTTTTATTGAATATGGAATGCTCACCGAAGAGAAATTCTACGACAGGGCAATCAGTTTTTTCATGTTTAAAAATATTGACAGCAAGTATTTTACTTTCGAAGAGTATGAAAAACTGATAAAGGAAAGTCAGACTGACAAAAACAAAAACCTTGTTCATATTTACGCTACAAATGCAGTTGAACAATACACTTTTGTTGAAGCTGCCAAAAATAAAGGATACGATGTGTTGTTACTCGACGATGTTTTGGCACCGCATTTAATCCAAAAATTCGAACAAAAATATCCTGAAAAGAGGTTTGTCAGAGTTGATTCAGATGTAGTTGAAAATCTGGTTCAAAAAGAAGATTCTGCGAAAAATGATTTGTCGTGGGAACAAAAAGAGGAACTTTCGCCCATTTTCCAGGCAGTTTGCCCTGAAAATAAAGACAACTACTTTATCGTGGATTTTCAGAATTTAGGCGAAAACGGTTCTCCAATTGTAATTACACGTAGCGAATTTATGCGCCGAATGAAAGACATGAGTCAAACACAAGGTGGTATGAACATGTATGGCGACCTTCCGGAAAGTTTGAATCTTGTGGTAAACATGAATCACCCGCTTGTTAAAAAAGTGCTTGATAACAAAGACAAAAAATTAGGTGCGAAACTTGAAAAACTTGTGGCCGAAATAACAGCTAAAAAAGCTGAAGTTGAGGAATTGGAAAAAACACAAAAAGAGTTAAAGAAGGAAGAAATTCCGCAGGCTGAAACCGAAAAACTCGCTGATTTGAATAAGGAATTATCGAAATTGGAAGAGACAAAACGCGAAAGTTTGACCGCATTTGGCAAGGAAAACAACAGTGGCAAAACAGATGGTTGATTTAGCGCTTTTAGCAAACGGAATGTTAAAAGGCGCCGATTTGGATAAGTTTGTAAAACGAAGTGTGGAGTTGATAAAATAACGATTCAGCGTTTAACTGCAGCATTTTTGCAGTTTGAGTAAAATTAAAGGAAGAGGCCGTTTCAAAACTAAAGTGACGGTCTCTTTTTGTTATTACAGGAAGTTGAATTATTTCAATGTCTTACAAGGTTACTTGCAGGTAATTCCTGGTTGAATTCCGCAATTAATTTTTTTAGTTGGAAATTTTTGGGATTTGTAAGGTGAAAAATTTTGTGTTGAACTTTGTAATGTGTTATTTTGACACAATAATATATTCAAACGCTAAAATATAGTGTGAAGAATCATTTGTTCGTTTAACTTAAATTATGAGTTTTATTTTAAAATTGACAAAATGAGTTTTAAAACTGATAATTATCTTGAATCTGTTTCACTTGACTGTGTTGTTTTTGGATTTCATGACAACCAGTTAAGAGTGTTGCTGCTGAGCATGAAATATTCGCATGAATGGGCTTTGCCCGGAGGATTTGTTTGTAAAGATGAATCGGTTGAACAGGCGGCAACAAGGGTTTTAAAAGAAAGGACCGGACTTGACAATATTTTTCTTAAACAATTTAAAGTTTTCAGCGATCCTGAACGCTCAGTATTGAATCCTGCAGTTAAAGATGTAGTTGAATCGGGCGAAAATACCAGTCTTGAGTGGTTTAACCAGCGGTTTATTTCCATTGGATTTTATGCATTTGTTGATTTTACGAAAGTGGTTCCAAAACCCGATAGTTTTTCAGACAATGCTGAATGGAAAAGTATTGGAGAAAAAGAATCATTAATGATGGATCACGATTTTATCCTGCAGGAAGCTTTGAATACACTCAGGGAACAACTTAATTACCAGCCCATTGGTTACAACCTGCTTCCCGATAAATTCACCATGCCCGAACTGCAAAAATTATATGAAACTATCCTTGACAAAAAACTTGATCGACGAAATTTTCAGCGCCGGATACTTTCTTTAATATTTTAAATAAACTGGAAGAACGCAAAACAGGGGGAGCGCACAAATCTCCTTTTCTGTACGAATTCAACCTCGTGAATTACAAAAACGCTCTCAAAAACGGTTTAACCGGTGGTTGGTAATCATAAAACTTTAAACCATCCGGGAGCTAAATACCTTTTTTATTTTTCAGGAAAGATTAACGCGGAAAGAAAGATTTTCAGGAAATACTTGAAATTTTTCAATAGATTTCAAGTGAATTCAGAATTGAGAAATTAAAAACGGCAGCCGGTAAAGGCAGCCCGTTTTTTTATATCAATTTTCTCCTTCCCGGTCGGGATCGTTTTTAACTTCGCTTGTATCATTTAAAACCATTGTTTCCCCATTTTCAACTGTAAATGCCGGCCATTCGGGTAATCCTGCGCCATTTGGATTTCCTGTTTTCATGAAATTCAATAATGAACCCGACATTTTTTCAGAGAGTTTTCTGGGTCTTGACCCACCGCCGGTGTGTGTTAACATCAGGTCGGTATTGGCATACCAGAAACAAATATCGAGACAATGAAAAGCACGCATTCTGCCATTAAACAGCGGTGGTTCCCAACCAAACCAGGCAACGTAAACAGGTGCGGTTTGAACCAATTTTGCTGTTGCTGTATCTACAACACCCTTGCGGTTACTTGATACAAGGGTCATAATTTCTATTGGTTTTTTATCGGGAAATATTTTTGCGTAAGCATCATAAACTTCAGGTGCCTTTTCTCCAAGTCCACCTCTGAATCCAGCACGTTCCTTCAACATATTTTTGGCTTCATCTGCTGTAATTTTTTCCAAATCAGGATTAGTTCTGGCAGCTCCCCATTCGTGGAAAGTACTGCAGATGAGCATGGGTACATCCGATGAAAATCCTACAGCTTCATTGTAGAAAGTTCCTTTTGGAATGTTAATACCATCGGCAACAGGAGCAAATCCGCCACGCATTCCTGTATTTCCTGCTTCCGATGCCATTTTCTGTGCAGCTTTGTTGGCGAGCAGAATATAATCTTTCCATGATATTTCCTGAAGTTTATCAATTTCAGAAGTTTTCAGCCCGGCTTCTTTCAAAATGTATTCACCCAGTTTTTGCGAGTATTCCTGGTCAAGAGCATTTGTTGATGAACCGCTTAAAGGCACAGATTTATGAATCAAACCTTTGGCAGCAGGCATTGCAGCAAGTACGCATACTTTTGCTCCACCGCCCGACTGTCCCATAATAGTTACATTATCAGGATCGCCGCCAAAATTTGCAATATTCTCTTTTACCCATTCGAGTGCGGCTACCATATCAAGAGCTCCCACATTTCCTGAATCCTTGTATTTATCTCCACCTACACCCGATAAATCTGAAAATCCGATTGGACCCAAACGATGGTTGATTGACACAAAAACTATATCACCTTTTCGTGAAAGGTTTTCTCCATCGTAACCATCCTGTTCTATTGCGTTTCCGTTAGTATATCCGCCGCCATGCAGCCAAACCATTACCGGTCGTTTTTTTTCATCGGCGAGAGCAGGTGTCCATACATTTAGTTTCAGACAATCTTCGCTTACATCGTCATAATTCCAATGGTCAACAAACGAAGCCCAGGTGTTTCCATAGCGGTTGTCCATGATTTGCGGGGCAGTGTTTCCCCACCAGGTAGTTGGTTTTGTATCTGTCCACGGCTCTGGTTTTTGTGGTGGCATAAAACGGTTTTTCCCACTCGTATCAGCTCCGTATGGAATTCCACGAAAATTGTATATTCCGCGGAGGATAAAACCCTGTATTTTTCCGTAAACTGTTTGGGCAACGGCAATGTCATCACCTACCAATAAAATCTGCCCGTCATTTTCTTCTGAATTTTCCCCGGTTGCAGTGCAAGCTGTTAATGGAAATGCTGATGCCAGTCCAATCCCAGCTGCCCCGGCTCCCATGGTTTGAAAAAAGTTTCTTCTGTTGGTTTTCATAAATTTTTGGTATTTATTTATTGATGTAATATAATTTTAAAGTATTATTTCAATGCCACTTCTTTTTTGAATTTAATATCTCCGGCTGATGCGCCAACCTGTAATTCTATATTACACAAATCATCGTCCCAGGCATGTTTAGTTTCGTTCCAGTATTGCAGGTTTTTAACTGGAATTTCAAGCGTTAAGGTTTTGCTTTCACCTGGATTCAATGTTTCCCTTGAGAATGCTTTCAACTCTTTTTCGGGCCATTCAACTGATGGATTTATTCGGTGAATGTAAACCTGAACAACTTCGTCAGCAGCCATTTTGCCCGTATTTTTCAATTCAAAAGAAACCCGGATTATATCATTCTTGCCATATTTTTCACTGTCGGTTTTTAAAGCTGAATAATTAAAATCAGTATAAGTGAGTCCGTAGCCAAAAGGATACATTACAGGAAGTTTTTTTGTATCGAACCAGCGGTAGCCCACCAATGATTCTTCTGAATAGTTTGCAGTATTCGGGTCGCGGTTTAGTGCTTCCGATTTTTTTTCTGCAGTTACACCAATCGAATCGGTTTCAGAAACGAGGTTGGCAAAAACATCGGCATTTTTATTTCCCTGTGGATAATTGCCCAACGCGTAAGCCGGTGAATCTTCAAGTTTTACAGGCAGTGTGAAAGGTAACCTACCGCTTGGCGAAATATTCCCAAGCAAAACATCAGCAAGGGCATTTCCACCTTCCGTTCCGTTGAACCATGAAATCAGCAGTGCTTTTGAAATTGAATTTACCACATTTAAATCGTTAGGAGCTCCGCTTGTCAAAACGGTAACTATGTTCTTGTTAACTTCAGCAATCTTCTGAATCAGTTCATCCTGACCTGAAGGTAATTTTATGTCTTTTCTGTCGCTCCCTTCGGTTTCAACAGATCGGTTGTTGCCGCCAATAAATAAAACCAAATCGGCTTTTGAAGCAACGTCCATCGCTTCTTTTGTAAGTTCTTTTGTTTTGATTTCCTTTTCCCGGGCTTCCTTTTCCAGTTGTTCGGGCGACTTTCTTCCCCATGTGAAAACAACAGGAACATAACCCTGAGCAAAAACAATTTCAGCCTTATCACCAATTTTGTTTTTTAATCCTTCCAAAGGAGTTACTTCATATAAAGTTTTTACTCCTGCTCCCAAACCGCCGGTAGCCATAATTTGAGTAGCGTTGGCGCCAATAACTGCAATTACTGGTTTTTTGCTAATATCGATAGGCAGAATTCCGTTGTTTTTCAACAAAACAATTGATTTGCTTGCCACATTGTAAGCAATTTTCTGCTGAGCCGGCTGCGATGTAATTTCCTTGTTTGCTTTTTCCTCCGGAACTGGTTTAATTTCCATTCTGACCCGTAAAATTTCGCGAACGCGCAGATTAATAATTTCTTCGGAAACCTTTCCTGCTTTTACTGAATCCAAAAGTGCCTGTCCCAAATATTTTTTATCGGGCATTTCAACATTCAATCCATAAGTTACTGCATCAACTGTGCTGTGTGTTCCTCCCCAGTCTGATATTATCATTCCTGCAAATCCCCATTCATCGCGCAAAATTTTATTCTGCAGTATGTCGTTTTCTGAACACCACCTATCATTTACTTTATTGTAGGCTGCCATTACTCCGAAAGCATCTGCTTCTTCAACAGCAGCTCTGAATGGCGGAAGATAAATCTCACGCATGGCACGTTCACCAATTATTACATTCACAGTTCCGCGATTATTCTCCTGGTTGTTTAGTGCATAATGTTTAAGACACACGGCAGCTTCGTTTTCCTGAACACCTTTTGTATATCCTACGGATAATCTTGAACTTAAAAAAGGGTCTTCGCTGAGGTATTCATAGGTGCGGCCACCGGTCGGGATTCGCTGGATATTTATTGCCGGCCCGAGTATCATATCTTTCCCGCGCATCCGGGCTTCCCGTGCCATTCCTGTTCCATATTCATAAGCCAGTTCAGGGCTCCATGTAGCAGCAAGTGCTGAACCTGTAGGGAAAAATGTGGCTTTATCGGTTGTCAATCCAAGCGGAGCCCAGCTATGCGGTTGTAATTCCTCGCGAATACCAAACGGTCCGTCGGCATATTTTACATCAGCAATTCCCAGCCTTTCAACCCCGGCAGAAGCAAACATGGTTTTGCCATGAAGCATTTCCACTTTTTCTTCCAATGTCATTTGCTGAATTATTGCATCAATTTTTTTATCATGCTGAAGTAATACAGACTTGTGTGTTTTTTGTCCTGAAGATTCCATCATTATAATTGCAAAAACTGCAATCCATAAAATTCTTTGTAAATTCATTTTTCTACTATTAATTAGTTGGATACTTTCTGTTTGAAAATTACCTGAATAATTTTGGTGACAGTTCTGAAAGGTAAATTCTCCAGTTTGTCCAGGTATGACCGCCGGGAGTTTCGAGGTATTCGTATTTGAAACCTGAATCATCATAAAATTTTCGCAGGTTGGTTACACTTTCATAAAGAAAATCTTCCTTGCCACAACCAATCCAGTACAATTTTATACCACTGTCTTTCAATGTTTGAATTTGTTTTTTGTGTTCTTCTTCGTTATAATTTCCCCAGCGTGAATTATTCATCAAACCCATACTCATAACTCCTATATATCCGAATTTGTCAGGATTTGTATTTGTTATAGTTTGTGTATGCATTCCTCCCATTGATAAACCTGCAATTGCCCTGTTGTTTTTGTTGGTTAATGTGCGGTAATTTTTTTCGATAAATGGAATCACGTCATTTACAAGGCTTTTTTCAAAACCACCACGAGCCATTTGAGAAAAATCGGGTGTGCTTTCAGCTTTTGGTTCTTCTCCCGGAGCTGCTGATGACCATGCGTTACCATTTGTCATTACAACAATCATTGGTTTGGCTTTTCCTTCAGCAATCAGGTTATCGAGAATGTACGGTGTACGACCTAATGTAGTCCATGCATCTTCATCGCCTCCTGCTCCATGAAGCAAATAGAAAACAGGATATTTTTCAGTGCTTTCAGCATATCCGGGAGGTGTGTAAACGTACATCCGCCGGCTTTTTTCGAGTGTTGGAGAAGGATACCAAACTTTGGAAAGAACTCCATGCGGAACATCTTTTACTGTATAAACTTCAGATTCTTTGCCCGGAACAATTACTGCATTTTCAAATCTTGTTCCATCGCGAACTACTTGTGGATTCTGAGGATCGAGGGTTTTAACACCATTTGTATAAAAGGTGTAAGTGTAAAATTCAGCAGGAAGGATTTCTGTTGTAACCGACCATATTCCGGAATCTCCTTTTGTTAGTTCAACCTGTGTTCCCCAGCCCGCCATCCAGTTTCCCGAAAGTGTGACTTTTGAAGCTTCAGGTGCCAGTAAGCGAAAAGTTACCGAATTGTTGGTGTGAATTTCAGGAGATTTAACTCTCGGCCCGCGTTGAGACTGGGCGTTGACTGAAAATATTGAAAAAAGCAACATTACAATTGCTGAAAATAATAAGTTCAAATTTTTCATAATTAAGTTTTTTTAGTTTTAATCGATAAATACTTTATTGCAATTTTCAGCAGTTTTATTTAAACAGTTGTGGTGCAAATTCAGAAAGATAAATACGCCAGTTTCTCCAGATATGACCACCGTCAGATTCGCGGTAAATGTATTTCATTCCCATTTTGTCGAGTTTGGCCCGGTATTCTTCAACATTTTTATATAGAAAATCGGTGTTGCCAATTGCAATCCAATACAGTTTATAACCATTATCCATTTGCGTTTTTAGTGTCTTGTCAATGTCATAATAAACCGGGCTTGAAACATTTTGATTGGGCAAAATGGCAGCGGAAAACAAACCCACATAATCGAAAGTATTTGGATAATACCGCGAAATATGTAACGAATGAAAACCTCCCATTGAAAGTCCTGCAACGGCACGGTTTGCTTTGTCGGCTTTTACGCGGTAGTTTGTTTCAACAAATTTGATGATATCCATAAAATTGGCTTCGTAAGTTCCGTCCATTGTTTTCGCAACCATAAACTGTGGTTTGTAAAATCCGTCGTGACCTTCACCTGGCGCTGCATCCTGAATCACATTTCCATTAGGCATTACAACAATCATTGGTTTTACTTTTCCCTGAGAAATCAGGTTATCCATTATTTGTGCCGTTCTGCCAAGCGTATTCCACGCTTCCTCATCACCACCTGCACCATGAAGTAAATACAAAACCGGGTATTTTTCGTTACCTGATTCATAGCCTGCCGGTGTATAAATGGTTATTCTTCGGTCCATTCCCAGACCCGGAGAATCATACCAGCGTTTGGCCACTGTTCCGTGAGGAATGTCTTTTACCTTATATAAATCGGCCTGACCACCACCAATAATGAAGATGTTTGTAACCGAAGCCACGTCACGAACCAGAAATGGATTGTTCGGATCTGTGGTTGTTATTCCGTCAACTATAAAAGAATAACTATATAACTCAGGTTGCAATACCTGAGATGTGAAACTCCAAACTCCTTTTTCGTTTTTTATTAAATTTGCTTTGCCAGGTGCATCAAATTCTCCCCACTGGGTTTTTATTTTTTCCGTTGGCAGAAAATCGCCAGTAATTTTAACAGTATCGGCGTTGGGTGCCACAAAGCGAAATATTACCGAATTGTTGGCATTAATTTCAGGTGATTTTATTTCCTGTCCACCAAACAGGGATTGTTGTGCAAACGATGCGATGCTTGTCATAACGAGTAAAATTACGATTGCTTTTTTCATAATGAATAGTATTAATAATTATTATAGTTTAGAAACTTTTAATGTATATGGTAAAAGTAAAATTGATTTTGAAATATGAAAATATTTATGTGTTATTTTGACACAATGAGAAAATTCAACTTTAATATATCAAACAGAGATAGTAGTACTTTTTAAATACCAAAACATATGAAATATATACAGAAGAAAAGGAAAAACAGTTAACAGAATATAGATTAGCCATTGTGTTTAAATCTGTTTAATCTATATTTGAGCTTCTTTCAATCAAAATAATTACATAAACTTCAGGAACCCGTTTCTGGCCGCGCAGTAAAGCAGTAAAACCAAAACAGTATCTCAATTTATTTGGTAGCGAATCGTTATTGCAGTCAACTATAAAAAGGTTTTCAATCATTACTGAACCAAATAATATTTACGTGGTTTCAGGAAAAAGCCAGGCGGACGTATTGGAGCAGCAAACTACAATGTTGCCAAAAGCAAACCTGATTTACGAACCTGTTGGAAAAAATACACTTCCATGTATTGGGCTGGCAGCCATGTTTGCCGAAAAGGAAAATCCGGAAGGAATAATGGTGGTAACTCCATCGGACCATTTAATCGAAAATGATGAACTTTTCAAAGACACGGTTTTAGCAGCTGTGAAAATTGCGGATGAACGCGATGGAATTGTAACAATTGGAATAACCCCAACCTATCCTGCAACCGGTTATGGTTATGTTCAAACTGCGGAAAATATAACAGGTTCAGCAAAAATAAAACAGTTTAAAGTGGAGCGTTTTGTTGAAAAACCTAATGAAGAAACGGCAACAAACTACTTAAAACAAGGAGGTTTTTACTGGAATAGCGGTTTATTTGTCTTCAAAATTTCTGTTTTCCTGGATGCTGTAAAACAATTTGCTCCTGAATTGTATGCTGATTTGCGTAAAATTCAGTCTGATCTGGGAAAACCTGCTTTTGAAGAAACTTTAGATAAAATTTACCGTGCAGTTGAAAGTATTTCGGTTGACTATGGAATTATGGAACATGCCAAAAATATTTATCTGGTTGAAGGTAATTTCGTTTGGAACGATTTGGGTAGCTGGGAATCAGTGTATCTGACAAGTGAAAAGATGAAAACGGAAATGCCGGTGCTGGTGAATCAATAATTATCGATTCGAAAAATTCATATGTATATGCTGAAACCGGATTAATTGCATTGGTTGGACTGGATGATGTAATTGTTGTTCAGGACGGAAATACAACCCTTGTTTGCAAACGCGACAAAGCTGAGGAAATAAAAAAAGTAGTCGATCAATTGAAAGCAGGAAATAAAAATCAATATTTGTAAAAGTCAAACAAAATAGAATAACAAAATCTGAATCTAACGATGAGCGATATTAAAAAAGTTGTTGTAGAAAAGAAAATCATTTTACCGTTTATCCTGATAACAAGTTTATTTGCGTTGTGGGGTTTTGCCAATGATATTACAAACCCGATGGTTGCTGCATTTAAAACCGTTATGGAAATTTCGAATGCAAAAGCTGCAATGATACAATTTGCATTTTACGGCGGATATGGAACTATGGCAATCCCGGCGGCGTTAATTATTAAACGTTATAGTTATAAACTTGGGATTATTATCGGATTGGCTTTGTATGCAGTTGGGGCGCTTTTGTTTTTTCCGGCTGCGCAATACGAGATTTTCGGATTCTTTTTAATATCGTTATATATTTTAACTTTTGGATTAGCCTTTTTGGAAACTACGGCAAATCCATACATCCTTTCTATGGGTTCGCCTGAAACTGCAACCCGACGATTAAATCTGGCCCAATCATTTAATCCGATGGGATCAATTTTAGGAATGTTTGTTGCATCGCAGGTAATATTGCCGGCTTTGATTTCAGATAAAAGGGATGCTGCCGGAAACCTGCTTTTTGATACAATGAGTGTGGCTGAAAAAGCTGCTGTCCGCACACATGATTTGGCCGCAATCAGAGACCCTTATGTAATGCTTGGTTTTTTTGTACTTGCCATGTTAGTTGTAATTGTTATTTCAAAAATGCCAAAACGATCAAGTGCCGACCATGAAATTCATGCCATGGATTCTTTCAGGCGGTTAATGAAGAATCCAAATTACAGAGAAGGCGTAATAGCACAGGTTTTTTATGTGGGCGCGCAAATTATGTGCTGGACTTTTATAATTCAATATGCTGATAACCTGGGAATTGCAAAAGCCGAAGCTCAGCGGTACAATATTGTCGCAATGGCAATTTTTATCAGTAGCCGTTTCATAAGCACTTTCCTTATGAAGTATTTGAATTCAAAATTAATGCTCACATTGTTTGCAATTGGTGGATTAATTACAACAACCGGTGTTATTCTTATTCAGGGAATGCCGGGATTGTATTTGCTTGTTGCCACTTCAGCTTTTATGTCTTTAATGTTTCCAACTATTTATGGAATTGCACTGGAAGGTGTTGGCGACGATGCAACAATTGGGGCTGCCGGTTTGGTTATGGCAATTGTTGGCGGCGCGTTAATGCCGCCGTTACAGGGCTTGATTATCGATCAGGGAACAATCGGGTTTTTGCCTGCTGTTAACTTCTCATTTATTCTTCCTTGGATTTGTTTTGTAGTTATTGCAATTTATGGTTACCGGGCTTTGAAAATGCATTCAAGCTGGTAGGGCATTTGTCTGTGTTATCTTCATAATGATTTGTAAAATCGTTAAAATTTGGAAGTACATCTTCGAAAAATAATTCATATCGATATGGATGCTTTTTATGCATCCGTTGAACAGCTGGACAATCCTGAATTACGCGGAAAACCCGTTGCAGTTGGTGGTTCGGGCGAAAGGGGAGTGGTTGCCGCAGCCAGTTATGAAGCACGAAAATATGGTGTTCGTTCGGCTACACCTTCAAAAATCGCCAAACGCAAATGCCCCGATTTGATTTTTGTAAGACCAAATTTTACGCGTTACAAGGAAATTTCAAATCAAATTCAAAATATTTTTTTGGAATACACCGATTTGGTTGAACCGCTTTCGCTTGACGAAGCATACCTGGATGTTACCTATGCTAAAAAAGGCAAACCTTCGGCTACTTTAATTGCCAAAGAAATTAAAGCACGAATTTTTGATGAAACGAAACTAACTGCTTCAGCCGGGGTTTCGTACAACAAATTTTTGGCAAAAGTAGCTTCTGATGTAAATAAACCTAACGGCATTTTTGTAGTAACTCCTCAACAGGCACAGGATTTTATTGATAATCTTGAAATTCGAAAATTCTTTGGAATTGGGAAAGTTACTGCCGAAAAACTCAATAAAATAGGAATTTGGTATGGCCGGGATCTTAAAAAAATGAAACGTTTGGAATTGGTCAAATTGTTTGGGAAAGCAGGATCGTACTATTACAAAATCTGCAGAGGAGAGGATGACCGCCTGGTTGAGCCATCGCGTGAAAGAAAATCAATTGGAGCTGAAGAAACATTTTTAACCGATATTTTTCTGATGAATGATCTGGAAAATGAAGTGCTGAAAATTATAGAAACTTTGTGGCCGCGAATCGAGCGAACCAAAGTAAAAGCCAAAACACTAACTTTAAAATTCAAATATGCTGATTTCGAACAACATACCCGAAGCAACACATTTCAGCATATTTTACTTCAAAACCAGTTGATTGCTGAAAGTAAAAAGCTGTTAAAAAAGGTGGTGGTTTTTTAAAAGGAATCCGTTTGCTGGGATTGACCGTTTCAAATTTTCAACATGATGAAATTGCCAAACCTGTGCAGTTGGTAATTGAGTTTTAGATTTGGGTGCGGGGATTTCCGAACCGCCGAAATATAAAAATGCAAATCGGAATCCGCATCACGACATAAAAAAAGGCGACTTTTCAGCCGCCTTTAGTACTATCCTAAATATGTCTTTAATAATTTGCTTCGCGATGTGTGTCGCAAGCGCCTGATTGCCTTCTCCTTGATCTGTCGTACCCTTTCACGGGTCAATCCAAATCTCTCTCCAATTTCTTCAAGAGTCATTTCCTGGCATCCAATGCCAAAAAACAACCTGATAATGTCACTTTCTCTTTCGGTCAATGTAGCTAAAGCCCGGTGTATCTCTTTGGCAAGCGATTCCATGATAAGTACACGGTCGGCGCTTGGTGAATCGTTGTTCACCAAAACATCCAGAAGACTATTGTCTTCACCATCGACAAATGGTGCATCAACCGAAACATGCCGGCCTGATACGCGCAATGTGTCTGCTACTTTATCAGCAGGAAGATCAAGTGATTCTGCCAATTCTTCGGGCGACGGTTTGCGCTCGTGTTCCTGTTCGAATTTCGAAAAAGCTTTGTTTATCTTGTTTAACGAACCTACCTGGTTCAATGGTAAACGAACTATTCTCGATTGTTCGGCAAGAGCCTGAAGAATGGATTGACGAATCCACCAAACGGCATAAGAAATGAACTTGAACCCGCGGGTTTCATCGAATTTTTCAGCGGCTTTAATAAGCCCCAGATTGCCCTCGTTGATTAAATCGGGCAAGCTAAGTCCTTGGTTTTGGTATTGTTTTGCTACCGAAACCACGAAACGAAGATTTGCGCGCGTTAATTTTTCCAAAGCAGCCTGATCGCCCTTTTTAATCCGCTGTGCCAACTCAACTTCTTCCTCGACAGTAATCAGTTCCTCTTTTCCGATTTCCTGTAAATACTTGTCTAAAGAGGCACTTTCACGGTTAGTGATTGACTTTGTGATCTTTAGCTGTCTCATATAATTTTCTTAAAAAACGTGCAAATATAGAACTTTAAACCTTAACCATCAAAGAGAAATTTTGTTTAAAATTTAATTAATAATTAGTTAAGATACTTTTCTTTAAAACGCTTATTCTACGCCAAAAACAAAATATGCAGGTTCGCCGTTGGGATAAATCCCCTCAACCAATATTCCACCTTTGGCATAACCTAATTCGCGTTTAAAATCTTTTACTTCGTAAATGGGTTTTTTGTTCACGTTGGTAATAATAAAGCCCTCTTTCATTCCCGAGTTTTTGAGCTTTCCTTTATCTAATTTTGTGATTTTTATACCATTATCAATATCCAAACTCTCTTTCTCCTTGTCTGAAACTACCACAAATTCTGCGCCAAGAGTTAAGTTGTTGTCGCGCATAATCCCGGTGTCACCGTTTTTGTTACGCAAGGTTACATTAAATTGTTTCTTTTCGCCATCACGTATTATAACAACATCTATTTTGTCGCCCGGGCGGTATTGACTGACTTTTTCCTGCAATTCAGCGGTTGTCTTAACCGGGGAACCTTCTACCTGGATAATTACGTCTTTTTCTTTTATCCCTGCGCTTTTTGCTGCTCCATTCTCCGGAACTCCACCAACTACAACCCCTTCAACTTTGTCAAGATTTAATTCCCTGGCTATTTCTGCATTCACATCATCGATATTTACCCCCAGCAATGCGCGTTGTACTTCACCATATTTTTTCAAATCCTCAATCACTTTTCTAACAATTGTAACCGGAACAGCAAATGAATATCCGGAATAAGAACCGGTTTGTGACGCAATAGCAGAATTAATACCCACGAGGTTTCCCTGTTGGTTGACAAGAGCTCCTCCGCTATTTCCAGGATTTACCGCTGCGTCTGTTTGTATAAATGACTCTATGGAATATTGATCTTCATTAATCCGAAGGTTTCTTCCCAACGAACTTACAATTCCTGCCGTTACAGTGGAAGTAAGATTAAAAGGGTTTCCAACTGCCAAAACCCATTCGCCCAATTTCAGTGCATTGGAATCTCCGTATGTAAGAAAATCCAATCCTTCGGCTTCAATCTTTAAAAGTGCAATATCAGTTGAAGGATCAGTACCAATCAATTTTGCCTCAAATTCACGTCTGTCGTTTAATATTACTTTAATGTTTTGAGCACCTTCGATAACGTGATTATTTGTAACAATAAAACCGTCTTCCGAAAGAATTACGCCCGAGCCAAACCCTCTTGCCATTTGTGGCTGCTGATTTTTTAGTCCAAAAAATTCGTCAAAAAACGGATTACCACTTGTCCAACCTCCACCACGTACTGACTGTGTTGCAATATGCACAACCGAATGTATTGATTTTTCGGCGGCAAAAGTGAGGTCAGGTAACTGAACATCACTGTCTGCAGCAAGAGTAGCATATTTCATGGGTTGTTTTTCGGTAATCGTGACTACATTTTGTTTTTCAAAGAATGTGCTGTAAGCCCAAACAGCAACAAACGCTCCTGCAATTATCATCAGAAACGTAAAACCTATTTTTCTGAAATTTTCCATTTTGTTTTTATTGAATGTTCTTAATTGTATTATATAGTGCACATACAACGCAATTATGCTGCCACTGTTTTATAAAAAGGATTAAGAATAAAACCATTTTAAATATTTTAACAACCAGACTTTGATTTTGTTAAAAAGATGAAATTAAAAAGGAGTGTGTAATGAAATTTTGTCAGTGTTTTTGAAAACCTGCTATTTCTCCGGCACCTGAAACCATTTTGAATCGAGCACAACCGGGACATATTTTGTAATATATTCAATAGCTTCAGCGGCATTTTGTGCTACAAAATAAAGTTCGCGGTAAATGTCTTTTGCAAACATCTCGTTATACGAAACTTCGAACTGTTTAAAAAGATTATCGAAAAAATGGTTTGTGTTGATAAAAACAATTGGTTTTGTGTGGTACTCCAACTGCCGGAGTGTAATTACTTCGAGTATTTCTTCCAATGTTCCAAAACCTCCGGGAAGTGCAATAAAGGCATCTGAAATGTCGCGCATCTGCACTTTTCTGTTATGCATGTCGGGTGTTACAATTACTTCGTGAGAATTTTTAGAAGCCAGAGAACGGTTAATTAGCTTTTCGGGGATTATCCCAATTGTTTTTCCCCCTGCCAAACTTGCCGAAATTGTAACTGCTTCCATTAGTCCAACATTTGCACCACCATTGATTAAAGTGTGATCACCTTTTGCAATAAGCTTTCCAAGTTGTTCAGCCTCCTGGAAATATATTTCTTTTATTGCGTTGCTGGATGAAGAAAAAACACAGATATTCATTTTTTATTTTAGATATGAGATTATGAGAATCAGGTATCAAGTATCATCAAGTATCAAGTATCAAGAATCAAGATTTGAGAAATTGGTAATGCAAATCCAAAATTGAGTTTCTTTTAAACATTAATAAATCAAGGATTCCATCCGATCTCAACTGTGAAGATACGGATGGAATCCAACTTTAAACTTTAAACCTTGGCTATCTGGAAACTCTGAACTTCTTTACACGTCAATCCTTGCATACGTTGCATGGTCTTCAATAAATTTCCGGCGTGGCGGAACATCATCACCCATCAACATCGAGAAAATATGATCGGCTTCGGCTGCATTTTCAATGGTAACCTGCTGCAATGTGCGTTGCTCCGGGTTCATTGTAGTTGTCCAAAGCTGCTCCGCGTTCATTTCTCCCAAACCTTTGTAGCGTTGGGTATGCACTGCACTTTCGTTCCCATCTGCCCATTCATTAATCAATTGCATACGTTGCTGGTCGTTCCAGGCATACGCTTCTTTTTTTCCTTTTTTTATCAGGTAGAGTGGTGGCGCTGCAATATACAAGTGTCCCCCTTTTATGAGTTCATTCATATACCTGAAAAAGAAAGTCATAATCAGTGTGGCGATGTGGCTGCCGTCAACGTCGGCATCGGTCATTATCACTACTTTGTGATAACGTAGTTTTTCAATATTCAGTGCTTTTGAATCTTCCGCAGTACCAATGGTTACACCAAGTGCCATGAAAATATTTTTGATTTCCTCGTTTTCGAATATTTTATGAACCATGGCTTTTTCCACATTCAGGATTTTTCCACGTAAGGGTAAAATTGCCTGAGTTCTGCGGTCGCGACCTTGTTTTGCCGTGCCACCTGCAGAATCTCCCTCAACAAGAAATATTTCACAAACTGAAGGATCTTTTTCTGAACAGTCAGTTAGTTTTCCCGGCAGTCCACCTCCTGTAAGCGCGTTTTTGCGTTGCACCATTTCACGGGCTTTACGAGCGGCATGACGTGCCTGCGCTGCCAAAATCACTTTACCCACGATGGTTCTTGCATCTTTGGGATTTTCTTCGAGATAATTTTTCAGCATGTCGCTAACTGCCTGATCCACTGAAACACTGACTTCGGAGTTCCCCAGTTTTGTTTTTGTTTGACCTTCAAACTGCGGTTCTTGAACTTTCACAGAAATAACTGCTGTCAGTCCTTCACGGAAATCATCGCCACTTATATCAAATTTCATTTTTGACAGCATACCCGATTGGTCGGCATAGTTTTTCAGTGTACGTGTCAATCCACGTCTAAATCCTGTTAAATGCGTTCCACCTTCAATTGTATTGATATTGTTGACGTAAGAATGGATATTTTCAGAATATGAAGTATTGTATTGCAATGCAATTTCAACTGGTATACCGGTTTTGTCTGACGAGACATGAATAACATCATCAATCAAACGTACTCTTGTTTCATCAAGATACTCAACAAATTCTTTTAAACCTGCGGTTGAATAGAAATTATCAGATTTGAAACTTCCGTCTTCCTCTTTCTGGCGTTCGTCGATTATCGACAACTTAATTCCGGCGTTCAGGAATGCCAGTTCGCGCAAACGAGCTGTAAGAATTTCGTATTTATAAACCGTTACGAGAAAAATACTTTCATCGGGCTTGAAATTTACGATTGTTCCATGTAAATCTGAATCACCTATTATTCTTGCAGAATACAATGGTTTTCCAATTGAATATTCCTGTTCCCAAACTTCTCCATCGCGGTGGATTTCGGCGCGCAAATGTGATGAAAGCGCGTTAACACACGAAACACCAACCCCGTGCAAACCCCCCGAAACTTTATATGAATCTTTATCGAATTTTCCACCGGCATGTAAAACTGTCATTACAACTTCAAGAGCCGATTTGTTTTCCTTTGTATGAATCTCGGTAGGAATACCGCGACCGTCATCTTTTACTGTGATTGAATTGTCTGGGTGGATTATTACGTCGATATTGCTACAATATCCTGCAAGGGCTTCGTCAATTGAGTTGTCGATTACTTCGTAAACCAAATGGTGCAAACCTTTTTCGTTTGTGTCGCCAATATACATCGAAGGGCGTTTCCTAACTGCTTCCAATCCTTCCAAAACCTGAATGCTATCCGCCGAATAATTTCCATTTCCTCCGTTGGGGATAACATTTTTTTCTATCTCACTCATTATCTTTTTTCTTTATTTAATTTGTTTTCAATTTCACCAAAACAAAAAAGTTTCCAGTGTAAAAAACGGGTTTCGCTTTTTATGGGAAACTAATTGATATTCAAGTTTTTAATTATGTTTAAAATGTTCTTAAAAAACATGTTGCAAATATAATAAAATTAACCGGGGTGGAGGTTTTTTTGAGGTGTATGTTAAGCGATTTTTCAACAATTTATTAACCTGCAAATAAGCAACAGAATTGGATTTTTGATTTGATGAAATAAAGAAACAGATAAATATTAGCCCAAAAATTTATTGCCACAGATTCACAGATTTTTAATCTGCAAATCTGTGGCAAAGATTTTAAAACGCATAACTAACACCTGCCAAAAAGTTGAGGCTTTGCACCGGATAACCAAACCAGCGCTGGTATTGCTGGAATCCGAAATTATTGAGTTGTGCAAACACCGAGAATTTTTCGGTGATTTTATAGTTACCACGTACATTCATATCGAAAGCAGTATTGAGATTAAAAGATTTATATGTCATTGGATTTGCTACTGAGGACGAAGGTGGAAGAACTTTTAAAAAGCGTTTTTCTGATCAAGGCTTTTCGCTCTCCAATTAAAAAGAAATCAGCCGACATGCTCAACTGTTCAGTGATTTTGTAACCTAAAGATAAGGTTGCATCCCATGCCGGCATGTTCCAGGCTTCTTTTTGTTCATCCATTTTATAAACAAAGTAATTTCCCGAAAGCAATAAATCGAGTTTGTCGGAAGAACGGTGTATAATTTCGAGGTTTATTTTAAACAGATTAATATCGTCATACAAAATTGAAAAATCGTTATCCACAATCTTTGGAGTTGAAGGAGTAATTGTTGGATTAAGCGAGTATTCCTGCAAATAATAAAATGGCTGATTGTCAATCATTGAATAGTCGAACCCGATTTTGAAATTGGTTTTGGCAGCAAACTTTCCATCGAAACCACCAAAAAACCTGATCTTTTCAAAGCTGTTATAAGCATCATGTTCGGGATCAACAAAGGGGTTTTCATATGCAATTTTCGAGTAAAAGTTGTTATTGTAGTTTCCGCTTATTCCGGCGTACAATTTAATAATGTTTTCAGCCGGATTAAAATTTAGAAGAATATCAGGCGTTACCCGGACTTGCGCATTAATATATTTGTCGGATATATACCACGTTTTGATCCCCAGTTTTGCATTGAATATTTTTTTACCCAGAAAAACTGTTGGGTTAAGATACAGCCATGATTGCTGGCGGGTGTCAATGTTGATGTCGTTTCTGTTTTCAATGTTGTTGGCCGAAGTGTAGTAAACTCCTGCATCGAGCAACCCGGTGCCAAAATTAAATGGCTTATGCACGTGTGCCAAAAATTTGCCATAGTTTTCGTTCTGTCCGGTTTTGGTGCTGAAATAATGATAATCAAAATCAAATCCAAAATATGGGTCGTTCATTTCGAGCGTTGGATTATCGAGTTTTACACTGATCCCACCTTTTGAAAAAACTGTTTTGTTCCGAAATAATTGATGGTTTGATTGGGTCCAGTCAACTGATCCGGCACTGGGTTTAAAGGATATCCGTAATAATTGAAAGCATCACGATCATAATCGACATTAAACGATAAAACCGATTCCCTGAAAAACTGGTTGAAATAAACTTCAGCTTCGTTATTCGAAAAAGGTGCATCAACGCGGTCGCCACCTTCCAGTTTTAAGGTACCATTTGATGAAAGATGTTTGGCGTGAATGCCGAAAATCGATTTTTTGGAAGCGAGGTGGTTGAAAAATAATTCGCCGTAAGGACAGTTATAATTTCCGGCACCGGCGCGAATAAAACCATACCCTGTTTCTTCTTTTGGTGCTGATGCAATACTGGCAGCTTTTAAAGGATTTACTGCAAAAGCATTGACAATAGGTTCACTTTTAATGTTGTAGTTGAAAGTGGGCTTTTGGTGCTCAGTTTCTTCTATTTTAGGCATGTCGTTTATTTTGTGCGCATCCTGAATGGTTGGTTTGAACGATTTTACCACTTCTACTTCGCGGTTAAGCGTTGTATCGCGCTGCGCATTTGCAAATAAGGCAATACTGCCAAAAGCAATTAGTAATCCTGTTTTTATATTGTTTAGCATAGCTACTGATTTTTATTGTTCTTTAATTTTCATTTGAAACGAACTGTCGATGGCCTTTTGTTGTTCCGATTTTTCTTCATTCTCAATCACCAATAATTTTTTAGTAGCTTCAGCTTTAATTCCATCGTTATCGTCGTTGTAGTTCTCATACAAACTTTTTAAAGTGTGTTTTGCCTGAAACTGGTCGTTTTGACTTAGGTAAATATCTGACATTAGTAAAAAAGATTTTCCCAGCCAATATTGGTAAGGTGTGTTTTTCGAAATAAAATCAGTGATTTCATCTTCCGACTTTTTCAACTCTTTTTGGTGATAATAAATTTCTGCAATCAGGTATTTTGCTTCGGCACCCTGTTCGTATTTTACGTCGGTGGCAACCGGTGAAGTTTGCTTCCCTTATCATTGCTTCGTTTGCTACTTCCGATTTTTTTACTTTTCCGGCTGCCAAAATAGCATTGTCGTAATCCTTTAAAAACAGGTGGCTTCTCATTTGTCCGAAATTTGCCCTTAAAATATTCCATTTTCCACTGGCGGTACTTTCAAGTCGGTTGCACAATTCAAGTGCTTCGGTATAATCTCCGGCATTCAAAGTCAATTCCGCCGAACGCGATAAAGCTTGTTCTGTAAAAATGTTAACGGGTTGATTTGTAACATATAAATAATGTTTGTTCGATTCTGTGAATTTGCCTTCGTTGTACAAAATTTCGGCAAGATAAAAATGGCTGTTTACGGCAAAACTCCCATTTGGGAACTGCTGCAGGTATTTTTCGAACTGCACTACGGCATTTTTGTCGCCGCCCATGTAAATTCTTTCGGCAGCCATAAATGTCAATGAATCCTGTTCGTTTACTGTTACATTTAAGTTGTTGCCTTTTTGTTTTGCATAGTCGAAATATGCGTCAACGTTATTCATTTCGATATAACAGTTTTTTATACCCATCATTGCAGCCTGAGCTTCGGGTGTTTCAGCGAATTTGTCTGTAACTTCTTTATATTGAGCCAGTGCCTTGTTGAAATCGCCGTTATTATAGTTTATCAATCCCAATTGCAGAAGTGATTTTCTGTAGTAGTTGCTCTGTTTGTGGTCGATAATAATTTTGTTGTATTGTGCCGCTGCCTTTAAATTATCTCCCTGCCGCTCGTATGCGCGACCTAATTCGTACAAGGCATCATCCTGAAAATCGGATTCAGGGAAACTTGCCAGCAATTGTTCAAGATTATCAATTTTATCCTGTTGATTGCGTTGTAATCCTTTGCATACGGCGATTTGAAAAAGTGCATAATCTGCTTCATAAACTTTCAATGCATATGCTTGCTGGTAGTTTTGAATAGCCTGCGTATAATCGGTATTTAAGAAATAGCAGTCACCAATGCGATTGAGTGCATCTCCCTGTTTTTCATTTCGATTTCCTTGTGTAGCAGTAATGTATTTTTTAAAATGGTTTGATGCCAAAGTATAATCTTCTATTTTGAAATAAGAATATGCAAGATTGTATTCGGCACTTTTATATTCCGGTAATGTCGATGAACCTGATAACGAAAGGAATCTTGTGTAGTTGTTCACCGCATTGTTATAATCTCCAACCCTGTACAAGGCTTCAGCTTTCCAAAATTGCGAAAGCGATGCCAGACTACGGTCCTGGCTTCCGTTTTCAAGCGAAAGATCAAAGTATTCAATTGACTGGTTGTAGGCGAGGTTGTTAAATAATTCAAGGCCGCGATAGTAGGTTACACGCTGATATGCTTTTAAAATAGCCGGTGTTTTTACCTTAATTTTTTCGATGGAAGCAATTGCATCTTTGTAGTTTTTAGTTACCATGTACACCTCACTTAAAATGGTGTAAGCTTCCGTATTTTTTTCAGAGTTTGGGTACAATTCAATGTATTTGTCGAATGCTTTGATTGTTTCGTTGAAAGGAGAATAGGAAAGTTCGTAGGTAAGTTTTGCGTAGTTAAACAGTGCGTCTTCTTTTATTTTTGGATTGAAATCCAGATTGGAAGCGGCATCGTAGGTCATTTTTGCTTTTTCCTTTTCGTTGGTTTTTACATAACAATCGGCTAAATGGTAATATGCATTTTGTGCCATTTCATCACTTCCTTCCGATGCTTTTTGCATCAGCGGTACTGCCTTGAAATAGCTGCCTGTATTATAATAGCAATACGCCAAAACATAGCTTTCTTCACGGGTGGCAAGTTTTGTTGAAAGAAAATAAGTTTCGAGGAATGGTATTGCTTTTTCATATTGCTGCAATTGAAAATAGGAGTCGCCAACCAATTTCGACAACTCAGGTTTGTGTTCTTCTTCAACTTCATTTAGAATTGGCACAATATAATTTACCAATTCGTTGTACCTTTTTTGTTTATAAAATATATGGCTTACATATAATGGTATAACTCTTGAATAAGCGGGGTCGTTTTCCAGTTTTCTGAAACCATCAAGTGCTTGTTCATAGTTTTCATTTCTGTACATAATATGCGCCCAATAGTAAGTTGCTGGTTTGCTGTAAAGGTTGTTGGCATCTTTAATTGCATTAAACTCTTTCTCAGCAATGTCAAGGTTGTCTTCCATTAAATTGGCATACCCGTTTTCGTATGTAATCTTTATTCGGTCGCTTTCGCTTAAATCGGCGCGTTTTACATTTGAAAAAGTTTTAATTGCAACCGCGTATTGCTTTTTTTCGAATTGATAATCTCCCAGGTTAAACCACGCATTGTTGATATACGGACTTTCAGCATAGTTTTTTGTGAAACTTGTAAGCATTTTACTGCCAGCAGTATAACCCGCCTTTAAAGCTGAAACCGATTTAAAATATTCAGCTTCTGAATACAATTCAGATTGTTTATCAACACGTTTCTGTATCTTTTCAAATTCATCGAAAGTCGAAATGTATTTTCCCTTTGCGAATAGTTCTTTTGCTATGTCTATTTCCTGCTGAACATTGTTGTAGTATTCCGTTTCCTGTGCATTTATCGTGAGATGGATAAATAGAAAAACAGGGACGAAATATAAAATTCGAAGTGTTTTCATGCCTTTAATGTTTCATTTATAATGAATTGATTCCAAATTTTTTGTTTTTTATTTTCTAAAATAACAAAGACAAATTAATCTTCTAAATTAGAAGTTTCAAAAATGAGAATTGCACCAATTCATCGGTTTTTCTTAACAAGAAACTGTTTATTACTTTTGTTTATTATATTGTTTTGCAATTATTTTGCCGGTCATTAACAATTTATCTTTGGACTATGGAAACAAATAAGATAGTGGAACTCGTTGATGCTGAAATTTATCAGCGTGGAAACCTCATCCTCACAGGTGTGAATCTGGAAATAGAAAAGGGAGAGTTTATTTATGTTATTGGGAAAGTGGGTACTGGGAAATCGAGCCTTATTAAAACTTTGAATGCCGAAATTCCATTGATATCAGGAATAGGAACAGTTGTTGGCCATCAGTTAAAAGGAATGAAACAAAGTGAAGTAGCCGGTTTACGTCGCGAGTTGGGTGTTGTATTTCAGGATTTCAGGCTTTTAACCGACAGAAATGTGCATGATAATCTTGCTTTTGTTTTGAAAGCAACGGGATGGAAAAATAAAATTGAAATTGAAGGGCGGATCGCCGAAGTTTTGGACAGTGCCGGTGTACTTGATAAAATAAGAAGTATGCCGCACGAATTAAGTGGTGGCGAACAGCAACGTGTTGTAGTTGCCCGGGCCATTTTGAATAACCCTGAATTGATTCTCGCCGATGAACCAACAGGAAATCTTGATCCTGAAACTTCGGAGCAAATACTTGATCTGTTTGTCAACTTAAACCGCCAGGGCAAAACTGTTATTATGGTTACACATGATTATGCTTCCATTGCCAATAAACCTGCGCGAACTCTTGTTTGTGCCAATAGTCAAATCAGCGATTCAGCAACAAATACATCCACTTTTGATTTTGCAAGTTTACTGGAGAGAAATTTTTAAAAGTGTGGTTTCTTGCCAATCGAATGAGTAAAACATCATCAGGAAATTAATATAAAATTCTGTTTAAGTTTGTTTTAAGTCAATTTTCGAATAGTAAAAGTCAATTTTAAATCGATGAGAAAATTGTTTTCAGTTATTTTTCTTCTTTTAATTGGTTGTTTTTTTCAGTTGTCCCGGCAATCGTTCAACAACCTGGGTAACCATTGAAACTGCCAGAGTTCTTTTGTTTTCTTTCGATGTAAATGGAATTTATCCGTATCTAGGAAAGTTTGATAGGAATGAATTGGGGATTGGTGTTTTTCCTGATTCAACTTCCGAAAGAGTTGAGCTGGCGCAATCAAGGGCATTTGGAAATAAACTTTATGCCATGGAAAATCCAAACAGTAGAGTGGAGACAAACTCAATAGATTCGTTAAATTTTATTACGCTGTATGATTTTGATGCAAACCACCCTGCCGGGAGTAATGTAAACGATGTATTACAGTTTTTGGATTACATGGGAAAAACCGGCACTGTTAATGTTAATGGTTTATCAGCTTTTGAACACTTTTTTAAATTTTCAGCAGTTCCCCAAAATGATTCACTGCAATTTGAAGTTACAGGTAGAATTACAGATGTTGGAAAATTTAAGGCACTGACTGATTTGGTGATTATGAATTGATAAATAATTACTTTTGGATTTATGTATTTTTAAATACCGAAAAAATTTCGTGAATCACTTTTTCTTCATTTTCCCAGGTTAATTCTTTGGCAGCTGCAACCAAATTTGCGTTCCATAAATTTCTTTTTTCAATATTATGCAATGCGTCGGTAATTTTTTCTGAAAGATGCCGTGGTTCAAGTGAGTCTGTAATTTCTCCGATTTTGTATTTGTTAACTATGGCAGCCATTTCAGGAAGATTTGTAATTAAAACAGGAACCTGTGCCTGAATGTAATCAAACAATTTATTGGGAAGTGCGAACTTGTAATTCAACCCGAGGTCTTCTTCAATTGAAAGACCTAAATCGGCTTGTGGAGTCAATTTTGTAAGTTCATCAATTGATAATCTTCCGGTAAATTCAATTTTATTTTGCAGGTTTTCATTTAAAGTAAAATTAACCAAATCAGCTTTTATATCGCCATCTCCGGCAATAATCAGTTTTGCATTTTCAATAAATTTCATTGCTAAAATTGCCTGTTTTAATCCCCTCCCAATATTTACAGCTCCCTGGTAGAGAATTATTTTTTCAGCATTTTCATTATTCTTTTTAAAAGAATTTTTTGATGAAAGCGGAATGTTTCGCACTACTTTAAATGGAGTGCCGTATTTTTCGCTGTATATTTCAGCTATCGAATTACAAACAGTAAATGCTGTTTTAATATTTGGCAGCATTTTACTTTCCATCCATTCCCATACTTTTTTCACTTTTGGGCGGTCAATCAATTCAGGCACTTCGGTATAATATTCATGACTGTCATAAACCAATGCTTTGTTTTTGATTTTAGAAGCTAAAAAATTGGCTGGCATTGTATCCAGATCATTTGCCAATAACAAATCGAATTTCGAAAAAAGCAGGAAAAGGAAAAGCCTTAAATTGTATGTTGCATAAAATTGCGGACCCTTATGAAAAAGTAAACTAAACCGTTTTACTTCATATTCACGGTTTTTAACTGGTAAACTTTTTGGGAATTTTCTTCCGACAAGTAAAACCTCAAAACCCATATTATGCAAGGTGTTGCAAACTTTATGCACGCGATTATCTGAAACCAGGTCGCTGGTTACCGAAACAATTATTATTTTATGGTTTGATTTACCCACTCAGTTCGATTAAGTTGCGGTAAAGATAGAAACTTTACACTTTGGGTAAACGATCAAAGATTATTGTAATTGTTTCTGTTACCGATGAATTTATATTTCTGTTATCAAAAATATTTAAAGACTGTTTTGAAATTTAAAGATAAAGGCTTTATGTGTCTAAAGTTCAGCTTTCTATGATATAAGTTATACCTAGATAAATTCTAAGTATGATTTAAAAACAGTTTCTATTTGTAATTTGTTGATAAAAGTGATTGAGTATTAAACAGGAAATCAGAAATATAATATTTCGATTAAAGACATTTTTTCTTTGTTTATTTTGATATTAAATGCAACAAAACAATGTTATGGTTTTAACATCTTTATAAAATCTTTATATTAATAAATCAAATCTTTATAATCTATTTATAAAATTACCGTCAATTTTGCACAGTCATTTAAAGACATAAAATGGGTAAGATTTTCAATCTGAGGTTAAATTTTCCGATTGTCGGTAAAAGTTTATTTATTCTTACAGCCGCGCTATTTGCTACTACATTTATTGCATTTCTGTTTTCTGAACCGGTAAAGCCTTTTATAATTTCTGGTTTTGTTGCATTTCTGTTTGGCTTGCTGATGTATATTTTTAAACGCCCGAGCCATGAAATTGAATCGTTAACAAAAAAAGATGCAAGTATAATTGTTTCTTTTTCCTGGATATTTTTCTCTTTAATAGGTGCTTTACCATATATTATATCGCAATCAATTCCCGGTTTTATCAATGCATTTTTTGAATCCGTGTCAGGGTTTACAACTACCGGGGCATCAATTTTAACTGATATTGAAATACTTCCAAAATCAATTTTATTCTGGAGAAGTTTAACCCATTGGATTGGAGGAATTGGTATAATAGTACTTGTAATTGTGATTATGCCATCATTAAACATGGGCAGTTACAACCTTTTTACTTATGAATCATCGGTTCAGGAAAAAATACAACCGAAAATAAAGGCGGTTGGCCGCAGATTAATGTTGATTTATTTTCTACTTACAATAACCGAAATATTTTTCCTTGTACTCGGAAATATGAGCCTTTTTGAAAGTGTTTGCCATGCGTTTGGAACAGTTGCAACCGGTGGATTTTCTCCGAAAAATACAAGTATTGCCGGATATTCTCCATACATTCAGTATGTTGTAATGATTTTTATGTTGCTTGCAGGAGTTAATTTTGTATTGCATTATTATTTTTTTAAACGCGATTTTAAAAAGATAAAAGAAAACGAAGAGCTGAAGTTTTATCTGTTTGTTGTTATGGTTATTGGTATTATTTTAACCCTGTCGCTTTATTTCAAAATGAACAAACCATTTGAGGAGTCGTTTCGTGAAGCATTTTTTCAAATCATTTCAATAGTTACCTGCACTGGATTTGCGTCGGCCGATTATTTAATGTGGCCATCGTTTGCCTGGACGATAATATTTCTTGCCATGTTTTTGGGCGGAAGTACCGGTTCAACTGCCGGAGGAATAAAAATGGCCAGACATCTTGTATTATTAAAAAATATTAAAAGATTTTTTCTGCAGTTGCAATCACCAAATGCCATTAAAAACTTAAAATTGAATAACAATATTGTAAGCGATGAAAATAACCGGACGATACTTTCATTTATTGTTCTTTATTTCCTGATTTTTGCCTTTGGAAGCATTCTTCTTGTTACTTTCGGTGTAGATGGAAAATCGGCAAGTAGCGCTGTGGCAACCTGTATGGCTGGAATTGGCCCCGGATTAGGAACAGTTGGCCCGGTGAGTAATTTCGCTCATTTGCCCGATATTGTTAAAATTATCCTTTCGTTCCTTATGCTTATTGGCAGGCTTGAAATTTATACACTCCTCATTTTATTTTTCCCAAGTTTCTGGAAGAATTAAATTTGATTGTTGAATTTGAGCGTTTAAGGTTAGTTTTGTTTTAAAAAATTAGAATTACGTGCATGAAATCAAAACTGCAACCACATATAAAAAGGATTTTTACAGAAGGCTTTTTTCCTTACCTGATTTCTGCATTTTTCGTTGCTTTTGTTGCTTTATTGTGCTATCCGCTTGTTGATACGCAGAGTTACCATCTCGTTTCATATATTTTATTGATTGTAGTATTTATTTTAGCCACTTTTATGCGACTTGGCCCGATACTGTTGGCCGCAACATTAAGTTCATTAATTTGGAATTTCTTTTTCATTCCCCCTCACAATACCTTTCATATCGAAAAAACAGATGACATTCTAATGTTTGCATTGTTTTTCAGTATTGCGCTGGTAAACGGGGTTTTAACAACAAGGGTTCGTCAACAGGAACAATTGGCCAGGGTACGCGAACAACGAACCGACACCCTGTTCCAGTTAACAAAACAGCTTTCAAAGGCTGGTAGTATTGATGAGGTACTTGAAATATCGATACAACAAATTAGAAATCATTTTTCAACTGACGTCTTTTTTATTTTGCAGGATGGAAACAACATATTGTTTTCGACCGGCAGGTTGCAAAAAGAAAAGAAATTGAATGAAATTGAATATGAACTCGCTGAATGGTGTTTTAAAAATTCTCAGGAGGCTGGCGCTTTTACAAATAAAATGAATTCTGTTGATTATACATTTTATCCGCTACCCGGTACAAAACTCGTTCCCGGTGTTTTGGCGGTTAAAATGGAAAAACAGTTTTCAAAGGAAAAAAGAACTTTCTGGCTCACATTTGTCACACAAATTTCAAATGCAATTGAAAGAGAGTTTTTAGCTGAAATTGTTACAAAAACAAAATTTTTGGAAGAATCAGGAAGGCTTTATAAAACATTGTTTAGTTCTATTTCGCATGAGTTCCGAATTCCGGTTGCCACAATAATGGGAGCGTCTGAAACTTTACTGAATTCATCTCATCCTATCAATATTCAATCTGCATTATTCAGCGAAATATTTTCAGCTTCACTTCGGTTAAACCGACTGATTGAAAACCTTTTAAATATTTCGCGACTGGAAAGCGGACTACTCTCGGTACGGCTCGACTGGTGCGATATAAACGACGTATTTAATAAAGTTGCTGAAGATTTGAAAGACGATTTAAAACCATTTAAACTCTCTGTTTTTATCCCCGAAAATATGCCACTTGTAAAAATCGATTTTGGTTTGATTGAACAGGTTTTATATAATTTGCTGTTTAATTCAACTCAATATGCACCGGTTGCTTCTGAAATAAATTTAATATCGGCTCACGAAAATAACGAACTGATAATGGTTGTTGCCGATAAAGGCCCCGGATTCCCTGAAAGCGAATTGAAAAATGTGTTCTCCAAGTTTTTCAGGATAAATGGCAGAAAAACAGGTGGACTCGGGCTTGGATTATCTATTGTAAAAGGTTTTGTTGAGGCGCACAACGGAAATATAACCGTTGAAAACAAATATGAAGGCGGTTCGAAGTTTACAATAAAAATACCTTCAGAAAATCCTGAAATTAATAACTTATTCCTTGAAAACGAATGAACGAAAATGAAACCATATTAGTGATTGACGATGAAATTCAAATCAGACGTTTGTTGGAAATTACACTTTCGGCCAACGGATATAAAATAATTCATTCAGACAGTGGGAAAGATGGACTTGTGGATGCTGCCACGTATCACCCGTCGTTAATTATTCTTGATCTTGGGTTACCTGATATCGATGGCCATGAAATACTGAAAAAACTGCGCGAATGGTATTCAAAACCTGTAATAGTGCTTTCGGTGCGCGATTCGGAAAAAGATATAATTACGGCACTTGATAATGGTGCCAACGATTATCTGACAAAACCATTCCGAAGTGGTGAACTTTTTAGCCCGAATCAGGGCTTCACTCAGGTCAGTATCCGAAGTTAGCGATAATAGTATTCTTGAAATCGGCTCCCTTTCAATTGATTTATTGAATCATGTGGTTCGGAAAAACGATGAAGTTTTGAAGCTGACTTCCACTGAATTCTCCATTTTAAGTCTGTTCGCAAAAAATCAGGGCAGAGTTTTAACGCACCAGTATATTCTTAAAGAAATCTGGGGATACAGTTACACCGAGCAAACTCAGTATCTGAGGGTTTTTATTGCTCAACTCAGAAAAAAAATTGAGGATAACCCATCAAAACCATCAATAATAATAACTGTTTCCGGAATTGGTTACCGATTTGAAAGCTAAGTAAAATACAAAAAATCATTATCAGGGATAATATGTTTCCAATGGTTAAATGATTTAAATTTTTTTAGAAAGAAACAGCGGTTAACAAACAATTCAAAGCGAAAAGAAATACCTTTGCTATGCAATTTAAAAAATAAGTGATTTATGGACGAAGGCCCTTATCATTCGAGAAAAATAGGAATACAAATCATCCTTTAGGGAGCTTTCCAAAAAGTGCTTCCTATTGGCAAAAACATAGGAGGCATTATCATGCTAAAAATCTTTAAATCTTTTGGTGGTTATATTGAAATTAACCATGCTGAAAAAAACTGCTGGATAAATGTTTTACAACCTTCTGCAACAGAAATAGTAAGGTTACACGAAGAATTTAATGTGCCGCACGAAATTATCCAGGACATACTTGACGTTGATGAACGTCCAAGGGTTGAATTCGACGACGACTGGTCACTGGTCATTTTTCGAATTCCAGTTTCAAACCTAAACAACGGAGTACCTTTTTTTACTGTTCCGCTTGGGATTTTTATGAACGAGAAAATTACAGTTACGCTGTGCTCAATTGAAAACGAAGTTTTGCCATTCAATCAACCCTCAATTTACCGTGAAAAGTTCAAAACCAGAATGATGTAATGAATTTTATATTAAAATTATTTCTTCATTCGGCCACTACTTATTTACGTTACCTGAAGTAAATCAACAAGCAAACAGCATTGTTTGTGGCTGATTTACAAGACTCTGTAAAAAATGAGGAGTTAAATAAATTGTTGAAAATGGAAAAATGCCTCGTTTTCTTTATCACTTCATTAAAAGGTAATGAAACTGTGCTTGCAAAATTGCGAAGTTCAAAACGCGCAACTTTAAGCGAAATAAATGAGGATTTGCTCGAAGATGCTTTTATTGAAAATAAACAGGCGCTTGATATGGCACAAATTTACTCCAATATTCAAAGTGGAATGATGGATACTTTTGCATCTGTAATTTCAAATAACCTGAACGTTGTGATGAAACAACTTACTTCGATATCAATTATTTTAATGATACCAACACTTGTTGCAAGTTTGTATGGCATGAATGTTCCGAATTTTATGGAAAACTCCAAATGGTCTTTCCCCGCCGTTCTGGGTATTTCAGGTGTTTTGGCAGTTATCGGTGTTATTTTATTCCGAAAGAAAAAGTGGTTTTAAAAGAATAGGCTTTTAAAATTTAAGCGGGTAGTTAAATGAAAAGAGATTTCAGTTAATATTGCGCAAATTGTTTTTACTGAAATTTATGAAAGGAATTTACACAATTTTGCTACTTGCAATGTCTAACACATTTATGACACTGGCTTGGTACGGGCACCTCAAATTCAAGGAAATGAAGTGGTTTGAAACGCTTCCTTTGATTACAATCGTTTTAATCAGTTGGGGAATTGCATTTTTTGAGTATGTTTTGCAGGTTCCGGCAAACCGTATAGGATACAAAGAAAATGGAGGCCCTTATTCTCTTGTTGAATTAAAAGTAATTCAGGAAGTAATCACACTTATCGTTTTTGTTACGTTTTCATTGTTGTTTTTTAAAAACGAAACTTTCAAACTGAATCATTTTATAGGGTTTGTTTTTTTGATTTTGGCAGTGTATTTTATTTTTAAAAAATAAGGCAAATCTTGTGACTTGCTCATGTTAACCAATCTATTCCGGACCCTGTATTCAAAATTTCATTTAAAACGATTATTTTAGTGCAAAACTGATTTGAATGTCTTCCGAAGAAATAATCGAAAAATACAAAAGCCGGATTCGCGATCTTGAAACGCAAATTTCAGAACTAAAATTTGAACTCAGTGAAACCAAATTACAGCTTGCAGATGAAACCGAAAATCATAGGTTTTACCAGTTAATAGCCGATTTTACATTTGGTTGGGAGCTTTGGTTCGACCCATCAGGAAAAATAAATTATTGCTCACCGTCGTGTTTCGATTTAACCGGGTACACTTCCAATCAAATTATTGCTGTAGAAAGTATTGCTGAATTGCTTGTATATCAGTTGGATAAAGACAGGTATTCCGAGTTTTTATCAAATTCACTCGATCAAATGCTGGTTAACCAATCTCTTGAATTCAGGATTCTTACCCGCACAAAACAACTTCGATGGTGCATAGTTAATGTGCGTGGGGTTTATGACAAACTTGGAAAATACCTCGGAATCAGAGCTTCAATTCAGGATATTACGCGGCTAAAACGTGCAATGGGACAAATTCAGGAAATGGAAGCCGTTAAAGAATTCGAAGACAAAACAAAACAGCGATTACAAAACCAATTGAGTATAAAAGACAGAGAATTGGTTTCGTTTCTGTTGCAACTTTCTCAAAAAAATGAATTGCTTTCAAAAGTTTTTAATCAGATTAAAGCAGTAAAACCGACATTAACCGATAAGAACCTGAAGCAAATGCAACAACTTTCGGCGATGATTGAAGAAAATTCAACAACTCCGCTTGACTGGAATTCGGTTGAAACTCAGCTCGAAAAAATCCACCCCCGGTTTTTTGGAAGGTTGCAGGCAAAACATCCCGTGATTTCAATAAAAGACAAAAAATTATGCGCTTATCTGCGACTTGGATTATCAAGTAAAGAAATTTCAGGACTCCAGAATATTACTTCAAAAAGTGTGGAAATTGCCCGAATCAGGTTGCGAAAGAAATTGAAAATTTCAGGCAAAATTCGATTGTCAAATTACCTGAACCAACTTTAAAATTAGGTTATTCTAATTTGATTATAAATTTATTGTTAGGTTTATATATTTATATAAGGTCTTTAAATATTGTACTTGGTAATATAGTTGTAATGTTTTATTTCTATTGAATTATATATTTGTTAGGTTTGTAATTTGTTTTAGGCAAATGCTTTTCCATACCTTTGAAAAACAAACAATAAATAAACACATTACACAAATAAATATGAAGTCTAATAATCCTGATTCCGTTTTTCGAAATTTATTAAATGAAGAAATTGGTCAGTTGGTTCACCAGGGTTGTTCGTCAACCGATTGGAACCTTATAAAAGTATCAAGTGATTTTATTCCGGATAACATTGAAAACTGCAAATTTACGGGGCATGTTCAACTTCACAGTTTTACCGGAACGGTAAATCTTGTGGGTGGAATTACGTTTAAAACAGGTATTTATAATGCCTGGCTGCACAATTGCGAGATTGGTAAAAATGCCCTAATTCATAATGTGCGGAGTTATATTGCCAATTATAAAATTGAGGAAGGTGTTGTAATTCACAATATTACAACACTGGCTGTTGATGGCGAAAGTACATTTGGTAACGGCATTTTGGTAGAGGCAATTAATGAAGGTGGAGGCCGCGACATTCCGATTTATGATTTCCTTTCGGCGCATGTTGCATATATTATGTCGTTGTACCGCCATCGGCCAAAACTTGTGAGTGCTTTAAAAAATATGGTTTTTGATTATGCGCGTTTTGTAAAAAGCAAAAAAGGAGTTATTGGTTCAGGTTCAAAGATTCTGAATTGCAATACTGTTTTAAATGTAAAAACAGGACCAGCTACAATAATTGACGGAGCAAAGAAATTAAGGAATGGCAGTATTAACAGCAATTTCGAAGCACCTGTAATCATTGGTGAAGGTGTAATAATGGAAGATTTTATTATCAGTTCAGGAACAAAAATTAACGATGCTACACTTGTTTCAAAATGCTTTATTGGGCAGGGTTGTGTGCTCGATAAACACTATTCTGCCGAAAACTCGCTTTTTTTTGCCAACTGCCAGGGATTTCACGGCGAAGCGTGTTCAATTTTTGCCGGGCCTTACACGGTTACCCATCATAAATCAACTTTGCTGATTGCCGGTATGTTTTCGTTTTTGAATGCAGGAAGCGGATCAAATCAAAGCAACCACATGTATAAACTTGGGCCAATTCATCAGGGAATTATGGAGCGGGGTGGAAAAACCACAAGCGATTCATATTTGCTTTGGCCATCGCGTATTGGTGCATTCACATTGGTTATGGGCCGCCATTACAAACATTGTGATACAACCGATTTCCCTTTTTCATATTTAATTGAAAGCCAGGATGAAAGTATTTTGGTTCCTGCCATCAATCTGAAAAGTATCGGTACTATTCGCGACACCCAAAAATGGCCCGGACGTGATAATCGTACTGATTCGAACCTGCTCGATTTTATAAATTTTAATTTACTGAGTCCATATACTATTCATAAAATGATAAACGGACGCCGGAAACTGTTGGCAATCCGCGAATCATCAGGAAGTTCAGCAAGTAGTTACAGTTATGATAAAATGAAAATTGAAAGTCGGGCACTTGATCGCGGAATTGCTATTTATGAGATGGCAATCTGGAAATTCCTCGGAAACTCAGTAATTACAAGATTGCAAAGCGGGAAGCTCAAAGATAATGCGGATATTCAAAAAGCCCTGCAACCCGATACACCATTTGGAAAAGGTCACTGGGTTGATCTCTCTGGATTGATTTGTCCGTATGAAGCACTTGATAATTTGCTGACATCCATTGAAAATGGGGAACTTACTTCACTTGAAGAAGTAAATTCAGCACTCGCAATACTTCATAAAAACTACTATAATTATGAATGGACCTGGGCCTGCGATGCGCTTTCTGAATTCTATGGTAAAAGTATAGAGGAATTTACAGCAAGCGATGTAATTGCAGTTGTCGAAAAATGGAAGAAAAGTGTTCTTGACATGGACAGGTTTCTATATGAAGATGCACGAAAAGAATTTTCAATGAGTAAAATGATTGGGTTTGGGGTTGATGGTACAAATGGCGCCCGTGAAGAAGATTTTGCTCAGGTTCGGGGTGAATTTGAAAGCAACAAAACAGTGATGGCAATTTGCGAACATATGGAGAAAAAAGAAAAACTTGGAAATCAAATCATCAATATGATGAATGTAATCCTTCAACCCGAAATTGTTTTAACATAACAAATTGATCAAGAACCTTAATCCTGAACTCTGAACTTTTACCCCCGACTTTAAATTAGTTAATTTAAACTTTAAACTGCGAAATATGTGTGGAATTATCGGTTATATCGGAAAAAAAGAAGCTTTCCCAATAATTATAAAAGGATTGAAATGGCTCGAATACCGCGGGTATGATTCGGCTGGCGTTGCTTTGCTGAACGGTAGTTTGGAAGTGTATAAAAAGAAAGGAAAAGTGATTGAACTGGAGAATTTTGCATTGACTCAAAATCATGGTGGTTCAATCGGGATTGGTCATACACGCTGGGCAACACACGGAGAACCAAATGATATAAATGCTCATCCGCACAATTCAATGAACGGAACTTTTACGCTTGTCCACAACGGGATTATCGAAAACTACGCGAAATTGAGAGACGATTTAATACTGCATGGTTACACTTTTAGCAGTGAAACAGATACAGAAGTTCTGGCTAATTTAATTGAGTTCTTTTACAACCAAAGCACTGAAATCAATGCGGAAATGGCTGTTCAGCTTGCACTAAGAAAAGTTGTGGGAGCATATGGAATTGCTGTTTTGTGCAAAGATGAAAAAGACAAAATTGTGGTTGCCCGAAAAGGAAGCCCACTTGTAGTTGGTCTTGGAAACAAAGAATATTTTATTGCCAGTGATGCAGCTCCAATTGCAGAGTTTACAAGCCAGGTAATTTATTTAAACGATGAGGATATTGCAGTTATTAAACGCGACAGTTTTACACTGAAAAACGTTCAGGATACACCGGTTTCTGTTAAAATCAGCAATATTGATTTGGAAATAGGGGAGCTTGATAAAGGTGATTATGAACATTTTATGTTGAAGGAAATTCACGAGCAGCCAAAAACTATTGAAGAGACTTTTCGTGGCAGATTGCGTGCCGATCATTCCGAAATTGTTTTAGGCGGATTGATTAATATTTTCCCAAAGATCCAAAATGCTGAACGAATTATTATAATAGGTTGCGGAACATCATGGCACGCTGCTTTGATTGGTGAATATTTGCTTGAAGAATTTGCACAAATCCCGGTTGAAGTGGAATATGCATCCGAGTTCAGGTACAGAAAACCGGTTATCGGCAAAAACGATGTAGTGATTTTAATAAGTCAAAGTGGTGAAACTGCTGATACACTGGCAGCACTTCATCTGGCAAAAGATAAAGGTGCTACCGTAATTGGAATATGCAATGTTGTTGGCTCAACGCTTTCGCGCGAAACCGATGCAGGGGTTTACACCCATGCCGGTATTGAAATCGGTGTTGCATCAACAAAAGCTTTTACAGCGCAGGTAACAGTTTTAACAATGTTTGCACTGAAACTTGCGATGGCACGAAAAACAATAAGTGAAGAAGATTACAAAATGCTTGTAAAAGAATTGGCTCAAATTCCCGAAAAAGGGAGACTGATTCTTCAAAATGATGAAAAAATAAAAGCGATTGCCGGAAAATATAAAGATGCAGTAAATGCGCTGTACCTGGGTCGCGGATATCTTTTCCCTGTTGCATTGGAAGGAGCGCTAAAACTAAAGGAAATTTCGTATGTACATGCCGAAGGTTACGCCGCCGGTGAAATGAAACACGGACCAATCGCGCTTGTTGATGATAATTTACCCGTAATTGTAGTAGCGCCAAAAGATGATTATTACGAAAAAATTGTGAGCAATATTCAGGAAGTGAAAGCCCGGAAAGGAAATGTAATTGCCATTGTGACTGAAGGTGATGTTGTTTTAAAGGAAATGGTAAACGACAGCATTGAAATTCCCGATTCACATCCGGCAGTTGCACCGCTTTTATCTGTAATTCCTTTACAGTTACTGGCTTATCACATAGCACTTTTGCGGGGTTGCAATGTTGACCAGCCGAGGAATCTGGCAAAATCTGTAACCGTGGAATAAATCATTCCGGAAAATTCTATTTCTTTTTTCGAATGAATTTTCCTGATTAACGTAAAAGAAACAAAATATTCAGGGTAATTATTTTCTCTGAAAATCCGGTTTTTTTTCAATGAAACGGAAGATCAGAATAGTACTTTTTATAATAACCTCGGTGGTCGCAATTTTAATCGTTTCTTTTACGCTGGGCAGGGAATGGTATGAAGGTAAAAATCAAAGTATTATTTCATTCGCTTTAATTCATTTTTCAGGCTATTTGTTTTTTTTACTGATGCCTGTTGAACTGGCTTACATATATTATCTCTCGTTTTTTAGCGATTTGGAAATGTTCGCAGTTGCGGTTTTGACAGCAATTGCAGCACAGTTAATTGATTATTTCATCGGATTTTCCGTAAGTTCAACTGTTGTGAATAACCTTGTTGGAGAAGATCGAATAAAAAATGCCGAAAAACATATTCAGAAATACGGCAATCTTACCATTTTTATTTTCAATGTTTTACCACTTTCTTCGTCGGTAATTGCAGTAGCTGCCGGAATGGTAAAATACAGGTTTTCAGGATTTATTATTTATAGTACGGCGGGTTTAATAATGAAATATTTGCTGATTAGTCTGATTTTATAATCCTTTTAAAAACCGTAATTGTTAACATTCGGTATTTCGAAAACGTCCAAATTAAGCGATAGAATTAAAAATATATCTTTGTCAGCTGAAATTTTAAAACAAAAATTATGAAGGCTTATGTATTTCCCGGTCAGGGAGCACAGTACCCCGGGATGGGAAAAGATTTATATGAGAACTCAGCGGAAGCTAAAGAATTGTTTGAAAAAGCAAATGAAATTTTAGGTTTCGACATCACAAAGATTATGTTTGAGGGAACAATTGACGATTTGAAAGAGACAAAAGTTACGCAACCAGCAATTTTCCTGCACTCAGTTTTGCTGGCAAAAACCGTAAAAGATTTTGCACCAGACATGGTTGCAGGCCATTCACTTGGCGAATTTTCAGCATTGGTTGCCAATGGCGCTTTAACTTTTGAAGATGGCTTGAAATTGGTTTACAAACGTGCACTTGCCATGCAAAAAGCCTGCGAAGCAGAACCTTCAACAATGGCAGCAATTGTTGGTTTAGATGATGATATTGTTGAAGAAGTTTGTGCTTCGGTTGATGAAGTGGTAGTTCCTGCAAATTATAATTGTCCGGGTCAATTGGTTATTTCGGGTTCGTTTGCCGGAATTGACAAAGCCTGCGAATTACTTACGGAACGCGGAGCCAAACGTGCGTTAAAATTAACTGTTGGCGGTGCATTTCATTCGCCGTTGATGGAACCTGCCCGCGAAGAACTGGCTGCTGCTATTGAATCGACAAACTTTAGCAAACCAATTTGTCCGGTTTATCAAAATGTAAATGCCCAGGCAACTTCTGATCCTGAAGTGATAAAACAAAACCTGATTGCACAGTTGACTGCACCTGTAAAATGGACACAAACCGTGCAAAATATGATTGCCGGTGGTGCAACTTCATTTACCGAAATTGGACCGGGAACAGTTTTGCAGGGACTTGTTAAAAGGTTGACAGAAGCATTGAAACTTTTGGTGTGAACAATTTTCAAGGTTAATGCTCATTATTAAATATGAAAATCCCGGACGAAAAATCCGGGATTTTTATTTTACAAATTATTCAATGATGAATGGTTAAATTTTTTTTATTCCTCCACCAGAGGAGGTCAAGAGGGGCTTTTTTTATTCCAGTTCTTTCTTCTGCAACATCCTGTAAATTGTAGATTTTCCAACTCCAAGTTTGTTGGCAACAAGTCTGACATTCTGGTTATATTTTATAAGAAAATGTTTTATTATTTCCTGCGTGTATTCTTCAATTGTTTTTTCAGTAGCCAGCAGGTTCTGTACATTGTTGTCAATATTCATGTTTAAATGGCTGGCTTTAATCACATTCCGATTACTTAAAACACACGAAAGTTCCATAACTGCTTTCAATTCACGGATATTGCCGGGGAAGTGATAAGTAAGGAGAAGTTTTTTCGCTTCTTCTGAAATTTCTTTTCGTTCCATGTCGTTTTCACGGCAAAATTCATCAACAAAATGCTTAGCGAGTAAAATAATGTCATTTCCGCGATCGCGCAACGGTGGTAGTTCAATTGGTAGTCCAAGCAAACGGTAATACAAATCTTTTCTGAATTTTCCTTCAGCGATAAGTGTACCCAGGTTTTTGTGTGTTGCAGTAATTATCCTTACATCCAGCGGAATCGTTTCAGAACCACCCAATCTTACCAATTCACGTTCCTGCAAAACACGCAAAAGTTTGGCTTGCAAACCTATTTCAAGGTCGGCAATTTCATCAAGGAAAAGTGTTCCTCCATTGGCTTGTTCAAATTTCCCTATTTTCCTTGAATCAGCTCCTGTGAAAGCGCCTTTTTCGTGTCCAAAAAGTTCACTCTCAATAAGTCCATCAGGAATTGCAGAAACGTTAACAGCTATAAATGGTTTGTTACTTCGTTTCGAATTATAATGAATACCCTTTGCAACCAGTTCTTTTCCTGTTCCGGTGGCACCCGAGATTGAGACTGAAATTTGCGTTTGTATGGCTTTATCCATCAATTCGAAAATGTGCTCTATTTCCCTACTGTTTCCTTTTATCAGGTTTCTGAAGTTGTATTTTTCCTTTACTGCGTCTTTTAGTATAATATTTTCGGTTCGGAGCTGATCTCTTTCCCTGATATTTTTAATAACGTTGCTTAACTTTTCGCGGGTGTCAGCCGCTTTCATAATATAATCATAAGCCCCGTTTTTCATTAAATCGATGGCTGTATTGATATTTTCCTGGGCTGAAATTATAATTACATTGGTGCCTGGCATTCTTTTCTGAATTTTTTTCAGAACATCATAACCAGTCATATCCGGAAGTGTATAATCCAATGTTACTAAGTCCGGTTTTTCGTCCAGATTAGCCATAAAATCACGTCCGTTGTGAAATACCTTTACCAGGTAGCCATCATCTAATAATTGTTTTTTAAGTATCTGAGCATAAAGGGTATTGTCTTCTACCACAAAGATTTTATACTGCGAACTTAATTTGGGTTTAGCCATCGTTGTAAATTTTTTATTAAACGCACTAAGTTAAAATTTATATAATGCTTTCTGCAAATCTAACAATGATTTAAATGAATTATATAGCTTTATGTATTTTGTAAGTTGAAAATATAAATTTAACCCTATTCTGTATCACTTTTCTGCTAATATTCCTTTCAAATTCATTAGTTTGTTTTTATTTACATGAAAATTTATTCATGTTTGTTTTGGTTTAAAATCAATTGTTAATTTTATAAATATAAAAAATCATATTAAATGAAGTATAAAGCATTTCACAAATTATCATATGGGTTATACATTATTGCAACAGAATCAAATGTTACGGATTTATACTATATTGGTAATACTGCCTTTCAGGTAACTGCCGAGCCTTCGCAAATTGCAATTAGCAGTCATAAAAAGAATTTCACAACCGAAAAAATTCTTGAAAGCGGAATATTTTCAATTTCAGTTTTAAAAAAGGAAGTAAATACCTCATTAATCGGTGAATTTGGATTTATGTCAGGCGCAGATTTCGATAAATTTCGAAATGTGAAAACAATTAAATCGGTAAGCGGGGCGCCAATTATTACAGATTCTTCTGTTGCCTGGTTCGATTGTAAAGTTGTAAATTCAGTTGATGTAGGTTCTCACATGTTAATCATTGGAGAAGTACTGGATAGCGAAGTTCTTTCAGGTGACGAGCCATTAACTTATGATTATTACCGCGAAAAATATAAAATGCTGGCGCCTAAAAATGCACCAACTTATATTGAAAAAGAAAAACTTGAAAACGAAGTTGTACCGGAATCTGAATCAAAACCGGAGATAAATGAAGAACATGAGCATGTATATAACAAAGAAAATGGTACTTACACATGCAGTATTTGCGGGTTTCAATATGATCCTGAGGAAGGTGATCCATCGTCAGGTATTCCTCCCGGAACTCCGTTTGAAGATTTGCCTGAAGATTATAAATGCCCGATTTGTAATGCAGGAAAGGATTATTTTAAAAGGGATTAGAAACAGGAAGGGGTAAAATTTTTGATTTTTACCCCTTCTTTTTAAATTATAAACTTCTGTGACTTCCGTCGCAAAAAGGTTTGTTTTTCGATTGTTTGCACTGGCACAGAAAAACTTCCTTTTTCACCTCGATTTTAAATTGTACAGGAAATATTCCTGACCCCTGATGCGAACTGTCGCAAAACGGTTGATTTTTACTTTTTCCACATGCACACCAGAAATAAGTTCCTGGCTCTAAAACTGCAGAAGCAGGAAATTTTGCAGCTATTTTTGGACTTTCCATAAATTTTTAATGTTTAATTTTATCACCTTAATGTTGAACACCTGATTGTGCAAATAGTTTAAAAAACTATTTTATAGGCAACAATATGATTGTCGAAAAACGTTGGCACCAAAATTAAATCATGTTTCAAATCATAATCAATATCGGCAGTATTTAGTTCTTGTGCTGTTGTATCAATCAGTTTTATAGTTTTTCCGTTTTTATGTATGTAAATTTTTCCCGGCCAGTTTGAAAACACAAAATCGCCGTCGTTGTTTTTTTCCAAACCATCAACTCCACCTGCATCTTCTATTAATTGCACAATTTCTTTGGATTGGATATCAACTTCGTAAATATTTTTGTCACCTACAAGCAGTTTACCCTTTTCGGTCATTAATCCATTTGGGGTTTCCAATGGTTTTCCTTCCATCCAAACCGTGAATTTGCCCTCATTCAACACATGAATTTTTGCAGTTCTTGTGTCCGATACAAAAATCATCCCGTTCATACAGGCAGTTACATCGTTTAAAAATACTGCACCCGGAGCATCATATTTGGTCAAAACTGTACCTTTTTTAATATCAATTTCCACGAGTTTGTCAATGTCAGCAACATACAGTTTACCTTTAAAAATTGCCAATCCTTTAGGGGCATCAAGGTTTTTAATCCAATGCAGATTTTTAACACTTCCATCAGAGTTTAAAATTGAAATAAACCCGTTCCCATCTTTTTGCGAAGGGTCGCCATCTATGTTCGAAACATAAATTACGTCACTTTCCTGGTCATACAAAACTGATTCAGGCGTTTTCAAATCGCAGCTTGTTTGCCATACCTTTTCCAAATGTTGTGCATTCGAAATATTCACTCCAAAAATTAAAGTCAGGATTAATCCAGTTAAAATTGTTTTCATAATTGTATTGTTTTATTTTTAAACCAGTTACTTTAAAACCTTAACAAACAAAAGGCTATTTTGTGTAATAAAAGTTATAATTTAATAAAAACTGAATTAAATGAAAAGAATTTCCATGTTATTGTTTCTCATTGTCACTGCGTTATTAGTTTTCGGACAAAATACCGGTAAGCAGAAGTTTTATGTCGGAACATTTACAACAGAAGGTGCAAAAGGAATTTATTTATGTGAATTTGATGCTTTAACAAGTGAAATTGGCTTAAATCAGACTTTTCCTGGTATCGATAATCCCAATTTTTTAAAAATATCACCCAATAAAAAATATTTGTATGTTGTTAATCGTGCTCCACAAATAATCGAACCTATAGGTGGATATATTTCGGCTTATGAAATTGAAAAGAATGGAGCTTTAAAATTTTTAAACAAACAATTATCACATGGTGCCGATCCTTGTCATGTTGACGTTTCGAAAGATGGAAAACATGTTGCTGTTGCTAATTACGGTGGGGGAACAACTTCGCTTTACCCGGTTGCAGTAAACGGAAGTTTGTTGCCTGCCAGTTCGGTAATTGTAAATGAAGGCTCAGGAATCGATAAATCAAGGCAAACAAAACCTTATGCGCATTCAATTAAGTTTTCTCCATTTGAAAACAGGGTTTTTAGTGCTGATTTGGGAACAGATCAATTAAATATTTTTGAATTGGAGGGTGATAAACTCATACAAAGCGGACAAAAATTTGTAAAACTTCAGCCAGGTTCGGGTCCGCGCCATTTCGATTTTCATCCCGATGGAAATTTTATTTATGTGATAAGTGAATTAAATTCTACAATAACTATTTTAAAAAGAGTGGGGAAAAATTGGGAGGAAGTTCAGGTAATTTCTACACTTCCAACAGATTTTAAAGGCACAAGTTATTGTGCTGATGTTCATGTTTCCAATGACGGAAAATATTTGTATGGTTCAAACCGTGGGCATAATTCAATTGCGGTTTTTGAAATAAATAGTGAGACCAAAAAGTTGAAACCGCTCGGTTATGTTCCGGTTGAGGGCGACTGGCCGCGAAATTTTTCCTTATCTCCCTCTGGCGATTTTATGTTGGTAGCCAACCAGAAAAGCGGAAATATCACAGTGTTCAAAATAAACAAGGGAAATGGAATGCCGGAATATACAGGAAATCAAATTCAAATTCCTGCACCGGTTTGTATCGAATTTTTATAGAAATTAACTGAATTTTGTACTAATCAGTTTAATAAATTCGTCGCGGGTTGCAGTTTTTTCAAAAGCACCTGTAAAATCAGAAGTTGTGGTTATCGAATGTTGTTTTTGGATGCCACGCATTTGCATACAAAGGTGTTGTGCTTCAATTACTACTGCCACTCCCAGCGGTTTTAGTGTGTTTTGAATACATTCTTTAATTTGCATGGTCAATCGTTCCTGAACCTGTAACCGGCGGGAAAAAACATCAACCACCCTTGCAATTTTGCTCAATCCTGTAATTGTTCCGTTTGGAATGTATGCAACATGTGCTTTCCCAAAAAACGGAAGCAAATGGTGTTCGCACATGGAATAAATTTCAATGTCTTTTACAATAACCATTTGGCGGTAATCTTCTTTAAAAAGTGCCGATCGCAAAATCTCAACCGGGTCGGTTTTGTATCCCTGCAGCAAAAATTGCATTGCTTTTGCTACTCTTTCAGGTGTTTTGTCAAGACCTTCACGCAAATTATCTTCGCCCAGTAATTTTAAAATGTTGCCATAGTTTTTGGCAAGTTCGGTGGTTGTGTAATCATCGAAATTTTCAATTCTCTCGTAATTGTTACTCGAATTATTTCTTTCTGAATCCATGGTTTTAAATAATAAAGTGGATACAAAGATTAACTTTTTTTACTAAAATCAGTATGAAAGTATGTATTGCTTTCCAAGTGGAAGCAAAATTTATGAAAATTGATTATGAAGATATTGATTGTTTCAGCTACCTGGCTCGAAGTAAAATTATTGGCCGATGAACTTGAATTTATCGAAGAATCTGCACATTCTTTAAAAAAATACAAACTTTTCGAAATTGAGATCGATATTTTAATCACGGGGATTGGAACAACTTTTACTGCATTTCATTTAACAAATGCTTTGCATGAGAACAAATATCAGTTAGTTATAAATGCTGGTATTGCCGGAAGTTTAACTTCAGAATTAAACATTGGCGACGTTGTTTCGGTTGTTACCGATGAATTTGCTGATTTGGGTATTGAAAAGGAAGAGGAATTTCTTACACTTTTTGATACAGGTTATATGGATGCAAATGAGTTTCCGTTTGAACATGGTGTTTTAAGGGCTTCGGATTTTAATGGATTAATCGAATTAAAAAAAGTCAGGGGGATAACAACAAACAAAAGTCATGGCCGCTTAACTTCAATTGCCGAAATAAAATCGAAATTTAACGCCCAGTTAGAATCAATGGAAGGAGCTGTAATATTTTATGTTTGTAATTGGATTGGAGTTCCGTGTATCCAAATCCGTTCTATATCGAATTTCGTTGAACCCCGCGATTCGTCACAATGGAACATTCCTTTGGCCCTCGAAAAATTAAATTTATCGGTAAAAGACGTTTTACAGAAACTAACAGTCGAAATAAATTGATTTTGTTATTTTTGTACAGATTTTTACAACGGTCTTTTCCAATAGTTTATCAATTTGCCCAACAATTCATTGTTCCTTAAAAGAAGATTCATGAAGATTTGTATGACGAATTTGTTAAAAATATTAGTCGGGATATCTTGTGGAAAATAAAATGCATTTTATTTTAAATGTTTATACAATAAAGTAACTATTATGGAGTTAGTAACATATAGAAGCCACAATTTTTCAGAAAACAGTTTTTTACTGATTCGAACTAACCACTTATAAAAATGATAGTTGTAACAGGCGCAGCCGGTTTCATCGGCAGTTATTTAGTTGGAAAACTCAACAAGGCAGGTTATAAAGATTTGATTTTGGTTGACAAAATGGATGACCCCCGAAAAGAGTTAAATCTGGCACACAAAATTTACCGGAATTTTATCGATCGCGACAATTTTTTTAAATGGCTGATTAGTCATTCGCGCGATGTTGATTTTATTTTTCATTTAGGTGCACGAACCGACACGGTTGGTCAGGAGCCAGATTTATACCAGCAATTGAACTTAATTTATTCTCAACGGCTTTGGAATATTTGTTCCGAAATTCAAGTGCCGTTATTATATGCTTCATCTGCCGCTACGTACGGAAATGGTGAAGAAGGATTCTCAGATTCTCATCGGAATATTTCAAATTTACGTCCTCTCAATTTATATGGCTGGTCGAAACATGATTTTGATGTTTGGGCGTTGAAACAATTCAGAACTCCTCCGTTTTGGGCTGGAATGAAGTTTTTTAATGTGTACGGCCCCAACGAATATCACAAAGGCAGAATGGCTTCTGTGGTTTTACATGCGTATCATACCATACAAAAAACAGGCAAAATGGAGCTTTTCCGTTCGCACCACAATGATTATAAAGATGGCGAACAAAGCCGCGATTTTATTTTTGTTGAAGACATTGCCGATGTGATGATGTTTTTTATGGAAAACCAAAAAAACCACGGCATTTATAATGTTGGAACAGGTAAAGCCCGCTCGTTTATGGATTTAACAACTTCAGTTTTTAAAAGCATGAACCTTGTACCCGATATTTCATTTATCGATTGTCCGGTGGATTTGCGAGGCAGGTACCAATATTTTACTGAAGCGGAAATCAAGAAACTCCGCGATATTGGTTATACAAAACCGTTTACCGAACTCGAACAAGGAGTTGATCAGTATGTTAACGAGTTTTACTTTCGGAAGCTTGTTACTAAACTGAATGAAAAAAAGCCTTTTTACTTTTATTTTTGCCATAAGTGTAATTGGTGTTTTTGCCGGGATCATTCTTCATATTAAATGGCTCGATTATGTCTTCAAACCGTTGAGTATGATTTCAATTGGCGGTTACTTTCTTTTAAACTCAGAAAAAATAAAAAAGATCATTGTTCGGTTTGCAATTGTTGCTTTCCTGTTTTCATGGTTTGGAGATATATTTTTAATGTTTGCCAATCAGGGTACCATTTATTTTATGGTTGGTTTGGTTTGCTTTTTAATCGCTCAAATTTTTTATATTTCCTTATTCCGACAAACAATTCAATTATCAGGCAGGGAACCATTTTTAAGTGGAAATAAAATTTATCTAATTGTATACATTTTATATGGTGCAACAATTTATATCCTGCTTTTCAATCATCTCGATATTGTTTTAAAAATTGCAGTGTTTATATACATGTCCGCAATTTTGGGCATGTCTGCCATTGCGTTGAACCGATATAAAATTGTTTCGCCGGCAAGTTTTTTATTTGTTTTTATCGGTTCGATTTTGTTTGTATTTTCTGATTCAATGATTGCAATTGATAAGTTTTACAGTCCAATTCCCAATGACCGGATTTTTGTAATGTCAACCTATATTGCAGCACAGTATTTAATAATGCGGGGCGTTTTAAAACAGTTTGATCTGTAATGTTTTAAAACGATTTTTGCATCGAATGATGTGGTGTAATCCTTGAAAAAAACTTGTCGATAAAAAGTAACACCGAACCGGCAAGTAAAATTCCACCAATACTTAATGGCAAAGAACCAAGATTATTAAACATAGATTGATAACCTTGTGAAAAAGAGCCATTATTCGCACTGCTCAGCAATTTTGATAACTGGCCTTCATTTGTAACTCCATTTGAAAAAACAAACATTGCAACAATAAGCAACACAAAAATTGAAAGTATTACCCAAAATCCATTACCCAACAATCTTTCATTGGTTGCTTTTGCCTTGACAGTTTCTTCTTCAAAAACACGGCCCATAACTTTCGATGTAAAATCGCTTCCCGGGGAATCCAGTTTTATTCCTTTAATCAGGTTTTTCAATTCAGTATCGTTATCTATTGTTTTCATAACCTATTATAATATAGTGTATAATTCTCCTTTTAACATCTCATTTAAAATTGAATAGAGTTTTTTTCTTGCTCTAAATAGTTTCACTTTTACATTACTGGCGGAAAGTCTTGTAATTTCACCGATTTCCTCAATCGGTTTTTCTTCGAAATAGTACAGCAAAATTAAAGTATATTCATCTTCGGGCAGCTTATCCAGGGCAGCTTTTACATATAATGCCCTGTTTTCTTCCGGAATCCCGTCGAAATTCATTTCTTCCGGCTCATCAGAAATTTGAACGTCATCAGTAGATACAAATTTTAACTTTTTTTTCCTTACTTCTGAAATGCAACTATTATATGTAATCCTGTAAAGCCATGTCGAAAATTTTGCATCACCTTTAAAAGTATGTAATGACTTGTACACTTTTATAAAACTTTCCTGGGCCATTTCTTCAGCATCCTCACGATTTCTAAGAACTTTAAATGCAATAGAATACACAATATCCTTGTATTTATCTACAATGTGCGAAAAGTATTGCTTGTCTCCTTTCAATACCCTTTCAATATACCAGATATCGTCTTTTTGTTCCATTTGCTGGTTTGACGTAAAAATGTAAATCTGGTTACAGGTTCTTTAAATATTTTTCTGAAAGTTGTAACCGAAAAAACAAAGTTGCGTCATAAGGGCAGAAAACGAAAAAAACGAAATTATAAACAATTTAAAATTTGAAATCATGGAAGGAATTTTTGTACCACTGGCTTTTTTCTGGCGTTGTTTGCAATACTTTATGTTTATTGGACAACCCGCACAAGAGAGCGGCTGGCATTGATCGACAAGGGAGTTGATGCCAATGTTTTTAAAACTGACTGTAATAAATATGCACTTGTAAAATGGGGTGTTTTTTTGATTTTGCAGCGGTTGGCGTTTTTTTGCCCACCTGCTTTCACAGGTCTTTAACGAAGTTGCAGCTTATTTCAGCATGATCCTGTTTTTGGAGGATTGGGATTGATAGTTGCTTATTTCGTTACCAATGCAATGGCAAAAAGGAATAAATCTTATTCGAGCAGCAATAAAAAACGGGCGATATTATCGCCCGTTTTTTATTGCTATTCGGTATAAAACGAAATCATTTTTTTATTGATTCCTGGCAAACGGGGCAAAATGCCTGGCTGCATTACTTTTCATTCTACAGTCGATAAAAGGGCTGTATATTCCTTTACTTGAATAGCCTCCTCCTTCGTAAACCCCAACTTTTTTCGAATTCTTTAAATCCCGCGGAGTTGGAATTTCAACTGATTTGTCCACCATATTTTTCCATTTCGAGTCAAAATCAATAAGCGTTGTTATGTTTGGCTCCCATGGTTCAACTTTCTGATTATAAAACTCATCGTACGCGACTTCCGAATCGTAATATTCATCGGCTAATCCGGCAAATCCATGCCCAAATTCGTGTACAAAAACTTCTTTGGTTAAATCATTATCGGCAGTGCAAACTGTCAGGAAGTTATAAAATCCGCCGCCACCATATCTTTCTGCGTTTACCAAAACATAAATATGGTCATACGGAACATTGGCCGCAGCATCCAAAATCGGGCGCATATCACTTGTTGTCAAGTAACGCGACACGTCGAAAGTGTAAAATGTTGAATTGAAACAAGTGTTTTTGTAAACATGCTCGCCCGGAATATCGGTTCCCGATTCCAGTGAAGGAGTTAAAACAGTTGTAACGTTAAATTTCTCGATTTCTGATTTAAACGGCTCTTCATCAAACAGATAATTCGTTACACGTTTCGCATCTTCTTTAAATTTATTCATTTCCAACGTTGTATAACCTTCAGCTAAAATCACAATATCAATTTTGTTTTCAGGATTCCCATTATTAAGAACCTCAAATGTTTCGAATTGTATTGAAGGCTCGTCCAAAATGAAATAATTGTCAGGGTCGATGCTGGTTTTATATATATTTTTGAAAATTCCGTCCCGTTGACGCGAATCAATTTCAAGCCTTACTTTTCGTTTTGGAAACGGAAAAATTGCGGTTTGATAAAATGTTTTGTCGATTTCTTTTGCCTCGGCAGTTGATTGCCATTCTTCAAAAAGGGTACTGAAACCCTTTGAAAACAAAAGGCTGTCCGATTTTTCATCAAAAACCCGAAACCTGTAATTCCCGTAACTGAAAGGGTCAATCAGATTCTTTTTTGAACCTGCCCAAAACTTTTCTTTTTTAATTTGTTCAGGATAAACTTTTTCAGTTGAACTATTTCCACCTAACAAAAAATCAAAACGCAGTGATTGATCTTTGAAATATTTCTGGAATTCAGGCTGAGAAAAAGAAAGAAATGGGACAATCAGTAATAACCCAAAAATTTTAAATTTCATTTTGATATTTTTTCGTGAAAATAGTAAATATGACAATGTACCCAATAAAATCAAGCCTATGTTTTTTAATTGTCGAAAATATTTGATTTTGGTACAGGTTAACTGATACTGATATTTTAATTTGTAAATTCTGATAATTTTCAAAATATGGACCTGTCAGACTATGTTATTTTGGCGAACTTTGAACTTTGAACCCACATTCAACAATTATAGCCTTACTTACAATCTGTTACAAATACATATTTATTTTCGGTCAATATTTAACATATATGGAAAATTAATACATTTGTTTTATAATTTGAAACTTAAATACAGTTATGGATGCAAATGATTATAAAGAACAACCTACAGAAATTGATGCACTTGATCAGAAAATTCTAAAGCTAATTACTAAAAACGCCCGAATTCCTTTTTTGGAAGTTGCGCGAATGCGGAGTATCAGGTGCGGCTATTCATCAAAGGGTTCAGCGTTTGTTTAATATTGGGGTAGTAGAGGGGAGTGAATTCATTGTAAATCCGCCAAAATTGGGCTACAACATTGTGCTTATATGGGGATTTATCTTGATAAAGCCAAGTATCACACAACAGTTGCTGAAGCCTTAAGAAAAATACCGGAGATTGTTGAATGTCATTATACAACAGGACAATACGCTATTTTTATTAAAATTCAAACCAAAAATAATGTGCATTTAAAACATATTATCGACAGAGAATTACAGGAAATAGAAGGAATTTCAAGGACAGAAACTTTTATTTCGCTTGAAATGGATTTTAAACGACAGGTGCCAATAAAATAATGGAATAAGGCTGGTAAAATTTACCAGCCTTATTTTTTATACCAACCCGCATACGTTTCGTAGGCATTTGCAATCCTTACAATTTCACCCTCTAAAAGTTCCCTGCTGATTTCTTTAATCTTTTTTGCCGGAATTCCACCGTATACACAACCCGATTCAACAATTGTACCTTTTGTTACCACAGACCCGGCGGCAATGATCGTGTTACTTTCCACAACAACGTCATCCAAAACCACGGCGTTCATGCCAATCATAACGTTGTCTTTGATAGTGCACCCATGCACAATTGCGCCATGCGCCACTGTAACATTATTGCCGATATTGGTTGGCGATTTTTTATATGTGGCATGTACCACAGCGTTATCCTGAATGTTTGTATTGTTTCCGATTTTAATATAATGCACGTCGCCTCTTAAAACCGCGTTGTACCAAATACTGCAATTATTGCCAATCTCAACGTCGCCAATAATAGTTGCAGTTTCTGCAAAAAAGCAGTTTTCCCCGTACTTTGGAGTTATTCCGTTCAATGTTTTTATTAATGCCACTATGTATATTTATTTTAAATTAGTTCAAATATATGAAAACCCATAAATAATTGAATATGTCAATACTTACTTGTTAAATAATGGTTATTTTTGGGACTTTGAATTTTTAAATTAATTCAAATATGTTCGGTTTCGAAATTTAGAAATGCTGAATTCGAAATCGTTTTTGTTTTAAAAGGAAAATAAATTAAATAAAAGTACATCAATGAAGGATGCAAGAGTAATTGAACTGGACGAAGTTTCGATTCGGTTTTCCGGCGATTCGGGAGACGGGATGCAACTTACCGGTACATTGTTTTCAGATGCAAGCGCTCTGTTTGGGAATGACATATCAACCTTTCCTGACTATCCGTCGGAAATTCGCGCACCACAGGGAACTGTTGGAGGTGTTTCAGGTTTTCAGGTACAATTCGGTAAAAACTGGTAAATACTCCAGGCGATTACGCCAATGTTTTAATAGCTATGAATCCGGCGGCGTTAAAGGCAAATGCAAAATTTATGAACCCTGGGGGAACTATTATTTACGATTCGGATACATTCGACGAAAAGCATTTAACAAAGGCAAATTTCAAAACTGACGATCCTTTTACTGAATGTAATCTTGAGGATTATTTTAAAATTGCAGTGCCTATTACAAATCTCACAAAAGAAAGTTTAAAAGATTTCGGGCTAGACAATAAAAGTGTATTAAGAAGCAAAAATATGTTGGCCCTTGGGCTGATTTGCTGGATGTTTAACCGTCCAATGGAATATATCGAAAAATATATAAGAACCAAATTTGGACGTAAACCGGGTGTTGCTGATGCAAATATTAAAGTACTGCATGATGGATATAATTATGGCATGAACTTGCAGCACATGGCTCCAACATATATTGTACATCCTGCAAATATCGAAAATGGAACCTATCGTAATATCAACGGTAACTATGCAACGGCGTGGGGATTTTTGGCAGCAGCCGAAAAATCAGGCTTGGAATTGTTCCTTGGTTCATATCCAATTACTCCGGCAACCGATATTTTACAGGCACTGGCTGAAAGAAAAGATCTGGGCGTTAAAACGTTTCAGGCTGAAGACGAAATAGCAGGAATTACTTCCGCAATTGGAGCTGCTTTTGCAGGCGATCTGGCAATTACTACCACATCCGGACCAGGATTGGCTCTTAAATCAGAAGCAATTGGTTTGGCAGTAATGGCTGAACTTCCTTTGGTTGTGGTAAATGTTCAACGTGGAGGCCCTTCAACCGGGTTACCTACTAAAACTGAACAGTCGGATTTGTTGCAGGCATTATATGGAAGAAATGGGGAAAGTCCGGTTGTGGTTTTGGCAGCCAGCACTCCGTCCGATTGTTTTTGGTATGCATATATGGCTTCGAAAATTGCGCTTGAACGAATGGTGCCTGTTATTTTGCTGACCGATGGATTTTTAGGCAACGGCAGTGAACCCTGGAAAGTTCCTGTAATGGCCGAACTACCCGCAATTACACCGCGCTTCGCAAAAAATACTGAAACTTTCAAACCTTACGGTCGCGATGCTGCAACTTTAGCACGTGAGTGGGCGATTCCAGGAATGCCGGGTTTTGAACACCGGATTGGCGGGCTTGAAAAAAATGCTGCCGGTACTGTTAGTCACGATCCCGAAAATCACCAGGTTAATAGTGATATTCGTGAACAAAAAGTGCAACGGGTGGTCGATTTGGTGCCCGATCTTGAAGTTTGTGGCGATGATGATGGCGACGTACTTGTAGTTGGCTGGGGAGGAACTTATGGTCACTTGATCAGTGCTGTTCGTGAACTCCGTGAGGAAGGTAAAAATGTTACTCTTGCACATTTCAATTATATAAAACCACTGCCGAAAAACACAGCTACAGTTTTTGGCGAATTCAAAAAAATTGTAGTTTGTGAACTCAATCTTGGACAGTTTGCAAGTTATTTGCGCAATGAGTTGCCGCAGTTTTCCTATCATCAGTTAAATAAACTGAAAGGGTTACCATTCACTGTAAATGAGGTTAAAGAAAGTGTTAACAAATTATTGGGAGAATAGAAAATGGCTGAATTAAATTATACTGTTAAAGATTTTAAAAGCGAAAATGAAGTTCGCTGGTGTCCGGGTTGTGGCGATTATGCCATTATGAATGCGGTTCAACGGACAATGGCCGGAATGGGAATTCCCCGTGAGAAATATGCCGTTATTTCTGGTATCGGTTGTTCTTCACGCTTCCCGTATTATATGAGTACTTATGGTTTTCATACAATTCATGGCCGGGCAACTGCGGTGGCTTCGGGCGTAAAGCTTGCCAATCCTGATTTGAATGTTTGGGTAATTACGGGTGATGGAGATGCCATGGCAATTGGCGGAAACCACTTCATCCATTTAATACGCAGGAATATCGACTTAAACCTCATTTTATTTAATAACCGTATTTACGGGTTGACTAAGGGTCAATATTCTCCTACTTCTGATCGTGGTTTTAAAACAAAAACTTCGCCATTTGGCACTATTGAGGATCCGTTTGTTCCCGGTCAGCTGGTAATTGGAGCGCGTGGTTCGTTTTTTGCCCGTTCGATCGACGGGAATATGAAACTGAGTCAATCGGTTTTTGAAGCAGCTGCAAATCACAAAGGAACCTCGGTTGTTGAAGTTTTGCAAAACTGTGTGATTTTTAACGATGGCATCCATGATATGATAACTGATCCTGTTCATAAAGCTGATCGGCAGCTGATTCTTGAACATGGAAAACCAATGCTTTTTGGTAATGAAAATCAAAAAGGAATAATTTTCGAAAAAGGCAAACTTAAAGTTGCGGTTATTGGAGAAAATGGCGTTACAATCGACGACATTCTTGTTCACGATGCTACCGAAACCGATCCTTCATTACACATGTCGCTCATTAATATGCAATTGCCCGATATGCCCGTTGTTTTTGGCGTAATCAGAAGTGTTGAAGCACCTGTTTACGACACCGAACTTGTTAAGCAAATAAAAGAAGTTCAGAAAACAAGGAAAATTACCTGTGTTGATGAATTGTTAAATTCAGGAAATACATGGGAAGTTACAGGGAACGATACTGCTGGCAATCCGGGTTGTCCAAAAGTAGTAAGAATTAATTTTACAACTAAAATATTTAAAGGCTCTGCGATTTTGCAGGGCCTTTTTTGTTGGTTAACCCATTGAATTTTATGAATTTGATGGTTGTATTTTACATGTTTTAATGCTTCGTGGAACCAGAATTCAAAAAAATATATTTTCACATGCAACAACCTGCATTTCTGTTAAATCGTTAAAAGCATTTATCAAACCAACTTTTTTGAAATTGGAAATATCATCAACTAAAATCCTACTTTCAAAAATCTTTCCTTCTTTTAATAATCTTTCACGCTGAGTACCCGGCAAAAGTGGAGTATCGGGAGTCCGCCATTTTTCGCCGTCGGATAAAACGAGGTTTGATACAAAACTATCAGTGATGCAACCGTTTTTCACAATAATAATATCATCGCAATTACCTCTTTTTTCAAAAAGCCCGTTTAATTTTTCCCTGTCAGAATATTTATAACGATAGTCGATTTTGTTATCTTCAACTATTTTCAAACTTTTTATAATCCTAAACTGGTAAGGAAAAAACTCAATCGAATCAATTTGTTCCGAATAAATTACCCGGCAACGGAAAAGTCCGTTTTTTGCAAATTCAGGAATCAAAATTTCTTCTGTCAATTTAATTTTTGGCGAAATTCCAAAATATTCTTTTTGTGATTTTTCAAGCCGGGCCTGATGAAACTCCAGGTTACAGAATTTCCCGTCTTCACATTTTATAGTTTCAAGCAATGGGTACATATACTTTTTTTAGCATTTCATCATATTCTTTTTCCGCATTACTCATAAAAGTTAAACCGCCTCCACTTTTATAAACCAATTTTCCATCCTGATTTTCGATATAACGAATCAACACGCAACTGTCAAGATTTATTCCATCAAAATATCCAAAAATCCCTGTGTAATAACCGCGTTCATAATTTTCCGTCTTCCTGATTATTTCGAGGGTTTTCTTTTTTGGTGCGCCCGAGATTGAACCTGCCGGTAGCATTTTAAAAATAATATCTCCAATCTTTTCAGCATAATTCGCTCCTAAATCACCCGAAATTTTTGAGCTAACCTGCCAGAGATTTTTGTTATTGGTTTGAATATGGCTTAAATACCTGAATTTTTCAACCACCACATTTTCGGCAACCAAACTCAGGTCGTTCCTTATTAAATCAACAATTGTGTTGTGTTCAGCAATCTCTTTCGAATCAGTCAGAATAATCTGTTCAGCATTTTCAATATCCGCGTCAATTGTACCTTTCATGGGAAAAGAATAGATTTTACCGTTTTCAATTTTCACAAAAGTTTCGGGTGAAAAGCAAACAAATTTATCTTTTAAGAAGATTTTATAAGCTGCTGAACTAATGTGAAAAATCTCTTCAAGCGAAAGGTTTGTTTCGATGGGAGTGGGCTGTGTAAAATTTAGTAAATAGGTATCTCCACCATAAATGTGTTGCATTATTTTTTCAAAACCCGTTTTGTAAATACCAAAGGAAACGGGAAAGGTTGTCCAGGATTTGAGAACTTTATTGGATTTGTTTTCAGGCAAATTTGAAAAGCCCGGTATTTGCCACCAAATTTCCTGTACTGAATCTGTCAACTCGAAAATCAATGGTTTTTCAGCCAGAAAATCAATTAAAAATGCAAATGGTTTGCCCTGTTTTCCAAGGCTGTTCATCTTCAATTTTATTTCTTCCTGTCTTTTCATTTTGCCGAGCAAAGGTATTAATTTTTGTTTTCGCGGGCAGGAACTTTAAATTTCAACTGGAGTTTTAAATTTTCCAACTAAAATTCTTTGTCTTTGACAAGTCTTTGGCAATTCCATTTTTCGGCAGCCCTTTTCAGGAAAGTAATATGTCAATTCAACTCAAAATCTGTTCAATATTTTTAATTTTGAATGAAATTTGAATGATAATGAATATTGCCGTAAATATTAATTCGATTAAGAACAATTTACCCGAAAATGTGCGGTTGGTTGCTGTATCGAAAACAAAACCAAACGAAGATATTTTGGAAGCTTACAATGTTGGACATAAAATATTTGGAGAAAATAAAGTTCAGGATTTGGTTCGGAAATATGAACAACTGCCGAAAGATATTGAGTGGCATTTTATTGGCCACCCGCAAACCAATAAAGTAAAATACATTGCCCCTTTTGTTCATTTGATACATGGCGTTGATTCATTAAAACTTTTAAAAGTTATTGATGCTGAAGGTAAAAAAAATAACAGGCAAATCGGGTGTTTGCTTCAGTTTCATATTGCTGAAGAAGATACAAAATTTGGACTGTCGTTATCAGAATCAAAGGAAATACTTGAAAGCAAAGAATTTAAAAATCTTGGGAATGTTTTTATTGCCGGGGTTATGGGCATGGCAACATACACCGAAAATACACATCAAATTCGTAATGAATTTAAGTCGTTAAAAACTATTTTTAATGCGCTGAAAAATGAATACTTTTCGGCAATTAAAAATTTCTCCGAAATTTCGATGGGAATGTCAGATGATTATCAGATTGCGATAGAAGAGGGGAGCACGATGATACGGGTGGGCAGCAAAATATTTGGAGAAAGAAATTATTAAATAGATTTAGAGAAAAACAGATATGAGTATCAGGAAAAAGAATTGTTTTACGTTTGTAAAAAGTACTTTAAATTTTGAACTCGAACTTTAAACTGATAAAAATGAGCAATTTAGAAACAATATATTTGGGTTTAAAACTGAAAAACCCATTGGTGGCGGCAAGTTCAGGAATTACAAATTCTGTGGAAAAAATTGTAGAACTGGAGCAAGCCGGAATTGGTGCAGTTGTGTTGAAATCGATTTTTGAGGAACAAATTAATGGCGAAGTAACAAGTATGCTGGGAAAGGACGCCCAAAATACGGGGTATCCGGAAGCTGAAGATTACATTAAAAACTATTTGCGCGACAACACCATCGCGAAGCATATCAGTTTGATTGAAAAGGCTAAAAAGGCGGTTGATATTCCTGTAATTGCAAGTGTAAATTGTATTTCGGGAGATGAATGGACTTCCTATTCAAAAGATTTCCAGGAAGCTGGAGCTGATGCAATAGAGTTGAATATTTTTTATGTTCCAAACAGCAGGCACGAGAAATCAGGTATTGTTGAACAGTTATACATTGATGTACTTAAAAAAGTGAAATCGAAGGTTTCGATTCCAGTGTCGGTTAAATTTGGTATTTACCACAGCAATATTTTAGGAATGGCCGAAAAAATGAAAGCCAACGGTGCAAGTGGAATAGTAATGTTCAACCGGTTTTACGAGCCTGATATCAATATTGAAACCCTTGAAATGACTGCTTCCGAAATTTTTAGTACTTCTGCTGATATTCGCCGTTCATTGCGTTGGGTTGGAATGGTATCATCAGATGTAACTCATTTGGATATTGCGGCTTCAACCGGTATTCATGACAGTAAGGCTGTAATAAAACAGTTACTTGCTGGTGCTACAGTTACTCAGTTGTGTTCAACATTATATTTGAACGGAACTAAAATAGTTCCCGAAATGCTAAGTGGTATTTCTGATTTTATGAAAAAATGGAATTTCAAAAAAATTGACGATTTCCGTGGACGGCTTTCTTATAAAAACATTCCCGATCCGATGCTTTACGAGCGTTCGCAGTTTATGAAATATTATTCAAACCGGGATTAAAAAGTTTTTCAGCGCTTAATAATAAACCCCTTATTGATATTCATCTTTTATTGCCATAATGATTGATTTTGAGTGCATTAATTCAAAGTCAGCATTATTTTTGACTATGGTTTATATTTGATTTATTAACATTGAAAATGGTGTTAATAAAGACTAATAAATGTTATAAAGCAGGTTGAAGTGCACAACATAAATCAATCCTAAACGTACTATTAAACGAAGGACTTTTTAAAAAAAGGAGGAGTTATGAGAACAATGGAGAAAATGGATTCTGGATTTAAAAACAATCTACAGTTCCGCAATAATTATACTTCCCTGGAAAATAATTATAGAATTCAGCAATTTCGCAATCAGGAATTTATAGTTCCATGGCAAGTTGTTGAAACAGAAAAAAAGGAATTTTGTGTGGAATAAGTTAGTATCGATGATCTAATCAACTTTAATTAGTTGGTATCAAATAAAAGGTTCAATCCGGTTTTTGGATTGAACTTTTTTTTATTTCAGTTTAATCAGAATTTCATTTAGAAAATAGCTTTTTTGCTCATCAGCTGTTGTTATTGCATCATGAATTCTGGTTACAGATTTATTTATAATTTCCTCATTGGGTAAAAATTCAAGATTATCAATAATAGTAAAAGCTTCAAAGGCAATTTCCCAATCCTCATTTATAACCAGATCAACAAAAACAGGCAAAAATGTGCTGAAATCCAACCCGTTTTGCCAGCAAGCTATTAAAATTGATTTTCTGATTGGTTTGTATTTGTCATCTTCAATTGCCCGCATAAAGCTGTTAACAGCTTCTTTATCTTTTACCGAATCCAAAAGATTTTGAATTTCAATATTAATTTCATGTTCAGGCATCGAATTCAATAAATCTAAAAGAATAGGAATGTAAAGTTTATTACCATTCTTTTTAATTGCCTCAATTGCTGAAATCACAACATCAGTTTTTGCCGAAAACAGATTTCTTTTTATCTGCTCATCTATTTTTACCTGGTTCATATTCAAATTTTGATGCTGCAAAAATACATTTTTACACCAAAAGCTCACATTCGATAATTTTCAATCTTTTAATATTTCGCAAATCAGACTTGTTGTTTGTATCCCAGAACTTGAAGTAAGTGGGGGGGGGGGGGGGGGCGCGGGCAATTCCCTATATTTTCATTGTTTTTCCGGGATAAACATATTTGGCATATAAAAGGAATCCGGCCATAAAAATATTAACCATATAGTTAAAGTATAAGGGAAAATGAAAACTGGTTGTTTCTAAATCACCAACTACAATGTAAATAAATGTTAGCAGTTCGCCTGCAAACCAAAGCCAAAGAAATAACAAACTCAAATCTTTTGCACTTTTCGAACGGTAGGTTTTTATGACCTGAGGAATTCCGCAAATGGCAAAAAGTATATTTCCAATCCAGCCAATCGTTTCGTTAATCATTACTTATTTATTTGAACTTTTCTGTTTTCAAGGCAAGAATTAATTCAGTTGTTGCCAGGTTGAGATCGTTAATTACGATTTCAATTGCCGGCCCAATTTCCTCAACTTCCTTGTTTTCAGCCCAAAGCTCAATTTTGTTTAAAAGTAAACCGGCATTTTTCATCCCAAAAATCATCACCGACGATTTTGCTGTATGGGCTTCGCGTGCAAGTTTATCCAATTTCCCTTCAATAAATAATTGATTAAGATTTTGAATAAAGACAGGAATCTGATCAAGAAATATCTTAATTAATTCTTTTATGAAATCTTCATCGTTGTTTGCAACATTGTAAAGGTTTGAATAATCTATTGTTTGTGAATTGTTGTCCATAGCGGTTTATTTGCGCCACAAAATACTAAAATATTATCGAATTGGTTCTCTTTAAATTCTGATATATTTCATGTCTTAACTATCTTTGAATTTATAGTTTTGTCAAATCAAATTAAATACATAAAATGAAATTTACCGCATTTAACGAAATACATAAAAAAGCAGGGGCTAAAATGCTTGAATTTGCCGGCTACGAAATGCCGATTGAATATACCGGCATTATTGACGAACACAACACAGTTCGCAATGCAGTTGGTGTTTTCGATGTTTCACACATGGGCGAATTTTGGATAAAAGGCCCAAATGCAATTGATCTTGTAAAAAAATTACCTCCAACGACGTAACACAGCTAATTCAGGGACAAGCTCAATACACCTGTTTTCCAAACGGGAAAGGCGGTATTGTTGATGATTTGCTTATATTTTTATGAACCTGAAAAGTACATGCTTGTTGTAAATGCTGCCAATATTGAAAAAGACTGGAACTGGGTAGTGAGCCAAAATGATGTGGGAGCCGAACTCGAAAATGCTTCCGACAGAATCAGTCAGTTGGCAATTCAGGGGCCAAAAGCAACTGCTGCTTTGCAAAAACTTACTGATATAAATTTGTCTGAAATTAAGTTTTATACGTTTGTAACCGGCACAATTGCGGGAATCGATAATGTGATAATCTCTGCTACTGGATATACTGGTGCGGGTGGTTTCGAACTCTATTTCAGGAACGAAGTTGCTGTTCAAATGTGGAATGCAATTTTTGAAGCCGGTGAAGAATTTGGAATAAAACCAATTGGACTGGCAGCCCGCGATACTTTACGCCTTGAAATGGGTTATTGTCTTTACGGCAACGACATTGACGATACAACTTCACCAATCGAAGCCGGTTTAGGCTGGATTACAAAGTTCAACAATGGACGGAAATACATCGACCGCGACTTCCTGATGATGCAAAAAACCGAAGGAGTAACCCGCCAGTTGCGTGGTTTTGTTTTGCTCGAACGCGGAATTCCCCGTCACGGCTACGAACTTGTAAATTCAGAAAACGGTATTATTGGTCATGTAACTTCAGGAACCATGTCGCCAACATTAAACAAGGGAATTGGAATGGGTTATATTGCAAAAGAATATTCAGCTTTTGGAACACAGATTTGGGTGAAAATCCGCAACAAAACTATTCCTGCGGAAGTAGTGAGGATGCCGTTTATTTAAGAAGGATAATTAATTTGCCTATAAAAATACAGCATTAAGATCAGGTGTATTTTAGATTGGTTTTTGTTTCAGGATTTTGTTTCTTAAAAAATCGTTTTTAAAACATTTTATTTCAAAAATGATTAGAAGAATGATTTTTGTCATTTATCTTTGAAACCGATTTATGTTACAAAACGCATAAGTTTAACCGATAAATTGATTTTTCTCATCTGCAAACCAATTCCAAGAAACGTTCTTTGTTTTCGGTTTGCAACAAAATTGTACTAATAACTAATAAATTAACCTTTAATTTTTTAATAATGAAGAAACATAACTTTTATGCAGGGCCTTCAATTTTGCCCCAGACAACAATTCAGCAAACTGCCGAAGCAATAATTGATTTTGCCGGAACCGGATTATCTGTTTTGGAAATTTCGCACCGTAGCAAACAGTTTGTGGCAGTGATGGAAGAAGCACAAGCTTTGGTAAAAGAACTCCTTAAAGTACCCGAGGGCTATTCAGTTTTGTTCATCCAAGGTGGTGCGAGTCTCCAGTTTTTAATGGCTCCGTATAATTTGCTGAACAAAAAAGCAGCATACCTAAATACAGGTGTTTGGGCTTCGAAAGCAATAAAAGAGGCTAAAATGATGGGCGAAGTTATCGAAGTGGCATCATCAAAAGATGCGAATTTCAATTATATACCAAAGGGTTTTGAAGTGCCTGCTGATGTTGACTATTTACATATTACAACGAATAATACAATTTATGGAACTGAGCTTTTAACCGATTTGGATGTTTCAGTTCCGATGGTAGCCGATATGTCGTCAGATATTTTGAGCCGCCCAATGGATGTATCGAAATATGATTTGATTTATGCCGGAGCTCAGAAAAATCTTGGGCCATCGGGCGCAACGCTTGTAATTGTTAAAAATGAAGCACTGGGAAAGGCACCCGTCCAATCCCAACCATCCTCAATTACCAAATCCATATCGACAATGATTCGATGTTTAACACACCGTCAACGGTTGCTGTGTTTGGATGCTTGCAAACTTTGCGCTGGTTAAAGGAAAACGGCGGATTGGAAGCAATGGAAAAACTAAATATCGAAAAAGCAAAAGTTTTGTATGATGAAATTGATCGCAACAAATGTTCCAGTCAACGGTGCCTAATAAAGAAGACCGTTCAAGGATGAATGTATGTTTTGTGATGACACCTGAATTTGCCGAGTTGGAAAAAGAGTTCGAAACTTATGCAGCTTCGCAGGGAATGATAGGTTTGAAAGGCCATCGTTCGGTAGGCGGTTTCAGAGCCTCTATTTATAATGCAATGCCGGTTGACAGTGTAAAAGCACTGGTGAAAACCATGCAGGAATTTGAAAAATCGAAATAATCAAATAGAAAATGCAGGACGAAAATCCTGCATTTTTTTTAATTTTTAATGTTTGAAAAAATGCTGGCACAAGCTGTAAATGTGAACGCTATCTTGCTATTTTTGTCACAAAAACTAATAGTCTCAAATCTAAAAATCAATTTAATATGGCAATAGTAAAACCATTCAAAGGGCTGCGGCCAAGCGCTGATATTGTTGAAGAACTCGCTTGTTTGCCTTACGATGTAATGAATTCTGAAGAAGCAGCAAAAATGGCTGAAGGAAAAGACAGATCATTGCTGCGGATTACCAAAGCAGAAATCGAATGCCCTGAAGTGTATGATATTCATTCCGAGGTTGTTTATAACAAGTCAGTCGAAAACTTCCTTAAATTTCAGCAAAAAGGTTGGTTGGTGCCTGATGAAGAGGCCAGGTATTACATTTATGCACAAACCATGAATGGGCGAACACAATACGGAGTTGTAGGTGCAGCAGCTTGTGCCGATTATGAAAACGGGATCATTAAAAAACACGAACTCACCCGGCCCGAAAAAGAGGAAGACCGCATGGTTCTAACCCGTTACCTGAATGCCAATATCGAACCGGTTTTCTTTGCCTACAAAGCAGTTCCTGAAATCGATAAAATTGTAATATCGGTAGTGGAAGAAAGCAAAGCCGATTATGATTTTATTGCTGAAGATGGATTTGGCCACCATTTTTGGGTTATTCGCAACCCTGAAACTAACCTCCTGATTGAAAAACTGTTTGCAGAAAAGGTTCCATATACCTATGTTGCCGATGGGCATCACCGCACAGCCGCCGCCGCACGAATTGGATTGGAGAAAACTGCACAAAATCCAAATCACTCGGGCGATGAAGAATACAACTTTTTTATGGCCGTACATTTTCCCGATAATCAATTGCAGATTATCGATTATAACCGCACGGTAACCGATTTAAATGGCTTGTCGGATGACCAGTTTCTTTCAGAATTAAAAAAAGGTTTTGAGGTTGAAAAAATGGGAACTGAAATTTTTAAACCGGGTAAACTGCATGAATTTAGCCTTTATCTTTCGGGTAACTGGTATAAACTAAATGCAAAAACAGGAACCTATAATGACAACGATCCGATTGGAGTTTTGGACGTAACAATTTTGTCGAACCAGGTTTTGGAGCCAATCCTTGATATTAAAGATTTACGCACTTCAAAACGTATCGATTTTATTGGTGGAATTCGCGGACTTGGAGAATTAAAAAACCGGGTTGATTCAAAAGAAATGAAAGCAGCTTTTGCACTTTTCCCGGTTTCAATGGAGCAACTTATTAATATCGCTGACAGTGGAAATATTATGCCTCCAAAAACTACATGGTTCGAACCGAAATTAAGGTCGGGGCTGGTGATTCATCAGTTGGATTAATATGGAAAAACATAAATAATTTATATCCCGGAGAGAAATCTTCGGGATTTTTAGTTTTATCAAACTGTTGCTGATTTTTTAGTACGCTCAGGAAAATAAAAAATAACTAAATTCATCGTTTATTAAAATTGAAAAGATGGATTTGGAAAACATATCATTATCCGGCATATATAAACGGCAAAAAACCGACCGCGACATTTTTCAGGAATTAATGCCTACCAAGGTTAAGGAGGTTTTACTTTTTCAACGCTTTATGATTCGTATTCGATTGTGCGCGAAGGACAGTTTAGCGACAAAATATTTGGCGAATATCTTCAGTTGAATTTATACGCGGCGCCACGTTTTACAAGCGTCAACACAAAGGAGGATGCCATAAATGTTATAAAACGCAACGATTTTGATTTGATAATAGTAATGGCCGGAGTCGATAAAATCACCCCTGTTGAAACGGCCCGCGAACTTGATCTCATCAAACCAAATATCCCATTGTTGCTGCTTGTGAATAACAATGCCGATTTGCTTTTCTTTAAAAGGGAAGTGCGCAAACTTGATTTTATTGACAGGATTTTCGTGTGGAACGGAAATTCCAATGTTTTTGTGGCAATGATAAAATACATTGAAGACAAAAAAAATGTTGCCTTCGATACAAAAATCGGGAACGTCAGGGTAATCGTTTTGGTTGAGGACAGCATTCAATATTACTCCCGCTATTTACCGATGCTTTATACAACCGTAATGACCCAAACTCAGGCACTGGTTAAGGAAGATGCAACTGATGAACTGCACAAAATATTGAAAATGCGGGCAAGGCCTAAATTATTGTTGGTTAGTACCTATGAAGAAGCGGTTGAGATTATTAACAACTATAAAAAAAATATCCTGTGCGTAATTTCTGATGTGAAATTTGAAAAAGGAGGCGTTGACGATGAGGATGCCGGGATTGAGTTGTTGAAATATGCCTCACAATCGTTTAAATATCCTGTTCCACTGCTGCTTCAGTCTCATGATATTACAAATGCAAGCCGTGCAAAAAGTGTTGGAGCTGATTTTATCAATAAAAATTCTGAAAGTTTGTCGATGGATATCCTCAATTTTTTATATCGTCGCCTGGGTTTTGGCAATTTTATTTTTAAAAGCGAAGACGGCAAGCCATTGGCTGAAGCGCATAATCTCGAAAGTTTTCAGAAACTTTTCAGGGAAGTGCCTGCTGAAGCGTTAATGTATCATGGCAGCCGGAATTCGTTTTCAACCTGGCTGATGGCGCGTGGCGAAATTAACATGGCCGAAAAGCTTCGTCCGGTTAAAACCAAAGATTTTAAGGGAGCGGAAGAATTGCGTGAATTCTGTTTAAATATTTTCAAGGAAGTTCGGTTTGAGGAATTAAAAGGAACGATTGTAAACTTTAAACCGGCGATGGTTCATTCAAACCAGTTAATTGTGCGACTGGCAAAAGGTTCATTGGGCGGAAAAGGGCGCGGAATTGCATTTATCAACAATTTTATCGAAAATATTCATTTCAAAAAACTACTCCATAACCTGAATATTCGCATTCCGGCAACCACTATTTTGGGTGCGTATGAGTTTGATAAGTTCATCGAAATAAACAATTTGTACGACGATCTTTATGCTCAAAATAATTACATAACAATTCGTAATCATTTTCTTGAAGCTGATTTTGATGAAGAAACCAAAACACGTTTGACGGAATATCTGGTTGAGATGAAAAAACCGCTGGCAGTGCGGTCTTCGGGTTTGTTTGAAGATTCGCTTTTGCAACCTTTTTCGGGAGTTTATGCCACTTATCTTATTCCAAATAACCACATCGACATTTCAGTTCGCTACAAACAACTCGAAACAGCAATAAAACTTGTTTATGCGAGTATTTTTACAGAATCGGCAATAGCTTATTTCGATGCAGTGAAATATAAAATCGAGGAAGAAAAAATGGCGGTAATTATTCAGGAAGTGGTTGGCCAAAATCACAACGGCAAGTTTTATCCAAGTGTTTCGGGTGTTGCACATTCCTATAATTATTACCCTGTATCGCATATGAAACCCGAAGATGGTTTTTCGGTGGCTGCAGTTGGATTGGGAATGTATGTTGTGGGAGGCGAAAATTCATTTCGGTTTTGTCCGCGTTACCCAACAATTAATATTAACTCGGTTGGCGAACAGGTGCAAAATACCCAAAAGGTTTTTTATGCGATGGATCTTACAAATCCCGATATCGATTTGGTAGCTTATGGAGAAAATGCTTCAATAAAGAAATACAAAATCAAAGAAGCTGAAATAGATGGAACACTGACACATTTGGCATCAACATATGATGTTGAGAATGATGATTTGGTACCCGGTGTTCATGGCAAAGGTCCCAGGGTAATTGATTTTGCCGATTTGTTAAAATACAATTATATTCCATTTGCCGATACCCTTCAAATTCTTTTAAAATTATTTAAAGAAGCCATGGGATCTCCTGTAGAGATTGAATATGCCATTGAATTGGAATCTAAGGAAAACGGGTTGCCAACTTTCTATTTGCTGCAGATAAAACCTTTGATAAGGGTTGAAGAAGAAGTGGAAATTGATTTGGGAAATGTACCCGATGAAAAGGTTTTTATGTTTGCAGAACAGGGTATGGGAAATGGTAAAATCGAAAATATTTACGATGTGGTTTATGTTGACCCTGAAAAATTTGACAAACATAAAACCAAACAAATTGCACAGGAAATCACCGAAATCAACCACGGTTTTGAAGCAAACGGGAAAGAATATATACTTATTGGCCCGGGGCGGTGGGGTTCGAGGGATCCATACACGGGAATTCCGGTTTATTGGGCAAACATATCAAAAGCTCATATTATTGTAGAGATGGGTTTGCCTGATTTTCAAATTGATGCATCGTTGGGATCGCACTTTTTCCACCATGTTACTTCAATGAATGTCGGGTATTTTTCTGTTCCGTTCAACTCAGAAAACTCAAAATTGAAAATAGACGCCCTGAAAAGCCAAAAACTGATAAAGGAAACAGAATTTGTAAAACATGTGCAGTTTAACAAACCACTCACTGTTTTAATGAACGGTAAAGAGCGGAAGGTTTTAATTCATTGCTAAGTATTGACAAAACTTTTCCATGAGGCGTGTTTTTTATTGGTACAGTTCTGTATTTGGGATTAAAAATAAATTCAACAGAAAAGTTCTTTTTTAGGCATTGTAGTAATAATTTAAAACCTGAAATGTTAATTTTTTTTCAAACTGTTGTGAAATAGGTTTCTAAAATAATCTTGACACAGTTATAAAATTATCTTTGTACTGTGGAAATTTTTTTCATTGAATAAACAAACTAAAAATCTGAGATAAATAATTTTTGTAAATCTAATCTGTAACGTTTGTTACATAAAAATTATCAACCTATGAGTAACATTTTCTTATTAGTTCCCTTTGCCTCAATTCTGGCATTGGTTTTCGCCTGGTTCTTTTATCAGAATATGATGAAAAACTCTGAAGGTACCGACCGTATGAAGCAGATTGCCCAATATGTGCGCGAAGGTGCAATGGCTTATTTGAAACGTCAGTACAAAGTTGTTGGGATTGTATTTGTTGTGTTGGTTATTTTGTTAACCATCATGGCTTATGCCGGAATTCAAAATCCTTTTGTTCCGATTGCATTTTTAACCGGAGGTTTTTTCTCGGGACTTTGTGGTTTCCTTGGAATGAAAACTGCAACAAATGCTTCTGCAAGAACGGCACACGGAGCAAGTTTTTCTCTGAACCGCGGACTGCAGATTGCATTCCGAAGTGGTGCAGTTATGGGTCTGGTAGTGGTAGGTTTTGCTTTGCTTGACATTGCAGCCTGGTACTGGTTTCTAAACTCTGTTATTTTTACACCCGAACACATGCAAAATGGATTGCAATTTCTGGGTTTAACCTTTGTTCATGAAGGAATTAATGAAGCTCAGAAAATGATTGAGATAACAACTACAATGCTTACATTCGGTATGGGTGCTTCAACACAGGCTTTGTTTGCGAGAGTTGGCGGTGGTATTTATACAAAAGCTGCCGATGTTGGCGCTGACTTAGTTGGAAAAGTGGAAGCTGGTATTCCTGAAGATGATCCACGCAATCCTGCAACAATTGCCGACAATGTTGGTGATAATGTTGGTGACGTCGCTGGAATGGGGGCCGACCTTTACGAATCGTATGCAGGATCTATTCTTGCTACTGCAGCGCTGGGAGCCGCACTTCCTGCAATTGCTTTATCAGATTCAGGAATTACTGTTGAAAAAGCTGTAATGGCTCCAATGTTAGTTGCAGCACTTGGTACATTGCTCTCAATTCTTGGAATATTTCTGGTTCGTACGAAAGAATCAGCATCTCAAAAAAATCTTTTAAGAGCACTACTTGTTGGAACCGGTGGAAGTTCAGTTTTTATTCTGATTGCATTAACAGGTTTGGCTTATTTAAACTGGATAACCTGGGGGTTTTTCTGGGCAGTGGTTATTGGTCTGGCAGCAGGTGTAATCATTGGTCAGGCTACCGAATATTTTACTTCTGATGAATATGAACCAACAAAAGGTATTGCAAGACAAGGATTAAAAAGGACCTGCAACAGTTATTATAGAAGGAATGGCCGTTGGAATGTTTTCAACCTGGGTTCCGGTGGTAACAATTGTTATTGGAATTGTTGGAGCTTTCTGGGCAGCCGGTGGCGCACATGAATTTGCCCTTGGCGTTTATGGTATTGGTTTCGCAGCCGTTGGAATGCTTTCAACGTTGGGTATTACACTTGCCACTGATGCATTTGGCCCAATTGCCGACAATGCCGGTGGAAATGCCGAAATGTCGGAATTGCCAAAAGAAGTTCGCGAAAGAACTGATGCACTGGATATGCTGGGAAATACAACTGCTGCAACAGGAAAAGGTTTTGCGATTGGTTCTGCTGCTCTCACCGCAATGGCGCTTATTGCTGCTTACATGGAAGAAGTTAGGTTGTGGTTTAGCCGCATTGCAAAAGATGGTGAAGGATTTATTGCAAAAGGTGAATATATTTTTTACAATGATGTTGCGCCAGCAGCTCAGGAAGGAATTAAAGTTGTAAAGATTTCGACAGCTTCTGTAAAAGATCGCTGCTTCATACGATATTACTATTCAATCCTTTATTTTTAGGAGGTTTGTTTTTAGGTTCAATGATGGCATTTGTTTTTAGTGCCATGTCGATGAAAGCTGTTGGTCGTGCAGCCGGTGCAATGGTTGAGGAAGTACGTCGCCAGTTCCGGGAAATAAAAGGAATTATGGAAGGCTGTAGTTGTTCCTGAATATGCAAAATGTGTTGAATTTCAACTATCGAGCTCAAAAAGAAATGATAGTTCCATCATTAATGGCAATTATTGTTCCTGTTGTTGTTGGTCTTTTGATGGGTGTTGCCGGTATTATCGGATTAACAGCCAGTGGTTTAACAACTGGTTTTACATTAGCCGTTTTCCTTAATAATTCAGGTGGAGCCTGGGACAATGCCAAAAAATTCGTTGAAAAAGGGAATCATGGCGGTAAAGGAAGTGATGCACACAAAGCAGCTGTTGTTGGAGATACAGTCGGAGACCCGTTTAAAGATACTTCGGGCCCTTCATTAAATATCCTTATCAAACTGATGACTATGGTTTCTGTGGTAATGGCTGGTTTAACTGTTACTTACAGTTTCTTTTAACAGTTATTGAAAATTTATAACTGAAAAACCATTCGCCTGAAGCGGATTGGTTTTTTGTTTTCACTAAATTCATCAGACTTGGAATAGAAAATAAAAATTTAGATTGATTCTTGAACAAAATAAACTCTATTTTTAGTTTCTCTAATAAAAACGATTAAAATCAATAAAATCAATCATAAGTATGGCAGATCTTTCAACCACCTACATGGGTGTAAAACTTAAAACCCATGATCCTTGGAGCATGTAACCTTGTTACAAAACCTCAAACAATAAAACAAATTGAAGGCCTGTATCGGGGCAATCGTTTATCGCTCATTGTTTGAAGAGCAAATCCAACTTGAAAATTTACGGATGGACGAAGAAATGTCGGAATACGACGAGCGAAATGCGGAAATGACCAACCTTTTCCCCGGGCTCGAACATGCTGGTCCAAAAGAACATTTATATAATGTTGAAAAACTAAAAAACAGTGTAAATATTCCTGTTTTTGCAAGTTTAAATGCTATCTACGAACCAACCTGGGTTGAATATGCAAAGGAACTGGAAAAAACTGGCGTGGATGGACTTCGAAATAAACTTGCATGCTGTACCGGGCTATTTTTTGAAATTACAGGACAATGTTGGAAGACAAACAGTCACAGATAGTAAAGGCAGTGAAAAAAAGTGTTTAAAATTCCTTGAAGTGTGAAAAGTAGTATGTTTTACACAGAAACCACTCAATTTTATCAAAAAAATTGACGAAGCTTGGGCGATACATATGTTCTTTTCAATCGTTTTTTCAGCCTGATATCGACATTGATAAAGAAGATTCAGTATCCATGGGAACTTAGTAATCCAAAAGACAGGATGCTTGGCCTTCGTTATGCTGGTTTGCTTTGGCAATCTGGATGGAAGCATTTGCATTAGCCGGGTATTTACGATGCGAGACGATGTAATTAAATGATTCTTTGCCGGTGCCGATGCTGTGCAATGGTAGTTCTATTTACAGGAACCAACCTGCCGTTGTATCCGGAATTCTTTGAAACGAACTGTTGGATGGACATAAAGGTTATAATCTCGAAGATTTTCTGTGGTAAACTTTCTCGTAAAAATATAGAAGAACCATTTATTACCAGCGTGCACAGTATGTCGATATTCTATGAGATCGGAATCGATTTTCAAGAAATACCCAATGGTAGGACGTTTTGATTTTAAAATCGTAGTTCAAAATAATATGAAAACAGGGATCGCGTGGTTCCTGTTTTTTTATGTTTTTTTTTCCGGCAACTTTTCCATAAAAAAATCAATATCGGTGTCAGTTTTTCTCTTAAACCCAAGTCGTTCATAAAGTTGTACCTCCGGATTATTTTTACCCACATGTAAATTCAGTTTTTTGCTGGTTTTATTTGCTTCATGAATTAAACAGTTATAATTTTTGTTCCAATTTCCTTGCGTCCAGCTTTTTCCAACAATGTAATATCCAATATTCGAATTTCACTGTCTGTTTTCCATAAAATAAAGTCGGCCAATGTCTGTCTTTTTAATTTAATAAGCAGAAATCGCCTGATTCAAATGAGTTAACATAGTGTGAATGCTGGGCATTGAATTGAAATTCAATAAATCTTTCTTTGCAATTCATTCCAGTCTGTTGTATCAAGTTCTTCTTCCCGGGTACTTCTGTATAAATTTTTAAAAAGTGCAAATCACTTGCTGATATTGGAGATACGTAATTTCCATTTGTTTTAATTTTTGTTTGTGATTCCATAATATTAATTATTTCAGGATTAATTTGGAATTAAGACAATATAGTCTTAATTTCATACAAATTAAATAAGCTTCTTAATCACAAAGGGTTTTTGATGCATTTTATCCATCTAAAAAATTTAAATAGTAAAATAAGCTGGTACGATTTGGGCTAATGTAAAGCATTGCAACAATCATGACTTTTTCGGGATTTTTTAAAACATATTTTATATAGTATAAACCATTAAATTAATTATTATGGAACCATTTATTGGTCAAATTCAAGCTTGGATTTAATTTTGCACCGCGTGGCTGGGCAAAATGTGAAGGACAACTAATGTCAATTGCCGAAAATAATGCCCTTTTTGCTTTGCTGGGTACTGTACGGAGGAGATGGCAGGACAACTTTCGGACTTCTGATCTTAGAAGAAAATATTGTTGAGCGTTGGAAACGGCCCCGGTTTAAATCCTGCTGATCAGGGAGAAGTAGGCGGTTCAGAGTTTGGTTATTTTAACTCTCCGGCCAATTTGCCCCGCTCACCACCTTGTTTCTGTAGCTGTTAATACCGGAAATGGAGAGGAAGCCACTTCAAGCAGGTTTTTATTGCGAAGCCATGCTGGGGCATTTAGCGAAGAAGCCACTCCGGGTGCTGGATTATCAGGAGTTAGTTCCTCAAATCCGGGAAGTCGCCAACCTTTCAAAAACCGCGACCCTTATTTAGAATTAACTATTGTATAGCCTTGCAGGGAATTTTTCCTTCGCGGAGTTAATCGCTTTTTTAGCAGAATGGTTGTTAAATGGATTCTGCACAAAACGAATGGAAAAAAGTAAGAAACATTGATTCGACAAAGAGAAGGGCTGTTAAATGGATAGCGAGCCCTTCTTTTTTTTATTTGGTAAAACCCATATTCATTACTTAAAAAATTATGTATGAAAAATTTTACATTTTTAATTCTTCTATTAATTCTAATTACAACTCAAACAATTTTTGCACAAAAAGTTGTAGTAATTGGCATGAACCATGAGCCACCTGACGGTTTTTCGTTTGTGGCTACAGAAACTCTTCCAATCGGTGAGGTTATTTATTTTACTGATAACGAATACAGTGATTTGGCCAATACATTTACATTTAATGGTGCACAATCGGGAGAAGCAGTGGTTAGATTTACTGTAACCACAGCATTTTCAGCAGGTGAAGTGGTTTTTCTGAATGAAACTTCAGCTGATGTTTTTACAATCTCAGGGAGTGGGGGCACCGGAACTGCAACAGTTATGTCGGGCGTTTTCGGAAACCGAACTTTGCGTTGGCAACAGGTGGAGATGAGATTATATGCATACAGTGATAATGATGCAAATCCTACAAATGGAATAGGCCAGATTTATTCAGTACTTTCTACCATTGCCGGTAATTTGCCTGCTGACGCAAATCCTGCAAGCGACTACAGTAATTCAGTAGTTGTACATGGTTTTTCATCTCTTACACCGAATCGCACTGAATACAACCCGGCATTACGCAATGTTGATGTAAGCACGGTTAACTTCACAACAATTGCTAACTGGTTAAATGGCCAGACCAACTCAAATCTTTCAACTACACCTTTTGTTGGTGTATCAGATCCAACTGTTTCAGTTGCAGCATCTCCATCTGCTGTTTTGGAAGATGGAGCTACAAATTTGGTTTATACTTTTACACTTAGCTCAACGGCAACAAGCAATGTAACTGTTAACTTTTCAGTTGGAGGCACGGCTGCTTTTTCAACAGATTATGCACAAACCGGTGCCACAACATTTGGTATATCTCAGGAACAATTATAATTGCAAATGGTACCTCTTCATCATCCATTACAATAAACCTTCCAACGACGTCGATCTGGAAACAAATGAAACAGTTGTACTTACTGTAAGTGCAGGTGCCGGTTATATAGTTGGGAAGCCCAATATTTGCTATCAGGAACAATATAAACGATGATGTAAACAGCACGCCTCCGCTTGTGCGCTAGCAGGGATAAATCATACAGATCCTGACGGTTTTTCACGTTTGCAGCTCTGGATAATATAAGCGATGGTACAACAATTTATTTTACAGAAAACTCTTTTAATAATACGACCCTGGCTTTTGTCGGAGATGAAGCTGTATTAAAATGGACTGCAACGGGAAGTGTTGCGAAAGGAGAAGTTATTTATATTAAAAGAAATAGCCTCAAACAGCTTATCTGTAATTTGTGAAGGAGGAGGTAGTTGTGGAACAATTACATGGATTAATGGCGACTTTGCACTTGCCACAACGGGCGAAACTTATTACGCGTATTCGGATAATGATGATAATCATGAAAACGGAATTACTACCTTATATTCTGCGCTTTATACGGGGAATTCATCAGTTTCGGGCGGTAATATTCCTGCTTCAGAAGATCCAACAACAAATTATACAAATTCAATTTTAATTGATGGTTTTCCTGCGTTAATCCGGACAGAACGGAATACGATCCACTAAAACGTGTGGTAGATGTATCTGTCGCAAAATTTTTCAAATTTAAACAGTTGGAATCATGCGCAAGTAAATCAGGATCTTTCAACCGACCCTTTTGTTGAAAGTATCGATCCGTCAGTAACTGTTTCGATATCGCCGTCTGCTGCTTTGGAAGATGGTGCAACTAATATGGTGTTTACTTTCACTTTGAGTGAAGTCGCAACAAGTGATTTTACCATTAGTTTTAATGTAGAAGGATCAGCAAACTTTATTTCAGATTATACCCAATCAGGTGCGGCCAGTTTTTCAGCATCATCAGGAACTGTTGTAATTTCAAATGGATCCTCCTCTGCAACGGTCACAATAGATCCGGAAGTTGATACTAATGTTGAGATAATGAAACTGTTATTTAACAGTAAGTCCGGGAGCTGGATATGTCAGTGGCAGCCCAAGTTCACAAACCGGAACAATAACTAACGACGATACAAATAGTACACTTCCTTTGGTTGCAATTACAGTTAAATCATGAAACACCTGACGGATTTTCTGGTTTGGCTGTAAACCACATTCCGGCAAATACAAAATATATTTTACTGAAAACTCATTCAATAATACAACTTTAACTTTTGCTTTCTGGCGAATCTGTTATCTCGTGGGACCCCACTTGCAGCTACTATTCCGGGCCGGACAGGGTAATTGTTGTTACCGAAATAGGTTCCAATTCTTTTTCTTTATCTAGAAGTGGAGGTTCCGGTGAAGTTGGAAATACAACTGGTTAGCCAGTGATTTTGCATTTGTTACAATGGCAAACATTTTAATGCATAAATGATAACGACAATGACCAACAAACGGGATTACAGATATTTATGCTGTTATTTTCACCGGTGCGGGTTCATCGGGTAGAAATATTCCACCATTGGAAGATCCTCCTGCCATTTATTAATGCATTAGTAGTTGATAGTTTTTCGGTTTCCTGGCTAACAGAACAGGTACGATCCTGCAAAAGAGATGTTTTGTTGAAGTAGTAAATTTCAAAGAGGGGTAACAACTGGTTGAATGCTGAAGCTAATCAGTTGCTTTCGGCTATTCCCTTTGCAACTTTAAAAGTTGTGCCAATTCCAACCAACAAGTGCAATAGTGACATTTGATGCAACATCGGCTGTTGTGGTATGATATTAATCAATGGTGGTAGCAATTCTGTTACAGAAAGAGGAGTTGTGTATTCTTCGATAGATACGCCTACTCTTGGCGAAATAAATGTTAATGAACCAAATGGAACAGGGACAGGTGTTTTTGCGAATTGGTAGGATCATTAACCCAAATACAACTTATTATGTTCAGGCATATGCAACAAATTCAGTTAACAAGTTATGGAAGTGGTGTTGAAATATTTACTACAAGCTTCGGATTGCAATCTGGAATGAGCACTAAGCGAGGGATTGGTTTACAGCAGGGAACTGGGATGGAGGAGTGCCGGATGCAGATTTAACTATTTGTTCCGGAGGATCAGGTCATTATCCAACTTTAACAACTCCTGCAAATTGTAACAATTTAATAATGGAAAGTAAAGATAACAGCACAGGATCTCTTTGGGACAGGAAAACTTAACGGTTGACATTTTTCATATATTGAACGTTGATGACCGGAAACAATGGCATATGATAGCATCTCCTGGTACAAATCAATCCCTATCATTACTTCGTTTCCTGACAACATACCAATATTTCCTGCCAAAATGTTTATGAGGGGATGATGGATTGCAATGAACCACTGGATGATTGGAATGCTTATTTTACAAGTGGCCAAACAGGTGACCTGACGAGCGGTAAGG
>JADIYN010000016.1 GCA_016705335.1 Draconibacterium sp. | reverse complement strand
AATTTTTCTTCGTGGTGCGACTACCCGGAATGTTGGTCATTTGTTCGAAAATTCCCCATATTTCTTCAGGCTTCAGATTTTTAATTTCACTTCCCATTTTTGTCTTCTGTTTATGTTAATATTAATTTGAATACTTGTTGTCAATGTTTTTTATTCGGAAGCTCCAAACCGTAACCATGTTTTGCATCACTCTCTGCGTAGAACTAGCTAGAAAATTGCTGCAACACCTAAAACTGGTAAATATTAATCTAGGTACCAGGTAATTATAGGCAGGACCAGGCTTTGCAGCAATTTGTTCTGCAAACGCCGATTTGATTCGATAAAGCTGAGCCAATTATTCCAGGAACAAGCATTAACCTATGTTTTGTACCCAAACATACAACTGTATGCAGTACCTAAAATACCTGTCTTCTACTATTTTAGGCAACGATGGCCACATAGATGCTGGAACCAATGAGAATGCAGTTCCCAAAATAACAATCGTCCCCAATGCAATATAGTAATTGAAGTCTTCGGCTGGAGCTAAAGCAAAAATCAAATGCGAAACGGTCATTAAAATAGCGCCGTAAAACATAATTGATGCACCCTTTCCTTTTACATCGAGATAAAGTCCGATAAAGGGCGTTAATACCATTGCCCCAATCGGGAAGAAGGAGAAGAGATTTGCAGCTTTATCGACAGAAATATTCAGTTTGGAAGAAAGCATATCGGTGGCAAATTTTTGAAACGGGAAATAGCGGAATAGAAAAGCACACACAGCGCCGCAATTGCAATAAACCCAGGATTGGTAAAGATTTTTGCAGTCACTGATTTTGAATTCATCTTCGGGAGCCACTTTTGCCGCATCGCCCAATTCCTTGTCATATTTAGCATCCATGAAAACGTAAGTAAGAAAAGTAAGAAATCCAATGCAAAGAAAGGCAAGACCCATAAAAACAGAATTTGCAGCATCCCAATCAGCTGGATTTTCAGAACATGCGTTGGCAAAAATGGGTGACCACCGAGATACTGCAAAAACGCCCAATCGGGCAACTGCCATTTCCAATCCCATTGCCATTGCCATTTCATGGCCTTTAAACCATTTTACAATAGTTTGGAAACGGTTATTCCCGCCATTTCAACACCCACACCAAAAGTGGCAAAACCACAATACGCAACAAAAGCTGTGGTAGGAAGCTGCCAACCCAAAATATTGGTAACTGCTGTATGATCGATATATTTTAACGCATAAAATTTAACTGCCGCTCCCAGAACCATCGTGATTCCCGAAAGCAACAGTGTAAACCTTATTCCCATTTTATCGAGAATGATTCCGGAAAGAATCAGGAATCCAACAAATACATTCAGCACAAATTCAGAACCTCCCAAATATCCGAATACTTCAGGCGACCATAGTAGAATTTGTTAGGTAACATTTTGAAGGGCACCACATCTACAAAAAAGTAGGCAAAAACATAGTCGATGAAATAAGCAAGGCTATCCAGGCGCTACCGAGAAATTGTGGAGTGTTCTTTTAAAGTTTCCATTCAGTTTGTTTTATTAGTTTATTTTAAAAATCGGAATTAAATAATCAGGTTGATTGCTTATCTTATTTATTCTGAATGCTTTGGATGGCACCAGTTTCAGAATTAAACTCAATTAAATATTCGCCATTCAGCAGATCTTCGGGAACAGGGGCAACTGCGCCAAATTGTGCTACAGTAATTCGGGCAGTAGCAATAACATTCATGTCGTTTATCAATCTTACCGTTGCACGGCCGGGAATCCTGTAATAAACTCCACTTTGGCCGGCGTTTGGATTATCAGATTTTACCATCTGAATATTTCTGTACAAGATCTTTGTCGATATCAAACTCTATCATAACCGGTTTACCTGAAAGATCAGTGGCTGGGTACAATTCCGTTTTCTTCTGAAATTCTAAAATTGCTTCACTTTTGCCACTTTTAGAATATAATCGAAACCAAAAGTTTCTTTTTCATGGGTTGACCTGCCAACAAATAAACTGAGGTAATCGTTTTCAATTTTCTTTAATTCTTTTAAACTCAATTTGTATGCTTCTCCATCGGGTGAAATTCATCAACTAAACCAGCAGCAATTTCATATTGAATCCGACGTACTTTCAAAACACGCTGCGCGGCTTTGCTGATTTTCTGTTCTTCGCCCAATTTTACGGCCGGTAATTATTTGTTGAATCTCCAGCGGTATAAATTGGGGCATCAGTGAAATATTCAAAAGAGTTGTTATCACCAATTCAGTTTTTGACCTACGGCGTTGGTTACAACTACTTCTTTTTATTGGAAAGCAGAAAGTGCATTAATCCCGCCAGACAGCCATCGGCAGAAAGACTAACTAAATTTAATCCCAACGCTTTATATGTATTTGGATCAGGTTCCGAAAAAACATCGATTTTAACTTTTCGATAGCCCAGTTTATGGCGGCTTTGTTTTTGCATTTTTGATTCCCAGCAGTTGTTCGGCATAAGCTGCATACGGTCCGGGCCGGAAAGTTTCCTTTGTAGCTGTAACATTCACTCTGATTCCGGTACGTGGAAGTGAATAAACAACTCCTTCAACAAAGGTAGGTGCAACCACTTCATCTTTCTTCCGTTGCCCGTACACCGGCAAAATTATTACAATACCAATTATCAATACTAAATACTTCATGTTTTTCTGTTTTGTTTTTATAAAAACCCAAATGTATTAAAATTATTATTTTGAATGGGTTTCAACAGTTAGAAAAGCCTTTCCAAAAACTTGATTATATCACCAGCAATTATAGAATATCGATATTTCTTGAGCTGCTAAATCACCTGCCAACCCGTGAATATAAACCCTGCAACCTGAGCTTTTCTGGTTGAATTCCTGAGTTAGCAGTCCGAAAATTATTCCGGTCAGCACATCACCACTGCCGGCAGTTGCCATTCCGGGGTTTCCGTTGAGTTGAAATATAGTTTTCCAATGGGTGTTGAAATTGATGTAAATGCACCTTTTAAAACCACAATTACTTTGATGTTTTGAGAACTCAAGTTGCTTCTGAATATTTTCATAAGAATTGGACGACTCGCCAACCAAACGTTTGAATTCTCCCGGATGTGGTGTAAGTATTGAGTTCTCAGGAAGTTTTTCAAGCCAGGTAAGGTTTTCCGCCATAATATTCAGTGCATCGGCATCAATAACCAAAGGCACCTGCGATTTTTCGAGTAACTCGCTCAATGCTTTTTTTGTATTTGATTTCTGTCCAATCCCCGGGCCAGCTCCAATCGCAGAAAACTGCGACAAATCGGGAAATTCGGTAAAAGTATATTCGTGCTGATCGACACTTGCCATAGCTTCGGGAACGGCAGTCTGAATAATTGGGTAACCCAAATGCGGGATTTGTGTTGTCAGCAGGCCAACTCCACTGCGTAAACAGGCTTTTGATGCTAAAACCGCTGCGCCCATTTTACCAAAACTACCCGCAATTAACAGGGCATGACCGTAAGTTCCTTGGCACAAACTTGAACGTTTTGGGATAAATGGCTGAATATCTTCCTTCTCAATAAAAAAATAACTGGTTTCAGTTTGTGCAATTCCAACCGGATGCAAACGAATAGGCAGAACTTCCCACTCGCCAACGTATTTTTCATTTTCGGCAAACAAAAAGCTGATTTTCGGGAATTGAAATGTGAGTGTGAAATCGGCTTGAATAATGTTTCCAGCAATATTTTCTGGAATTATCCTCACCCATTAATCCACTTGGAATATCAATAGAAATGACTGTATTTTGGCAGGTATTTATTTTTTGAACAATCTCAGCAGCCAAAACCTTCCAAAGGTCTGATAATCCTGAACCAAACAATCCATCAATAATAATGTCTGTTTCAGATTTTTCAGGAAATCGTTTACAGTTTTAATAATTGAAATTTTTATTTTTGCTGTAATTCCAATCTGTGGCGGTTAATGGCTGATGAACCTTTTAGTTCCTGGCCCAAATCAACAAGAGTAAACTTCGCAAACAAAATCGAGTTCGGCCATTTGACGGGCAATGGCAAGTGCATCGCCACCGTTGTTTCGGGCCTGCAAAAAATAATAACTTTCGTTCGGTTGAAAATTTCTGAACCAGCCAATTTGTAATTTGCAACGAAGCACGTTCCATTAAATCAATATCGGAAATCGGTTCGTTTTCGATTGTATATTTATCGAGTGTTGCTATTTGTTTTGTTGTAAAGAGTTTCATGTTTTGAAGAATTAGACAGAAGAAAGAAGACCGGAGACCGAAGTAAGACAGGTAAAAGTCTATATTCGAAATCCTGGTTAAACTATCTTCTTTATAACTAAAACGTAATTTACTTTTTTTTGTTATCAAATTTACTACTTTTCTAAGCAACTATTTCTGGGTAAATTCCATCTGTTATAGAAATTATCAGCTACCAAAAATGAAGTTTCCAAACCTTAAAATTACAGCTTTTCCAACAATTTCGGTTGTTGTGTTACTTACTTCCTGCGAAATCGGAGATTTTAATATTGACCCGATTTCAGAACGAAATGAAGAATTCCTTTTTCAAACTGAAAAAATCTTTTGCAAAAACGACCCGGAAAATGAAATCATGTCGAAATCATTTAAATACGATAATAATGACAATATCATCGAAGCCATTACATTTTCCAATGAAACACCAGATACGAAATCAACAGGTTCGTTTAATGAAAGTTATCAGCGATTAACAGATTCAACATTTTATTACATTGAAAATGGCTGGAAATATGTTAATTCAAACCAATATATTTATTCAGGTAACCAATTGAAAGAGATTCAGAAATATGATGCTGACGGAAAAAATACGCACAAAATTGTGTATAAATACAATGGGACAAAACCAAAATACGAAGAATTTTATTACAACTACGGCGACAAATGGGAATTTCAATATGCGCATGGTTTTGAATTCGATAGAAACGGGGACTTATTAAAAAAGAGCAGTTACCAAACTGAAGAAAAAGACGAAGTTTACGACAAGTTAATTTACAAATACAAGAACGGTATATTAGTGGAAGAAAAGAGGATAATCCGCACGGGCGCAACCAGTTACATTAAAACTTTTTCATACACAACTGACGGATTCCCGGATGAAACAATTCAGGATGGAAATGTGATTGAGAAAAACTTTTATGAAGATGGTAAACTCATCGAAAGACATACTTTTTATTTTGGAATTGACCCCGGTTTTTCAGCCTGTAATGGGAATTTTATTTACAGGTATTCTTATTAATTTTTATTGAATTAGGCACTTTGTCAATAATTAAAAACTATAACAAAATGGGGTTAAAACCCAACAGTCATTGGCATTCATTAAATCCGTTCACTAAAGTGAACGGCAATTTCTATTTTCAAATAAAAACTTAGTTGTATTTTATTGCCGTCTCCCGATAATTTAGCTGACGGATTACATAAGTTGCTGTAAAATATGGCTTTAGCCTCATTTTTAGTTGTATCATTTAAATGCCTAATTCAAAATATTTATTCAAAACTGGTATTGTTTTATCTCGGAAAAGTTTGGTTGGCCGTTCAAAATGAACTTCATTAACGATATATTTTATTTGGCAGATGAAAATATCGGATAATCTTCACTTTATAAATGAAAAATATCGGATAATTTTCATTTTGAAAGTAAATATTATCGAAATATCCTTACTTTTGCAACATGGAATTAATTTCAAGGAATATATTAAATACCATAATTAAAAACCTGGATTATAAAGAATTCGGTGTAATTGTTGGTCCGCGGCAATGCGGGAAAACATCGGTTTTTAAAATTGTTACAGGATTATTTGGAAAACAAAGTCAACCGGTTTTTTATATCTCGCTTGAAGATCCGCAAATTCTCGCCCGATTGGATTCTCATCCTGAAGAGCTTTTTTCCATGCTTCCTTCATCAAAACAGAAAATATTTGTATTAATCGACGAGATTCAATACTTGCAAAATCCAACCAATTTTTTAAAATATCATTTTGATATTCATTTTGAAAAAATAAAAATAATCTGCAGTGGAAGCAGTGCTTTTTATATCGACCAAAAATTTAAGGATTCGTTGGCCGGAAGAAAGCAGATTTATAATCTTTATACCTTGAGTTTTGAAGAATTTATTCATTTTAGAACAGGAGATGAAAAACTTGTTGCCGAACTCGATGAAATCAGGAAAAGGGAAAATTATAACTCGCTTCAAATTAATAAAATCAAACAACTTTTAGATGAATATCTCACGTTTGGTGGTTATCCGGCAGTTGTACTTTCAGAAACTGTTGAAAGGAAAAAAACTCTTTTAACAGAGTTATCGCAGTCGTTTATCAAACGGGATATTTTGGAAAGCGGTATAAAAAACGAAGAAAAATATTACTTCTTATTAAAAATGCTGGCGTCACAAACCGGTAACTTATTAAACATCAACCAATTTTCTACATCGTTACAATTATCTACAACTGCGATAGAAAACTACATAACAACATTGCGGAAAACTTTCCATATTCATTTAACACGGCCATTTTACCGGAATGTGAAAAAGGAACTTACAAAAATGCCTGTTGCTTATTTCAACGATCTGGGAATGAGAAACATTTTGTTGAATCAGTTTGAACCCATTGAATTCAGAATTGATAAGGGCGAATTGATTGAGAATTATGTGTTTTTGCAACTTCGTAATAAATATGCAACCGATGAAATCCGCTTTTGGCGCACTGCTGATGGAAATGAAGTTGATTTTGTGGTTTCAACCCAATTTGAGAAGGGTTTCGCACTCGAATGTAAATTTGAGGAGAGAAATTTCAACATCAAAAAATATTCAAAATTTACCGAAGGGTACCCCAACTTTCCACTTTCTGTAAAATCATATAAATACACAAAAAACAGCAACTCTCTTTTTTCAATTTAACACTTTGAAACTGACCTTTATCAACTTTAATAAGTACAAAAGATTTCTATATTTGCCAACGCTGAAATAACGTAATTATTAATCAATCAAAACTTAAGAAACATGTTTAAAAATCATCCGAAAGGTTTAGTTGTAGCATTTTTCGCCAACATGGGCGAACGGTTTGGATTTTATACAATGATGGCAATTCTTGTGCTTTTCCTTCAGGCAAAGTTCGATGTAAATGCAGAAACAGCCGGCAAAATTTACAGCTGGTTTTATTTTGCAATTTACGCACTGGCACTGTTTGGCGGTATTCTTGCCGATGCCACAAAAAAGTATAAGACCGTAATAATGACGGGAATTATTATCATGTTTCTTGGTTATGTAATGATGGCAATTCCGGGATGTCACTGACATTGACCGTGGTTTTCCTGTTTACAATAGCGCTGGGTAATGGTTTGTTTAAAGGCAATCTGCAGGCAGTTGTCGGACAAATGTATGACGACCCTAAATATGAAAAATTACGCGACAAAGCCTATTTGCTTTTTTACATGGGAATAAATATCGGTGCCTTTTTTTGCTCCGTTCGCCGCAAATGCAGCACGCAACTGGTGGTTAAAATCCAACGGTTTCAATCACGATGGAAGTTTACCTGCACTTTGCCACCAAATGATAAACGGAAAACTTGCTGATACGGCAAAATTTCAGGAACTCGCGAATGCCGCAAATGTAGGCGGTCCCGTAACTGATCTGGCCGCATTTGCACAACAATATATCGATGTTTTTTCCCGAGGCTACAATTATGCGTTTGCAGTTGCTGCCGGCGCCATGTTGGTTTCGTTAACCGTATATATTTTCTTTAATAAACTGCTGCCAAATAAAGAGGTTTCGACTACTGAAAAAGAGATAAAAGTAAGTGGCGGTTTTGTGAAGATTTTAATTTCAGCAGCGGTTATGGCAGCCACAGTTTTAGTATTTTACTTCTTACTTGGTAATGTTGATATTGGTTTTGCTTTTGGTTTGTTTGCAGGTTTTGTGGCCTGGATTTTACAAATTTCAAACAAAGACGAGCGCCCGCGTATTACAGCAATGTTACTTGTATTTTTAGTAGTTATTTTCTTTTGGATGTCATTCCACCAAAACGGTTTAACTATGACCTTTTTTGCCCGCGATTACACAGATAAAGCAGTTATTGCATTTACGTACCTGTTTTTTGATATGTGGAATATACTTGCATTTATAGGTACAATTGCTGGGTTGGTTTTATTGCTTAAAAAGGGAGTTGCAAAAAACAAAATTATTGGTGGTGCAATGTTTGTAATTTTTGGTGCTGCCACTTGGTATTTTTACAATCAGGCACAGGTCAGTAACGATATTCAACCCGAAGTTTTCCAGTCGTTTAACCCGCTGTTTATCGTTTCGCTGACATTCCTTGTGATGGGAATTTTTACATGGCTGGCTAACCGTAGCAAAGAACCTTCGACCCCAAAAAAAATAGGTATCGGGATGATAATTGCTGCAGTTGGATTTACAATTATGCTTGTTAGTTCTCTTGATATTGTTTCCCCATTTGAATTGAACGGCGCTCCGGTTCCCGATTCCTCAAGGGTTTCGCCATATTGGTTAATCAACAGTTACCTTATTTTAACCATTGCTGAATTGTTCCTCAGCCCGATGGGATTGTCATTTGTTTCAAAAGTTTCACCAGCCGTTTCAGGGTTTGATGCAGGGTGGTTGGTTATTGGCTACAGCAGTCGGAAACAAGTTGCTTGGTGTAGGAAGTTACTTCTGGGACAAAATTGAAATCTGGCAACTCTGGGCCATTTTTGTTGCCTGTTGTTTGGTTTCTGCTGCTTTCATTTTCTCAATAATGAAAAGGTTGGAGAGATTGACAAAGTAACGGTTTGAGTTATGAATTTGAAAAAGGGAAAATTGCAATATGCAAATTTCCCTTTTTTTATAATCAGCTGCTCCCCAGCGTCATCAGCAAAGTGCCGGCTAAAATGCCTAGTAAAAATATTCCCTTTTGTTTCAGATTGACTTCTCCAAGAACAAAAGCACCAAAACCAAATGTTACAAGCACGCTGACCCGACGCAAGGCTGCAATAATTGAAATCATCGATCCATCGTAACTCAGCGCATAGAAATAAAGGAAATCGGCAATTACCAATGTCAGGCCAATGGCCGGAATTGACCATCGCCATCGAAAAGGAGTGGTTTTTTTTCGACCGGGAAACCAAAAAATGGCGAGCACCGGCAACAAAATTACTACCTGGTAAAACGAAAACCAGGCCTGAACTGCAATCCTGTCGATGCGCGCAATAATAAATTTATCGTAAAGCCCGCTCACCGCGCCAAGCAACGTACCACCAACAATATACCAGATCCATTTATTGTTTTTGTACTCAATACCCTCTTTTTTTCCTGTTGTCGAAAAGAGGAAAAAGAACAACAATGTAACAAGCACTCCAATCCACTGCAAAAAATTTAGTTTTTCGTGAAAAATAATAAGTGCACCGATTAATGTCCAAAACGGTCCGGTTGCACGAATGGGCGAAAAAACAGTAACCGGCAGATGTTTCATTGCAAAAATGCTAGAATCCAACTCGAAACTACAATTACTGATTTTAGAAAAACCTGCAAATGCTGCGCAAAGTCGAGTTTAGGTGAGTAAAGTCCAATGGCAGAAAAAGTTTCAGGGAAAAATAGTGAGCCAACAACAACCGGCAAAAAGATGAAGGTACTTGTAAGCGTTGCAAAAAACAGAACAGGCATAACTGCATTGCCGTTTAGCGAAGTCTTTTTGAAAATATCATAAATTCCAAGGAATAAAGCAGATAATAATCCGGCAAATGCCCACATTTTGTTTTGTATTAGGGCGACAAATGTATTTTTTTTCTTTTAAACCACATTGGCTGAGCAGTACATATAGGTTTATTTAATAGGCATGTAACGAAAACACCAGGGAAAAAGCCCGCTTTGTTTTCATGTTTACAATGTGTCTATGTGGTTTAACTCACTTTTCCTATATTTGAAGCAGTACTATTTCAACAAAAAAATTAAATCAATAATATGAAATCATTTTCAACACTTTTATTCCTTGTTTCCATTTTGTTGACTTTGCAACCACAGGCAATCAATGCACAGGAAAATCAAGGTTATTTATTCAAAGAAAACATTTTATACCGAACCGCAGTTGAGGCAAATAATGATGAATATATTGCTGAGCGCTGCAAGTTGGATATTTACTACCCTGTTGACAAAAAAGGATTAACAACCGTTGTTTGGTTTCATGGTGGCGGAATTACCGGGGGTGAAAAACACATTTCGGAGAAACTTAAACACAAGGGGATTGCAGTTGTGGCTGTAAATTACCGGCTGAACCCAAAAGTGAATTGTCCGGCATACATTGAAGATGCTGCTGCCGCTGTTGCCTGGACTTTTAACCACATTGCAGAGTTTGGTGGCGACCCGGCAAAAATTGTTGTTTCCGGTCATTCGGCAGGTGGTTATCTGACAAGTATGGTTGGTTTTGATAAACAGTGGCTGGCAAAATACGAAATTGATGCCAACCGGATTGCAATGCTCATCCCGTTCAGCGGTCACTGCATTACACACATGACGATTAGAAAAGAACGCGGAATACCTGACACACAGCCGGTTGTTGATGAGTTTGCCCCACTTTACCATGTTCGGGCTGATGCACCGCCACTCATTTTAATAACAGGCGACCGTGAACGTGAAATGCTTGGCCGTTACGAAGAAAACGCATACATGATGCGGATGATGAAAGTTGCCGGGCATCAGAAAACAAAACTTTATGAACTGGATAGTTTCGATCATGGAGGAATGGCTTCTCCGGCTTATGAAATACTGCTGGAGGAAATAAAAACTCTTCAAAAATAGACTTAAAAGACGGGTTAAATTCTAATGTTGAGGTGTTTTAGAATGAAGATGAACCGTATTTGAAAAAGTGAGAAGTAATCATTAACAGCTTTTTAAAATTAACCATCTGTTAAAAATAAATTCAACATGCACAGAAGTTTATCAACACAAGACATAAAAGATTTAAGAAATCAATGCAGTATGAGTTATTTGATATCTACGATTTTATTTATTTTCGGAACTATCACAGGAGTAACTATTTACGAATTATACTTTGATTCAAAACCCCAGGCAATTAATTTTCAAATTGCTGTTATAATTGGTTTAGCAGTCCTTTTCCTTTCTGTTATATTATTTTTCGGATTAAATTGGAAATACTATTCTGATATTCTGAATAGTGAAAAAATTCAGACAATAAAAACACTTCAGAATAAAGATATAATTACAGACTACTACAAAACAACGGTAACTCTGAAATATGTTTTTACTGTTGACAACGTGAATTTGACTGTAAACAAAGATTTATTTGACAGTTGCGATATTGGAGATAAATTGATTTTTAATTATGCTCCAAAAAGCAAATTTTTGTTGAGTATTGAAAAATCAGGAAAGAATTCCTGAAGTACAACTTAAATGAAACTTACACATAGAATTTCCAGTTTTTAAACAAGTAAACTTTTAAAAATGAAAAACTTAATTCTGATAATTGTAGCTCTTACAATTTCATTCCTTCCCTCCTCTGCTCAGAAAACCCCATCTGGAAATCCGGCTGATTTCAAAGTAAAAACCTGTCTTCATTCAGTAAGTTATTTGGGGATTTGGCGCGGACAAACTCCACTTTCAGTTGATGAGTTTTTAGTTAAAGCCAAAGAACTGGGGTACGAAGGTGTAATGCTTGTTGCAAAACGCCCGCATGTTTCACCTCACGATTATGACAAAGCAGCGCGTGCCAGATTAAAAGCTAAAATCGATTCACTGGGTTTAACACTTGTTGGATTGGCTGGTTACACCGATTTTACTGCCGGAATTGATAAACCCGGAATTCCGAACGCTGAAATCCAGGCAAGCTGGGTTGGTGAAATTGCTGAACTGGCAAAAGATCTGGGTACAAACATGGTAAGAGTTTTTACCGGTTACGAACGTCCCGGAATTCCTTACGATAAGCAATATGCTGAAGTAGTTTCGGGATTAAAGATGGCCGGTAAACTTGCGGCTGAACAAGGCGTAACACTTGTTGTTCAGAACCATCACGATATTGCATTGCATCATGATGCAATGTACTGGCTCTTAAAAGAAGTGAATTTGCCCAATGTTTTAGCTGGCTGGGATGCCTGGTCTCCGTCGCTTGAAGGATTGAATGCCAAACAACTTCGTGAATCGGTTTTAAAAATGAAGCCATTTTTAGCAAATACAATTGCTGCCGATTATGTTTCGCACCCACGATTCAGTTATGTAAACAACCTCACCAATTATCAGGCTGAACAAGCTGTAATGCGCGCTGTTCCGATGGGACAGGGAATTATCGATTATAAAACATGGTTTTCTGCTCTCAAAGAAATCGGTTACCAGGGATGGGTTGTTTACGAAATGTGTGAAGTTTTGGATGGCGGCGGTTCAATCGAAAACCTTGATAAAACAGCCAAAATATTTCTTGAATACATGAAACAGTTTTAATATTGTAAAAACCAATAAAAAATAAAATGAAATCAATCCTTTCCGTATTATTTGTTTTTCTGCTTGTTACCGGCAATGCCCAAAACTATCCAAAAATTGATGAAGCAGTCCGTATAAAAAAACTGACACCTCCGACAGGTAAAATTAAAATGGTTTTGGATACCGATACCTATAATGAAGTAGATGACCAGTTTGCGCTGGTTTATGCTTTGCTTTCACGTGATAAAATTGATTTACAGGCGGTTTATGCAGCACCGTTTCACAACGACCGTTCGGCAAATGCAGGCGATGGCATGGAAAAAAGCTACGAGGAAATATTACGTTTATTAAAATTCATGAATAAATCTGCTGACGGTTTTGCTTTCAGGGGCTCCAACAGATATTTGGAAAGTATTGAAACGCCTGTTAAAAGTCCGGCAGTTGATGACCTTATAAAAAAGGCAATGGCAAGTAGTCCCGAAAATCCACTTTATGTTGTTCCAATTGGCTGCATTACAAACATTGCATCAGCAATTTTAACAGAACCAAAAATCATCGAAAGAATTGTTGTTGTTTGGTTGGGAGGCAACGCTTTGTACTGGCCGCACCAATGGGAGTTCAATCTGCAACAGGACGTTGTGGCAGCACAGGTTGTATTTAACTCAGGTGTTCCGTTTGTTACTTTGCCATGCCAAAATGTGGTTTCGCATTTACATACAACAATTCCGGAATTGAAATATTATCTGGAAGGAAAAAACGAACTTTCCGATTACCTGTACAAAATTGTACTGGAATATAGTGGTGGACAAAAAGCCTGGTCGAAAGTAATCTGGGACGTTTCGGCAGTTGCCTGGCTGGTAAATTCATCATGGGTTTCAACTGATTTGGTACACAGTCCGATTCTTACCGAACAGAAAACATTTAGTGTCGATCACTCAAGACATTTTATACGGATGGCAACTTCTCTCAACCGCGATGCTATTTTCAGAGATTTATTTGAAAAACTGACAAAGTGAGGTCTGGATACTGGGTTGTGGATTCTTGTCTTGATACTTGATACTCTGTACTCACTACTATTTTCAAAACTTAAGTTGCTCAAATCCTTGTCCGTAAACGCCCATTACACTTCCCATTGTGATAAACGCTTCGGGATCGATTTCTTTTATTTTACGGAAGATGGCACTGGTTTCGCGTTTTTTAACTACTGACATTACGATTTTGATTCCTCTTTTGTGTACCAACCGGTGCCGTTTAGGATAGTAACACCGCGGATCGCCTCGTTATTGATATAATCAGCAATCTCTTCGTATTTTTTCGAAACGATAAACATTTGTGCTGAACGGTTTGATCCACTTAAAAATGAATCAAGCGAATATGAAACCACCCACATTGAAACGTACCCGTAAACCAGTTTTTCGGGCGATTGAAACACAAAATAGGATGAACCTATAATTATTACATCGCAAAGCATGATGATTTTTCCGGGGCTTACATTGCGGTATTTCATTATTACCATCGCGAAAATGTCAGTTCCTCCTGTACTTCCGCCACGTGAAAAAACGACACCGAGGCCAATTCCGCCCATCATACCACCCAAAACTGCCGAAAGAAAAGTATCATCAACAATTGGCTTTTCCAGTATATTTTGAAATACAGCGAAAAAAACGGTTAGCACTGCAATGCTGTAAATGGTTTTTACGCCAAAACTGGCGCCAAGGATTTTAATGGCAACCAACACTAATATCACGTTAATGATTAAGAATGTAACACTTACAGGGATTTTTGTTGCAAAGAAAATAACAGCTGCAATACCACTTACACCACCTCCCGTAATTTCGGCAGGTATCAGAAATAAAAGCCAACCCAATACAAAAAGCAACAAACCAAAGGTTATGAATACATAATCTTTTATTGATTCAGCGAATTTATGTTTCATGAGTAATTGTATGAAAAACATTGCAAAGTAAGTATTTCAGAATTAAGCGCGCAAAAGAACAAAAGGAAAACATAAAAATAGATGAGAGAAATCAGTGTAATTTTGAATTAACTGTTATTGAATTGAAATGCTAAATTTGCTATATAATCAACTTTAACATCTCATGAAATCAATTATTTTTCAAGCTTTGTCGATTTTTCTCCTGATTTTCGGTGTCTCCTGCAATATGTCGGTGAAAGAAAAACCTGATCAACCCAACATTATATACATTCTTGCTGATGATTTGGGTTATGCTGAATTAGGTTGTTACGGACAACAAAAAATTGAAACGCCAAATATTGATGCTTTGGCAACCAATGGAATGCGCTTTACTCAGCATTATTCTGGAGCTCCGGTTTGTGCCCCATCACGTTGTGTTTTGCTGACAGGAAAACATTTGGGTCATTCCCAAATCCGTGGAAATGATGAGTGGGCCGACCGTGGTCCGGTCTGGGATTTTGAAGCCATGACAAAAGACCCAAATCTGGAAGGACAACGACCTTTAAAACCGGGGACAACTACCATTGGAACTTTACTTCAAAGTGCTGGTTATAAAACCGCTGTTGTTGGAAAATGGGGATTGGGTGCTCCTTTATCCGAAGGAATACCTAACAAACAAGGCTTCGATTTTTTTTACGGTTACAATTGCCAACGGCAGGCGCACACCTTTTTCCCCGTTCATTTATGGAAAGACACAACAACAGTATTGTTAAACAATAAAATGGTTCCACCAAATACAAAACTTCAGGAGGGAGCGGATATTTATAATACTGAATCTTACGCCAATTATTGGCTTACTGATTATTCTCCCGATTTGATGCAAAAGGAAGTTCTTAATTTTATTAAAGAAAATAAAGATAACCCGTTTTTTATGTATTATGCATCGCCAATTCCGCACAATCCGCTGCAGGCGCCAAAACGGTGGGTTGATTATTATCTTAAAAAATTTGGCGATGAAGAACCTTATATTGGGAACAAAGGGTACTTTCCGCATCGTTATCCTCACGCCTGTTATGCCGCGATGGTTTCTTATCTTGATGAACAGGTTGGAGAAATTGTTGCGACTCTTAAAAATCTGGGTTTGTATGAAAATACGATCATTATTTTTACAAGCGACAATGGGCCAACTTATAGCGGTGGCGCTGATTCTCCGTGGTTCGACAGTGCCAAACCGTTTAAGAGTGAATTTGGCTGGGGAAAGGGAAATGTTAACGAAGGTGGAATACGTGTACCCATGATTGCCCAGTGGCCCGGAAAAATTAAACCCGGAACAAAATCTGATCTCATTTCGGCATTTTATGATGTTTTACCAACCTTGTGCGAAATTACAGGAGTTCAGGCTCCAAATGATATCGATGGAAAAAGTTTTCTTCCAACACTTATCGGGTTGAAAAACCAGGAAAAACACGACTTTTTGTATTGGGAATTTCCTGAATCGGGCGGGCAACAGGCAGTTCGCATGGGAAAATGGAAAGGGATCAGAAAAAATATTGATAAAGACAGTTTGCAAATCCGATTGTATAATCTTGAATCAGATATTCAGGAACTGAACGATATTTCATCCCAAAATCCCGAAATTGTTAAGGAAATAGAATTAATTTTTAAAAATGAACATGAAATGGCGGAAATGGAAAAGTTTCGGATGAAAGCGCTTGATAAATAAAAAATTCAAAATAAGAATTGTATAGAACCTGAAAAATTATGTACTTTTCGTAAACATAAAAAATTGAAATCATGGATGGAAAAACTAAAGCGATTGTTGCTCACATTACCTGGATTGGTTGGCTTATTGCGTTGATTATTAACTCTAACCAAAGAGATGAAATTGCCAGTTATTATATTCGTCAACTTCTTGGAATATATTTATTTGGTATTGTAATCAGCTTTGTTCCGGTTATAAATTTATTTGGATGGATTATTGCCTTTGTTTTATGGCTTTTGAGTTTGATTGGAGCTATTAATGGTGAAATGAAAGAAACACCAGTTGTAGGCAAGTATTTTCAGGATTGGTTTAAAGGAATCTAAAAAGGGAAACAGGCAAAAAAAAAGACAAGCTAAACTTGTCTTTTTTTTAATTTTTTCAAACTATTTTTCACCCTTGTCGTCTTTGTTGTCGCGGTATTTTCTAATCATGCTCATCCTGAATTCATTTTCAGCTTTGTACAATTTCAGCACTTTTTTTGGTGGCAGAACTTTTAAAAGTTTTTCGTTGTAGCTTGTCATTAACGTGCCTTCTTTTTGCATACTGCCTGAAAATTCCCTTGTTAATTTTATTATTTCATTGTCCGAAAGTGATTCTTCAGCTTCACTAACTTTATTCTCCAGGTCGCGACGGCATTTTTGAGCTTCCCAGCGTTCTCTATCCATTTGGTTGTAAATGGGCCAGAATTTCTCTGCTTCGGCTGGAGTCAAATCTAATTTTGTAGTTAAAAAAGAAACCTTTTCAGCGCGGTATTTTTCCATACGTGCTTCATGCGAATCTTTATCCTGTGCATAAACCGCAAAACTCATTAAAACAATAAAAAATGTCAGGATTATTCCAATTTCTCTTTTCATTCTATTTTAATTTAAAGTATCTAATGTATCCATTAATGTTTATTACTTATTTAATCGTTTCCGAATAAATATCGTATTCCGAGCTATTTGAGTTAACAATAACCGCCATATCCTCGTCGCTTAACTGTGTCGAATTGTTAGGTTCGTCAAGCAAAGCAAAAAACGAGTTTTGATCGATTCCCTCAACCATATTTGCATAAAGCATTTCGTTAGTATCAATTTCAATATTTGTATTATCAGCCAGTTGCCCCGGTGTAATTAATTTTAAAGGCCAGTATGCCAAAGTAAAAAGAAGTGCAAATCAAATCGTTAATCAATGTTTTTAAGGTACTCTTCTACCTTTTTTACCGCATGATGAAATGAAGCTTTCAGTGCTCCAACAGACGTGTCAAGTACTTGCGACATTTCTTCGTATTTCATCTCTTCAAAATATTTCAGGTTAAAAACAATCCGCTGTTTTTCGGGTAGTTTTAAAATTGCCTCCTGTAAACGCATTTGTATTTCATCTCCATCAAAATACTCATCCGACTCAAGGTTGTTCATTAAAAATTCGCTTGTGTCGTTCATCGGGACTAAGCTGCGTCTTTTGTTCGAATTAATAAATGTTAGCGATTCGTTTGTTGCAATCCTGTACAACCAGGTGTAAAGGCTCGATTCTTCGCGAAATTTATCAATACTCCGCCAGATTTTTATAAATGTATTCTGAAGTATGTCATCGGCATCATCGTGGTCCATCACAATTTTTCTGATGTGCCAGTATAAACGCTCCTGGTATTTTTTCACCAATGTCTGAAAAGCAAGCTCCCTTGTTTTTTCATTTTTTAAATCGGCAATTAAAACGAGGTCGTTGTTTTCCATCGAAAAATTGTTTGCATGTAAGACGTTGTTTTAAAATAAAGGTTTAATCAATGCTTTAAACCATTAATAAAACAACCACAAATGTACGACGGCAATTTACAAAATGTATCGGTGATTGGAATTAATAGCCCAATTGCTTTACTATTTTTGAAGTTCAATTTGTTTTCAGCAGAAACATTTCCAATCAAATCAGTTCAAAAGAATTACCTTTGCGCGAAATTTAAAAATAAGAAATGGCTTTAAAATGTGGTATAGTTGGTCTCCCGAATGTTGGAAAATCAACCTTGTTTAACTGTTTGTCGAGTGCAAAAGCACAGTCAGCTAATTTTCCGTTTTGCACAATCGAACCGAATATTGGTGTAATTACAGTGCCGGATCCGCGATTGATAAAACTCACGGAAATTGATAAACCCAAAAAAGTAGTGCCAACCACCATTGAAATAGTTGATATTGCCGGTTTGGTAAAAGGGGCAAGTAAAGGTGAAGGTTTGGGCAACCAGTTTTTGGGGAATATTCGTGAAACGGATGCTATTTTGCACGTTTTACGTTGTTTTGAAAACGATAATATTACCCATGTTGACGGTTCGGTAAACCCGGTGCGCGACAAGGAAGTAATTGATTACGAGCTTCAGTTAAAAGATTTGGAAACCGTTGAAAACCGCATAGATAAACTGGAAAAGCAGGTAAAACATGGTGGTGTGGATCATAAAACAAAAAAAATGTACGAGATCGCACTCAAATATAAATCGGTTTTGGAAAAGGGCTTTCTGCACGTACGCTGCAACTGGATGAAGAAGAAAGGAAAATTGCCAAAGAATTTTTTCTGCTGACCAACAAACCTGTAATGTATGTTTGCAATGTTGACGAAGCTTCAGCAAAAACAGGGAATAAGTTTGTAGAAGCTGTAAAAGAAGCTGTAAAAGATGAAAATGCCGAACTGCTTGTAATTGCCGCAGCAACCGAAGCTGATATTGCAGAGTTGGAAACCTATGAAGAAAAACAATTGTTTCTTGAAGAATTGGGTTTGGATGAACCGGGTGTTAATAAACTCATTCATGCAGCTTATCATTTGCTCAATCTGAAAACATATTTTACCACAGGTCCCGATGAATCACGCGCCTGGACTTTTACACAAGGAACAAAGGCACCGCAGGCTGCAGGTATTATCCACTCTGATTTTGAACGTGGTTTTATTCGTGCCGAAGTAATAAAATATAATGATTATGTATCTCTGGGTTCAGAAAGTGCCTGCCGCAATGCCGGGAAAATTGCCATCGAAGGAAAGGAATATGTTGTGCATGATGGCGATATTATGCATTTCAGGTTTAATGTATAAAATCCCCTCCCGACCTCCCTAGGGGAGGAGGAAGAAAAAAAGGGTTGAGAATTAAATTCTCAACCCTTTTTTATAGAATTTATCTCGTGAACCCAGTTTGTTCCTCTCCTTCCTGGGGAGGTTAGGAGGGGCTTTTTTACCTCTGCGGCTGAACGTCACTCATATCTTTCACGATCCCGTTTTTATCAACGGTAATGTGAACATCTTTTGCGATTTCAAGAATAATTGTAGTTTCTTTTACCTCAACAATTTTACCGTAAATTCCTCCGGTTGTAACTACTTTATCACCTTTGGCAAGGCTTTCGCGAAATTTGCGGACTTCTTTCTGGCGTTTCATTTGCGGGCGGATCATAAAAAAATAGAACACCACAACGATTAAAAGCAGTGGTAACATGCTCATCAGCGGATTGGATTCTTGTCCGGCAGGAGCGGCCATTAAAATAATATTCATCATAACTTTTTAATTTTTAATTTATCATTTTCAATTTTTAATTTCAATTTGCTCATTTTCAACCTCGGCAAAAATAATTAAATGTTTCGGTTCTTTGCTATTTGATTGAATTTCTACAGTTTTTAATTGTTTTCCGAATAAACCTGCCGAGTTGAATTTTACCTCAATAATCCCTTTTTCACCGGCAGTTATGTTGCTTTTTGCAATTGTTGCTTCAATGCAACCACAATCTGTTTCGGCTTTGTTAATTTTCAAATCGGTTTTTCCAAGGTTTCTAAACTGAAACGAATAAGTGAGGATTTCCCCTGCTTTTACAAGTCCAAAATCGTGCATTTCTTCTTCGAATTCAATTTTGGGCATTTGTCCTGAAACAGCGGTTTTGCTTTCCGGTTCAGTTTGGCTTTTTTGTTTATTCCCATCACACGAAAATATACCGGCAATCAGCATTATAAACACAATACTTTTCATGATTCACCAACCAGGCCTCTTCCTGCTTTGTTTATTTTTCCTTCTTTTTTGAGGTCTTTCAGCGTTTTATCGAGAATCCCGTTGATAAAATTCCGGCTTTTTTCGGTGCTGTAATATTTCGAGAGTTCAATGTATTCGTTCATTGTAACTTTTGTTGGGATCGACGGGAAGTACAAAAACTCGGTAATTGCGAGTTGCATCATCAAAATATCCATAAAAGCAATCCGCTCAACGTCCCAGTTGCTTGAGTGTACTTTTATCAGCGCATGAAGTTCATCGTGGTTTAATATCGATTTTCGAAACAGATCTTTTGCGAATACCCTGTCCTCATCATCTTTGTACATTGGCATTAATCGCTGGTCAGAATCACTGAATTCGTTGAACTTCTTGATGGTTTTTGTAATAATCGATATCACAAATTCAATATCATCGTTCCAGTAAATGCTTTGTTCTTCCAAAACCTCATAAAGTTCTTCCGATACAAGAAAAATTTTGTTGAATATCTTTTCAACAAACTTCCTGTCGTCAATAAAAGATCTGGTTTCGCTGTTTACGTATTCACTGTAAATCTCCGATTCGATCATAATCAGGTACAGTTCTTTGATCAATTCAGGATGGTTAACCCAGCTCAGTTTTGTTTGGTTTAAATAGGCTTGTAATTGCCGATTTACGCGCAATTGCTGGATAAACAAATTACTTACGAATTTTGTATTTGGGTGCAAATCATCGTGAGTTGGCTGGTGTTTGTTCTTTTTGATTTCAATGCGACCTTCTGCATAATCAGCAATATCAATAACCAAAGCCAAAAGATAATGGTAGAGGTCGTATGTTTTGTGGATGCAGAAAAAGAGTTCTTTTTCGGTATTGTTGAGTGATTTCTCTTCTGAAGAGTAGTAGGCGTATAAAACTTGTAACACCTTTGTACGGATAATCCTTCTGCTAATCATTTTTTAATGAACTTCTTTTTATTTGTGCGGCAAAATTAAACTTTTTTTTTAAATAAAAACCGCATTTCACTTTCGTAATTCAATTTGATTTGAACCTTAATATTACAGGTGCAAACAGTTATTTTCCGAATACCCAGTATTTCCAAAGTTTTAAACTTTTGGAAAGCAGAAATTTCACTTTCAGAAATTTTAATATTGCCCGGTATGACTCATATTGTCCGGTTTCTGAAAACCTTTATTTTGTTCATTTTTTAAGGTTTTTTCTTCCGGTTTAACAAGTTTCTCATCTTCTTCAATATCTACTTCCCAGTATTTTTTTTCGTCGGTTTCAACATCCTGATCTTCTTCTTCCTCATCCTCCCAGTCAAATTTGTCGCGTCTGATCGTATATTTTCTGTAAATCAAAGCGAGCACGACTCCCGAAATAGCTCCCCATAAATGTCCTTCCCACGAAATCTCAGGGTTAATTGGCAGAAGCCCCCAAATTAATCCGCCATACAAAAAAACCACCGTTACCGACAAAGTGAGCAAACGAACGTCGTTTCTGATTATTCCGCTCACAAAATGAAATGCTGCCATTGCATAAACCACGCCGCTAGCGCCAATGTGCCATGCCTCGCGACCAAAAAGCCAAAGACAAACACCGGCAAAAAAATACAACATAAAAAACAGGCGGTATGAAATGCGTCGGTAGAAATAAATCAGCATTGTCAGCAATATAAAAAACGGGACTGAATTCGATACAAGATGGCTAAAACCGGAATGGATAAAAGGTGAAAACAGGATTCCTGGTAAACCTTTTAAATGCAATGGAAATACACCAAATCTGACCAAACTAATCCCTGTTGTCTGTTCAAATATTTCAACCATCCAAAACACGAAAACAAAAGCTGCCGGAAGAATCAGGCTGTGGAAAAAAATCCGCTTTTCCATTTTCGGATTCAGCTTTTTCGGATTACTTGGATAGTATTTGAAAAGTGCCATTAATTTTTAAAAGTACCAAAAATCAAATAACAAACTTCAAATAAAGCTCAAATCACAATTGATTAATATTCAAATCCTTCCTTATATTAAATTTTGATTTTGATTTAATTTATTTGTTTTTTGCATTTTGAGATTTGGGATTTATAAAATCCAATATTTAAAAAATGCATTTAATTCTTAACCAACTGCTTTATCAACCCCACAAAACCCAATATCTCCTCTTCGGTTGTGTCAAACGAAGTCATCCAGCGCACTTCCGAGGTTGTTTCGTTCCAGATATAAAAGAAGAACTGTTCCTGTAAAGGCTTTATAATTTCTTTGGGAACAATGGCAAAAACTCCATTTGCATTTACAGGTTGGGTAAGTTTTATTTCAGGAATTTTTGCTACTCCGCGTTCAAGCAATTTTGCCATTTTATTGGCGTGAGTTGCGGTTTCTTTCCACAAATCGTTTTCGAAATAGGCGATAAACTGAGCGCTAACAAACCGCATTTTCGAATACAACTGCATACTTTGTTTACGGATGTATTTTGTAAGCGGCGTTAAATCAGGATTGAAAAAAAAGTACTGCTTCACCCATCATCATCCCGTTTTTGTGCCGCCAAACGATAGAATATCAACTCCGCAATCTTTTGTAAAAGCTTTGAAACCGAGGTTTAATGCTACAGCTGCGTTGGCAATCCGGGCGCCGTCCATGTGAAGGAGCATTCCGTTTTTGTGGGCCAAATCAGCAAGCGCAATAATTTCAAGTGGTTGATAAACAGTACCCATTTCGGTAACCTGCGAAATTGACATTACACGGGGTTGTGAGTGGTGTTCAAAATCAAAACCTTTTAAATGGTGCTGCACTGCTTCCGGAGTAAGTTTTCCGTTTACAGGTTCAACAGGCAGCAACTTACAACCCGTAAATTTTTCGGGTGCGCCACATTCGTCTTCCTGTATATGCGCGGTTTCGGCACAAATTATCGAGTTAAAACTGTGGGTTACCGTTGAAAGACCCAAAACATTGGCGCCGGTGCCGTTAAAAACAAAAAAAACTTCGGTCTTTTCGCCAAACTTTTCCTTAAATATTTCAATTGCTTTTTGGGTGTAAATGTCATTTCCATAACCCACAACATGACCGTGGTTTACAGATTCAATGGCTTTTAAAATATTTGGGTGGACACCCGAATTATTATCGCTTGCAAAACCTTTTTTTACTTGCATCCTGAATTTTTAAATTAGTTGATAAGGCAGATTCTTTGTAACTTTCAGCGTTGAAAATCGAGTGTAAAGAAATAAAAAATCAAAGGCATAAAAAAATGGATCAACCAATTCCTCTTTCCCAAAAATTGTATTTGCTTGGAATTCATCCCGAAAAAGGAGGTTTGAATTCAGCAACTTATCATGTAATCGGTTTTGTACTTTCCGGAGCCTTGTTTTTAGAGCTTTTTCAGCAAGGAAATATCAAATTTGAAGAAAAGAAAGTTGTGTTTCTGAACGATAAAACTTCCAACCCAATTCATCAGTTTTTGCTTGAAAAGATAAAACAAAAACCGCGGTCCCTTAAATTGGCAACATGGATAAGTAAGTTAAATTTTTCGCAAAAATATATCAGAAAAGAAACACAACAGGGCTTGGTTGACAAACGGTTAATAAAAATGGAACCGCATCAGTTTTTGTTTTTCCACTGGAAAAAGTCACAAATTCTCAATCATCAGGTGGTTTACAAATTGGTTTCCGAAATTGAAAACCTTGTTTTCAAGGGAACTGAAAATGAAGAAGAAATTATGTTGTTATCAATGTTAAAGCCTGCAGGATTATTAAAGCGAATTTTTCCGGAGCGGGATAAACGAAAATTAGCTGCTGAAAAGTTAAAGAAAATGATGATCGACAACCAGGTTTCGGAAGCCGTTTCACAGGCAATTGCCGCAGCACAGGCAGTCGCAGCATCTGTTACAATTACCGCTGCTACAACCCACAGGTAAAATCAAACAGGTTATTTCGAATTGTTGAATTCCAAAATTGTTAAGAACAAACAGTTGGATTGATATAAAATAGATGACAAAACAAAAAATAGCCGTTTTCTGGTTTCGTCGCGATTTGCGATTAATTGACAATACTGCACTTTTCTATGCTTTGCAATCAAAACTCAAGGTGCTTCCAATTTTTATTTTCGATACAGAAATTCTTAAAAAACTCAATTCAAAAAACGATGCAAGAGTTTCTTTCATTCACGCTGAAATTTTAAAAATCAACAGCGAACTCGCCAAAAACGGGAGTTCACTTAAAGTGATGCATGATATTCCTTTGGGTGCTTTTCGAAAATTGACAGAGGAATATGAAATTGAAGCTGTTTTTACAAACCGGGATTACGAACCGTATGCGATTCAACGCGACATGGAAATTGAAGCCTTTCTTAAATCGAAAGGAATTAAATTACACACTTATAAAGATCAGGTCATTTTCGAACAGGATGAAGTTTTAAAGGATGACGGCACTCCTTACACAGTTTTCACACCATACAGCAAAAAATGGAAACTGAAACTGGCAAATAAAGAAATTCAGGAATTTCCATCACAAAATTTTCAGGATGGATTTATAAAAACAGAACCTTTTAAAATACCCACACTTCAGGAACTTGGTTTTGAACAAAGCAGTATCAATGTCCCTGATTTTAATATTTCAGAAGAACTAATTAAAAATTACGCCGACAAACGGGATTTGCCGGCGTTGGACTTTCCGAAATATTTTTAAACGAACTAATTTGGCGAAATTTTTTCAGTTCGATTTTATTTCATTTTCCATATGTCGAAAAAAGTGCATTTAAACCAAAATATGATTTAATTGAATGGCGAAACAATGAAAAGGAATTTGAATTGTGGTGCCGGGGCGAAACCGGCTATCCGCTTGTGGATGCAGGAATGCACGAACTCAATGAAACAGGTTTTATGCACAACCGCGTAAGAATGGTAACTGCCAGTTTTCTGACAAAACATTTGTTAATTGACTGGCGCTGGGGTGAAGCATATTTTGCCGAAAAACTCCTCGATTTTGATTTGGCATCCAACAACGGAAACTGGCAGTGGGCGGCAGGTTGTGGTTGCGATGCTGCCCCATATTTCAGGGTTTTTAACCCCGAAACGCAACAAAAAAGTTTGACGTAAAGGCAGAATATATTTTAAAATGGGTACCTGAATTTGGAACAGTTCAGTACCCGCAACCAATTGTTGAACATAAATTTGCCAGAGAAAGGGTTTTAAAAGCTTACAAACAAGCCATCGAAAAAACCTGAAACCTGCATATTTGTAAATATTTCTTTACAAATATGCGCATATTTGTAAACGATTTTTTACAAATTAGTTAATTGTAGTATTTTAAGCCTTTCAAAAAAGAGAATAAAAATATCAAAATATGAACTCTAGAGAACAATTTTTAAAGACAGTAAACCACCAGCAACCCAGTCGGATTGTTTTGGATTTGGGTGCCACGGCAGTTACTGGAATCCATGTACAAACTATTTCTCAGTTGCGCCGACACTATGGGCTGCAACGTAAACCAATCCGGATTATTGAACCATTTCAAATGCTGGGTGAAGTTGATTGGGAATTAATTGATTCGATAGGAATCGATGTAATTGGCGCCTGGGGAAAAAACAACATGTTCGGTTTCAACAACCATGCTCCTTTTAAAGAGTGGAAAACCCCTTGGGGACAAAGGGTTATGGTGCCCCGAAATTTCAATACAACAACCGATGAAAAGGGTGATATATTAATGTATCCTGAAGGCGATACGTTAATTCCACCTTCGGCACGGATGCCAAAAACGGGGTATTTCTTCGATGCAATAATTCGCCAGGAACCAATTGTTGAAGAAGAACTGGAGGTTCAAAATAACCTTGAAGAATTTGGATTGATCTCTGACTCTGATCTGGAACATTGGCGCATTGAAGTTGACAAAGCATATTATTCGGGAAAAGCTGTTATTGCAGCTTTTGGTGGCACCGCACTTGGTGACATTGCACTTGTTCCGGGTATGAATTTAAAGGCTCCAAAAGGAGTACGCGATGTTGCTGAATGGTATATGAGCACTGTTATGCGTCCCGATTATATCAAATCGATCTATGAACGGCAGGTTGAAATTACAATTGAGAATTTAACCCGGATTTTTGCTGTTGTCGGGAACAAGGTAAACGCAATGTTTATTTGCGGAACTGATTTTGGCACGCAGGATTCCACATTCTGTTCACCCGAACAATTTGATGAAATGTGGCTTCCATATTACAGAAAAATAAACGATTGGATTCACGAAAATACCCAGTGGAAAACTTTCAAACACTCGTGTGGCGCGGTTGAAGGATTAATGGACCATTTCATTCGTGCCGGGTTTGATATCATTAATCCGGTTCAGATTAATGCCGCCGGAATGGATCCTGTGAAATTAAAACAAAGATATGGCCGCGACCTCGTTTTTTGGGGTGGTGGTGTTGATACACAAAAAATGCTGCCCTTTGGCAAACCTGAAGAAGTGCGGGAACAAGTACTCCGCACCTGCGACATTTTCAATAAGGACGGTGGTTTTGTTTTTAACACGGTGCACAACATTCAGGCAAATGTTCCGGTTGAAAACGTAGTAGCTATGCTTGAAGCAATTCAGGAATTTAACGGGAGGTAATCAGATGCAGAAGTTTATATAAGCTGTTTTTAAAACTTGCCATCTGAATTCAATAATCAAATTCAGAAAGCATCAAAAAAAAGAATATTGTTCAAAAATCTAAACCAATAAAAAAATGAAAAAATCAATTTTTCTTCTTTTTGCAATATTTATTGCTACAACAAGTTTTGCCCAGAAATATCAGGCCAACTGGGAGTCAATCAACAGTCGCCCTGTTCCTCAATGGTTTGAGGATGTAAAATTTGGGATATTTATCCATTGGGGTGTTTATTCAGTTCCTGCGAGGGCGCCTGCAAATGCTGATATTGGTATATATGCCAAATATGCCGAGTGGTACTGGAAACGCATTATGGGTAATGAAAAAGCTGATGTACTTTTCCGTGATTATCACAATAAAATGTATGGCGAAGACTTCTATTACCAGGATTTTGCCGGCAGTTTTAAAGCCGAACATTTCGAACCCGAAAAATGGGCCGATGTTTTTAAACGCTCGGGGGCAAAATATGTGGTGCTTACCTCAAAACATCACGAGGGTTTTACTCTTTGGCCAAGCGAACAAAGCTGGAACTGGAACAGCGTTGATGTTGGTCCGCACCGCGATTTATGTGGCGACCTGAGTAAAGCTGTAAAAGATGCCGGTTTGCATATGGGATTTTACTATTCCCTTTACGAATGGTTTAATCCGCTCTACCACAACAACCTTGAAAAATATGTCGATGACCACATGATACCACAAATGAAGGATTTGGTAACCCGTTACGAACCTGACATTGTTTGGACCGATGGCGAATGGGATCATCCCAGTGAAAAATGGAAAAGCACCGAGTTTTTGGCATGGTTGTACAATGATTCGCCTGTAAAAGACCGTGTTTGCGTAAACGACCGCTGGGGAAAAGAAACAAGAGGAGTTGACGGCGGTTATTTTACCACCGAATATGATTTGGTTCACGAAGGTAAAATCGGTGATGTTGAAAAAGCATGGGAAGAATGCCGTGGAATTGGTACTTCGTTTGGCTACAACCGTATCGAAGATTTGGGCAACTACATGAGCTCGGATGCGCTTATTGATTTATTGATAGAAAAAGTGGCTGCCGGTGGTAACCTGCTTCTGGATATTGGCCCGACTGCCGATGGTTTAATTCCTGTAATTCAGCAACAACGCCTGCTTGATATTGGAAGCTGGCTCGAAATTAATGGCGATGCTATTTACGGAACACGTAAATGGGAAGGTGCCAAAGAAAACAAAGCAGAAAATGTATTCTATACAAAAAAAGGAAACGATTTGTATGTGCATTGTACTAAATTCCCTGAAAAACCTATCGAAGTAAAAGGTATAAAAGGAGCAGCAAAAGTTACTCTGCTGGGAACGAACGCAAAAACAGGCTTCAAAAAGTCAGGAAGTAAATTGATAATTAATATACCACAACTTTCTCCTGTAAAAAATCCAAGTGAATTTGCATGGGTTTTTAAGGTTGAAGGAGCTTTGTAACAGAAGTTTTTAAAGGAAAATTAATCAAAACTGAAATGAGTGCATTGCATTTTAAAATCGTAATCCCATCCTTTAAAAGAAATTAAATTTGATATATTTATCGGAATTAAAAATTAAAAAGTGAATTTAGAAACATAAGTTTCTACCAAAAAATAATTTATTCTTTAAAATTAATAACAACAATGAACAAGACACAACAATTTTTAAAAGCGCACAAATTATCGGCAGCAGAACTTGATTTGCAATCACTTACCGATGATTTTATTTCGGAAATGGAAAACGGGCTCGCGGGAAAAGCGGGTTCATTGTTAATGCTTCCAACATATCTTGGTGCCGAAGGGACAATTAAACCCAACCAGCCTGTAGTTGCAATTGATGCCGGTGGTACAAATTTCAGGGCGGTAAAAATGTATTTCGATGATAACCTAAAATTAGTTACAGAAAACCTGCAACAGCGCAAAATGCCGGCAATCGACGAAGAGTTGTCCAACAAAGAGTTTTTTGCAACACTGGCTGCCTATTTAACGGAGTACAAAAATGTTTCCGATAAAATAGGATTCTGCTTTTCGTATGCAGTTGAAATTTACCCCAACAAAGACGGGAAACTTTTGGAGTGGAGCAAGGAAGTAAAAGCTCCTGAAGTTATCGGTCAAATGGTTGGCAAAAATCTGCTTCAAGCAATGGGTACACCCAAAAAACAGATTGTTTTGATGAACGATACAGTTTCGACATTGCTGGCTGGTCAGGCCGCAACTGCCGGAAAATTGACATCAGAAGAGGTTAATAAATTTGTAAGTTGCATCGACCTGAAAGCAAATATTCTGTCAGAAATTCTTGTTGGCCCTGAAGATAAAGAGGCTGCAACAATAATCATCAATGCTTTTATTGAACGTGCTGCCAAATTAGTTGCCGCCAGTCTTGCTGCTGTAGTATTAAAGACCGGCAAGGCAAAAACTGCCGATAAACCAATTTTAATGACAATTGAAGGCACAACTTTTTACAAAATGAACAACTTCAGGATTATGTTCGAAGCATTCCTGCAGGGATTCTTCTCGGGTAAAAACCGCAGGTTCTATGAAATTGTTGAAGTGCCGAATTCAAGTTTAATTGGAGCCGGAATCGCTGCAATTGTGAACTAAGGCCCCTCCCCAGCCCTCCCCAGGTGGAGGGAGTAAGAAAAAGGGACAAAATTCATTTTTTGAAATTCGTGTTTTGGTGATTTGGTGTCAATTTTATTGAAGCCTGATCATTAAAACACGAAAATCTTTAACCCGAACCTTCCGGAAATTGGGTTCCTTGTCTTGATACTCATATCTGACTATCTCAAATCTATTTTCCAACCTATGAAAAACCTGACTATCCTTTGTGCAATCCTTTTATTTTCGTTTTCAATTTTTGCCCAAAACGAAGGCAAGATTATCAATCTCAACGGGCAATGGGATTTTGACCAGACAACCGAAGCTTTTCCACCTCAAAAATTCACAAGGAAATGTCCTGTCCCGGGATTAATTCATTTGGCAGAACCCAAAATCGAAGCGTATGAAAAGCTTTTCAAACGACCCGATCAGGTGCTGGCAGATGAAGCATATGATTACAGAAAATTACAGTACGAGCCAAAATACAGCTGGTACAAAAAAATAGTGAATGTTCCTGCTGATTTGAAAGGCAGCGAAGCAATGTTATCAATCCTGAAAAGCAAATATGTAACCCAGGTTTATGTTAATGGGAAAGACATCGGACAATCGGTTTCGTGTTATACTCCCATCGATTTTAAAGTTACAAATGCGATGAAGTTTGGAGAGGATAACGAAATCATGATCAGGGTGGGAGAGCGAATCTGGCTGCCTCCAGGCGCTGCAGGAAGCACCGACAAAGAAAAGGTAAATTACATTCCCGGTATCTGGGACGATGTTTTTCTCTCGTTTTCAGGCAAGCAAAAATCCTGAAAAACCTTGTGCTTCCTTCGGTAAAAGATAAAAAATGTAACAGTAAAACTGCTTGTTCGGAGTTTCTACCCGCAACAGGTAATGTATGGCGATCCGATGCTGGACAAGGTAAAAGCTGAAGTTGTAATAAAGGAGAAAATTTCGGGGAAGGAAATTGCAAAAGGTAAGGTTGAAAGTGAAACTGTGCGCGATAACGAAACCCAGCTTTCACTTCAAATTCAGTTAAATGAATTTGTAAAATGGTCACCTGAAAAACCCTTTTTATATACTGCCGAAATACGGCTTTTTGATGGAGATCAACTTTCGGATTTGGTAAACGAAAACTTTGGTATGCGTGATTTTGAAAGGCGTGGAAAGTTTTTTTACCTGAATAACGAAAAATATTATTTGCGTGGAAGCAATATCACTTTACACCGCTTTTTTGAAGATCCCGATTGTCAGGCTCTACCCTGGAACCGTGAATGGGTAAAGAAAATGCTGATCGACGATCCAAAAGCCATCGACTGGAATGCCATGCGGATTTGTGTTGGACTTGTTCCTGATTTCTGGTACGATTTAGCCGACGAATATGGAATGGTTTTTCAGAATGAATGGTTATACTGGCAAAATCACGGCTGGGACCAGCAAATTCGTGAGGAATTTACCGACTGGGTTTGGAGCGATGGAAACCACCCAAGCATTGTAATCTGGGATGCCATAAACGAAAATACCAACAGTTTTATCGGGAATACTTTAATTCCCGAACTTCAAAACTCGACCCCACCCGAATCTGGGATGCTGGTTACATGCAGGAAGGCGATTTAAGCGGAGTTGATCCGATGGACGAACCTCATTTGTACCGCGCCGGCTGGAATGTGATGAAACAGAAAGATCCAATAAAATACCTGGCTGAAAATCCTTACAGGCTGGGGAAAATGGATGACTGGGAATCAGGGCATTTACAATATCTTGAAGCATCAGCAACGCAACTGGTAAACGAATACGGCTGGAACTGGCTCTGGCGCGACGGGCAACCGCAAAACTCACAAAACAATTTACGATAGCTTTTAGGTGAAAATGCCCCGCAGAAAGCCGCCGTGAATTGCAGGCTTACTGGCTGGCCTGCGAAACCGAGTGGATTCGCGGTGAACGCACAATGGCCGGTGTTCTGGCGTTTTGCCACCTTACCAACAATTACGGCTATACCGGCGACTGGTATATCAACAATATCAAAGATTTAGAGCAAAGCATTTCGTTAAAATGGTTTAAACATGCTTTTGCTCCAACCAGTATCTTTATTGATTTGGCCGACCAGCGTTATTTTTCAAATGGGTTTTATGTGCCAGGTGAGCAACTTGTTTTTAATCTGGTAGGAATAAACGATTTAAAGGAAATAGTTTCCGGAACGGTTACTGCAAAACTTATTGATTCTCACGGAAAACCATTTCACAGCAAAAACGGAAAGTAGTAATACCAGCTTACCAAAGAACAAATATTCCGGGTTTTTTACACTTCCTCAACAAAATGGTGGTTATCTGATATTATCGGAATTTGTAAAAGACGGTTCAACTGAAATCTTGAAAAGCCGCCGGTATATCAAAGTTGGGGAAGTTGGAAATGTGGAGTTTTGGGAAGTGAAGCCGTAAATAACCGTTGTTTTTAATGGTGCATATCACGATTACAAATCAAATTTGAAAAATAATAAATAGCCGTAGCCTGAAGGCTACGGAAATAAATGGAATAAAATGAATATAAATCCCCGTTATATTATCACCAAATTAAATCTGAAATACAATAAACAGCCGTAGCCTTCAGGCTACGGAAATATTGAAAGGAGGGTGCGTTTTTGTAACAAATCCGCTACACCAAATAGCGAAGCCAATCAAAATGAATGTTTGACACGTATCGAATATACATGGGAAAATTGTATTTTTAAATATGTTCAAAATCAAATCAAAAAAACCTGATATCATGTCATACATCAAAGTTTACGTTCATTACGTGTGGTCAACAAAAAACAGATTTCCTTTTTTGAATGATTCTATCCGAACCCAACTTTTTAAACACATCAGGGAAAATGCCAAAACGAAGAATATTTATATTGATTTCATAAATGGATATACAGATCATGTGCACGTACTTGTTTCGTTAAACGATGATTTAAGCATTGGCAAAATTGCACAGTTAATAAAAGGAGAATCATCACATTGGATCAATCAATTGCAATTGACTGCAAGCAAATTCGAATGGCAGGATGAATATCTGGCAATTGGAGTTGGCGATGATAAACTGGATTTAATTAGGAATTATATTGCCAAACAACCTGAACATCACAGAAAGGTTTCGTTTGAAGAAGAATATAACAAATTTATTGAGCGTTATGGTTTTCAGATTTTCAGAAAATCTGCAACTTCAGATTTGAAAGAATGAAATCAGTAAAATAGAAATTGGCAGATAGTAATTCGCTGTTCATATGCAAAAACCAGATCTGATAAAATTACAAAAATCGCTCACCGATCTGGATAAGTCTTTAAAACCCGTTTATGAAACGATAAAGGATATGCAAGCGCTGAAATACCGTACTCCCGATGAGGAAAAGGAACTTGAAAAACTCCTTTTGCTTGTTAAAGAGGCAATACCTGTTATTTCAACCGCTGCCGACTTTTTTGGAAACAGGGCATTTGTTGCGGCAGTTGCTTATTACAATAGTGTAAAACAACATGCCGAAAAAGGCGATCTGCAGGCTCAAAAAATTCTAATTGAACTGGCTCCACTTTACGAACAGGCGCTGTTAAGTCAAATCGATAAAAACTAAAGATCTATTTTTAGCAGAATGGTTTCCATCTTTTCGAAAAACGGAATAATTGCCACGCTGTTATAAGTCAGGAACAACGAAAAAAAACCATTCCCTCAACAGAGAATGGCTCATCTAACAAAAAAGCACTGAGAAATCCGATAGAATTTCCCATGCCTTACTATGTAGAAATCAATATAAATTTTAGTGTATCAAAAACAACATCCTCTGTTTTACTTAATCGGCTACTTTCACGCAAAGCATCCGGCTTTGGTCGCGAATCAGCAGTTTGCCCCTGAAAGTGCAATTGGTGCCCAGTTTTGGGTTCCAAAGCGCGAAGCTCCCGGGTCTTCACTTTTTTGCTCAGCAAGTAACTCAGCTTTTGCCAAAGGTTTGAATGCCGTTGGGTCAGGTTCTATCAGGTACAGCGACTTTGCACCATCGGTTGCCAGAATCAATCCGTCAGCCAAAATCATGCTTCCTTTGTTGAAATCGGGGTCGCGTTTTGTTTTCCACATGATTTCTCCGCTCATATTCATACAAACCATGCCGTCGCGTTTGTTATTGGTTCCGTATTCAGCATAAAAATAACCGTTGTGGAAAATTGGAGTTTTGGTTTGGTCGCCAAATTCTTCAGTTCTGAAAAGTTCCTTTGTTCCGTAATTTCCATCAGCCTTTTTTTCAACCTGAATCATGAGAGCGCCAAGTTCGTAACCACCTGTTATCAGTAATTTATTGTTGCCGGCATCCACTGCTCGGGCACCGGAATACCGCATTGCCATTCGGTAAATTTCCAGAGTATTTCACCATTCAGTGGATTGATTCCAACCACATTTCCCGGAATCAGTTCCTGTCCGCCACGACCGCCAGCCGATGCAGTTATCATAACCAAATGGTCGTTGTCATCAATTTTAACAATGGTTGGACTCACATAGCCTGTGCGGCCTAGTGATGGAGTTTTCCATCTTAGTTCGCCTGAAAGTTTATCGTAGGCCACAACTCCAGCATCAGGCGCCTGTGAGGCCAGAATCACCAAATCACCATATACCAGCGGGCATTGCGAAATGGCCCAGGTCGGGAAAGGTCCTCCAAAACCGGGGTCACCTTCAGGGAGTTCGCCACCAAAATCGGTCCAGATTTGTTTTTTCCAAACCGGTAAATGTGTGTTGATATCGACACAGTACAAATCACCGTATTGCCCGCATGAATACACAAAATTTCCATCAATTGCCGGAACACTGCGTGAACCGGGAAACATTACCGTACCGGGTGCATCGTATGTAAAGTTCCAAAGTTCTTTACCTGTTGCAAGGTCGAAACAACGGAGGTTATCGCCAACTTTATCATCGCGGTCGAGCAGGTAAACTTTGCTGTCTTTTACAATTGGTCCTCCGTAACCGATACCCACGTTTACAGTCCATAAAACTTCCGGCCCGGCCTCAGGCCAGGTGCGTAAAATCCCTTTTTCGTCGGATTTACTGTTTCTGTGTGGTCCTAAATACTGAGGCCAGTCTTGTGCGTAAAGGCTGTTTGCGAAAATTATCAGTGTGAACGCAGTTGCAATGATTAGTTTGTTTTTCATTTTGGTTGTTCTTTTTTGTTGATATCGGTTTTAATGTATTTTGCAAAGGTATTTCTGCTTTTGTAAATGTAAATTATTTTGTAGATAGATTGTATTCCTCATCCGTAACCGGCCCTATCCAAACCGCACCACCATCATCGGTATTCAGGCTAACAGCAATGTGGGCAAATCCGTTATCGGGAGCGGCACCGTGCCAATGCACTACATTTCGCGGAATTTCAACAAAATCGCCTTTTTTTAGCAATTGTGCCGGCTCTCCTTTGCCTGGTAGTAACCTTCCCTTCAGTTATAAAAAGAAGCTGGCCGCCTGGATGCGAGTGCCAGTTGGTTCTTGCTTTAGGCTCGAAAGTTACGTTACCATAACTAACATGCAAAGTGGTATCGTTTGCGCCCATCATTTGTAAATAAGCTGTTCCAGCAAAGTTGTTGTTGGTGATTTGATTTCCTTTCGGAAAAAGAGGTTCACTTGGCAGGATTGAATCATTTGCTTTTTTCTCCATGTTACATCCGGCTATCAGGATTATCAGAAAATAAAGATTGATTCTTAATATGTTTTTCATTGTAATATTGTTTTTTCGCGTTTCCAAAGTCAAAGAAATCATATCGGACTTTGGAAAGTCCGATCTTTAATTGTCTGCTTTTCAGTACTTCATCCAAAACCGCCTGCGCTGCTTTTGCTTCTTTTCGCCTAATGTTGATTTGATGACACCCACAAATTCGGTCAACTGAGCAGGAGTCAGTCCAACATTTAAACAAATTGACAAATGACTACGAAGCATCGGTTCTGCACCACCAATAGCACTGATAACCGACACAGTTACCAATTCCCGTTCAGTAAAAGTCAATACATCGCGCTCAAAAATATCTGCAAACAAATGCTCTTTCAAAAAGGTGTCCATTACAGGGGCAAAAGCTCCGTATCCCCTTGGCGGACCATCCTGCGACGCTCCTGTTAGTTTTCCGAGATTCTCTTTTCCACGTTCATATTTGCTGCGTTCATCGTTTAACGGCGAAGCATCGGATCCGGTTTTATCGTTTATTCCTTTGGCTTTGCGTTCTTCAAGCACTTCCATGAAAGTTTGCAATCCGCGGATACTTCGCGGAAAGCCGCAATAGGCATAAAGATGGACAATTACTTCTTTGATTTCGTTGATGGTCATCCCGACATCTAATCCTTTATTCAGTGCAGGTTTTAAATCTGTTGCAGTTCTCCTTTGGCGGTGAGTGCTGCAATCTGAATAATACTTTGCTGCTTTGCTGTGAGTTGCTGACTTGTACTTATTTCATTTTGAGCGTTGAGATGAAGGGAAAGAAAACCCATTGCAACAACCATCATTAGGAATTTCCGACTCCCCTTTTTTCAACACATTAAAATTGATTGTTTCGTTTTCCATATTTCTGTGCCAGTTAAATACCACGCGATTGTATTTTATCCCTCAACTTAAATGATTTATCTATCACATCCAGTTTTGGTTTCCGGGGATCGGGCTTACCAACCGGTTTCCCATCCGACTCAATATCGAGGATTTCTTCTTTTTGAGTATTGTAAAGAGGCCAAACCGGCAGACCCTCGCCATTCGGGTTTCCGGTTTTGGCGAAGTTTACCCAATAGGAGTTCATCATTCTGGCGACTTCTTTGTCCTCGGGTGCAGGTGTTGACCCGGGGCGGGCACCAAGGTTGTCGAACACATAAGAAATATCGGTTCCGTGTCCGGGACCATACTTCATCCGCTCCTTCATGGCAGCAGGTACGTATGAGAAAAGAAAAATGTAAGCAGGATCACCAGCGGCGACAAAAGACCTTGCAGTGTAACGTGCCGGTTCACCCCAAACCCAGTCGGTGTTAAACTTTGTAATTACCTCGGCAAATTCTTTGTTTCCATCCGGATCAAAGGCAGCTTTGGCTTCACCTTCCAATTCCCCGAACAGGGAAAACAATTCTTCTTTTGTGCTGCTGTTATTCACAAAGCCACCACCTATTTCAGCACTGTTATTTCCGATCATGAGCGGAACGCGTGCCTGTCTGCCAGCCTTGTAAGCACTCTCTGAAGTCTCAACAACCAGTTTTCCGTCGAGAATCGGGCCGGAATAGATACGCGGGCCTCCCTGACCATCATTTTCCTGTCCTCCGTCCACAATTTCTTCAACTTTCAGGGCACGCAGTTTGGCCAATGCGGCGGCATCAGTCCCTTCAATCCCATGTTTGCGGGCAAATTTATTCCTATCGTTTCCGCTGAAACAGGGTAGTATGGACTTGCATTTTCTTTGTTGATCGGCCTGCCGGTTAATACGCCATCACGGCCACCACCGGAATGACTGATTGCCTTGTGGAAAAGGCCTTTTGCTGAGGGAATCGTCAGTAGTGAATGTACGGAAACGCCACCGGCAGAGAAACCGAAAATCGTTACATTATCAGGATTGCCACCGAACGCGGCAATGTTCTGTTGCACCCACTGGAGTGCGGCAATCTGGTCCATAAAAGCGTAACTGCCTTTGGGTTCTTCAGGATGCTCTTTGCTCAGCGCAGGAAAAGCGAAATGACCTAATCGCCCCAAACGGTAATTAATGCTAACAAGGATGACGCCTTGTTTGGTAAACCCTTCTCCTGAAGTGTTACCGTTGCCTCCCACAAAAGCGCCGCCATGTATCCAAACCATAACCGGCAGTTTTGCATTTTGTGCAGTCCCGGCAGGTCTCCAAATATTTAGAAACAGGCAATCTTCCGACGAACCTGCCTGAATGGTTCCCTGAGCAGCACCCCAACCTGCCGCCGCACAACTTGCGCCAAACTTGTTCGCATCAAGTTCTCCCTGCCATGCAACAACAGGTTGTGGTGGTCGCCAGCGAAATTCTCCAACCGGAGGTGCGGCATATGGTATTCCCTTAAAACTTTCAACATCTCCTTCCGCGACACCTCTCACGATTCCTAATACAGTACTAACTTTCGGCGCTGTTACGTTTGTTATACTTACTGCTGTTTGCTGTGCATTCAAACCTAAAACTGATAAGAATGGCCAAACCTGCAAATATTTTTTTTCATTTCGTTATTTTTTAAATGATTTTTACTGTCCACCTGGTGTCATTAATTTGGTAAACGATGGCGACCCTAACTTCCAGTTGCCGTCAAGTTTTATATAAACTTCAGTAACAATAAACGGATTGGTTACTTCGTTTCCGCCAACCACAGCCAGAAGCGTGATTCGGTTTAACAGTATGGCAGTATTGTCAATAATATTTACCGACACATCATGAATATCTGCTTTTTTGTACCAGATGCCCCCGCTTTTAATAATGTTTACTTCCTGTTCTTTTCCCCAACTTCCACCCATGTGAACAAACATTGATTTTTCGTGAAAAAGGTCGGCCAGTTTATCTGCGTTTTTGTCGGCCATCCACTGCCATTTCTCTTTTGAGAGGTCGATGATTTCCTGTTCTGCTGAACTTTGTGCGAAGGACCATTGCGCACTCAGGATAATTAGAAATAGTCCGATAATTGTTGTTTTCATACTGTTGTTATTTAAGCCCCCTCCAAACCTCCCCCGAGAGGGGAGACTTAAAAAATGGCGTGGTTTAATTATAAATATTTACCAAAGAATTCGTTGAGTTTGTTTACTGCCGTTTCCACATATTCCGGTACATAGTAAGTCTGAATGTGCGTAGCTCCCGGAATCAGGAACAGTTCCTTTTCGCTTGTGCCGGTAGCACGATTGAAAGCAACGTCGGTCATGTAATAAGTATCAGCTTTGCTTCCGGCCATCATCAACAGGGGTTGATTGATTAAATCCATGTTGGTGGAAGCATCAAATTCCATTAAATCAAGCAAACTGCTAATGGTGTAACGGAAGGTGGAATTGGGGTGTTTGTGCGTGTTTCCATAGTAAATATAACCTTCGCGATAAAGGTCGTATGGAATTTTCGCCAGTTCTTCTTCTTCCGTTGGCATTGGACTATCGGCAGCATAAAGCACTTTGCCTCCGGCTACTTCCTGGGCGCGGGCTTCCGAAGCTTGTTTCATTCGTTCCTGAATGGTAGCAACCTGCGAGTTCATAAAACCATTTTTTCTTACCACACCCGAATTAAACATGCTCAATGTTGCAACTGCTTTAAATCGTTTATCGGTTTGAGCTGCCGCCAATGAATAACCGCCACCACCGCAAATACCCAGTAACCCTAATCGTTCGGCATTTACACCTTCATGTTGAGTTATAAAATCTGCCATTCCGCGAATATCTTCAATTCGGTTAGCAGGTTTATCAACATTTCGTGGCAAACCGCCACTGGCCCCCTGGTACGATGCATCGGCTGTAATGGCAATGTAACCCGATTCAGCCAAACACTGAGCATATAATCCGGCAACCTGTTCTTTTACACCGCCATTGGGGTGAGCAACTACTACTGCCGCATATTTTTTCGACGGGTCGAAGTTGGCAGGTGTGTATAAATTGGCGGCGATTTCAAGGCCATTCAGTTTGTAGGTAACTGGGTGGATATTGACTTTGCCAGTACATTTTCGGTTATAGCATCTCTGTAAACCAGTCCGAAAGGATTGGCGGGTTTTGTTTGCGCCAACGAAATGATGCTTAAAGTAGATAACATGATAATTAATAATTTGGTTTTCATTTGTATATAATTTTAAAGCCCCCTCCAAACCTCCCCCGAAGGGTGAGGCTTAAAAAGAAAATGTAATTCATAGATTTGACTTCATTTTTAATCATTTATCCAATCCTTTCTCTTTTAACCATTCCGTCATCAGATCGGCAATTTCTATGTTGTTTAAATCTGAGAATGGAAAGTGTGTATTACCTTTAATTCCTATTTCAGGCAGATGAACAACTGTTACATCACCGCCATGCTTGTTCACACAATCACGCCACAACCTTGCCATTTCAAGGCGGGCGCGCCAGCCATCCTGACCCGGATTATCCATTGGTTTTTCCGGAATGTTATCACCATAATAAATAATAATTGGGATTTTTGTAAGCTTCATAAAATCAGATAATGGAACTCCAAAAGCGGTGAGTGACCCCCCAGCCATTGAGATAGGTGCGGGTACTTCTCCTTCGGGAAACAGAAAGCCGCTTCCCGGTTCGTACGAAACGATAGCTTTTATATTTTGATTTTTGATTGCAGTTGCCCAGCCCATTCCGCCTGAATGTGAATGAGAAACAAGAATTCCGAACCCAATTTTATCGTACAAAGCCGAAACCGCATTTGCATTGACATTTATATCGATTGGTCCAACATTGGGAACCATTTGCCGGAAAATATTGATTGAGCGTCTCAATATCTTTTGAGAATTGTACCCTTCAAAATAGTCTGGCCAGATTCCAACACGAAAAGTGCCAAACCATCCCTGTTCATCGGGTGTTGGTGAAATAGTACCTTCCACTGTGCTGCTGCTTGCGTTACCTCTCCTTGGCTGGTCGATTACATAAACCGGAAATTTCCGTAGTAAAAAGATGGTTTGAAAACCTTCGCGACCGTCGGGTGTGGTTTCCCAGGTTTTTGAGAACTGTCCGATTCCATGCCACATCACCAGCGGATATTTTCTGGCTTTCACCGGAATCTGATAAAAAACATAGGCATGGTCGCCATGAAATGTTTGTCCTTCCGGAGTTTGATTGTAAGGATTGAATGTTCCTGGATTTGTTATTACAGTGCCTCCAACGGCAAAACTTCCCTGCTCACGGATTTTCAATGGTTTTTCTTTTGTGGTAGCCTATTGTTAATCCTGAAACAGTAAATATCAAGATTAATACATAAAAATAAATGCGGGTTTGACGGACTTTTGAAACCTCGTTGTTTTGCAAATTTGCTGTATTAAAAATATTGTTTATCATTTTGCTGAAATTTTATTTTACAAATGTAAGAACTTACAATTTAGGCATTTGTATATGGAATACTGCATCTTCTACCATTTTTACTGATTTGATTTCAAGAATGGTTTTTACTTTACAGGAATGCTTAGATTTGTTTCAGAATTAAAAAAACGGACATGAAAGGAATATACAGATTTGATACAATAGCCGAATATAATGTATTGAACAATCACGAAACACTACACCCATTGGTTAGCATTATTGATTTTTCAAAGGCCAATCCGCGTTCATGGGGAGGAGAAAAAAATGTCAGGATAAACTATGGTTTATATTGCATTTTTTTGAAAGACGTGAAATGCGGCGATTTGAAATATGGACGTAATTATTACGACTACCAGGAAGGAACGTTGGTTTTGTTTCTCCGGGGCAAATAATGGAAATCGAAAATGACGGAAAAGTATATCAGCCAATGGGACATGCACTTGTTTTTCATTCTGATCTTATACAGGGAACTAATTTAGCGAAAAGCATCAACGAATATAACTTTTTCAGCTATAAGGCAAACGAAGCCTTGCACCTTGTCGGAGCGTGAAAGGCAGATTGTTTTGGATTGCTTTTCAAAATAAAATATGAATTGCAAAAGGAGTGACAAGCACAGCAAAAAACTTATTGCCTCAAACATTGAGTTATTCCTGAATTACTGCGATAGATTTTATGACCGACAGTTTATCACAAGAGATAACGTCAATAAAGGGATTTTGGAAAAGTTTGAAGAATTGCTAAACGGCTTTTTTATTTCAGGCAAACCTCAAACAATCGGTTTACCATCTGTTGCTTATTTTGCTGAAGAGTTACATCTGTCGGCTAACTATTTTGGCGATTTGATAAAAAAAGAAACTGGAAAATCTGCAAAGGAATACATACAAGACAAGATTATCGAAATAGCTAAAAACAAGACTTTCGATACTGATAAAACAGTGAATAAAATTGCTTACGAATTGGGATTCAAATATCCGCAGCATTTCACCAGGCTTTTTAAACAGCGGGTTGGAGTTACTCCGAACGAATACAGAAATGAAATTCAAAAAAATTAATTCTGAAAAGTGATTTTCCTTATTTTAGCAAAGCTGGTGTGCACATTTTGTATAGAAATTTCGGCAATATAAAAAAATAAAAATTTTGAATTCGAGATTCATCCAATTGGTTTTGTAATTCCTAAAAGTATTTTTTCATCAATTGTATGAATTTCTGCTGAATAAACATGTAATCCGTTTAATCACCGTATTTCACGGTAGTAATTACCTGATTATGTTTTACTGAAAGTTGTCTCATGTGGATAGAACCTGCAACCAAAAAAATTACAGAAAAATTATCCAAAAACTGAACCCGATTTTTCACTTAACGATACAGGGTTTTGACTGCGAATTACGCTAAGAATTTCAGCAAGAATTGAAACAGAAATCTCCGCTGCGCCCACTGCTCCAATGTTTAATCCTGCCGGCCCGTGAATTTGTTCAAGAAATTCGATGGATATTTCGGGGCAATATTCCAACAGCATAGACAAAACCCGCTCCCGGCGACTAATTGAACCAAGCAATCCAATGTAAGCTGGATTGGTCTCTTTTAAAGCCATTAAATACTGAACATCCTTGTTAAAACTATGGGTCATTAAAACCACAGCAGTTTGCTCATCGATTGCCGAAGTATCAATATTGTTAAAAGAAGGTGTAATTAATGAACCGGCGCCCGGAAAATAATCGCAAGTTTTTGATTCATCGGGTGATGCAACGACAGTCACTTCCCATCCCAGCAATCTGGCAGCCTGGCATAATTGAACGGCATCGTGTTCAGCACCAAAAATAAAGAGTTGAAAAAGAGGTTCGAATTTCTGTGAAAAGCACTCTAGTCCGTTGGTTTTTTCCAGATTAAAAGTGGGGTGAAGCGCATATTTTTTTCCATTTATTACCAATACCGAACCTGCATTTTGATATTCACCCACTTCATAAGAAAACCATGAATTGATTTGAAAAGGTTGTCTGTTGTTAAGTTGTTGTTCAAAAACTTTCAGCAGCTCGTCGCTGAGAAATACAGGTTCAATAAGAATATGAATTATCCCTTCGCAACCAATACGAAAACGACCATCATACGTCATTACTTTTGACTTTCCGGTTTGAAAACGCTTTGCGCCTGATGTTCAATTTCCTTTTCAACACAACCGCCGCTTACCGCACCGGCCAGTTCGCCCTTTTCATTGATGATCATGCGCACACCCGGCTTTCGGTAGGAAGAACCTTCAAGTGCAACTACAGAAACAAAAACAGCCTTTTTGCCCTGGTTCTGCCACGATTTAAGCGTAAGAAACAATTGTTTAATTTCGTGTGTCATCTTTCAAAAGAAGGAAAATTTTTCCTTAAGTATTTTGAATTTATACATCAAAAGTATTATTGACGAAAGGCTGATGATAATAACGTTTTCCTGTGGCCTTGTATAATGCGTTTGCCAGCGCTCCCATAACCGGCGGATAAGGTGGCTCTCCCAAACCTGTCGGGTCAATTTCATTCTCAACAAAATGTACTTCAATCGATTTTGGTGATTCAGCATGCCTTATTAACCTGTAGGTATCAAAATTTTCCTGCTGTGGCTGACCGTTATTAAATGTAATAGCGCTGTACATTGCGTGGCCAATTCCGTCAACAATGCTTCCTTCTGTCATATTTACGGCGGCATCGGGGTTTACAACAATACCGCAATCAATTGCCGCATATACTTTTTCAATAACAGGTGTGTCGCCATCCAGTGCAATATCCACCACATTTGCCACATATGAATTATGGCAAAAGTATGCTGCTACCCCTCGGTTTTTGCCAGCGGATCCGGTTTCCCAGCCTGATTTTTCACGAATCATTTCCAACACACCAGCGTAACGATCTGCATCATAGTCGTTTCGTTCCCCAACCGGATTTTCCTTTGCGCGTTTCAGCAGGTCCAAACGAAATTGAATAGGATCTTTTCCGGCAGCTTCAGCAACTTCGTCAAGGAAAGATTGTTCGGCAACAGCATTAAAATTGGATCCCGGCGCCCTGAATGCACCAACACTAATATTGGAGTTGATGGTCCAGCGCTCAGCAAGATAATTATCTACTGCACCTGCCGGAAAGCGGTTGGCATGCAGCGGGCTATCAGGAATTCCTCCCATGCGTACATGAAAACCAGTAAGATTATTATTTTCGTCCAATGCAGCCCTGTATAAAGCGTGATATGCCGGACGGTAAATTCCGTAAGTCATATCATCTTCACGCGAATAAATAAGTTTAACGGGTGCTTTCATTTTTTGCGAAATCAGTGCGGCTTCTACCATAAAATGGCCGTAAAGACGTCTTCCAAAACCGCCGCCCATGCGCGACATTTGAATATCTATATTTTCAAGCGGTAATCCCAGCCGTGCCGACAACGTTTTTTCCATCACTTCAGGAGTTTGAATGGGGCCAAACAAAACTGCATTCGTATCGGTTACATCGGCAAAAAAGTTCATGGGCTCCATCGTATTGTGGGCCTGATGAGGAGCTGTATAAATTCGTTCAACTACCTTGGCTGCATTTTTAAAAGCGTCTTCCGGATTCCCGTCCTTTCGAACTTCCGTTCCCGGTTTATTTCCCATTTCAGCCATTTTTGCATTGTGTTCGCTTGTACTTTCCAGTCCTGAAAGATCGCTTTTTTCAGCAGTAGGAATTGCTTCCCATTCCACATTCAACATTAATTTGGCATTCATCACTTCCCAGGTTGTATTCCCAACAATTGCCACAAGTTCTGTAAATGAAGTACCATCCGTCCATTGCAATTTGTAATCGTCGTTATAGGTTTTAATACTGAAAACATCTTTAATGCCCGGCATACTTTTTACTTCTGTTGCATCAAAAGATTTCAGTTTCATGCCAAAGGCAGGTGGATGAACAATCATGGCTACTAGCATACCTTCCTTTTTGTAATCGAGGCCAAACAAAGGCTGGCCAGTTACAATTTTATGTCCGTCAACGTTTTTACGGGAAGTACCGATAATTTTAAAATCTTTTACATCTTTCAATTTTACCTCTTCAGGCACCGGGATTTTTGCTGCAGCTGAAGCCACTTCTCCGTAACCGGCTTTTTTTCCGCTGTTTTTATGATGGATTACTCCTGCATCTGTAGTAATTTCTTCCACAGGTACATTCCATTTTTGGGCAGCAGCCGTAATCAGCATCATCCGGGCAGTTGCACCCGCCATTCTCAGTCCGGGCCAGCTTTGCCTGATCGACTGACTTCCTCCTGCCAGTTGCCGGGTAAAAATATCGGTATTTAAATGAGCCTGTTCAACAATCACTTTTGCCCAATCTACATCGAGTTCTTCAGCAACAATCATGGGCATCGAAGTTTTTACGTTCTGTCCGATTTCAGGATTTGGCGACATAATGGTAACAACACCGTTTTCGCCAATCTTCAGAAAACCATTAATTTCAAACCATTCATCGGGCATGGTTAGTGTTTTAGACGCTTCAGCACTGCAAGCTGATGCCAGCCAGTTAAAACCAAGGAGCATTCCACCTCCTGCCAAAACTGAACTTTTAAAAAAGGAGCGTCTGTCTATTTTTGTTTTTACAATTGTCATTTTACACGATTTTAGTTTAATCCTTCTTCTGTCAACCGGAAATCTTAAATTGTTTCCGAAATCATCGTTTTGTTACGAATTCGCCGCAGTTTTTATTGCCGCTTTAATTCGTGTATAAGTTCCGCAACGACAAATATTGCCATTCATTGCAGTTTCAATTTCTTCGTCGCCGGGATGTGGGTTTGATTTTAAAAATGCCGCAGCATTCATAATTTGTCCCGCCTGACAATACCCGCACTGCGGAACATCATGTTCCATCCATGCCTCCTGAACCGGGTGGTCCCCGTTTTCTGAAAGCCCCTCAATGGTTGTTATTTCCTTGTCGCCAACCGAATCGACAAATGTGATGCATGACCGCACCGCAAAACCATCAAGGTGAATCGTACAGGCACCGCACTGAGCAATACCGCATCCATATTTTGTTCCAACAAGATCAAGATGATCCCTCAAAACCCAAAGCATGGGTGTGGATGGATCAACATCAACCTGAACATTTTTTTTGTTGACTTTTAAATTAAAAACTGCCATAATATTTAATTGTTTTTATCAATTGGTTTAACGCATGACGGATTGGATTGAAAACAGTATAAACTTTATAAAATAATGAAATCAAATACAATGATTTCAAATTAATAAAAGACAAAACCGTCTCAATTAGAAACATAACAGAAAACATTTCCTAAAAGTTCATAAGTAACTTTTGAGAAACTCGCTAATGAATGATCGTTGCTTTGTGCAATGAATACATCAAACAAATTTGTAAATCAAGCTTTTGAATAATAAATAGCCGTTTGTTTAAAACCTAAACATTGTTAGAAACTAATTTGTTTGAAAAGTAATTCATTGTCTTGGTATTATGGTGGGGGTTCAAGTCTAAGCATTTAACCTGTCAACGTCTTAGAGCGACAAATGATAATGAAGCATAATTACTGAACAAATGAATTGGATCAGTGGTTAAAGAAACATGATTAGGATTGAAGACAAGCTGGGGAGACGATTTGAGAAACTAAGAATAAGTTTGTTAAACAGTTGCAACTTCTCGTGTGTATATTGTGTAAGCGAAGACTTTGGAAATATTCAGCCGGAAACAACTTTTAAACCGATAGCTGAAGAACAACTTAGTATTGAAGATTTTACAAGGTTGATTAATGGTGTTCATCGTTTATCCGGATTGAAAAGCATCCGGCTGACGGGCGGAGAACCACTTTTGTTTAGAAACCTGATTCCTTTGATCCAACAAATTCAAAAGATTGGAATTCCCGATATAAGGCTTACCACAAATGCTTATTATCTCAAGGAAAGTGCAAAACGGCTTTTTGAGGCAGGGCTCACATCCGTAAACATTTCGGTTGATGCAATTGACCTGTATGTTTTTAATAAAATTTCGCGCCATCCAAATACTTCGAGGGTTTTTCAGGGAATTGAAGCTGCAATTAATGCGGGATTAAATGTTAAGCTGAATGCCGTAATAATGCGGGGTAAAAACGATTCCCAAATTATTCCGTTACTTGATTATGCTACTGTAAAGGGAGTTAAAATCCGATTTCTTGAATTGATGAAAATGGGGCATTTATACCATGCTGAAAACGGGCTGTTTTTTTCAGAAAAAGAAATACTTAGCATCATTCAGAAAAAATATGGTATTGAAAGAATTCAACGGGAATTTGCTTCAACGGCCAACTACTGGCGAACTTCAGGTGGAGGAACTTTTGGAATTATTGCCAATGAATCGACACCGTTTTGTCACGATTGTAACCGTTTGCGAATGGATAGTAACGGATATTTTTACGGTTGTCTGAGTAACTCGCACGGCGAAAAACTTTCGCCTTATTTGCACAACGATTTTCTTCTGGCAGAAAAATTAAAAGAATTGCTGCTGCTGAAACAACCTGTTAAGTTTCATGGAAGTGAATTATCAATGAGAAATATAGGAGGTTAAAATGGAAAAGAGGTTGATTAAAATAAAATGTTTTGCGGGGCTTCGGAAATTTTTCGGAAGCGAAACCACAGTACTTGTTGAACAGGACTCAAATTACGCAAAAGTGATTGAAGCGCTTCAGTTACTCAATCCTGAAGTAACCGAAATTTTATCGAGTTGCAGGATTGCCGTGAATGAAGATTTTGTCCAGCTCAGTGAAACAATAAAACAGGAAGACATTTTGTTCCTGATTCCGCCCTCGAGTGGGGGATAAAAATTAAAATCATATGAAACATTTGCAAAATGCTAATATCAGTTACAGCGAAATTTTTGATGAATTTCGTCACCCAAGCAGTGGAGCAGTTGTGCTTTTTAGTGGTGAGGTTCGCAACAATAATAAAGGCCGGGAAGTTACTCACCTCGAATACGAAGCCTATGAACCCATGGCAAATAAAATGATTGAGGAAATTCTGGTGGAAGCAAAATCAAGGTTTAAATTGAACCAGGCAGAATGTGTTCACCGTTTGGGAAAAGTTGAAATCAGCGGATGTGCTGTTGTGGTTGTAACCGGAGCCGGTCACCGGAAAGAAGCTTACGATGCAAATCGCTACATAATTGATAAAGTAAAAAATGAAGTACCGATCTGGAAACACGAATTTTTTGCCGACGGAACCAGTGAGTGGGGTCAAAACTGCGATTGTGTGACAGACGAACATGAACACAGCCACCATCAGGAAAAAGCTGAGTAAAGAAGATTTAACCCGGTTTACCCGCCATTTATCGCTGCCTGAAATTGGCCGTGAAGGCCAGGAAAAACTAAAAAATGCCCGCGTACTTGTTATCGGTGCCGGTGGTTTGGGCAGCCCGCTTCTGATTTACCTGGCAGCCGCCGGAGTCGGAAATATTAGTATTGTTGACGATGACATTGTGAGCATCTCCAACCTGCAACGGCAGGTTTTATATACAACTGCCGAAGTGGGCCTCAAAAAGGTGGAACTGGCTACACAAAAACTTTCAGCGCTGTATCCTGATGTCCAAATCCAGATATTTGACCTGAGACTAAACGAAGAAAACACCGAACAGCTTTTTCACAACTACGATATTATTGCCGACTGTACCGATAACTACAAAACAAGGGCTTTAATCGGGCATGTTTCAGCCAAATTAAAAAAGCCACTTGCCTTTGCCTCGGTGCTAAATTACGAAGGTCAGGTTTGTGTTTTCAACTACAATGGTGGTCAGGCCTTTAACGATTTATACCCCACAGTTCCAAAAGATGGCGTTTATAATGAAAATGATATTGGGTTAATAGGTGTTTTACCCGGAATTGCGGGAACACTGCAGGCGAATGAAATTATCAAAATCATAACCGGTTACGGTGAAGTTCTCAGCGGAAAACTACTGGTTTTCAATATTCAGGAAAACAGGTTTAATTTTTTCAAGTTTTAGGTTGATTAAAATGAATCAAACTAAATCAGTAAATACAAATTCAACTTTTAGAATAATCTATTATTTATATCGGGCCAATTTTTCTGAGTTAAATTCTAAATAGCTAATGTTTTAGACAGTCTGGCGACAATCTTTCATTTCATATCTTCTGAAGTTAATCATTTATTTATTTTATTTTCTAAGAATAAAATTCTTTTTTCTTAGAATTATGTTTAATTTTAGCCGTCCAAAAATCAAACAGCTTTTTTACTTAAAAAAGGTGTTTCAAGGGTAGCTATTGAGCTGCCCTTTCTCGTTTAAATTCAACAGCATTAAATAAATTATTAAATTGTGCCCTTCATTAAACCAAACAACTGATATGAATATCAAGCATTATCTAATCCAGTTTAGTACGCGTTTTAAATCGTGTATAACTTACTATCTGCTATTAATTGGTTTGGCGAAATAACTGACATGAACATGGAATTAAATGAATTTGGAAATATTTTATACGAAACACCCAACCTGAACCCGGAAATTATTAAGCAACTGGCTGAAAAACTAAGTTTAACCTTTGTCCCCGAAAAAGAACCGGAAGGAAATGTCTGTTTTTTAAATAATCCTGAAATGCGGCCTGATTTCAGAACAACTTTTGCGCCAATTGATATTCTGGATTACATCTATGCAGTTTTACATTCGCCGGCATACCGCGAAAAATACAAGGAGTTCCTGAAAATCGATTTTCCGAGAGTGCCGTATCCAAAAGATGCTGAAACATTTTGGCAACTGGTTGAATTGGGAGGTGAACTCAGGCAAATTCATTTGCTTGAATCGCCGTTGGTTAACCAGTTTATTACAAGTTACCCTGTTGATGGTGATAATACCGTTGGGAAAGTGCTTTTTGAAGATGGTAGGGTTTATATAAATTACCAAAAAGCCTCCCCTTCGGGGAGGTTGGAGGGGCTTCAATATTTCGACAACGTCCCTGAAATTGCATGGAATTTTTATATCGGCAGTTACCAACCTGCACAAAAGTGGCTGAAAGATAGAAATGGCTGCACTCTGAATTTCAAAGATATTCTGCATTACCGGAAAATAATTGCAGCCCTCACTGAAACCCATCGCCTGATGCAGGAAGTGGATAAAATTGGAGTTGAGATAGTTTTATTCAAGAAAAATTCCATTTTATCGAAAGTTAGAACCTGAGAATCAAATCCAGATCATCTTGTGAGAAGGGGTATAAACTTTGCTGATATTAACCATTCTGTTACTGGTGCAACTTGCGAAAATTCGGATTAAGAATCCTTTCCTTGTTTAATTCGGCCGCCCTTATAACTTTGGAGATTGCCTTGTCAACAGGACTTCTTCCGCGGCAAGGTCAACCAACAAGGAGATTACTTTAACCGGAGGCAGAATAAAAAGGCATTTGTGTTTCAAGAAACCCTAATTACACAAGCATCCAAAAGAGAAAAACCCATTCTTTTTAACTTCTGACAAAAGGTAACCCTCAATTTACAATCCACTCGTGCAAACCTGCCGAATATTCTTTTTGAAGCTGAATTTCCAGCTTCAAAGCTGCTGTTGTAACAGGTTCAAAAACAAGTTTATTCATTTGATCTTCAATAATCGGATATGGCGTTTCGGCATTTACTTCAACCCATTTTTCACCCGATTTGTAATACAATTTCCAGTTTTCAGGCAAATCGCATCCTCCATCAGGAATATCTTTTAACCAGTAAACTTCGGTTTCAGAAACACGGGTTGGTTTTTCGAAATTGTAAACTATCCAGTGGGTTTCGTTTTTGCGCGGCCACCAATGATAAAGTGTATTTGATTTGTCAGCAGAGTTTTTAGGTAGCAATTGATCGTTTATTCCGGATATTAAATTTGTTTCCAAAGATGCTTCCACGGTGCTTTTTGATGCAATTGTCGGAGACGGTTTTGGACGTGTTGATTCTTTTGTTGTTGGAATCCAAACCGCCATTTGTCCCTGACCACGATGTGCCCATGCATAATAAGGAATTGCCGTAAATTTCCGGGGTGTTGTTTTAATTTCTGCTGAACCTTCCACTTTTTCCGCTCCTTCGGCATTTCCTGAAATTACATTCACACCGCCAAGCAAAGCAGGTTGAAATTCTGACGAAAGATTAGTGTTTTCTGGTAAAACCAAACTCAAAATATCATGATCTTCATAATCAGTCCATTCCGCACAATAAACCAATGGTCCCAGTTGCAAAGCCATTTTTCCGTGGTCGTCTTCAATATTTTTGTTTGCTTTAATCTTTCTGATTTCGTAAGGAAATCCGATTTCCATTAAATCGCCGGGCTGCCAGGTTCTTGAAATTACTGCATATCCGTTTTCAAACTTTGGATTTACTTCTTCACCATTCACTTTAAAAACAGGTTTTGAAGATGGTTTTTCAAGAAATGAATACAAATCGCCCGGCAGCGGGTTCTCAGAAGCCCAGCCCGGAATGCGGATAAAAAGTTTTGATCTTACCGGATTTTCAGGTTGAATGGTAAGCGAAATATTACCGTTCCAGGGCATATCACTGGTTTGGGTGATTTCAATTTTTTTGTTTTCAATTTCGAAAGTTGTAGAACTGGGAACAAAAAGGTTGATATAAATCTGGTCATCTTTTTGGGCATAAATATAGTTGGGCATCGATGGAATAAACCTCGAAATATTTGAAGGGCAGCAGGCACAGCCAAACCATTCGCTGCGTTGGTGCTGGCCAATTGATTCAAGCGGGTTTGGATAGAAAAAATGATCGCCGCTGATTGAAACCCCTGAAAGTACATTGTTGTAAAGTGAGCGTTCCAGTACATCGATATATTTTGCTTCGCCGGTCATTAAAAACATGCGGTGATTCCAGAAAACATTGGCAATGGCAGCGCAGGTTTCGCAATAAGCACGCATATTTGGCAATTCGTAGGGGCCTCCAAATCCTTCGTGTCCGCCTTCGGCACCAATTCCACCTGTAATGTATAATTTTTTGTAAACAACATCTTCCCAAATTTTTGTTATTGCATTCACGTATGCTTTATCGCCTGTTAATGCTGCAACATCCGCCATTCCCGACCACATGTATGCCGCGCGAACCGAGTGGCCCACTGCCTCGGTTTGATCGACGACAGGAATGTGTGATTGATTATAAGTTTTGTGTTCATGAACATTTCCGGTTCCACGCACATCAAGAAAAAACTTCGCCAAATCGAGGTATCGTTTTTCTCCCGTTGTGCGGTAAAGTTTTGCCAGCCCAATTTCAACTTCCTGGTGACCGGGCCAGTCTTCAATTTTACCATAACCAAAAACCGAATCAATTAAATCGGCACTTTTTATAGCAACATCAAGGATCTTTCGTTTGCCTGTTGCCTGGTAGTAGGCTGTTGCAGCTTCGTAAAAATGTCCTAAATTATACAGTTCGTGGCTCAAATCATCCACTTTTTCCCAACGTTTTTTGCCTGCCCATTCATGTCCGTTTTCGCCCATAATCGTGCGGTTTGTATATAAGTAACCGTCATCTTCCTGTGCCAATTCAATCAGGTCGATCAGCGAGTCAATTACATGTTCCATTTTCTCGTCGGGAAACATTTGCAACGAGTAGGCAGCGCCCTCAATTATTTTGTAAATATCCGAATCATCAAATGGGTATGGCGAACAGAAAACCCCTTCTTTTAAACCTCCGGCAATTGCAAAATTATCAATACTCCCCGTTTCCTCGCTTTTTTGAATAGCAATCGGAATGGTGACATCGTGGTTGGTTTTTATCCGTTTCGACCAGAAATTATCATTCACCTGTACTTTGGTAAATGGAACGGGTGTAATTGGATATTCGTTTTTTGCTTGTTTATTTTCGGTACAGGAAAATAGAAAGACAAAGATTGCCGGAAGTAGAAAGATTTTACCCATCGTATTTTGTTTAGATTTTGAGAACCCTAAAATAACGAAATTCTTTGGGTTTAAAATTCCCCTGTTTTTCTGAAGTAATCTTTTACAGAATTGAAGTTTTTGGGGGAAAATATCAATATTAAATTTATTAAATGCTAAAGATAAAATTCTGTCAAAATAATTTAATAACAATCAAAACAGGTTATGTGAAATTACTAACCCCTGCATTTATGCTGGGGACAAAGATAACTGAGAAGCACTGGGGCTTTAGCCCAACCTGCATAAACTAAGGGCTAAAGCCCGAATCCTCATTTAACATCAGAACCCCGGCATAAATGCCAGGGTTAGTCAAACCAAATTTCCACACAGCAGCTAAAATAAAAAGATTCCATCTTTAAAAAGCACAATTAGAAGCAGGATAGTTTAACACCTTCTGTTTCCGTCCATTTCCTCGAAATAAACTTCGTATAATTTATTGTTTGCCAATGTGATTTTTGCACCCAAAGCTGAAGCAGCGGGTGTTACATCCAATATTTCAATGTGCTTTACTGGCGATAATTCTTCCTCTGTCCATGCCGAATCATCGGTTTTGTGGAGCATTACCGAAATCATCAATTCCATAGCCGGGTTTTTTTCCAGGCGTTTTTTATGGGCGTAAATTACGGTACTTTCGTCGGCTTCGGCATTTCGGTTGGTATGGGTCATGCTATTCAGTTCGTCCCAGCCGTGGTAGGTAATTAATGCAACTTGCCGTCCGTGAATGGCGGCTGTTATAATTTTCTTTTCAGCATCTTCAAACTGATTGATAACTGGTTTTTCACCTTTAATATGTGGCAGGCCAAAATGCCCTAAAGTCAGTTCATATTCAAAAGCCAAACGCGAGCGGTCAACACGAATTACGCCACCTGGTATGATAATATCTGCCAAATCGATAATGTATCCAACCCCATTGTTTGGCGGTTTTCGCATAATCGCCTGACGGTAAATTATGCCGTTTTTAACACCGTTAAAGTTCATGTTTTGTGAAGTGGTGTAAACGCTGTTTTTATCTGAACTGTTGCCAATTGCAATTCCTGTAAGATAAAAATTTACATCATCGCCCCGAACGTCGCGTGGGTCAAGGCTCCTGAAACTGTATTCCATCGAAGTTCCGCCTGCCGGATTGTGATCTTCCCACGGGAAATGGGTGTTGTATGTTAGTTTTGAATAGTTGGGATCATCATAATAAACTTTTCCGGGAATGATTTCAGATGTCCCTGTTTTTCCGTGATTGGCCAAAACAAGACCCGGATTTTCCAATACAATTTCGCGTGTTTCTGAACCCAGTTCTTCCCAAAAACCTTCGTTTTCGGTGGCTGTCCAAAAGGGCGAATCATCGGGTAAAGCCAAACAAATAAACGGCAGGAACATTAAAAACGGGCTGCCGGAGCAACTGTAATTTTGAACCATATATTCCTTCTGCCCGTAAAATCCCAAACTAGGTATTTCGTTATCAAAAAATTCTTCGCGGGTAACAAACTGGAGCAACGAACCAGAACAAAGCCTACGAGCCAAACCCGGATCAAGCAAAGTTTTATCCTTCAACATAAAAGCAACAGGAAACGCTCCCGAAACCCAGGTGCGGTAGCAAATGCTGCGCGACCACATGTTTATATATCCGTCGCGGCCAAAAAATCCGGTAAGCGATTCCATTAATTTTTGGGCCGATTTTTCAATTATTGCAGCAATTTCAGGATAATATTCATCGCCAAAGTGCGGTTCCAGATGGTTGTGTAAACTATAAAAAGGCTGATTGAGTAGTAGTTGTAGGTTTGTTCGAGATACCAGCCATTTCCCGAATGATAGGAAGCCACCCACAATAAATGGTTTTTCAGCAGGTCGTCATCAATTTCATACCCATATTTTTTAAGGAATGAAAGTGTGATAATGTTGAAAATGCGCCAGTTGTTTTGTGTAGTGCGGTGATGCGCCCATTTTGAAATGGTAACAACCATCTCATTTTTTTGCTCTTCTGAATAACTGGTCCAAATGGTTTCGGGCATCAGCAGCAATGTTTTGAACAAACCCCCGAATTCGCAGGTGTACTGGTAGGTTGAATCGGGTAAATCTTCGGGCATCGGCAATGAATTTGCATGACCCGGAGTTAGCGCATTGTAAATATGTAAACTATAATAATCGCGCAGGTTTATACCTTTAATTTCAGTCTCAGGGTCGATATGAATCAGCGGACCTGCCAATGTGAAAGTTCTTTCCAGCGCTTCAAATTCTGCTGATCGATAACGCCAGTCGGGTGAATTTGGCTGCGGATATGTTTTTCCCGGTACAATCGGAAATGAAATAGGATCACCGATGGATTTAACATGCGTAAATGCCCTTTCCAATAAGTACTTTGCCAACTCAATGTAATGCTGCTTTGTCATTCCCGTCAGCGGGCTTTTTGTAAAATCAGGATTTGTTACTTCAAACACTCGTTTCATATCAGGTTAATTTGAGATACAAATATGACAATTGTAACCTGTGTTTGTTTGATTGGATTTTTGCAGGAGTTTGTATTATCTTAACAAATCACTCCGGTTCTTTTGGCGCAGGTTCAAGCGATTCATCATAGTCAGATTCGTTTACCCAACCTGCTTTTACTTTTTCTCCTGCCATATAGCGGTTGTAATAATTCCGAACTTCGCCCTGATATGGATAATTATCGAAAATATTTCCATCTCCGTAAATTCGGGGGTCGCCCTGTTCGGTGAGCTTTTGAACCATTTCGGTTTCCATAATTAATTTCAGTTCAGCATAATCTTTCATGCCAACCAAATTCTTCATGCAAAACGGATCATCCACAATGTTGTAAAGTTCTTCAGGAACACGTTTTCCAAAATTTAGCTGCCAGTACTCCCAATTGCCTTTTTTGCGGCGGGTGTCGAGGATATAAGTTTTTGTGGGACTTCCATCACAATTAAGGTAACCTGTTTCAGGGTTTCCAAGGGGCCAGCGTTCCGGGTGAAAATTTCGGAGGTAAAGAAATTCATCTTTGATAATGCCGCGCACAGGGTAACCCTGGTCATTTGGGCGGCCAACGTCATGCCTTTCCTTTCCAACAAGTACAAAATTGCGTGCTGAATTTACAATTCCTTCATTTTCTGAATTAAAAATATCGGTTAAACTTTTTCCTGTAACCGGCTGCATTCCTGTCTCTTCGACTGTTAGTCCGGCAACTTCAAGATAAGTTGGGGCGAAGTCGATAAAATTTACAAAATCATCAACCACTCGTCCTGGATTTTTAATTCCATTGGGCCACATAATCGCCAGTGGCAGGTGGTTCGAATATTCATAAACCTGGCCTTTAATTCGCGGAAACGGCATTCCGTTATCTGCAGTAACAATTACGATTGTATTTTCAAGTTCGCCAATTTCTTCGAGCTTTTGAAGCATTTTTTGCAGGTGACTGTCGAAATATTCAATTTCAAAAGCATAGTCGAGCATATCTTTGCGAATCGTATCCACATCGGGCCAAAATGCCGGAACTTCAACTATTTCTGAAATGTTTTTACCTCCTATTCTTTCACCGGCTTCAAACTCGTATTCGCGGTGAGGTTCGGTACTTCCATACCAAAAACAAAACGGTTGTCCGGCAGGCCGTGCATCCAGAAAAGCTTCAAAGTTTTTCGAATAGTCATTGTTCGATATGTATTTTGCAGGAGGATCGGTTTTAAATTCATCGAATTTCGGTCCTGTCAGTTGTCGTTTTATTCCGTTTATTTCGCCCGGATCGCCCGGTGCCCAGCCTTTGGCAACGCTTCCGACAAAATAGCCGTTTTCGCCCAGCGCTTCGGCATAAGTTTTAAATTTTGCGGGGAAAAGAGGGGAGTGGTTGGCGGCTTCTTCCAGTTGCCAGCTGTTTCGTCCGGTTAATATGCACGACCGCGAAGGGGAGCATTTTGCATTGGGTGTGTAGGCACGGGTAAACAGAATTCCCTCAGCAGCAACCCTGTCAAAGGCTGGCGTTTTTACCCAGTCGCAGCCGTAGGCGCCAAAATGTTTCCACGAAGCATCGTCGGCAATGGCAAACAAAATGTTGGGTTTTTGTTTTTCGACTGCGGGTTTGCAACTTGTGAAAATAAGGTTGATAAAAAATATCAGGATTAAAAAAGTCGCTGCGTTCTTCATTATTTTTAAGATTTACCAGGTTTTCTTTACGGTTGAAGTATCGTATTGTAAATCTAAGGCTTTATTTAACGCAATTCAACATTGAAATTTACCTTTTTGAATTGTTTCGGATTTGTGACAGAAAATATATTTTGATTTTAGCGGCACTTGCCTGTAGACGTTGAATTCTTCTTTTAGTTATGGTATTTAAGTATTACGAAACCGCGTAATGATTGCAAATCGGCACAGGTTGAAGACTATGCCTATTCCCGGATAATTGTTGACGCCGCTTCACGGAAAAATACCCCCCCGACCGAGCCATCGGTAACACCCGAATAAGTTTTATACTTTGCTAAAAGAAAAACCTTGCCGCGGTATATGTGGCAAGGTTTTTTTATGAAAAATAAACATTTGCAAACCGTAAATTTTATTTTTTGAAAGGTAGTTACCTGATATCCAAATAATTTTTACATTTGAAAATCATATCAATATTAAACCAAAAATCATGAACAAAAGTTTCCGCCAAAAAAATGCACAGTATTCAAAAATCGATTTAAATCAAATATTTAACATCTTCAGGTAATGCTGAAATATCCGCAATTGGGGTATACAGATGTTAGCAGTTATATTTATAAAACATAATACTGAGATATTATTAACTTTTATTTTTTTACATTGGATTCATTGAAAACAAATTTGGATTTTGGGACAATTATAATCATTATTTGTTTATTATGGAGCTCTTCGCATAAACTGACAATTAATGACTTTGAGAAATTTAAAATAGTTTTACTTTTAAAGTCGGGTTTAAGCTTTAAAAAATATTCTATTCCCGATTAAAGAGTGATTAAGTTTCTAACGGATTAAACTTCTTTGACAAACGAATATCAAACCTGTAAGAGGATTAAGAATGACAAATTAAATTAAGTCTGCATCTTGGATTGACACAACACGCCAATCAACGTTCAGTTACCATTAAAAGTATCAACAAACTCTGTTTGATATATCCGGATTTATGTCCGTTGATTTAGAAAGGAATTACGGGACAATAAAAAAAAATTTATTGGCTATGAGTTTAAACATTGCAACCAGAAATCGACTCAAAGATTTCTTCAGACGGACCTACCGCAAAATTGAAAATTAGAGTAGGATTCAGATACTGATTCGAGAGCTAACGTAAAGAAACAATTGTATTACGAAGAACAATTGAAAATAGAATTATCCGAGCTTTATTAGTTTGAGTATGGAAAATAAAAAACTGGCATAATTAACAGGAATATGAGCGGTCGGCACGACCATAGCGATTATTCTGGAATTGTGAACTTCACCCCATTAACAGACCAAAATTTGGTATAGTAGGAGAATAAAATTACGTTATCAAAATCTAAATTCCTAATAAATTGGATCCAATGATCTACAATCCACAGTTTCATCACCGCCACAGCATCCGTCTAAAAGGATATGATTATTCACGTGCCGGATTGTATTTTATTACAATATGTATTAACCGTAGGGGCAATCCCTTGTGGTTGCCCTTTGGTAATATCGCAAACGGCAAAATGATTTTAAATGATGCCGGTAAAATGGTCGAAAACGAATGGTTGGCATTACCCGGACGGTTTAAAAATATTGAATTGCACGAATATGTTGTAATGCCCAACCATTTTCACGCCATTTTGGAAATCGTCGGGGCAACCCATGTGGTCGCCCAAAACAACGTGGTCGCCCAAAATGGAAATGATGAAAACAATGTGGTCGCCCAAAATGGAAATTATGAAAACAACAGAGGGCAACCACAAGGGATTGCCCCTACCACCGCCGCCACCGCGAATTCCGTCAACGTCGCCGTCAACGGTAAAACCGTTGGGGATATGGTTGGGGCGTTTCAATCTATTGTCACGGTTAATTATATCCGCGGCGTAAAAACATTGGGTTGGCAACCATTTAACGGCAAACTGTGGCAACGGAATTATTGGGAACACATTATTCGTGACGAACAATCGTATCATCATATTTCGGATTATATAATCAATAACCCGGCAAAATGGTCGGCTGATAAATTTTTTGCACAATGATTTTTCTGACTCACACGTGTCTGAGAATTGGCCTTAAATGTAAAATCTAAAACCGGTTGTCAAAACATAAAAATCACAAACTACAACACTACTATCAACCTTCATATTTTCAGGAAATCCATTTCAGGCCTTTTGATTTTAAAGTTTAGTTCATTATCAGGCATAAAAGAATGATTAAAATTCCTGCCCTGAAAAAAATCCTATATTTGCATATTTTTTTAAAGATAGGTTAGAATTTCAGATTGTTATGAGTAATAAGTTTCAGGAATATAAGCAATTAGATCTGTCGCAGATCAACAAGGATGTATTAAAAAGGTGGCAGGAAGACGATACTTTTCACAAAAGTATTTCCACCCGCGAAGGCCACCCAACGTTTGTTTTTTATGAAGGACCGCCATCGGCAAATGGTATGCCCGGCATACATCATGTAATGGCGCGCGCCATAAAAGATATTTTCTGTCGCTATAAAACCATGAAGGGTTTTCGGGTTCACCGCAAAGCCGGCTGGGACACACATGGTTTGCCCGTTGAGTTGAGTGTTGAAAAAGCGCTGAACATTACAAAAGAAGATATCGGTTTAAAAATTTCGGTTGAAGAATATAACAACGCCTGCCGCAAAGAGGTAATGAAATACACCCGTGAATGGGAAGAACTTACACGGATAATGGGTTACTGGGTTAATATGGACGATCCGTATGTAACCTACGACAACCGCTATATTGAAACGGTTTGGTGGTTACTGAAACAGATTTACAATAAGGGTTTGATGTACAAAGGTTACACAATCCAACCCTATTCGCCTGCTGCCGGAACCGGGTTAAGCTCCCACGAAATCAACCAGCCCGGGAGTTACCGCGATGTAAAAGACACAACGGCAGTTGCGCAGTTTAAAGCTATCCGCAACAGTAAATCTGAATTTCTGTTTGAAGGTACAGATACTGATGTTTCGTTTCTAGCCTGGACTACCACTCCCTGGACTTTGCCATCAAACACAGCACTTTGTGTTGGTCCCGGTATAAAATATGTCAGGGTTAAATCCTTCAATCCATATACAGGAATTCCTGCAACGCTTATTTTGGCGAAAGATTTATTCAGCGTTCATTTCAACCCGAAAAATGCTGAGCTTGATTTTGACGAATATAAACCCGGAGATAAAAATATTCCGTATAAAATTACCGGTGAATACAAAGGCACCGAATTGGCCGGCATTCAGTACGAACAATTAATTGAATGGGTAAAACCAAAAGGGAAAGCCTTTGAAGTAATTACAGGAGATTTTGTAACAACCGAAGACGGAACAGGAATCGTGCACATTGCACCAACTTTTGGTGCCGATGATGACAGGGTTGCCAAACAAAATGGAATTTCGCCATTAATTGTTGTTGACAAAGAGGGTAAAAATCAGGCGCTTGTTGATAAAACAGGACGGTTTTTTCTTGTTCAGAATATGGCGGAAGAATTTGTTACAGAAAATGTGAATCTCGAAAAATATGAAGAATTTGCCGGTCGTTATGTGAAAAACGAATACGATGAGCAGCTAACAGAAAAAGACAATACTGTTGATGTTGATATTTCGGTGATGCTGAAACTCGAAAACAAAGCCTTCAAAATTGAAAAGCACACACACAGTTATCCGCATTGCTGGCGAACTGATAAACCGATTTTATATTATCCGCTCGATTCGTGGTTTATAAAAACTACAGCCGTTAAGGATAAAATGGTGGAACTGAACAACACAATCAACTGGAAACCACAATCAACCGGCACCGGACGATTTGGGAATTGGTTGGAAAACCTTGTTGACTGGAACCTCAGCCGTTCGCGTTTCTGGGGAACACCACTTCCTATCTGGCGAACTGAGGACGACTCCGAAGAAATCTGTATTGGCTCAATTGAAGAGTTGATGGTAGAAATTGAAAAGTCGCTGAAGACAGGTTTCATGACAAACAATCCGTATGAAGGATTTAAGGTTGGAAACAATTCGAAAGAGAACTACGATAAGGCAGACCTGCACAAACCTTATGTTGATAATATTGTGCTGGTTTCGGCATCAGGACAAAAAATGTTTCGCGAATCCGATTTAATCGATGTTTGGTTTGATTCGGGTTCAATGCCTTATGCACAGCGTCATTTTCCGTTCGAGAATCTGGAAATCTTTAATGAGGTTTTCCCTGCGGATTTTATTGCTGAAGGTGTGGATCAAACCCGTGGCTGGTTTTTTACATTACATGCAATTGCAACAATGATTGATGAATCGGTTGCATTTAAAAATATAATTTCAAATGGATTGGTTCTCGACAAAAACGGAAATAAAATGTCGAAACGGCTTGGTAATGCAGTCGATCCGTTTGAAACCATCGAAAATTATGGTTCTGATCCGTTGCGTTGGTACATGATAACCAATTCGCAGCCGTGGGACAACCTGAAATTCGATATTTCGGGTGTTGAGGAAGTACGGCGGAAATTTTTCGGAACGCTTTATAATACCTACAACTTTTTTGCACTTTACGCCAATGTTGACGGGTTTTGTTTTGCAGAAAATGAAATTCCGGTTGAAAAACGACCCGAAATCGACAGGTGGATAATTTCACTTTTAAATTCACTGGTTAAAGAAGTTTCGTGGTGCTACGAAAATTACGAACCAACCCGCGCCGGACGCGCCATTTCCGATTTTGTATCCGAAAATTTAAGCAACTGGTTTGTTCGTTTGAGCCGCAAAAGATATTGGGGCGGCGAATTCACTGAAGATAAAATATCAGCCTATCAAACTTTATATACCTGTTTGGCAACTGTGGCAAAATTAATGGCGCCAATTGCCCCGTTTTATGCTGATTTGTTGTATTCTAATCTAAACAAAGTAACACAAAAAGAGCTTGATCAGAGTGTTCACCTTGCTGATTTTCCAACTTATAATGCAGAACTAATTGACAAAGATTTGGAAGAGAAAATGGACATTGCCCAAAAAGCTTCGTCTATGATTTTGGCATTGCGAAGGAAAGAAAAATTGAAAGTAAGGCAACCACTTGCTAAAATAATTGTTCCTGTGTTGAATGCTCGTTTACATGAACAGTTTGAGGCAATAAAAAACATTGTTTTAACAGAAGTGCGAAATTTGGAAAACTGATGAAACAAATTGCCGATGCAGTAAGTCAGTTTGGGCAGTCAGAAATTTCGGAGTTAGAGAAAAATGGTGAACTTGAAATAGTTGCCGGTAACGAAAAATTGAAAATTACGTTGGAAGATGTTGAGATCCAAACCGAGGATATTCCGGGCTGGACAGTGGCTTCTGAAGGGCAAATAACCGTTGCATTGGATATAAATGTTAGTGAAGAACTTAAAAATGAAGGTTTTGCACGGGAGTTTATAAATAAAATTCAAAACATTAGAAAGGACAGCAATTTTGAAGTTACCGACCGAATTAATGTAACAATTGTTAAAGGAGATGAATATAATACAGCAATTTTAAATTATAAAGATTATATTTGCGCGCAAACATTGGCAAATCAACTCGAATTGGTTGATAATCTGGAAGATACTGAATCAAAGGAAGTTGAAATTGACAAAGATTTGTTTGTTCATATTTTAGTGAAAAGAGTGGAGATTTGAAATGATGGTTGACCTTATTTTAATTATAAAAATTTATTAATTTAGGTCGCTTTAAAAAATTAAATTAAAAAATTAAACCCTTTAATTATGGGAGCAGTAAATAGATATTCGGATGAGGATCTAAAAGAATTCAAAGAATTGATTTTGGAAAAACTCAAAATAGCACAGAGTGATTACGAGATGTATAAGACCTCGTTAACGCAAAGTGACGGAAATGATACGCAGGACACCTCTCCAACCTTTAAAGTTTTGGAAGAAGGCGCCGCCACTCTTTCAAAAGAGGAATCGGGAAAACTGGCACAACGCCAATTGAAATTTATACAGCATTTGCAAGCCGCTTTGGTGCGTGTAGAGAATAAAACGTATGGCATTTGCCGCGAAACCGGTAAGCTTATCAGTAAGGAAAGGCTTCGTGCAGTTCCTCATGCAACGCTTTCGATGGATGCTAAAATGAACCAAAGATAATTCGAAAAAAAATTGAAAATGCTCTCGGATTATTCATTAAAACGATATTCCGGGAGCATTTTTTTTTTAATACAACAGGAATGAGTCGCACTGCAAAATCAATCATCATTATTGTTTTAATTCTTATTGCCGACCAGATTCTTAAAATCTGGATCAAAACAAATTTGTCTCTCGGCGATGAAATTGTGGTTTTCAAAGACTGGTTTATCCTGCATTTTGTTGAAAACAATGGAATGGCTTTCGGTTTCGAATTTGCCGGCGAATACGGGAAAATGTTTTTAAGTGTTTTTCGTATTGCTGCCGTAATTGCCATTGGCTGGTATCTTTTTAAACTGGCTAAAAAGGAAGATATTCCTTTTGGTTTTATTGTAAGTATTTCATTGATTTTTGCAGGTGCCATCGGAAATATCATCGATAGTTTGTTTTACGGGATGATTTTCGAACAAAGTTATGGTCAGGTTTCCACTATATTTCCTGAAGGAGGCGGTTATGCAACTTTTCTGCATGGGAAAGTAGTTGACATGTTTTATTTTCCAATTGTAAACAGCCAATATCCCGGTTGGGTGCCGTTTTTAGGTGGCAGCGAATTAATCTTTTTCAGGCCTGTTTTTAATATTGCCGATTCTGCAATTACAGTGGGTATTTTTTCGATTTTGATTTTTTACAGGAATTATTTCAACAAAATTGAAAATAAACCAATTGAAGAAGTAACTGAGCAAAATGGAGAAACTGTTTAATATCAAATTCATTAAAAATAATGAATAATGATTTTATAATATACAATACTTTATCCCGAAGCAAGGAAATTTTTAAACCCCTGCTTAAAGGGAAAGTTGGTTTATACGTTTGCGGGCCAACGGTTTACAGCGATTCGCATCTTGGTCATGCCCGGCCAAATATCACTTTTGATTTGCTTTTTCGATACCTCGCATTTTTGGGTTATAAAGTACGTTACGTTCGAAATATAACTGATGTTGGCCACCTTGAAGATGAGGTTGAAGAATCCGGAGAAGATAAAATTTCGAAAAAAGCACGGCTCGAACAAATTGAGCCAATGGAAGTTGTGCAGAAATACATGAATACCTTTCATCACAACATGGAGCAGTTAAATATATTACCGCCCAGTATCGAGCCGCGTGCTTCAGGTCATATTATCGAACAGCAGCAAATGATTGAATCGATTGTTGATAAAGGATTTGGATATGAAATGAATGGTTCGGTTTATTTCGATGTTGAACGATATAATGAACAATACAAATACGGAAAATTGTCAGGCCGAAACCTTGACGATATAAAAACAAATACCCGTCAACTCGACGGACAAAGCGAAAAGAAAAATTCTTTGACTTTGCCCTTTGGAAGAAAGCCCAGCCTGAGCATATTATGCGCTGGCCATCAAAATGGAGTGTTGGTTTCCCGGGCTGGCACTTGGAATGTTCAGTAATGAGTACTAAATATTTAGGTGAAATATTTGATATTCATGGCGGTGGAATGGATTTGACATTTCCGCATCACGAATGTGAAATTGCGCAATCAACTGCATGTCTTGGGCACGAACCCGTGCGTTACTGGATGCACAACAACATGATTAAAATCAACGGACAAAAAATGGCCCGCTCGCTTGGTAATTTCATTACCTTGGAGGAATTGTTTACCGGCAGTCACAGCATGTTGCAAAAGGCATATTCGCCAATGACAATCCGCTTTTTTATTTTACAGGCGCATTACCGAAGTGAACTTGATTTCTCAAATGAGGCACTGTTAGCTTCTGAAAAAGGTTTGGAACGCTTGATGAATGCAGTAAAAACGCTAAATGAAATTGAGGCTTCAGAAAAATCGACGGTTGAGATTTCTTCCATTAAAGAAAAATGTTTTGAAGCTTTGAACGATGATTTAAACAGTCCGGTTGCAATTGCGCATTTGTTTGACGGTGTAAAAATCATCAACTCAATAAAAGCCGGAAGTGAAAAAATATCAGCAGAAGATTTAACAGGGTTAAAATCATTTTACCACTCAGTGGTTTTTGATATTTTGGGTTTGAAAGAAGAAAAAGCAGTTGACTCTGGTGAAAGTGAAGTTTTAACAGGTGCAATTGAGTTGCTCATAGATCTTCGTCAACAGGCAAAAGCCAATAAAGACTGGGTTGCTGCCGACAAAATCCGCAACGATTTAAACACCATCGGAATTGAATTAAAAGATGGCAAAAGTGGGGTTGAGTGGTCTGTGAAAAAATAAAATAATCACAATTCATTTTGTAAATTTTCTTTGGTTTGAATTTTAAGGTTTTGGTATTTGTTGCTTATTTGCGATTTGAATATGGTTGTTTGTAATTTTTATAATATTAAATCTGTTTAATGTGGAAGTGTTTCAATACGCTTTAAACTTTAAACCTTAAACTCGAAACTCATATGTTTTCAGGAATAGTAGAAGAATACGGAACAGTAGTTGCAATCGAAAAAGAACAGGAAAATGTTCATTTTACATTAAGTTGTTCGTTTGCCAATGAATTGAAAGTTGACCAAAGTTTGTCGCACAACGGCGTGTGTTTAACAGTTGTTTGGGTCGATAAAGAAAAAAAGCTGTACAAAGTAACCGCTATAAAAGAAACACTTTTAAAATCGAACCTAGGTTTGCTCGAAGTTGGCTCAAAAGTAAATCTCGAGCGCAGCATGATGATGAACGGCAGGCTTGACGGGCATATCGTACAGGGCCACGTTGACCAGACTGCAGTTTGCAAAAATGTGGAAGAAGCCGACGGAAGCTGGTATTATACTTTCGAATACGAGTTCGACCTGGATAAGGCAAAAATGGGCTACATGACAGTTGAAAAAGGTTCAGTAACCGTTAATGGCGTGAGTCTTACAGTTGTAAATTCAAAAAATAATTCATTCCAGGTGGCGATAATTCCATTTACCTATGATGTAACTAACTTTCATACTTTCAAAGAGGGTACGGTTATAAATCTTGAATTTGATATTATTGGTAAATACCTGAGTAAACTGAATTCTTTTAATTACTAATTACAATACCGAAGTCATTGAGAATTTCCGGGAAAACAGAATGATGAAACAAACCGCATTAATTACAGGTGCATCAAAACGGATTGGAAAAGCACTTACAGAACATTTGGCCGAAAAAGGTTGGAATGTGGCAATTCATTATAATTCGTCAGAAAAGTCTGCTCTTGATTTGGTTGCTTCTCTTTCAGCAATGTATCCCGATCAAAAATTCGCAGCTTTTAAAGCAAATCTTGAAGATGTTTTGGAAGTTGCCCAATTGGTTCCAAATGTATTTTCAGCATTTGGGAACATTGATTTACTGGTTAATAATGCTTCAGTATTTGATGCTTCATATCTGAAAGAAACTACAGTAGAGTTGTTCGATTCACAAATGGTTGTAAATTTCAAAGCACCATTTTTTCTTATAAGAGACTTTGCGAGCCAATGTAAAAAAGGCAATGTCGTCAACCTTGTTGATACGCGAATAACTTCAAATAAATCGAATTTTGCCGCTTATTCACTTTCAAAAAAAGCACTTTGGGAACTCACAAAAATGGCAGCGCTGGAGTTGGCACCCAATATTCGGGTAAATGCAATTGCTCCGGGCGTTTCTTTGCCTCCTGAAGATAAAGACGAGAATTACATGAAAAAACTGGCTGCATGCATACCTATGAAAAAACCTGCAGGTGTTCAGCCAATTATTGAAAGCCTGAATTATATTTTACAGAACAATCACTTAACAGGCCAGTTGCTTTTTGCCGACGGCGGCGAAAATCTTGGTCAAAACGAATAAAAACTATGGCAAAAATACGTGTAAAAAATTTATTGATAAGAACTTATATTGGATTCAACCCCGAGGAACTGGTGAATAAACAGGATGTGATTATCAACCTCGAAATAGAAACCGATATTCCAAATTCGGCCATTGAAGCCGACGAACCGCTGGATATTTTTGATTATAAAACCATAACAAAAAAGATCATTACACTGGTACAAGACGGCAAATTCAAGCTTCTCGAAGTTTTAACCAAAAACATACTCGACCTGATTATGAGCGACCAAAAAGTGAAATGGGCGAGAGTGGAAGTTGACAAACCGCACGCACTTCGTTTTGCTGAATCGGTTTCCATGGAAATGGAGGCGACCCGATGAATTCAGTAATCATCGGTATTGGTTCCAACATTGATGCTGAGTGTAATATCGGGAAAATGCTGGATATTTTGAAAACAAATGTTGAAGTTGTAAAAGTTTCTGCAATGATGAAAACCAAACCCATTGGAATTGAGGATCAACCGGATTTCATGAATGGTGCAGTGAAAATTAAAACCAACATGGAACTGGATGAATTAACAAAACTCCTTAAATCAATTGAAGACAAAATGGGGCGCGACCGGACTTCTCCAAAATTTGGACCGAGAAATATTGACCTCGACATTGCGACCTGGAATGGTGAAATTGTGGACAAAGATTATTATACACGCGATTTTCTGCAAAAAAGTGTTGACGAATTGCTCTAAATAAAGCCTTTTTCGAAGTGTTGGTTAAATTGGGCAAAATTCATTGAAAAGGGTTCTCCAAAGCTGGTTTCGTATTTTTTAGTAAACGAAGTGAAATTGAATTTTGCCAGATTCAGGTTGTTGTTCTTTTGTAATGCCCAAATTTGTAAGAAAATAGCTTCTTCGTTCAAATCATCATAATCTAAAATTCGTCGGGCAATCTTTTCAATTTCAGGCAAATTTTCCTCTTTTTGATAAATTGTAGCAAGATTTAACAAATTGTCAATTACCTGGTTACCTGTAAATCCGCGGATTTCATCAAGCCATTCCCAATGTATTCCTTTCAAAAAACGACCACGTTTTACCATTTCAAAAAACGAAATAAGTTGTTGTTTTGTTAATCCTTCAGGAATTTGGCAAAGTTTGTAGGCATTTACATAATCACAGTAAAACGGTTTTTTCATTTTTGCCTGCAGATAACCAGTTGTTGAAACAAATTCAATCCCGTCAATTTCCAACAAAATCTTCCGCAATTTATTCAGTGTAACCGATCGGTTATTTGCTACTTTTCTTGATGAAATTCCCGACCACAAAGTATCATTAATATCATGTATGCTCGCCCCAATTCCGCTTTTTAATGAATTAATCAAAACAAAAAGGAACAATTCTCTAACTTTTGGAGTGAAAAGATCTGTAATATCTACTCCTTTGTTGTCAATTGCTTTGAATTCGCCAAATAACTGAATTTTATTTTTAGCAATTTCCACAGGTGGTTCGATCAATATGCCTGTTTTGTTTTTATTAAATCGTTTTGCAACAATAATAATTAGCATAGCGATTATTATTAATCCTGAAATAATTATTATCAAGTTTTTCGAAATACCAAAAAATCCAATTGCATTGGTTGCAATTTCTTCAACAGTTATTTCTTCATCAAAGGAAATTCTGTTTATTTCCTCATTTCCCAAAGGTCTGTTCCAAATTAGCAGGTTATCAATATAACCGCGCAAACTGGCTCCCGATGAAAGGGCGCTTCCCAAATGAATATCTCCGGTGCCGGAAAATGGAGGATGGCCGTCTGAAACACCAATCGGCTGACCATTGAGGAAAATCGATTGTTCACCTGTTTCAATAATGTATCGCCAGGTTAAATGATACCATTGGTTTGGCCGCAAAATTTTTTCTGCCACAAAATCATTGGCCCACAATCCAAAATAGGGATGCCCCGATCGCAGAATTAAATGAAGTCCTTTTCTGTAGCCTGATTCATAATTTCCCAAAATCGCATTATCTCCAAATTCCAGTATTTCGGTAAATTTCACAAAACAGCTCACAGTAAAACTACTGTTGCGGAAACCATAGTTTTCAGGTTTTCCGAGGTTTATACTTGCGTTTTCCGGAAGTCTTAACACATTCCCACGCTCAATATCCTGAACAAAAGAAAAATTGCTGCCATTAAACTCTGCAGTAGTATTTACAGCATTCATAACTTTTTTCTCAAAACTGAAGCTGCCCGTTAAATCCTCACCAAGCGGTAACGGTGTTGCAAAAATGGTGTAACTCTCCGGTATTGTCATTTCACCTGTCACAACAATTTGCTCAGGTGTCATTTTATAACCTGGTACAAAAGGTGTCAAAATTAATTCTTCTCCACCGCGATACGGAAAACTGAAATTGCCACCGGTTACCAAAATGTCAGGGTTTTTCCAATACAATTTGTCAATATTTTTTTCTGAAATTTTAGCAACTCCTTTTATCCATGTAAATGAGTTTAATTGGTCAACTGTATTGTCGAAATTTAAAATTTCATTGCCTACAAAAATGAAATTTGGGCGTTTCCCATATTTTTTCCAGTTCTCTAAAAGAAAATTGATATAGTCGGGTACAAGATTTCTATTCAGTTGATTAGATTGAAATTTGGTAGGCAGATCCTCAAAATCGTTTATAATAAAAAGTTCCTGGTTTATTATTTCGGAATTGTTTGATACGTATAAACCGTTTGCTGAATTGTTTGCTGAAATTTCGAAAGCGTAATTTTTTACATGATGCAATATCCTGCTAACACCTGAATAATTCCCGTCAACGAAAAAGATTATCCTTCGGTTTGCCTGTACCAAATATTCAACTGATGGCCATGTTTCTCCTTGGGGAAGATAGAAAATGGAAGAAGCTAATTCTGATTCATTAATAACAGAGTCAAGGAGTAAGATATTGCCGTTGTAACGAATGAAAACAGGCATAATCTTAGCCTGGTTCTCCTGAATTACTGAATGTATTTTTTTAAGAACAGTTGCAAACTTTTCTGTTGTATTTTGAAGGAAAATATGTTTGTCATTTGATACAATTTCCAATTCAATACCTGTTGCATCATTTTTTTGTAAAAAGTTCCAGGTTTGTTGGTTATTTAAATTTTGTGCATTGATTTTAGAAATTAAAAGGTCTTGTCGGATATTTCGGTAGCCTCAATAATTTTTGGTGCTATAAAAAGAAGGGTAAATAAAAATATAGATACGTAAATCAATCTCTTTTTCACTATTTAAACTTCCTTGTTTCGTATTTATGAATACTTAATTTAGAATTATTTTTGTTCCAAAAGTATTAAAATAGATTGTAAAACGAACAAAATTTATTTTTTTTTATAATTTTATAAATGATACAAAATCAAGTATATACGTTTTAAATTAAGTGTAAATTAAGTTACAGTTAACCAGCTGTCCATACAGTAGTTAAGCAATTTGTAATACACACGAATTAATATTGTTACAAATTTAATGTTGGAATGACTGATAAAACGATCAAAAGAAAACACTATTTGTTATTTATTGTCGGTGGTTTAAGTGCAATTCTTTTACTGGCATTAACAAATAAAACAATCCATTATACTTCAACAAACGAATTCTGCGAATCATGCCATGTACACCCACACGCTGAGGCTACCTGGAAATTGTCTGTGCATAATAATACCCGAAGTGGAGTTTCAGTAAAATGTGTTGACTGTCATTTACCGCCCGAAGACCAACCTGTTCGGTTTTTAACAAGAAAAGCATATCATGGTGCGCATGATTTTTATGTTTTTATGACAAAGGATTCTTCTGAGATTGATTGGGCAGAAAAGCGTACAATTGAAGCATCAAAACGTTTTGTTTATGAAGATGGTTGCAAAAGTGTCATACAAATTTGTTCCCTTCAACACTAAATGCTTTAGGTGCTGAATCGCATTTAAAATATTTGCGAAATCCCGATAATACTTCGTGTTTACAATGTCATCTCAATGTTGGTCATTATCGCGGAAAAACTGGGTTAACAGGAATGGATGAACTGATTTCAGGTTCAAAGGAAATATTTACTGAACCTGCAAAGGTTACTGATTTTAAAACCTTCGAGGAAAAAATCCCGGGAACACCTGTATCTTTTAAAATGGTTGCCATTCCCGGCGGCGAATTTAAAATGGGGACACCTGCAGATGAACCTTTCAGAAGAAATGATGAGGGACCCATTATAAATGTTGCGGTTGACAGTTTCTGGATTGGCGAAATTGAAGTTTCATGGAATGAATATCTGGCTTTTTTCAACGCAACTGCCTCGCAGGGCAGAAAAGAAGCTGTTGAAGCCGATGAAGAAACCGACGGGATTTCAGGGGCTACTCCTCCGTGGGGCGCACCTGATCAGGGCTGGGGTAAAGGTACACGACCGGCAATTACAATGAGTTTTCATGGTGCAGAAACTTACTGCCGCTGGTTAAGCAGTGTTACAGGGAAAAAATACAGGCTGCCAACCGAAGCTGAATGGGAATATGCTGCCCGTGGTGGAACTGAAACTCCGTACTTCTTTGAGGGTTCGCCGGAAGATTATGAATCAAAAGGGTTTTGGAACAAAATATTTGGGGTTGATACCACAACAATTAATTCGTATATAATTTATCAGGAAAACAGCCCTGCCAGAACACAGGAACCGGCTAAAGTATGGTCAAATCCTTATGGTTTGAAAAACATGCTTGGCAATGTTGCGGAGTTTTGTCTCGATTTTTACGATCCTGCCGTGTATTCAAAATACCCAAAAACTGTTGTAAAGAATCCGCGTGGGCCAAGGGATGGAATGGAACATGTTGTTCGCGGTGGCGCTTATAGTAATTCTGCAAAGGATCTACGTGTGGGGCGCCGTGATTTTACCCGGACAAAAGATTGGTTGGTTACCGACCCGCAAATTCCTAAAAGTATTTGGTGGTATTCCGACAGCAAAAATGTTGGGTTCAGAGTAGTTTGCGATTACAAGGCAACAGATTTAAATTCGGTAAAAAATAAAAACTAGATATCATGGAAAAAAGTCAACTATCACGCAGGAATTTTCTTGGAAAATCGGCAGTTATTGGTGCTGCCGGAGTTATCGGGTTGAATGCCCTGGCTTCCTGCAGCTCAAAAACAAAAACAGTTGATTATGCATTTCCAACCATACTCGACAAAGCTCCTGATGGCAAGAAATTGAGGGCAGGACTTGTTGGTTGTGGAAACCGTGGAACCGGGGCAGCACTGAATTTTCTGGCTGCCGGAAATGATTTGGAATTGATTGCTTTAGCTGATGTTTTCGAGGATAAGGTTTGGGATTGCCGCAGTAAACTTAGCAAGCAACGGGTTGAAGTTCCGGAAGCAAATTGTTTTTGGGGTTTTGACAGCTATAAAAGTTTACTTGATGTTGATTTGGATGTTGTTATTCTTGCCACGCCTCCACATTTCAGACCCGCTTATTTTGATGCATGTGTTCAGGCCAAAAAACATGTTTTTATGGAAAAACCGGTTTGTGTTGATCCGGTGGGTGCCCGGCAAATTATTGCTACTTCACGAAAGGCTGAAAATATAGGACTTACCGTTATTACCGGAACACAACGTCGTCATCAGGACGATTACTTGGAAACTTACAGGCAGGTTGCGTCGGGGGCGATAGGAGAAATTACTTCAGCAAAAGCCTGGTGGCTGCAAAACCATGTTTGGTTTCGCACCCGCGAAGAAGGTTGGAGCGATATGGAATACATGATCCGCAACTGGAATAATTTCTGCTGGTTGTGTGGTGATCATATTCTTGATACACATGTTCACAATATCGATATTATTAACTGGTTTTTAGGGAAACATCCTGATGAAGCAATTGGTTTTGGCGGTCGTGCAAGACGGTTGACAGGCGATCAGTATGATTTTTTCAGTATCGATTTCAATTTTGGAAATGGGGTTTACTCACACAGCATGTCGCGACAAATTGATGATTGTGCAAACACTTTGGGAGAGCAAATCAATGGAACCGAAGGTTATACAAATTGTAAAAACGCAATTTATAATTTGGATGGGTCGGTAAAATGGAAATATGATTATCCTAAAGACAAGGATGGCAAATCAACTGAGGTTGTGGCTATTTCTCCTTATATTCAGGAACATATAAGTTTGGTAACTTCAATCAGAACAAACAAATCGGTTGTTGAAGCTGAACGTACTGCAATCTCTACACTGACTGCAATAATGGGTAGAACAGCCGCTTACACAGGTCAGTTGGTTACCTGGGATGAAATGATGAATTCTACTGTTAAACTTGGACCTGAAAAATATGAAATGGGACCTGTTGATAAGGAATTTCCCGTGCCAATTCCCGGTTCACAACACAGATCATAAAAAATAAAAAATGATTTCAGTAGTCATACCACTTTTAAATGAAAGCAACCTTGTCTCTCAGTTAATTGAAGAGGTTTTTGAGAATCTTCAATCTACTGGTGAAGCTTTTGAAATAGTGTGTGTTGACGATGGAAGCACAGATTCAACTTTACAAATACTTCTCGATTTCAGAAGTCAAAATAAACAGTTGAAAATAATTTCATTTTCGCGCAATTTTGGCTTGCAGGCAGCAATTACGGCCGGGTTGGATTTTGCAACCGGAGATTATGTAATAATGATGGATGGTGATTTTCAGGATCCACCTGAATTAATCCCTGTTCTTTTCAATAAAATTACGGTATCCAACTCCGATATTGTAACTGCTGTGCGCGATCAACGGAATGAAAAGCTTTCACGCCGGATTTTTACAAATATTTTCCATCGCATTTTTAGCCAAATCAGCGAGGAACATCAGGTTACAAAAGCAGGTAATTTCTGTATTTTAAACAAAAAAGCACATCAGGCAATTTTGCGTTTTTCCGAAAAAAACAGGTACATGCCTGGAATCCGTAATTTTGTAGGATTTAAACACGAGTTTATTGAATTTGACCGTCCCCGACCGATTAAGAGGCAAAGCAAAAATGAGTTTCGGGAAACTTTTTACACTGGCTTCAGATGCAATTTATTCCTTTTCGAAATGGCCCATAAAAGCATGTTTATTTGTGGGTTTGCTTGGAATATTCATTTTTCTGGGTGCTATAATTTACACTTTCGTTTCGAAAATTATGGGTTTTGCACCAACCGGTTGGTCGTCAATGTTTTTGGCAGTCAGTTTTTTTGGTTCGGTGCAATTAACTTTCCTTGGACTGATAGGAGAATATATCTATTTAATATTTAAAGAAGTACAAAACAGGCCTGTGTATATTGTCAGAGATATTTATGAATAGGAAAGTTGACATATTAACCGCAAAAAATGCTTTTGTTGCTAGCTTGTTTTTGGCTGCAATAATTCTTACATTTTTGGCGCCCCGTGCAGCGGTAAATGTTGACGAACAATTGCACTATCCACATGCAAAACAGGTTGTCAACTGGTATTTTACAGCAGGGGAAGACGCATCCTGTTTGGAAACTCCGGTTACCAATTTGAAATATTATGGCCAGTCTGTTGATAATTTTACTGCTTTAATTAATCGGGTGTTTAACATAGAAAATGAATTTGTAACCCGTCATTTTACCGGTGCACTCTTCTTTTGGCTGTTATTGTTGTTTGCCGGATGATTGCTTTTCAGCTAACCGGATCATTTTGGGTTTCGACATTAACAGTGTTTTCGGTTATTGCGATGCCTCGCTTATTTGGGCAGGCGTTTGGAAACCTGAAAGATATTCCGTTTGCAACCGGTTATTTGGCTGGTATTTTTATGATTATTCGTTTTATGAAAGAGTTGCCAAAACCCGGTTGGAAAAGTTCGGTTTTTCTGGGATTGGCAATAGCATTTACCATTTCGGTGCGCATTGGCGGGCTGATTTTATTTGGCTATTTGGCAGTGGCTATTATCACTGCATTAATTTTGAAGCCTTTTTTACCTAAATATATTTTTTCAACTAAATCTTGTCTTGTAAGGCTATTGGGCCAGGGCTTGGCAATCCTGTTGATTGGTTATTTCGCAGGATTGTTTTTTTGGCCCTTTGCCTTGCAAAACATTTTTCAAAATCCGCTGGAAAGTCTGCAGTTAATGGAACACTACAAAGTGAGTATCAGGCAAATATTCGAGGGTGAATGGCTTTGGAGTACGCAACTACCCTGGTATTATTTGCCAAAATGGCTTATGATCTCAACACCGGAGTTTATCATTTTTGGGCTTGCGGTTTTTCTGGCCCTGTTTTTAATAAAAATAAATAAACAAGATAGCGAACAACTCTTTACAGGGTTGTTTTTGCTTTTTACCCTTTTCTTCCCAATTATTTATGTGATTGTAATAAAAGCAAATTTATATAGTGGTGTCCGTCAAATGATTTTTGTGCTGCCGCTTTTTGCTGTTTTTTCGGCAGCAGGGATTTGGTATTTGTTGAACAGTTTTTCTTCGAAACTTGTAAAAACCGCAGTTGTAACCTTGTATTTTCTTTTGATGATAATTCCTTTAAAACATCAGGTAACAACATTTCCGGCTAATTATGTTTATTTTAATTCCATTTCGGGAGGAAACAAAAAAGCATGGTCCAATTACGAATATGACTACTATTTTCATGGCATTAAAAAATCATCGGAATATGTTATCGATTTGGTGGGCATTAATAAAGTTACTTTAGCAAGTAATTGCAATCTCTCCAATTATTTCGAAAAAAGCCCAAACATAAAATACATGTATTCACGTTATCTGGAAAGAAGTTCGGAGGATTGGGATTATGGGTTGTTTGGCATTAATTACATTCATCCTGATCTACTTAAAAGCGGAAAATGGAATTCAACCGAAATTGTAAAAACATTTTATCACGCCGGAAATCCAATTGTCGTTTTGCTGAAACGAAAGGATAAAACAGATCTTCAGGGAATAGTAAAATCAGAAAACGGAGATTTTGATGAAGCACAGATTTTGCTCGAAAGTGCAGTTAAAAACGATGAAAACAATGTGTGGTTATATTTACAAATGGCAAAAAATTCGCTGAAACAAAACGATTTTGAAACTTTTAACAGATATTTGCAAAAAGGACGGGCGGTTTATCCACTTTACGAACCTTTTTATTTGCTTGAAGCTCAACATCATTTTAATCAGAATAATTATCGTGAAGCCAAAGTTGTGCTTGATGAATTGGTTGAAATAAATCCCCGTTACGGTGTAGCTTCACATTTAATTGAAAAAGTAAACGAGAAATTAAATTCAGATAAGTTAAATTAAAAATCATGAAAAAGATGAAAAGACTAATGGCAGTTTTAGCCTCCCTTATTTTAAGCCTTCCTTTTTTCGCAGTTGCACAAGACACTGCGACTTACATTGACAACCTTAACGTGCAGGACAGTTCGTACATGGAACAAGACTTTGGCAGGTGCCGAAACTGCGTCATCAGGAAGCAGCACTACAATTATTATAATTGTTGCTGTGGTAGTTATCACAGTAGTTGCGTTTGTTATAATGAGAAAAAAGAAAAAGTAAAATTTTTTGAATTGATAAGAAAACCTGTCTTTTTAAAAGGCAGGTTTTTTTATGGATTGTCGCTGCATAAAAAAGTTGCTAATTTTAGGCAATGCAAAATCTGTTCGAAATATCAGGCAAGATAAAATCAAAAGCCCGTGAATTGGGTTTACTTGATTGTGTTATCCTTCCAGCCGATTTTCTTGCTGAAGAACAGGCGCATTTTCAAAATTGGCTGGTACAAGGCATGCACGGTGAAATGGGTTACATGGCACGTAATGTCGAAAAACGCCTCGATCCGCGTGAATTATATGAAAATGCCAAAACAGTAATTGTTGTTCTTCAAAACTACTTTCCTTCCGAAACACAAAATGATTCAACTGCACCAATTCTTTCGAAATATGCCTACGGAACAGATTATCATTTTGTATTAAAGGACAAATTGAAATTGTTACTGAGTTTTATTCAAACTGAAATAGAAGATTGTAACGGTCGCCCCTTTGTTGATTCAGCCCCGGTTTTGGAGCGTGCCTGGGCAAAACGTGCCGGCTTGGGTTGGGTAGGAAAAAGCAGCATTTTGATTTCGGTTGAACATGGCAGCTTTTTTTTTATCGGCGAATTGGTTTTGGATATCGAATTGTATTTTGACAAACCAAAATTAGTGCGCGATCATTGCGGAAATTGCACAAAATGTATTGATGCCTGCCCAACAAAAGCAATTATTGCTAACCGGGTTGTTGATGCCCGTCGCTGTATTTCATATCAAACAATAGAAGTAAAGGGCGAATTGGATGAAACCTTGAAGGGACAATTTGAAAACCGCGTATTTGGTTGCGATATTTGTCAGGATGTTTGCCCCTGGAACCTGAAGTCGAAACCACACGATGAAACTGATTTCAAACCAAAAAATGGATTGCTTGACCTTAAAAACAGTGATTGGCATGCAATTGAAAAGCCATTATTTAATGAGTTGTTTAAAAAATCGGCGGTAAAGCGAACTGGTTTCGAGGGTTTAAAAAGAAACCTGAAATTTATTCAAACCACTGGAAATGACGAAAAAGTTTGAATATTCAACAGTACTGATTCTGGGTTCGCAAAAAGGTGTTTTTATTGAATTTCCTTTTGATTGTTTTGCTTTGTTTCATACAAGAAAATCAATACGGGTAAAACTTACAATAGAGGGAAAAACTTATGACAGAAGTTTATTGCCAAGGGGAGACTACACCCACTGGATTCAACTGCGGAAAGATATCTGCATGGAAATTGGAAAATGGGAAGGAGATACAGTTTTTGCTTCGGTTGAAAAAGACGATTCTCCACGGACAATTGGGATTCCTGATTACCTGCAGTGGCTTTTGGATGATGAACCTGAAATGGATGCAGCTTTCCGGAAACTTTCATTTTTCTATAAGAAATATTGGATTACGGGAATTGAGGAAACAAATAATGAAGAAACTAAAGTTGAACGGATCAACAAACTTTTTGACTTTTTACGAAGCGGCGGTGTTACAGGGTTATAATTTGTGTTTGGGATTTTATTAATCTTATGCCAAATTCGGTTTAATAAAATTGTACAGGATCTGGAAATTTTTTTTCAGGGTAATTGTACTTTTTACTGTCTTATTTCGTAAGCAATTTGTAAAATGTATTTTTTGTTCTTCAGTTTGAATGATTAAAATATCTGACTATGAAACGAGCCATGAACAAAATGCTCTCACAGATAAAACATTATATGGCGAGTTCCATCGAATACAATTAACAATAAACTATTATAATGAGATGAAAAAACAAATGGGTTTTTTACTTTTTTTCCTGTTTACTTTTTATTCACAGGCTCAAACCATTGAAGACTGGATAGTTGACAACGAAAAAAATCCTGTCGAAAAAATATATATTCATACCGATGCTGAAAACTATTTCACCGGCGACACGGTTTGGTTCAAAGTGTATCTTACTGACAGCAATTCAGGGCGGTTAATTCCAAGTGCCGAAAACGTTTATGTAAGTTTTTTGGATCAATCAGGTAAATCTGCAATGCAATTGATATTACTCAGTTTAAACGGACAGGCTTCTGGAAGTTTTGTAATCACGGATAAACTAAAACCCGGAAATTATTTATTGCAGGCATATACAAATTATTTGCTCAATTTCAATCCCAAAGCACATTTTTACAAGCAAATATCTGTTTCAAGAATCTCAGGTTTTTCTCAAAATACTGCTGTAAATACTCGAACAGGAAATATGGTTGCAGATGTGGCTTTTCTTCCTGAAGGTGGAATTTTGCTTGAAAACACGACTAATCTTGTGGCTTTTAAAGCAATTAACAAGTTAGGTTTAGGTGTAAATGCAAAAGGAACTGTAAAGGATGAAAAAGGAACGGTTGTGGCTTCTTTTTCAACTGATTACAAAGGAATGGGTTTGTTTTTTCTAACACCTGAAACCGGAAAAACGTATTCGGCTGCTATCGAAGGATTTCCTTCATTCAGATATAAGTTTGAACCAACGAAGGCTGGTGCCAAAATTCAGCTTGTGAATCACACAAGTAAAGAGGTGATTGTAAATGTTGCGGTAAATACAGAAGAATTAAGTGACGAAGTATTTTATATTGCCAATATGTATCGTGGAGAAGTTCTTTTTTATCAGGCATTTAAAATGGATGGCGTCAATAAGTATTCAAGTTTGATAACAGTTCACTGAAACCTGGAATAAACAAATTGATTTTGCTCGATAAAATGTTAGCTCCAGTTTCAGAACGGCTATTATTTTCGCGAAACTTTAATTTGAATCAATTAATTGTACAAACCGATGCTGGTGTTTACGATAAAAGGTCAGAAATTCGGTTACAAATCAGTGACGAAAAATATTTGAAAGAGGATGATTTTTCAAATCTGTCAGTTGCTGTTGTGCATGAATTTACTGTTCCTGAGAATGGTTTTTCAAAGAATATTTTGTCTCAGTTATTGATCGATTCTGAAATTAATGGAATTGTTGAATCATCAGCGGATTTGTTTACTGAGAATGAAATTAGTTCAGAAGCAAAACTACGGCTTGTTATGCTGACAAACGGGTATGGGAGTTATTTCTGGAATGGTGTGTCGCACAAAACCGAAATCCTTGAATTTAAACAAGAGGCAGGAATCAATTTAAAAGGAACAGCAAAAAATACTTTAACGGGTAATAAAATCCCAAACGGACAAATTACAATTGCAATTCAAAAAGAAGATGAAGTTGCATTTCTGACACAAATTACTGACAGTTTGGGCAATTTTATTTTTCCCGGATTACTTTTTAATGATACCGCCATTGTTCATGTTCAGGGGAAAAACGAGGCAGGTAAAATGAATATGGATGTTGAAATTGAACCTGTTTTTAAAAGTGCTGAACCGGCAGATGCTGATTTTAAGGTGTTGAGCGATTTATCAAAGGAAACTTCAAATATGGCAGAGCTTAAATATCAGATTTCAGTTGAAAACAAAAAAAATCAGCCCAAAAATCAAAAATCAAAAATCAAAAATGAAGAAAAGGAAGGAAATGATTTGGATGGGCATTTCCGTTTATATAAAACAGCCGATTTTGTTTTGGAAGTTATGCCTTTTGAACAATCGTATAGTAATGTGCTTGATTATATGGTCGGGAAAGTACCAGGTGTCGATATAAATGGCGATGATGTTCGTATTCGCGGGGCAAGTGGCTTTGGCAACGGCTCTTTACCACTTTTCCTGATTGATGGCGTTCCGCTTGCCAGCAACCAAACTATTAATTATCCGGCTGAAGTTTCGCGAAATGCCAATGTTGAAAGTATTACTGAATCCACAGTGAACAATCAATTAATTCAGGCTGTAAGAGCAATTCCAATAAGTGATGTAGAAAAAATTGAAGTATTGAAATCTCCTCAAAACCTTTCAACATTTGGTGTTAAAGGTGCAAATGGAGTTATTGCAATTTATACGAAGAGGTGAGCCGAATTCCGGCAACACATTAACAAAGAACATTATTGAGAATAAGGTAGTTGGATACAGTAAAATCCGGCAGTTTTATTCGCCTAAATATACTCCTGCAAATCTGCAGGAAAAACTGACCGACTTAAAAACTTTGCTGTATTGGAATTCGGACGTAATTACAAAAAACGGAACAGCTGACCTTGGGTTTTTTAGCTCCGACATATCAGGAAAATTCTATGTTGTTGTTGAAGGTATTGCAAATGATGGAAAAATTTGTTTGGGAAGTTCAACTTTCGAGATAAAATAGAAAAGAGTTGAAAACAGGTTACACAGGAAATATTAAGTTGGAGCAAAAGCTAGTTGAGGTGGTTCCCCAGAAATCTTTTATTTGAATGATTTAATTGAAATTTATCATTTGCCCCTGCCAATTCAAATTCCTTTAATAAATTTTTAGATCTGTTGTAAATTAATTTATTCTTTTTTCCGTTGAATACACCTTTAGACTTTTTTTCAAGTTCATCATGAATATTTTCGAGAGATTCAAATATCTTATTCCGAAAATGCTGCGCACAACTTGTGCATGGATGATTCAATAATTCTGTGGATTTTTGAAATGCATTTCTTAACGTTTCAATAGAATTATTGAAATCCTTTTCTTTTCTTAATTTTTCTGATTCTATTAAATTGTTATTTATAGCAGTCAAATGCACATTACATATCATCTCCCGAAGTGGACAGCTTACCAATTCGACATTTAACAGATCGTCAGTTTTTTGTTCGGGGCTGGTAACATAAAATGAAAATAATTCTCTCAGCCTCTCAATCATGGTTTAACTTGTTTGTATTTTCTAAAATTGTTGTTGTTTTTGTTTCTAAAGCTGATTTTAATAATTATTTGATTAATAATTAGATACAATCGTTATTTTAGAATTTGGCTCTAAATTAGAAAAATAAAATTAAAATACAATATCAATATGTTAACACTAAACTGTTTAAAACTTAAACTTTATGAAATGTGTGCGATTTTTTGTTAATAGTTTTTTATTATAATTTTCAATATGCTGTTTTACAGTGATTTATAGTAAATGGATTTTTAAATTTTAAAAGATTAATCAAATGATTAAATAAATGGATTAAATATAATGTTTAAATCAAAAAACTAAATATATTTGCAAAAAATATAGTATAAACATGGTGACTCAAATAAATACTCAGTTTAGTGATTTGTCAACTGAAGAAAAAATTAAGAATTCAGCACGAGCGGTTTTTCATAAAAAAGGTTTTGCAGCAGCCCGCACACGCGATATTGCGCAGGAAGCAGGGATAAACCTAGCTCTGTTGAATTACTATTTTCGCAGTAAAGAAAAGCTATTCAATATAGTAATGCTCGAAGCATTTCAGTCGTTTTTTTCCTCCATTTCAATTGTTTTTAATGACGCTGACTCTACATTGGATGAAAAATAAAAAAGTTCGCTGCCGACTATATTGATTTACTTTTTCAGGAGCCTGAAATACCTCTGTTTATTATGAGTGAGATTAGGAATAACCCCGAAGAATTATTGCAAAAAATTGATTTAAAATCAGTAGTGTTTGGTTCGGTTTTTTTCGAACAGTATAATGAAGCCATTCGCCTGGGAAAAATAAAAGATCATCATTTTCTGCACTTTATGATGAATTTCATGGGATTGATTGCTTTTCCGTTTATTGCAAAACCGCTTTTGAAAGAAATAAACGGGTTGAATGAGGTTCAATACAATGAAATTGTGGCTGAACGAAAAGCACTTATTCCCGTGTGGATGGACGCAATGATGGCAATATAGATTTTTCTTGAAAATCATTTTAACTTTTGAAATATGTTCAAATCAAAATTTATAATTTCAAAATGCCCTTTCTCCTTTTTCTGGCAATAAATCTCCAGGTTTCATCGCAAACAGTTACAGGACTTTCAATCGACAGTTGTTATTTAAAAGCACGGCGGAATTTTCCGATGGTAAAACAATTCGGGTTGATAGAGAAAACTAAAAACTACTCACTCGACAATGTGTCGAAAGGATATTTGCCACAGGTAACCATTGGTGGACAGGCAACTTACCAAAGCGATGTAACGCAGCCTACCTTAAACAGTAGTTTACCGGGAAGTGGTACTACGCCCCTCTTCGAAACAATCAGCAAAGATCAGTATAAGGTTTACGGCGAAGCAGTTCAGCAAATTACCGACCTTTTTACATTGAGTAATCAAAAAGAATTGGTTGAAAAAAATGCCGAAGTAGAAACGCATAAACTTGAAGTGGAACTGTACAAACTACGTGAACGTATCGATCAGGTTTTTTTTGGTATTTTGCTGATTGACCAGCAAATTGAACAAACAAAACTTATAAAAAAAGATATTCAAACCGGAATTGATAAAACTAATGCGGCAATCGAAAATGGTACAGGATTAAAAAGCAACCTTTATCTTTTAAAGGCTGAAATGTTAAAAGCCGATCAGCGGACAACAGAACTGACTGCAGCAAGAAAAAGTTACGCCGATGTTTTGTCGCTTTTTATTGCCGAACCTGTTACCGAAAGTACAATTATTGAAAAACCCGAATTACCAAGGTTTTCATCTGTTATAACACGCCCCGAACTTGAAATGTATGAAATCCAAAAGCAGGTTTTCGATATACAGGGAAATATTGTAAACACGCGCAACTTACCACGTTTCAGCCTGTTTTTGCAAAGCGGGGTGGGGCGGCCAGCATTAAACATGCTAAGCAATGACTTTGATTTTTATTATTTGGGTGGTCTGCGCCTCAACTGGAGCTTGAGCAGTTTTTATACTTCACGAAAGGAAAAGGAGATTCTTGGATTCAATCAAAGCTCGATGGATGTTCAGAAAGAAACATTTTTGTTCAATACAAACCTGGCAGTGAAACAACAGTTTAACGAGGTTGCAAAAATTGAGGAATTGATAAAAACCGACTTTGAGATTATTGAACTCAGGGAAAGCATAAAAACCACAGCCCAAAGCCAGCTCTCAAACGGTGTAATTTCGGCAAACGATTATGTAATTTTTCTTAATGCCGAAGATCAGGCACGGCAAAACCTGCTACTGCACCAAACACAACTGCTAATGGTTCTTTACAACAATCGCACAACAACAGGAAATTAGTTCAACAGTATAAAAATTCAACAATGAGAAAAATAATAGAAATTATTGTATTTACGGGATTTGTTTTGTTTGCCCTGTCCTGTAAAAATGAAAAAACTTTTGATGCTTCAGGTTCTTTTGAAGCGGTGGAAGTTATTATTTCGGCAGAAGCAAGTGGTGTTTTAAAAGCCTTCGATATAGAAGAAAGCCAGATTTTGCAAACCGGACAACTGATTGGTTATATTGACAGTACCCAGCTTTATTTAAAGAAAAAACAGCTCGAAACTCAAATTGCAGCTTTATTGGCTAAAAAACCAAACATACCGGTTCAGCTTTCGGTTTTGTATGAGCAATTAAAAACCGCTGAAACTGAACAGCAACGTGTATCCAGTCTAGTAAAATCAGAAGCTGCCACAACCAAACAATTAGACGATATAAATGCGCAGATTGAAATTATCAAAAAGCAAATCGATGCACAAAAATCAACTCTTTATATTTCAAGCGAAGGAATTAATAAAGACATTTTGCCGCTGCAGGTGCAGGTTGAACAACTCAACGACCAACTTCTGAAGTGTAAGATCATCAACCCAATTAAAGGTACAGTTTTAACAAAATATGCCGAACAAAATGAAATGGCTGTTACCGGTAAGGCGCTTTACAAAATTGCTGATTTGTCAACAATAATTCTGCGGGTTTACATTTCATCGAACCAATTGGCGCAGGTAAAACTCAACCAAAAAGTAAAAGTGCATACCGATGATGGCAGTGGTGGATTCAGCGAAAAAGAAGGAACTATAACATGGATAAGTGACAAAGCCGAGTTTACACCTAAAACAATTCAGACCAAAGAAGAAAGGGCAAACATGGTTTATGCAATAAAAATTACAATGCCTAATGATGGGGTTTATAAGATTGGGATGTATGGAGAAGTTGTTTTTATTAGAGAAGCCTCCCTCTTATCCCTCCAAAGGAGGGAGGTTAAGAAAAAGAAACTGAAATCCGATATTGATTTCTTTATCTTGATACCTGATACTCAAATCTAATATCTGATTAATGTCCGATGTAATTTTAAATAGGATCACAAAAACCTACAACAAAGGCGAAATTACTGCTGTAAACGATATTTCGTTTTCGGTTGAAAAAGGCGAATTGTTTGGTTTGATTGGTCCTGATGGCGCCGGGAAAACAAGCGTATTCAGGATGCTTACAACTTTATTGTTACCCGATAGCGGAACTGCCAGTGTAAATGGTTTTGATGTAGTGAAAGATTACAAGGCAATCAGAAAACGGGTCGGATATATGCCGGGTAAATTTTCGCTTTACCAGGATCTTACGGTTGAAGAAAACCTCACTTTTTTTGCCACGGTTTTCAACACAACTATTAAAGAAAACTACGAACTGATAAGGGATATTTACGTTCAGCTGGAACCTTTTAAAACCCGTCGGGCCGGAAAACTTTCGGGCGGAATGAAACAAAAACTTGCGCTGTGTTGCGCTCTCATCCACCGTCCAACTGTCCTTTTTCTTGATGAACCGACAACAGGTGTTGATACAGTTTCGCGAAAAGAGTTTTGGGAAATGCTGAAACGCTTGAAAAACAGGGAATTACGATTCTTGTTTCAACACCTTATATGGATGAAGCTGTGCTTTGTGAAAGGATTGCACTCCTTCAAAACGGCAAAATACTGACAATAAATACCCCTGAAAAAATTGTTGCTCAGTATCCCGGAAAACTGTATGCGGTTAAATCTGATAAAATGAGCCAATTATTGCGCGATATCAGGGAGTTTGACGGAATCGACAGTTGTAATTCATTTGGAGAATACCATCATATTGGTTTTCGTGATGATAAAGAAAGTGAACACAAAAATCTTTTGACGTACCTGAATTTGAAAAATCATCAAAATATAGAATTCGAAATCACAACACCCACTGTTGAAGACTGTTTTATTAATTTAATGCATTAAAATGGAGAAGAAAGTTGTTATATCAACCGATAAACTTACAAAGCGTTTTGGCCATTTCACCGCGGTTAATGAAATCACTTTCCAGGTTTTTGAAGGAGAAATTTTTGGTTTTCTGGGTGCAAACGGAGCCGGCAAAACCACTGCTATGCGCATGTTGTGCGGTTTATCGATTCCTACTTCAGGAAATGCTTCAATTGCCGGTTTCGATGTTTACAAACAAACCGAGAAAATTAAGCGGAACATTGGTTATATGAGTCAGAAATTCTCGCTTTATGAAGATTTGACTGTTCTTGAAAATGTGCGGTTTTTTGGTGGAATTTATGGGATGTCAAATCAACAGATCAAATCGAAAAGCGAGGAACTGATTTCAGTTTTAGGACTTGAAAAAGAGGCAAAAAAACTTGTGAAATCGCTGCCTTTGGGATGGAAACAGAAACTTGCTTTTTCGGTGGCAATTTTCACGAGCCGAAAATTGTTTTTCTTGATGAGCCAACAGGTGGAGTTGACCCGGTTACACGCCGCCAGTTTTGGGATTTGATTTATGCAGCTTCCGACCGCGGAATAACTGTGTTTGTAACCACACATTATATGGACGAAGCTGAATACTGCAATCGCATTTCGATGATGGTTGACGGAGATATTGCCGACCTTGATACACCGGCTGCATTAAAGCAAAAGTACAATGCCGGCAAACATGGATGAAGTTTTTTATGGATTGGCGCGGGGTGCAAAAAGAATGGGGATTGAAGTTCTCCGACCCCCTCCAAAGGAGGGAGAAGAAAGAAAATAAGAAAATAAGAAATGTAAAAAGAAGGAATCGACGAATGTTTGGTAATACTTTTTATAAAACGAAGATTAAAATGAAATACAAAACAACTAATATAAGCAATTCTACTTCCGACTTCCGTCATCGGACTTCGGACTTATTCCTCGCGTCATGAAACAATTTTTAGCATTTGTAAAAAAGGAATTTTACCACGTATTTCGCGACAGAAAAACGTTGCTGCTGCTATTTGGAATGCCAATTGCCCAAATTGTACTTTTTGGTTTTGCATTGACAAATGAAATAAAAAATACAAAAATTGTAATCTGTGACTATTCAAAAGACATTACAACTCGCGCAATTATTGATAAACTGGAAGTCAGTAAAAATTTCGAAATAGAAAAATCACTGCTTAGTAACAACGAAATTGAAAGTGCTTTTAAAAAAGGTGCCATAAAACTGGTTGTTGTTTTTCCTCCTGATTTCAATAACGATTTGAACCACCTGAACAAAGCGCAAATACAAATAATTGCCGATGCTTCTGACCCAAATACTGCTACAACATTAACCATGTATGCAACGAATATTATCGCCGATTATCAGCGTGAATTAATGGACGGGCAAAAATTGCCCTTTCAAATTAACACTGAAATGAGGATGATTTACAATCCTGAATTGAAAGGTACTACCAATTTTGTTCCGGGCGTTATGGCGCTGGTTTTATTTCTGATTAGTGTGTTAATGACATCCGTTTCTATTGTGCGCGAAAAGGAAATGGGTACAATGGAAGTACTTTTGGTATCGCCGTTTAATTCTGTTCTTGTGGTCATTTCAAAAGCAATCCCTTATTTTTTATTGTCTTTATTCAACCTTGTAATTATTCTTTTGTTGAGTGTTTACTTGCTTGATATGCCAATTAAAGGGAGTATTATTTTGCTTTTTGCCGAAAGTGCCTTGCTGATTATCACTTCGTTATCGCTCGGATTGCTTATTTCAAACTCAACTGCGTCGCAAAGTACTGCCATGTTGATTTCATTAATGGGTATGTTATTGCCAACAGTAATGTTTGCCGGATTTATGTTCCCGCTGGAAAATATGCCAAAAGCTTTACAAATTATTTCAAATATCATTCCCGCAAAATGGTATTATATCATTGCCAAATCAATCATGATAAAAGGCCTGGGATTTTCGGCAATTTGGAAAGAAACGCTTGTACTGCTTGGTATGACCTTGTTTCTTCTGTTTGTTAGTATCAAAAAATTCAAAATCCGCTTGTCATGAGAACACTAATTTTTTTACTTCAAAAAGAATTCAGGCAGATTTTCAGGAATAAAACAATTCTAAGGATAATTATTGCCCTTCCAGTGGTCCAGTTGCTTATCATGCCTCTGGCGGCCGATTATGAAATAAAAAATATTAATATCACAGTTGTTGACCACGACAGATCAACATTTTCTCATGATCTGACTTCCAAAATTCTATCATCGGGATATTTCAAATTGATCGATTATAACAATTCGTTTCCGACCGCATTTCAGCAAATGGAAAACAATGAAACCGATTTGATACTGGAGATTCCCATGAATTTTGAACGCAATTTATCAAGGGAAAATTCGCAACAGCTTTTTGTTGCCGTAAATGCAATTAACGGTACAAAAGCAATGGTTGGCAGCGCTTATCTGAGCCGTATAATTGCCGCATTTAACCAGGATATTCGAACCGAAATGCTTCCTCCGTCAAGTATGCCAAACATGCCTGCAATCGAAATTGTGTCGTCAAACTGGTTTAACCGCTACCTGAACTACCCGGTTTTTATGGTTCCCGGCATTTTGGTGATTTTGGTAACAATGGTAGGCTCATACATGTGTGCATTAAATATTGTGAAAGAAAAAGAGGCTGGAACCATTGAGCAAATTAACGTAACACCAATACGTAAACACCATTTTATACTCGGTAAACTTATTCCGTTTTGGGTTATCGGAATGTTTGTGTTTACAATTGGTTTATTTCTTGTTTCCCGCATAGTTTATGGTATTGTTCCGGCAGGCAGTATTCTTGTACTTTATTCTTTTCTGGCGATTTATCTTCTTACAGTTTTGGGGATTGGACTTATTATTTCCACTTATTCAAATACCCAGCAGCAGGCCATGTCGCTTGCCTTTTTCTTTATGATGATATTTATTCTGATGGGCGGTTTATTTACGCCAATCGACAGTATGCCAGAGTGGGCAAAGTGGATTGCAAGGATAAATCCGGTAACCTATTTTATTGAAGTAATGCGAATGATCGTTATGAAAGGCAGCGGATTTTATGATATCCGAATTCATCTGTTAATTACAACCGGGTTTGCAGTATTCTTTAATACCTGGGCTGTTTGGAATTACAGGAAGACAAGTTGATAAAAACCGATTCTACTTATTTTACAAATCAGAAAATTTGTGGGGAAAAGTTCTAATTTGGAAACTTTTGAACGATGAAATTATATAGAATTTATAATTTCAGTAATTTGCAAAATTGAAATTATGAAATTCTATATTTTCATAAATGCGAAAATTGAAATTATAATATTTTATATTTGCATATTTATTGAAAAATAGAATTATGAATATTGATAGTTTCGTTTCCGGTCGATTTATTACACAAACAGATTACAAATCATTTTTACCCGAAAGTATTAATAACGAATGGATTATTTCTAACCCCGAAGTCAATGTTTTATTGGCTGAGGCAAATCGTTTATTAGGCGAATTAAATGCGTTTTCTCAATTAATTCCTGACGTAGATTTCTTTATTTCGATGCACATTTTGAAGGAAGCAACAGCTTCTAGCCGAATTGAAGGGACTAAAACGAATATGGAAGAAGCCTTGTGAAAGTTGAAGATATAAATCCTGAGAAAAGAGATGATTGGGCTGAAGTTCAGAATTATATTAATGCAATAAATTTCTCGATAAGTGAATTGGAAAGGTTACCCATCTCAAACCGGTTGTTAAAGAACACGCATAAAATTCTCTTGGCAGGTGTACGCGGTAAACATAAAATTTCAGGAGAATTTCGAACAAGTCAAAATTGGATAGGGGCAACTATAAAGGACGCCATTTTTATCCCACCACATTTTAACGAAATCCCTGACTTGATGAGTGATCTGGAGAAATTTATTCATAACGAAGAAATTATGGTGCCTCACTTGATTAAAATTGCAATCATTCATTATCAATTTGAAACAATTCATCCGTTTTTAGATGGGAATGGTCGCTTAGGAAGGTTGTTAATAACTCTTTTATTGGTAAGTACAGGCATCCTTAAAAAACCTGCACTTTATTTATCCGATTTTTTTGAAAAAAACAGGAATTACTACTATGATAATTTGATGGTTGTGAGAACTTCAAACAACATTGTTCAGTTGTTAAAATTCTTTTTGGTTGGGATTATAGAAACTTCAAACAGTTCGATTCAGGTTTTTAAAAAAATAATTGAATTGCGTAGAGAAATTGAAAACGTAAAACTGCCGAAACTGGGCGTCAAAATTGATAAAGGATATGCCTTGCTATATTATCTTTATCAAAAGCCGATTATCGAGTCAAAGGAAATATCGGAAAATATGAAGATATCAGCCGCAACTGCCAACCGGTTGATCTCCCAGTTTGTGGAAATGGAAATACTTACGGAACTGACCGGTTACAAACGAAACCGAAAGTTTATTTTTAAAGAATACTTTGATATTTTTCAATCAAAATAAGAATTGTTTGCCTCAGTTTTACAAATTGAGTTAAATAAAGAAAACTGTGTCAATAATCTCCCTTACCCTAACGCCTGCCCAAAATCAGCAATCAAATCCTCAACATTTTCAATTCCTGCCGATAAGCGCATCATTGTGTCGCGGATATCCGTATTTTTCCGTTCTTCCTCGCTAAACTCATTGTAAATGGTTGAATAAGGATGAATTATCAAACTTTTGTTGTCATTCAAATTTGTGGCGCGACGGATGATTTGCAGCCGGTTCATAAACGCAAAACACGCAGCTTTCGATTCAAGGTCAAAACTCATGATTGTACCGGGTATTCCGTTAAAATATTTTTCCGACAACTTAAATCTCTTATCAGTTTTTAAACCGGGATAACCCACTTGTTTTACTTTTTGGTGAGTTTCAAGAAAAGCGCCAAGCGCCATGCAGTTTTTATAACATTTTTCAACGCGAAGTTCAAGAATGTCCAATCCCTGGATCATAAATCTTGCAGTTTGTGGCGCCATGCTTCCACCAAAGTTGCGGTAAATATTTTTGCGCAATTTTGCGATAAAAGCGTTTTTTCCAAATTTTTCGGTGTATTTGTTCAGGTTCTCATTCAATGTCCAATCGTAATTTCCATGGTCGATAATTGCACCTCCAAACGAAGTTGCACCGCCTGAAATATATTTTGTAGTTGAAATAACTTCAATGTTAACACCAAATTTACCGGCCTGAAAAACATTTGGCGGGGTCATTGTACTATCGGTAATTAAAAGCAGGTTGTGCTTTTTTGCAATTGATGCCAGCATTTCAATATCGGCAATTTCAAGCTGCGGATTGGTTACTGTTTCAAAATAAATAGCCCTGGTTTTGTTATTGATAAGTTTTTCAATTTCAGCCTGAACTTTGAAATTTGCAAACCGGGTTTCAATTCCACACCCAGGAAGTGTTTGTTTGAATAGCGAGTATGTGTGCCCAAATAACTGAATATCGGAAATTATATTTTCACCTTCTTTTACAATTGCAAGAATAGCATTCGAAATAGCTGCCATTCCCGAACTTACTCCTAAAACGGCATGGCTGTTTGTAAGCGCTTTTAATTTCAATTCGAAATATTCAAGTGTTGGGCTCGATGTGCGTGAATAAACATGGGCAATATACTCGCCTTTAAAATTGGCTTCCATTTGCTCTGCCGATTCAAAATCAAAGGCAACAGCTTCGTACAGTGGCATCTGCAATGCATTGTGCGGGTCTTTTTTCGCGTAAGGAATATTTAATGAGGTAGTGGTAAATCCGGTATTCTTCATTATAAAAGTTTGAAATTTTTTCCAAAGAAAACAATTCCTTTTGATAAATGTTTCCGGCCAAAGCTTTTGAAAAAACGATTTGAGAATTATTCTGTTAAATTTGCGCTCTCAAAAACAGGAGCATTTTTAACAAATTGAATGAACTCTGTTTTGGAATAAAAAACACAGCATAAAACATTTAATGAACACTTTTTCAAACAATATAAAAGTACTGATACTTGGTTTTTTCATTTTATTTCAGTCCGTAAACTTATTTTCACAAACCAAATTTTCACCCTTTGTGAATAATCTTGGACAGTTGAATTATTCTTCACTCGACAACTGGTACTCCCGAAAACTAAAGGAATCCGTTTTATTAAGTGGTAACACAATTGAACTTTACGGAGTGGGGAAGATAAACGAAAAGGCCGATTTTTTTGATTTGAAATTAAAAGATAGCACCTCGCCATGGGGAACATCAAATGTGTATGCAAAAATGGTGCTTGATGTTGGAAATACGCGGGTTATTCCCGAAAAGCGCGAAAAAGGTTATTGTTGCCGCCTCGAAACAAAAATCAGAAAAGACAATATTGCAGGATTTAAAGTTGACGTTTTACTTGCGGGGACTTTGTTTGTTGGTGAAATGATAGAACCTGTGCATGGTATGAAAGACCCAATAAAAAATGTAAGCCAGGGAATACCATTTACTGGAATGCCAAAAGCTGTAAAATTCGATTATAAATATAATGCTGGAAAAACCCGGGTTAAAGCAACAACAGATGTTACAACTGTAGCGGGTTACGACAAAGCTGAATTTGCCATTATTCTGCAGAAAAGATGGGAAGATGCCGACGGAAATGTTTTTGCTACAAGAATTGGCGGCGCGCGCCAGTTTTACACCGGAACCCAGCCACAGTGGGTAAACGGTGCAATTTATCCGGTAACTTATGGAGATGTTACACATCTTCCGCAATACGATGCCAAAACCATGGGTTTAATACCGTCAGTTGGCGAAGTATATGTAAAAAATTCGAAAGGTAAAATGGTGCCACTTGTTGAAACTGGCTGGGGAAAATCAGGTGAAGCACCAACCCACATGATCCTTTATTTTACTTCAAGTTACCAGGGCGTTGAATATATCGGCTCTACTGAATCCATTTTTTGGGTCGATAATATTGAGTTGGTTTATTAACTCTTTTTAATTCGTTATACTTTTGGGACAATTCCCAAAGCTTCCTTTTCATTTGGGCGACCTTTGGGAGAACTCCCAAAGCATACTTTTTCATTTAGGCGACCTTTGGGACAACTCCCAAAGCTTCACTTTTTGATTTCCCGACCTTTGGGACAACTCCCAAAGCTTCCTTTTTCATTTAGGCGACCTTTGGGACAACCCCAAAGCTTCCTTTTCATTTGGACAACCCTTGGGAGGACTCCCCAAAGCATTATTTTCGTTTATTATGGAATAAATACTTACAGATAACTTCTGATTTTTGTAATAACCTTTTTATAGTTTGTTCCAAAGTAATTCTACAGCTTATAAATAACAATGTCAGGTAATTGATTCATTTGCATTTCCACAACTTGTCAGTGTTGCAAGCCTGACAACGTCTAACATATTTTTAGTTTTAAAAGCAATGTATCTTACTACTTTTACATTTATTCGAATAACAACCTGATTCTATTTTTCAAATTACATTTTCAGATAAAGCTTTAGAGAGCATATAATCAGAATATTGCGTTTTAAAAAAACATGTTTCACTTTTGATATAAAAAGTATTATTCATAGCTTTAATGCCATTAAAATCAAAACAACTTTCAATCTGCGAATATGAAAAATGCACTTTTGTTAATCCTGTTTCTTTTTCCAATTTTTTGTTTGGCACAAAACTGGGGAACAAAAAATTCCGTTTGGCATTATAACCAAACCATGTTTGAGCCACCTTTCAATTACGATTTTATTAAGTTTTCAGTACTTGGCGATACAGTTATTGTTGGCGAAGATGCCACAATTTTTCAGGAAGATTACTTTTCACTAAAGGACACTGTTTCTTCAAAATTATTAATGAAGTCGATTGATAACCGGGTTTACTTTTTCGAACCAACACTAAATGCATTTCAACTTTTATATGATTTTAATGCTGTTGCTGGTGATACTATCCAAATGTTTTGCAGGGATGAAGGAAATGAAACTTATATTAAAGTTAAAGTTGATTCGGTGAGCAAAAGAAACATGAATGGTACAGAATTAAAAGCAAAACATGTAAGTACTTTGCAGTCATCTGAATATAAGTATCAAATGAACGGTGAAATTATAGAAAACATTGGTTGGACAGGTTTTATGTTTCCACTTGATAGATTGGCAGATCCGCCTTATGGAGGTAACCTCAGGTGCTTTCAAAATGATGATTTTGAATTGAAATTAGTTGATATTGATTGCGATTTTTTTGGCCCCACTCAATTTAAAACCGAATGGGCGTCAATTGGTGCAAAATGGCACTATACGAAAATGGAAGGTATGATGCCGCCTAACGAAGGTTATGTTCTTTATGAAGTTATAAAGGATACTGTAATTCAAAATAAAACAGTAAGGGAGATTCAAAAAACATATTTCCACGCCAACGGACAGGATACAACATATCTTAAAAGTGATTTCACATAGACTGAAAATGGAATTGTATATTTCTATGGGAATGGCAGTTTTTATCAATTGTACAATTTCAATGCGGTGGCTGGCGATAAATGGACGATTTATGGAACTGACAGTATTTGCAGTTTTTTCAATACCGATTCAATTGGAACTGTAATTGTTGATTCCGTAAAAACAGTGCTTGTAAACGGGTGGCCATTAAAAGCAATTTATACTTCGCCGGACAGTTTATCAGAATGGTTTTATAGCGAAGTTATTTTGGAAAGAATAGGATGTTTGGATCACATGTTGCCACGGGCAATAAATTGTGCAGTTGATGTTATCCCTGGGAATGGAAGTTTAAGATGCTTTGAGCATCCCGCCTTAGGTTTTTTTACAAATAATTGTTGCAATCCATCTCCATCCTTTTGCGAAAGGTTGGTTTTTTATAACGGCATTGATGAACTTCAAATAAACTTTAGTGTGTACCCAAATCCGGCACACGATTTTTTAAATGTTCATAATATAGCTGGAAATCACGAAAAAATGCAGGTTAAACTTTATAATGTGAACATGCAGTTGGTTTATATTAAATCGATTTTTGCAAATCAGCTTTCTATTCCGATTTTAGGATTTCAACCAGGGTTGTATTTTGTTGAAGTGAGTACTTTGAAAGAAAGTTTTCGTAAAAAAATAATAGTCCAATAATAATATAAACTGCTGTCAACGTAACACATTTATTCATTACACTTTTTAAATTAACCTTTCCAATCATTAATTCTTCCCTCTTTTTTAAAATTTCAGTAAAACTTCACAGTCGATTATTTATCTTTAAAGAAAAAAATATATGAATAAAGATAAATACGTTCCAAAGCTTATTAAAGATGATCCCTGGTTAGAACCATTTGCCGGAATTATATCGAAACGAATAAATGAAGCCAATGCAAAAGAAAAGGAAATTACCGGAGACAGGCAACTTTCTGATTTTGCAACTGGTTATCTTTATTTTGGATTGCACAAAACCCAGGCAGGTTGGGTAATCCGGGAGTGGCTGCCCAATGCAACGCACATATATTTGATAGGTACTTTTAACGACTGGCAGGAAAAACACGGTTATGAATTCACAAGCCTGGAAAATGGTGTTTGGGAACTTCAACTCAACGAAGATGCCATAAAACATGGCGATTTGTATGCACTTTCTGTTCATTGGGCAATAAATTTTGGTAAACGCATTCCGGCATGGGCAACCCGTGTGGTGCAGGATTCAACAACCCACATTTTTAATGCCCAGGTTTGGTCGCCCGAAAACCCGTACAACTGGAAAAATCCGGATTTTCAGGTTAGCAATGAACCTCTTTTGATTTACGAAGCACATGTTGGAATGGCGGGCGAAGAAGAGTGTGTTCATACCTACAACGAATTCAGAGAAAATATGCTTCCGCGCATAAGAGCCAACGGATATAACACAATCCAGTTGATGGCAATTCCTGAGCATCCCTATTACGGGAGTTTCGGATATCATGTTTCAAGTTTCTTTGCCGCTTCTTCGAGGTTTGGAACACCCGAAGAACTGAAGCAATTAATCGACGAAGCGCACGGAATGGGTTTGGCAGTGGTAATCGATCTGGTTCATTCACACGCCGTAAAAAATGAAATTGAAGGTTTAGGAAATTATGATGGCACACGTTTCCAGTTTTTCCACGAAGGTGCAAAGGGAGAACATCCTGCCTGGGATTCATACTGTTTTAATTACGGGAAAAACGAGGTTTTGCATTTTTTACTGTCAAACATAAAATACTGGCTCGATGAATATAAATTTGATGGTTTCAGGTTTGATGGCGTTACAAGTATGTTGTATTTCGACCATGGTTTGGGAAAGGCGTTTACCAATTACAACGACTATTTCGACACCAATGTAGATCATGAGGCAACTACTTATTTCAGAATGGCAAACAAGCTGATTAAACAGGTAAAACCAACAGCCATTTCTATTGCTGAAGATGTGAGCGGAATGCCCGGACTTGCTTACCCGATTGAGGAAGGTGGCCTTGGTTTCGATTACCGAATGGCAATGGGAGTGCCCGATTTTTGGATTAAACTGATAAAAGAGAAATCGGATAACGACTGGGATATGGGCGAAATATTCTATCAGCTCACATCAAAACGGCTCGACGAAAAAGTGGTAAGTTATGCCGAGTCGCACGACCAAGCGCTTGTGGGCGACAAAACAATAATTTTCAGGCTGATCGACAAAGAAATGTATTTCAATATGCGAAAAGACCAACCCAACATGATTGTTGACAGGGGAATCGCGCTGCACAAAATGATACGTCTGGCAACTGCTTCAACAGGCGGAGGTGCTTACCTGAATTTTATGGGCAATGAATTTGGACACCCTGAATGGATTGATTTTCCGCGCGAAGGAAACGGATGGTCATACAAGCACTGCCGCCGTCTTTGGGGGATTGCTGAAAATCCCGACCTGAAATATCACTGGCTCTATGATTTTGACAAAGAAATGATTCAGCTTTTACGTGAAAATAAGTTGCTTACAATTCCAACCGTTGATTTTGTAATGGAAAACAAACCCGACAATGTTTTGGCTTATCACAGAGGTTTGTTTTTATTCGTGTTTAATTTCAATCCTGCACAGTCGTTTACTGATTATGGGATTCCTCTCGGTGCCGGAAAGTATAAAGTGATGTTAAATACGGATTCAGGAAGGTTTGGCGGACAGGATCTGGTTGATGAAGAAATAAGTTATTATACTCATCCTGTTGCGGGAATCACTAGCCAGCATTATTTAAAACTTTATCTCCCTGCACGATCAGCACTGGTTTTTAAGAAAATTGATATTCCAAAGGTTAAATAAATGACTTCATCAAAATTCCATACAACCGTGGAAATCCCGATGTTTAAAAAACAAACAGGATATTCAAAAAAGAATATGTTTTTGGGCTCTTGTTTTACTGAAAATATCGGGAATCGTATGGCGGAGTTGAAATATAATATCGATATAAACCCGTTTGGAATTTTATATAACCCGGTTTCGGTGGCAAATGGTTTGCGGATTTTGCTTGACAAAAAGGTTTTTACTTCAGAAGATTTAGTTGAATCTGATGGTTTGTGGCACAGCTTTTTTCATCACGGACGGTTTTCATCGCCAAACAAAAACGAAACGATTGAAATCATTAACAACAGGATTAAATCATCCAATGATTTTTTGAAGTCCGCTGATTTTTTGTTCATCACTTTTGGCACTGCCTGGATTTATAAATATAAAAATACAGGGCAAACGGTTTCAAACTGCCATAAAATTCATGCTGGCGATTTTAACAGGGAGCGGTTAACTGTGAATGAAATCGTTCAGAATTATACAGAATTGTTTATCGAAATCAGGAAAATAAATCCGTCAATCCAGGTTGTTTTTACAGTTAGCCCAATCCGGCATTGGAAAGATGGAGCTATTGAAAATCAGCGAAGTAAAGCAATTTTATTACTGGCGATAGAAACAATAATAAAAGATTTTGGACATGATTTCTGCTCTTATTTCCCAGCCTACGAAATTGTAATGGACGAACTCCGCGATTATAGGTTTTACGCTCCCGACATGTTGCATATTTCGGAAGTAGCAATTGATTATATCTGGGAAAAGTTTGAGAAAAGCCTGATTGATCCTGAAAGCCAGCATACTGCCAAAAAAGTGGATAAAATTGTAAAAGCTGTCAATCACAAACCGTTGCATGGCAACACGGATGAATATTATCAGTTTTTGGGAAAGATGCATGAAAAAGCGCTTCAATTGGAACATAATAACGAACATTTGGATTTAACATCTGAGAAAAAATGTTTTATGACAGGACTTGAGAAAATAGCGTCGATTACAACAGTTTTAAAGGGATAAAAACCTACATTTGTAAAAGGGCATTAAGCTATTTCTCTCTATTTCTAACCAAAAACTTTACCCTTAAATTGTAAAATTATGAGTTACCTTAAATTCGAAAAGGAGCAGTTAATTAATCTGGAATATTCTTTAAACAAAGAAGTACTAAGATCAAACAGGGCCGGTACTTATACAAGTACTACGATTAGCGGTTGTAATACACGAAAATATCATGGTTTGCTGGTTTGTCCAATCGAAAATTTTGGTGGCGAAAAGCACGTTTTGCTTTCTACGCTCGATGAAACAATTCTTGAAAACGGTTCGGAGTTTAATCTCGGAATTCATCGGTTTCAGGGTGGAACCTACGAACCCAAAGGGCATAAATATATCAGGAATGTTGAATTTAACCGCATTCCGAAAATAACGTACAGGGTTGGAAATGTTGTACTTACAAAAGAGCAGGTTTTGGTTGAAGATGAACAGCAGATTTTAATAAAATATACGCTTGAAGATGCAACGATGCCAGTTAAACTGCGATTGAAACCGTTCCTTGCTTTCCGGCAGATTCATAATTTAAGCAAGGCAAATATGTTTGTCAACCGGAAATTTGGAAAAGCGCAAAATGGGATAAGTTTAAAACTGTATGAAAAATACCCCGACCTTTTTATGCAATTCAATAAAAAAGCTGAATTTATACCAGTTCCCGATTGGTATTACAATATTGAATATTTGAAAGAACTTAACCGCGGTACGAATATCTCGAGGATTTATTTGTCCCCGGCTATTTTGAATTGCCAATAAAAAAGGCGAAAGTGTAATTTTTGCAGCAGGCACTGTCGAAGCAAAAACCACATCTTTAAAGCAATCATTTACAAACGAAAAAACAACAGGTTAGAAAGAACCTCTTTTTTAAATTCGCTTGACAATGCCGCCGAACAATTTGTTATGCACAAAAAAAACGGCACCGATATCATTGCCGGCTACCCATGGTACGACAGCATTACCCGTCAAACTTTTGTCTCTTTGCCGGGATTGTGCCTTTCGTTAAACCACCCAAAAGTTGCATTAATGTGCTTGATACATATTTGCCTTACCTTAAAAATGGATTTTTCCCGGATGGAATTAACCAAAAGGAACCAACTTATAACTCCGCCGATGCTCCGCTTTGGTTTATCTGGACCATAATGAAATATTTCAGGAAATTCAACCATGCAACTGAAATCTGGGAAAAATATGGAAAGGCTATCCGCGAAATTTTAAATACATATAAAAATTCGGGTCTGAAATATATCGGTACAACTCGCGAAGGTTTGGTGTACGCACAAAAAGATAATTTGCCACTAACATGGATGAATGCTTTGATTGACGGTAAGGCTGTAGTTCAGAGAGACGGGATGCCTGTTGAAATTAATGCACTTTGGTACAATTCTCTATGTTTTGCCGTTGAGCTTGCCGGGTTGGCTGGCGATCAAAGTTTTGCCGATCAATGGAAAGGGATGATTAAAAAAGTGGGAGATGCTTTTGTTAAGACTTTTTGGAATGAAGGTCATGAACATTTAGCGGATTTTGTAAAAGATGGAAGACCTGATTGGTCAGTACGCCCGAATATGGTAATAGCAATCGCCATGGAATATTCACCATTAAGTAAGGAACAAAAACAATCGGTACTTAGTGTTGCAGAACAGGCATTGCTTACAAAACGTGGTTTACGCACTCTTTCGCCTGAACATTTACGCTACAAAGGAGTTGTTGAAGGTGGACAAAATGAAAGGGAACTTGCAATTCATCAAGGTGCAGTTTGGCCTTGGTTGATTCAGTTTTTTGTTGAAGCTTATCTGAAAATCCATAAAAAGAGCGGCCTCGCTTTTGTGAAAAAACTGATGGACGGATTTGAAGATGACATTACAGAACATTGTATCGGAACAATGTCGGAAATGTATAACGGAAATCCCCCTCACAAGGCAAAAGGAGCAATTTCTCAGGCATGGAGCGTGGCAAGTGTTGTTTATGCAACGCACCTTGTCCAAAATTATAAAGAGTAAATTTATTGATTATGAAGGTACTAATGTTTGGGTGGGAATTCCCGCCGCATATCTCCGGAGGACTTGGTACCGCCTGTTTTGGATTAACCAAAGGAATGGCAAAACTGAATGAGGTGGAGGTAATTTTCGTTGTACCAAAGGCTTTTGGCGATGAAAATCCGGTTGATATACAATTAATAGGAGCCAACCAGGTCCCAATTCTGCAAAAGAAAATTCAGTTTGAAGATGCCCGGCAAAAAATCGATTATTTCGAAGTCGGTTCGGAGTTGGTTCCATACCTGGGTGAACAGGAGTTTTGGAATTTGAAAAGCAAAATTTATTCAAAAAAAACCCGGTTTATTAAAACCAGTGAGGGGTTTAAAGTTGATTTTACCGGAAAATATGATGACGGTTTACTTGACGAAATCAGAAATTATGCTTTGGTAGCCGAAGTTATTGCCCGAAATAATAAATTCGATATTATCCATGCCCACGACTGGCTCGCTTATCCGGCAGGAATGGCTGCCAAAAGAATTTCGGGCAAACCATTGGTAATTCATGTTCACGCTACCGATTTCGACAGAAGTGGTGGCAGCGTGAATCCGCGCGTTTATGCTATTGAACGTGAAGGAATGGAAATGGCCGACAGGATTATTGCTGTGAGCAGTCTTACAAAAAATATCATTGTCGAAAAATATGGCATTCAACCTGAAAAGATTACGGTTGTTTATAACGCTGTTGAACCGGTTGAAAACGAAAATGAAGTAAAGTTTGAAAAGGGGTTCGATGAAAAAATAGTAACTTTTTTGGGTAGAATAACCGCCCAAAAAGGTCCCGAATATTTTGTAGAAGCTGCAAATTTGCTGCTTAAGAAAATGAAGAAAGTCAGGTTTGTTATGGCCGGAAGTGGCGACCTGATGAACCAGATGATTGCCCGGGTTGCTGAACTTGGTATTTCAGAACATTTTCATTTTACAGGCTTTTTAAGCGGGAAAGACGTTGCCCACATGTTGCAGATTACTGACGTTTTTGTGATGCCATCGGTTTCTGAACCCTTTGGCATTGTTCCACTCGAAGCCATGCAGTTTAATGTACCGGTTATTATTTCCAATCAATCAGGTGTTGCCGAGGTTATTAAAAACGCCATTAAAATTGATTTTTGGGACACCATTGAAATGGCCGATGCAATTTACGGACTAATAAATTACAGCGCACTTGCAGCACATTTCAAAAATGAAGGCAAACATGAAGTTGGCCATTTTGAGTGGATAAATTCGGCGCGTGAAGTAACCGATGTTTATAAATCGGTCGTACATTTTTAAAAAGTAAATATGAAGACAGTTTGTTTGTTTTTTCAGGTACATCAACCGTTTAGACACCGGCGGTATCATTTTTTCGATATTGGTAACGATCATTATTATTATGATGATTTTACAAACGAATCGATAATGAACAAAATAGCAACAAAAAGCTATTTGCCAACCAACAAATTGTTACTGAAATTAGCCAATCAACTGCGCAGCAATTTTAAAGTTTCCTTTTCGATTACAGGGCAGGCACTCGAACAATTCCAACTGTATGCCCCCGAAGTTATTGAGTCGTTTCAAAAATTGGTGAAAACCGGTTGCGTTGAATTCTTGTCCGAAACATATTCCCATTCACTATCATCGCTTAAAGACAAAATTATTTTTGAAGAACAGATTAAATTACACGACAAAAAAATTGTTGAATTGTTTGGCATTCAACCCCGGGTTTTTCGTAATACCGAAATGATTTACTCTGATGAAATAGGTGCGCATGTTGCCGAATTGGGTTACACAGCAATGCTTACGGAAGGCGCCAAACATGTACTTGGCTGGAAGAGCCCGAATTATTTGTATGTAAATGCGCTAAATCCCAGGCTAAAAGTACTGATGAGGAATTTCAAACTCAGTGACGATATTGCATTTCGTTTTGCCGATACAAACTGGTCTGATTACCCGTTGACCGCTGAAAAGTTTATATCATGGCTGGAAAACATAAATCCCAAAGATGAAGTTGTAAACCTGTTTTTAAGCTACGAAGCCATTGGCGACAGGCAGGCAAAAGAAACTGGTATTTTCAACTTCCTGGAAAGTTTACTTGTGAAAATCGCAAAACACCCATCATTAAAACTGGCCACACCCTCCGAGATGATTGAGGAACTTCAACCCATTTCAATAGTGAGTGTGCCAACTCCAATTTCGTGGGCCGACGAAGAACGCGATTTAACCGCCTGGCTCGGAAACGGAATGCAAAAAGAAGCTTTTGGAAAATTATACAGCCTCAGCGAACAAATTCGAAGATGCACAGATGAGGAATTGTTAAAAGACTGGAACTACCTGCAGGTTAGCGATCACTTCTATTATATGTCAACTAAGTATTTTTCGGACGGGAAAGATCATAGTTACAATAATCCGTTTAATACGCCATTTGAAGCTTTCGTTAATTATATGAATGTGTTGAGTGATTTTAAAATAAGGCTGAATTCATTTGTTCCTGTAAACGAAATTGATAGTGAAATTGCTTCATTGCATAACATAATTATTGAAAAGGTAGAAAAAATAAAAAAATTAGAGGCAAATATTTTAGCGTTGCAAAAAAGGGAAAGAAGAAAGAAATAGGGCTTCGATATTTTCCATGTGTTTATAATTAATATTATTTCATCGTAACCCTTATCCAATTTAATAGTGTTTTTGTAACGTTTCTTAGCGGAAAGATTATTTTTGCACCATATCGTGGATATAATTTTGAATTTAAAATAACTAAAATGGAATCAAACGGAATTAGATATATAGATAAACCGGTAGTATTAGAACCGGTATGGAAAAAAATAATCGTTGACCCCAACCTACCTGAAAGTTTAAGTCCGCTAAGGGATTTATCAAGAAATTTATGGTGGGTTTGGAATACTGAAGTTGGCGAATTATTCAAATATATAGATAATGAAATCTGGGAAGAATGTTATTATAACCCGATAGTTCTTTTGGAACAGGTAAGTTACAAACGGTTGTCGCAGCTCGTAAAAGATAAAGATTTTGTTATCAGAATGAAAGATGCTCACATACGGTTAACGCAATATCTGGAAGAAAGAAAAAATCCTGCAGGCCCTGAAATAGCTTATTTCAGCATGGAATATGGATTGCATGACAGTCTCAAGATTTTCTCTGGCGGTCTTGGTATTTTGGCTGGCGATTACCTTAAAGAAGCCAGTGATTCAAATGTTAATTTAGTTGCTGTGGGTTTGTTATACCGTTACGGATATTTCAAACAATCTTTGGGTATCAACGGCGAACAAATCGCAAATTATGAAGCTCAGCAGTTTTCAAAAATTCCGGTGCAACCAGCACTTGACAATAATGGCGAGTGGATTTCAATTGAAGTAAAATTTCCTGGCAGAAATATAGTTGCAAAAGTTTGGCAGGTAAATGTTGGTAGTATAAAACTTTACTTACTTGATGCTGATCGCCCTGAAAATGAAGAATATGACAGGTCGGTTACTCATCATTTATACGGTGGCGACAATGAAAACAGGCTCAAACAGGAAATGTTACTGGGTCTGGGCGGAATAAGGGCTTTGAATAAATTGGGTTATAAATCTGATGTTTATCACTGTAACGAAGGCCATGCAGCTTTTATTGGCATCGAAAGAATTGCTGATTTTATTAGCAACGAAAGTTTAACCTATGCCGAAGCAAGGGAAGTTGTTAGGGTTTCGACTGTTTTTACAACCCACACACCGGTTCCCGCCGGTCACGATTCATTTCATGTTGATATGTTCAAACATTACATGGACAATTTTCCTGAAAAAATAGGTTTGAGTTGGGACGAGTTTTTAATGCTGGGTAAAGCAAATGCCAACGAAGATCATTTCAATATGAGTTTTCTGGCAAGTAACCTTTCTCAGGGAATAAACGGCGTAAGTATGTTGCATGGTGATGTCAGCAAAATGGTCCTTAAAAATTTATACCCGGGGTTTTTGGAAGAAGAACTTGAAATTGGCTATGTTACAAATGGGGTTCACTATTCCACCTGGACTGCACCCGAATGGAAAGAAATACATAAAAAATATTTTGGGGGAGATTTTCCGGTTTCCCAGCTCAATTTTGATGCCTGGAAAAATATCTACAACGTTCCCGATAGTGAAATCTGGGATCTTCGCGAAAGTCTTCGTTTAAAATCCATCAATTTAATAAAAGCACGTTTTTCCGATAACTGGATAAAACTTCACCAGCATCCAAATCTGGTTTCTGAAATTTTAGGACGACTTGACCCAAAAGCGCTTACAATTGGTTTTGCAAGGCGTTTTGCTACATACAAACGCGGATATTTGTTGTTCCGGAATTTGGATCGGTTATCGAAAATTGTAAATAATCCTGATCGTCCTGTACAGTTTATTTTTGCGGGGAAAGCGCATCCGGCCGATAAAGCGGGTCAGGATTTAATAAAAAATATTGTCGAAATTTCAAAACGATCTGAATTTAGAGGTAAAATCCTATTTATTCAGAATTACGATATGAGCCTTGCAAAAACACTTTTGCAAGGTGTTGATGTTTGGTTGAACACGCCAACCCGTCCGCTTGAAGCATCAGGTACCAGTGGTGAAAAAGGTGTTATGAACGGCACGATGCATTTCTCTGTGCTCGACGGTTGGTGGGTTGAAGGATATAAAAAAGATGCCGGTTGGGCACTCCCTGCTGAACGTACTTTTGAATATCAGGATTTTCAGGATGAATTGGATGCCGAAACCATTTATAATATTCTCGAAGAGGAAATTGTACCGTCGTTCTATAACAGGGATAAAACCGGCGTACCTCAAAAATGGGTAAGCTACATTAAGAACACAATTGCACAGGTAGCACCTAATTTTACTACTGCGCGCATGATTCGCGATTATCAGGATCGTTATTATAATCCGCAATTTGAAAGAGCTGGCAGAGTAAAAGCCGATAATTTTAAAATGGCTAAAGAAATGGCGGCCTGGAAATATAAAATCAGCAAGGGTTGGAATTCAATAGAAGTTAAAAGTGTCGAAATTTCCGACGGAATTACAAACAAAATGAAAATCGGGCAGGAATATCCTGTAAAAGTTTATCTTGATTTGAAAGGATTGTCGTGCAGCGAAATTGGTTTGGAATTGGTTATTACCGAAAATGACAATAAGGAAAATGCCCGTATAATTGAAACTGTTGAACTTCTGGCAGAAAATTGTGAGGGTACAGTTTGCTGTTATAGACACAATCTGCACCCAAATCATCCGGGAACATTCAATTATGGTTTCAGAATTTATGCAAAAAACAAAAACCTGGCACACCGCCAGGATTTTAGGTATGTTCGTTGGATTTAGCGTTTTATGTTAAAATAAATTGAAAGGTGTCCGGTTTCGGGCACCTTTTTTTATTGATTGACTTTGTTCCTACATTTTCAAAATATAATTTTGCGTGAGACAAATAATCAATCTACATGAAAACCAAAAACAAAATAGGAAGAAAAATTAAAGATTTCAGGGAGTTTAAACAGGTTTCCCGCACGCAACTGGCAATTAAGTCAAATCTTGATGAAAAGCAACTTGAAAATATTGAAGAAAAGGGAACAGTTCCTTCACTGGGACATTTAATAAAAATCACCCGTGCTCTTGGTGGTGCGGATTGGAACTTTTCTTGATGATCAGGATCAGATTGGTCCCGTGATCGTTAAAGCAGGTTCAGCAAATTCGGCCTTGAGTTTTTCAACAAAAGATGATTCTGCCCGGGAACACCTGAATTTCTATTCGTTTGCACAAGATAAAACTGGCCGCCACATGGAGCCATTTATGATCGATATTGAGCCTTCAGCCCATTCTGATTACAAACTTTCATCACACGAGGGCGAAGAATTTATATATGTTTTGCAAGGAAAAGTAGAGATAAATTATGGAAAGGAAATTTATACTTTGAGTGAAGGTGACAGCATTTATCTCGATTCTATTGTAGCCCACAATGTTCATGCTGCCGAAAATAAAAAAGCTAAAATTTTGGGAGTTGTTTATTACCCGCTTTAATCCATCAGTTAATTTTAACTTACACTTTTAAAATATAAAAATGCAATTGCTCGATTCAACTTTAGGCGAAATGCTCGAAATGTGGGCCTACAAAACCCCAGAAAAAGAATTTATGATTTATCCGGATCGTAACCTTCGGTTTACTTATGCTGAATTTAATCAGCGAGTTGACGATTTGGCGAAAGGCCTTCTTATTATTGGGATCAAACCTGGGGACAAAGTCGGGATTTGGGCAAAAAATGTTCCTGACTGGACCACAATTATGTTTGCAACTGCTAAAATCGGGGCAATTCTTGTAACAATTAACACAAATTACAAATTATCTGAAATCGAATATCTATTGCGGGATGCTGACATAAATACGCTTTGCCTTGTTGATGGTTACCGTGACAGCGATTATGTAAATATGATATTTGAACTGGTTCCTGAATTAAAAGATCAGTCACGTGGCGAATTGCATTCATTGAAATTTCCTGAACTCAGAAATGTGGTTTTTATAGGTCAGCAAAAACACCGCGGGATGTATAACACTTCCGAACTTATTTTACTGGGTAAACATGTTGACGACCTCGAATTGGAAAGTATAAAAGAAAATCTTAACTGCCACGACGTTATCAATATGCAATATACTTCGGGCACAACTGGTTTTCCAAAAGGTGTTATGCTCTCTCATCATAATATCCTAAACAATGGATATTCTGCCGGGGAGTGTATGAAATTCACATCAAACGAAAAATTATTGGTTTGTGTCCCGCTTTTTCATTGTTTTGGTTGTGTGCTGGCTATGTGTGCAATTATAACTCATGGCGCAACAATGGTTTTTACAGAAGATTTTGACCCGGTAATTGTAATGGCATCAGTACAAAAAGAGAAATGCACAGCTTTATATGGAGTGCCAACTATGTTTATTTCAGAACTAAACCATCCTATGTTCGATATGTTCGATTTGAGCTCATTGCGCACAGGAATCATGGCAGGTGCACTTTGTCCCATTGAAACCATGAACCAGGTGATGACAAAAATGCACATGAAAGATATCATTATTGTTTATGGATTAACCGAATCATCGCCGGGAATGACTGCCACACGAACCCATAATTCAGCAGAAGTCCGCGCTACAACTGTTGGCTTCGAGTTCTCTAATGTTGAAGTTAAAATTGTTAATCATGAAATCGGAAAAATCTGTTTGCTAGATGAACAGGGTGAAATCTGCTGTCGTGGCTACAATGTTATGAAAGGATATTATAAGAATCAGGAAGCAACTGAGAAAGCAATTGATGCTGATGGTTGGCTGCATTCGGGAGATTTGGCAGTTAAAACCGAAGATGGTTTTTATCGGATTACCGGTCGAATAAAAGATATGATAATCAGGGGTGGAGAAAATATTTATCCAAGGGAAATCGAAAATTACCTGTATAAAATTCAACAAATAGAGGCGGTTGAAGTGGCTGGTATTCCAAGTAAAAATATGGTGAAACTGTTGGAGCATTCGTTAAACTGAAATCAGGGCAAAAACTTACTGAAGACGAAATAATCGATTTTTGCCGTGGAAATATTGCGAGGTTCAAAATCCCAAAGTATATTTTCTTTGTCGAAGATTTTCCAATGACAGCCAGTGGTAAAATTCAAAAATACAAGCTAAGCGAACTAGCTGTACAGTTATGTAACGAAAAAGGGATCGAAATTGAATAATTAAAAACTATTTTAACTTTATCCTTCAAAAATAAAAACAATAAAATGACAAAATACAAACGGATTCTTTTAAAATTAAGTGGTGAGTCGTTAATGGGCGACCAACAGTATGGCATCGATCAAAACCGGTTAAACGATTATGCTGAGGAAATTGCAATGTTAGTTAAATCAGGAGTCCAGGTTGGAATTGTAATAGGAGGAGGCAATATTTTTCGTGGATTGAGTGGTGCTGCAAAAGGTTTCGACAGGGTTAAAGGCGATCAAATGGGAATGCTGGCAACAATTATAAATAGTCTGGCTTTAAATTCAGCACTAAGAAATGTTGAAGTTAAATCAAGGGTAATGACATCAATACGTATGGAACCGATAGGGGAATTTTATTCAAAGGAAAAAGCTATTGAAGCATTAATAAACGGTGAAGTTGTAATTATTTCAGGAGGAACTGGTAATCCATATTTTACAACCGACACAGCCAGTGCTTTGCGTGGAATTGAAATTGAAGCCGATATAATGCTGAAAGGTACTCGGGTGGACGGGATTTATACTGCTGATCCTGAAAAGGATCCTACGGCAACAAAGTTTGACACAATTACTTTCGACGAAATTTACAAACGCAATTTGAGGATAATGGATCTGACAGCTACAACAATGTGCAACGAAAATAATTTGCCAATCTTGGTATTTAATATGGATCAAAAGGGGAATTTAAAAAAGTATTAGCTGGCGAAAATATTGGTACTATTGTGAAGCGCTAATTTTTTTTTAACAGTTATTAGATTATTTTAATGATTAAATTTCATCTAAAAATATTTTTTCTATATTTGCTAACAGTTAATTGAAAAGAGGCTTATCCTGATGCAAGAAGAAGTTGATTTTATTTTAGAGCATACCGAGGAGAAAATGAAAGCAGCAATTGCACACCTCGAAAAGGAATTGTTACATGTTAGGGCAGGTAAAGCCTCACCGGCTATGTTGGATGGAGTAACGGTTGAATATTACGGGAGTTTGACTCCTCTAAATCAGATTGCTAATATTAGTACACCTGATGCAAGAACAGTTGCAATTCAACCTTGGGAAAAAGGATTGATACCAGTTATTGAAAAGGCAATAATGAACGCCAATTTAGGGTTTAACCCTGATAATAATGGTGAAATAATCCGGATAAATGTTCCCGTGCTTACTGAAGAAAGAAGAAGGATGCTTGTAAAACAAGCCCAGCAAGAAGGTGAAAATGCAAAAGTGAGTATCAGGACAGTTCGTAAAGATGCGAATGAAACTTTGAAAAAGCTATTAAAAGAAGGGCTTTCAGAAGATTTGGAAAAAGATGCTGAAGCCGAAGTTCAAAGATTGACAAATGAATTTGGTATTACGGTTGAAAACTTAGTGAAAGCTAAGGAAAAAGATATTATGACGATTTAATTGTTTCTAGTTTTCTGTTTTCTGAACATTGTTTAATTGTTTTCATGGCTTTGAGGCAGCTTGTAGAAGCTGCCTTTTTTTTGTCTTTTTTTGTAGATTTGAACCTATTCAAAACCTAATAACAATGAAATTTAATCGCCGGAATTTTTAAAATATACTTCAATTGTATCTGCAGGAGTCGTTACTTTAAATTCATGCAAAACAACAAAATCAACACAAACTGTTGATTATTCAAAACTTGACGGGGTTCTGGTTAAACCAGTATTAAAGAAAGAGTTATTCAAAGAACCTGTTATTATTGAAACTTTAGAGTTACTCCGTTTCGAAGATAATTTTTTATGCCGGGTGCGGTCAACAGTTGGTGCAGTTGGTATTTCAGTTGGCAATAACGACCAGTTAAAATCTCTTTATCCCATATTTACATATCGCTTACAACCTTTTTTCATAGGCAAGGATGCCCGAATGGGAAAATCTTTTTGGAAGAGTTTATGTTTATTCAAGCAATTATAAACTTCCAGAATCTGGCTCTTTGGGTTCCGTTAGCCACAATTGAATTTGCTGTACTTGATATGCTTGGTCGTATCGCCGGAAGGTCGATTGGGGAATTGATTGGTGAAATACGAAATTCAGAAATAAAGGTTTATCAGGCTAATGGAGACAGGGGAATTTCTGCCTAAGAAACTATTGAAAGAATTAAGAAACAACTGGATGAATCGAAAGCGAAAGCCATTAAATTCAAAGTTGGTGGCAGGATGAGCAACAATATTGAATTTCCATCAGACAGAACTGAGAAGTTAATTCCACTTGTTCGAAAAACGTTTGGGGATGATATGATTATTTATGCCGATTCAAATGGTTCATATACTGTGGATGAAGCCATTAGAATTGGCAAAATACTGGAGGAATACAAAATCGATTTTTATGAGGAACCAGTTCCGTTTGACTGGTACGAAGAAACAAAACAGGTAAAAACGGAACTCAAGATTCCTATTGCCGGAGGCGAGCAGGAACCCAGTATGCACAATTTCAGGTGGTTAATTGCAAATCAGGCGCTTGATATTGTACAACCCGATATATTTTATTTTGGAGGAATGATTCGTTCAATTAAAGTAGCCCGAATGGCAGAATTATTCGGGATGCCTTGTACACCTCATATTTCAGGGTCAGGACTTGGATATCTGTATATGATGCATTTTGTGTCGGTAATCCCAAATCCAGGTCAGTTTCACGAATTTAAAGGATTTAACAAGGAAATTCCATTACAATGTGTAACTTCTGATTTAAATAGTGATGGTGGTATTGTATCTGTTCCAACAGGGCCGGGTTCGGGAATTGAAATTGATCCCGATTTTATCGCAAAACATGAAATTATAAAAGGATAAAAGCAAATGATTTGTCTCTTCACCCGGGGAGTATCAAAAAGGGAATCTTAAAAGAAACCCAGTTCCAAACGGGCTTCTTCGCTCATCATCGACTTATCCCAGGGGGGATCAAAGGTAAGTTCAACATTTACATTTTCAATTCCATCAACTGCACGGGCTGCGGCAGTAATATCGTCAACTAGAATGTCAACTACCGGACAACCGGGAGCGGTTAATGTCATTACAATATTAACATTGTTTTCATCGATATCAACATTGTAAATCAAACCTAAATCGTAAACATTAACCGGTATTTCCGGGTCGTAAACCTCTTTGAGGTTATTTATAATTAAATCAATCCTTTTATCCATCTCTATATCTCCTACTCCTTATCCTGCTATTTTTTTATAAGCAACAGCATACAACCGAATTTGTTTTACCATTGCCAGTAAACCATTTGACCGTGTTGGTGAAAGATGCTGTTTTAATCCTAAATCATCGATAAAATGAAGCTCGTTTTCAATTAATTCATCAGCTGTTCTTCCTGAAACAACGCGCAACAAAAGTGCAACTAATCCTTTCACTATTACTGCATCGCTTTCGCCACGGAAATTTATTTTATTATTTTCCAATTCTGCAACTAACCAGACTCTTGATTGACATCCCTTTATTAAGTTCTGGTCGATTTTTTCTTTTGCATCCAATTCCTTTAAATCATTTCCCAGTTCAATTAAATAGCCGTATTTATCCATCCAGTCGGTGTAAACTGAAAACTCTTCAATTATTTCCTGTTGTACTTGTTCTATGGTCATTATTCTTTGTTTAAAGGTTACAAAGTTCTAAAAATATTAATTATTGACAACGAAATTACTGACACTTATTAAGAAAGGTTCAAAATTGTTATCAATATTAAATTTGATTAAAACCTGAAAGTTGATTTTAGTAATTTTAGCGCAATAAAAACAAAAATCAATCTAATATGAATTCATTAACAGGAACAAAAACAGAACAAAACCTATTGAAAGCATTTGCCGGCGAATCGCAGGCGCGAATGCGTTATGATTATTTTGCCAGCCAGGCTAAAAAAGAAGGTCTGGAACAAATTGCGGGCATTTTCGCCGAAACAGCTTTAAACGAAAAGGAACATGCCAAACGTTTTTTCAAATTCCTTGAAGGAAATATGGTTGAAATTACTGCAACATTCCCAGCCGGAAAAATAGGTACAACCATGGAAAACCTGAAAGCCTCCGCCGATGGCGAAAACGAGGAGTGGACAGAACTTTATCCTGAATTTGCCAAGATTGCGCAGGAAGAAGGTTTTAAAGAAGTGGCATTGGTGTTTACCTTGATTGCCAAAGTTGAAAAGGCGCACGAAGAAAGGTTCCGCACTTTATATAATAATATTGAAGAAGGTAAAGTTTTCAAACGTGGCGATAAAGTAACTTGGAAATGCCGTAACTGCGGATTTTTACATGAAGGAACTGTTGCACCAAATATGTGTCCTGCCTGCCAGCACCCACAAGCTTATTTCGAAATAAAAGAAATGAACTATTAAGTTTTATGAATCATATTGAAAATCAATGTGCTTAAATGATTAGCAGATCCAAAAAAAATCCGGCTCAAACGAACCGGATTTTTTTTAATTTTTCTTTATTCCATTTTGAGAATCGACATTACTTTATTTAATGCCTCCATAAAGCTATCAACCTCTTCCTTCATGTTGTACATTCCAAAAGAAATCCGGGTGCAGCCCTGTATTCCAAAATGCTGCATTACAGTATCGGCACAAAGATGACCGGTTCTCAATGCAACTCCCATTTTGTCGAGGAGCATCCCCAAATCATATGAATGGATTCCTTCGATATTAAATGAAATTACACTTGATTTTTCAGGAGCATTACCGTAAATTCTTAATCCTGCGATTTGCTTTAATTGAGTATTAGCGTACTCAAGTAATTGATTTTCCCATTCAGCGATATTTTTAAGCCCGATATCATTGATAAAATCAATTGCAGCGCCAAAAGCGATAACACTTGTAATATTTGGCGTGCCAGCTTCAAATTTATAAGGAGTTCGTTAAAAGTTGTACCTTCAAAGGAAACTTCAGAAATCATTTCGCCACCACCCTGATATGGAGGCATTTGTTCGAGCCAGTATTTCTTTCCATACAACACACCAACACCATTTGGTCCGTACATTTTATGAGCAGAAAATGCATAAAAATCAACCTCAGGTTTTTGAACGTCGATCTGTAAATGTTGCACTGCCTGAGCTCCATCAACAAAAACAGCAACATTTTGCTCATGTGCAATTTTTGTTATTTCTGAAATTGGATTAACAGTTCCTAAAACATTTGAAACATGAGCAACTGCAATCAGTTTTGTTTTTTTATTTATAAGAGACGGGAGTTTGTCAATTTGAAGTTCACCAGAATCAGAAAACGGCAACTTTACAATTTTTGCTTTTTTTCTTAAAGCAGCTAATTGCCATGGAACAATATTGGAGTGGTGTTCCATCTCTGAAACAATAATTTCATCGCCTTCATTTAAAAATTGTTCGCAAAAAGAAAAGGCAACAAGATTTACGCTTTCGGTTGTACCTTTTGTGAAAATAATTTCTTCACGACTTTCAGCATTTATAAATTCTTTTATTTTATCGCGTACTGCTTCATAATCAGCTGTGGCTTTATCAGCCATAAAATGTGTGGCCCGATGAATGTTCCCGTAGTAATCATTGTGCAATTGCTCCTCTTTCATTAAAACCTGAACAGGTTTTTGGGATGACGCAGCACTGTCGAAATAAATAAGCGGCTTATTATTATATACTTTTTGAAGCAGGATCGGGAAAAAGTTTCGTATTCTATGTATATCGTATTTCAACATTCGCAGTTATAATCGCATTCGTGACAAAGCGCTATTTCGCCGTTTAACCTTTTCTCTATCAGCTCATCAATTCGTTCACGCAGTGCTTCAACTTTTATTTGCTGAACAACCTCATGTGCAAAAGCATTCATCATCATCATTCGTGCTTTGTCTTCGTCAATACCGCGGGCACGCAGGTAAAACAGTGCTTCTTCGTCGATTTGTCCAACCGTTGCACCATGACTGCATTTTACATCATCCGCATCAATAATCAGCTGTGGTTTTGTTTGCATGGTTGCAGTGTCGGTAAGAAGCAAATTGTTGTTTCGCTGGAATGCGTTTGTTTTTTGTGCATCGCGTGCTACGTGAATCCTTCCTGAAAAAGCTCCTGTCGATTTATCGTCCAAAACATATTTATAAATCTGGTTGCTTTGACAATGAGGTTTTGCGTGTATTACCTGGGTTGCATTATCAATATGCTGGCTTTTGTCTAAAAATGCCATACCAAACATGTTTGCTTCCGCATTTTCCCCGTTTATTTTTATTTTCAGGTTGTTGCGTATAAATCCTCCGTGCAGGGACACGGTGTGTGTGGTTACATTCGAATTTCGTTCCTGCTGAATAAAAACAGAATTAACACTTGCCGAATTATTATGTTGATTTTGAACCGTATAGTAATCAAGGTTTGCATTTTCTTCAACAAAAATTTCGGTAACCGAATTGCTGAAATACCGATTCGAATTGAGCGTGTGATCGCATAAAATAAGTTGCGCACTTGCTCCCGGTTCAACAATAATAAGATTACGCTGCGTAGTGAAAGTGTCGTTCTCAGATTTTAACAGGTTTATTATTTGTATCGGTTTTTCGAATATTACGTTTTTTGGAACAAAAAGGAAATAACCATCTTTTGCAAAGGCAGTATTTAAAGCAACCAGTGCATCTGATTCAGTTTCAGCTGTATTTCCATAATATTTTTGTAATAGTTCAGGGTTGTTCTTTGCCATATTTTCAAGGCTATCTAAAATTACCCCTTGCGGCAACACTCCTGATTTAACGTTTTTGTCGTAAAACCAACCATTGTAAAGCAGGTTTAAATGAGTATTTATTTGAGGAACATTGCATTTGAAAATCTCAGTTAAATTGGCGTCTGTTTCTTCTCTTTGGATAACAAATTTATAATCAGGTGCAAACTGAGGGTGCAAATTTGTGTATTTGTAGTTTTCATTTTTTCGTGTTGGAATTCCTTGGGAAACAAAATCCTGAAACGCCTTTTTTCTCCTGACATTTATGATATCCGACGACCCTTTGAACAGCAATTCTTTTAGGTCGTTGTAGTGTGCAATATATTTTAGCGTTAAATCCGCTTTTTCAACAATAACATTCATTTTTAATTTTCGTTTTCTTTTTTAATCCAGTCGTAGCCTTTTTCCTCCAACTCAAAAGCAAGTTCTTTCCGGCAGATTTTACAATTTTTCCATTATATAAAACGTGTACAAAATCGGGGACAATATAATCTAGAAGGCGTTGATAGTGGGTTACAATTATTGTTGCGTTCACATTCGATTTCAGCATGTTAACACCGTGAGCTACAGTTTTTAGCGCGTCAATATCAAGTCCTGAATCGGTTTCGTCGAGCACAGCTAATTTTGGTTCAAGCAGTGCCATTTGAAAAATTTCGTTTTTTTTCTTCTCTCCCCCCGAAAAACCTTCGTTAACCGAACGGTTGGTCAATTGAGGGTGCATGTCAACCATATCCATTTTTTCTCGCATCAGTTTAAGGAACTCTCCGGCAGTTAGTTCTTTTTCGCCCTTGTGTTTGCGGTGTTCGTTTACCGCTGTTTTAAGAAAATTGACCATTGGGACACCCGGTATTTCAACTGGGTATTGAAAACTTAAGAAAATTCCTTCTTTGGCCCGGTCTTCGGGAGATTTTTCAAGCAAATCTTCATCAAAATAAGTTATTTCACCTGCTGTTACTTCATATTCTTCTTTTCCGGCTAAAACGTTGGCCAGTGTGCTTTTTCCCGAACCGTTTGGTCCCATAATCGCATGAACCTCTCCGGCTTTAACTTCAAGGTTGATTCCCTTTAAAATTTCCTGTCCTTCGACAGAAACGTATAAATTTTTTATTGATAGCATTTTATAGATTTGAGATTGTGAGTATCAAGTATCAAGACTTCTACACATATGTTTTAAATTTTGTATTTCAAATAAACTTTATATTTCTTGTCTTCCCCCGGGGAAATAGAAGGGGGCTTTAACCTACACTTCCTTCCAAACTAATTTGCAACAATTTTGTGCTTCAACAGCAAATTCCATTGGAAGTTTATTTAGCACTTCTTTTGCATAACCATTAACAATCATTCCGATTGCTTTTTCAGTATCAATTCCACGCTGATTGCAATAGAATATTTGGTCTTCCCCAATTTTTGAAGTAGTTGCTTCGTGTTCAACAACTGATGATTTATTGCCAACTTCGATATAAGGGAAAGTGTGTGCGCCGCAGGTATCATTCAAAAGCAGCGAATCGCACTGCGAAAAATTACGTGAATTTTTTGCACCCGGCATAATTTTTACAAGACCACGGTACGAATTGTCACTTTTTCCGGCAGAAATTCCTTTCGAAATGATTGTGCTTTTGTGTTTTTTCCAATGTGGATCATTTTTGAACCGGTGTCGGCCTGTTGATGATTATTGGTAACTGCGACAGAATTAAATTCTCCGATTGAATTATCGCCCAGCAAAACGCAACTTGGGTATTTCCATGTAATTGCCGAACCGGTTTCAACCTGAGTCCAACTGATTTTTGAAGATACTCCCTGCAAATTCCACGCTTTGTAACAAAGTTGTAAATACCACCTTTCCCGTTTTTATCTCCCGGGTACCAGTTTTGTACTGTCGAATATTTTACCTCAGCACGGTCGAGCGCTATTATTTCAACTACCGCAGCATGCAACTGGTTTTCGTCGCGCATTGGTGCTGTGCAACCTTCAAGGTAACTTACATAACTATCATCGTCGGCAATAATTAAAGTGCGCTCAAACTGACCCGTATTTGCTGCATTTATCCTGAAATACGTTGATAATTCCATGGGGCAGCGCACGCCTTTCGGATATAACAAAAAGAACCGTCGCTGAATACTGCCGAATTTAAAGCGGCAAAATAGTTATCGGCAACGGGTACAGATTGCCCGATATATTTTTGAACTAAATCAGGATGTTCCTGCAAAGCATCGCTGATTGAGCAGAAAATAATCCCTTGTTCTGCCAAAACTTCTTTAAAAGTTGTTTTTACTGAAACGCTGTCCATTACAACGTCAACAGCAACTCCTGCAAGGTGTTTTTGTTCTTCCAGCGGAATGCCAAGTCTGTTAAAAGTGTCGATCAATTCAGGATCTACTTCATCCAAACTATTTAACTTTGGTTTTTGAACCGGTGCAGCATAATAGCTAATAGATTGAAAATCAATAGCTGGTATTTTTAAATAAGCCCAATCGGGCATTTTCATATTTTGCCATTTTCTGAAAGCATCTAACCTGAATTTTAACATAAATTCCGGTTCTCTTTTCTTCTCCCAAATTATGCGAACTACGTCTTCATTTAGTCCAATATCTATAATATCAGTCTCTATATCAGTAACAAAGCCATATTTATAATCGCCTTGTGTAACTTCGTTTAATATCTTTTCCTGGTCTGCCATCTTTCCTTGTTTTCTTACTACATAACAACAGTAAAATGATACTGTTTAAATTAAATTGCAAAGATATAAAACTATGGGTAATTTTGCCCCGTGAAAGACATATACAATACCTTTTAGTCTGAAATTAATAATGAAGAAAGAAATAAAACAAACCAATATCGCTGAACTTGGCGAATTTGGCCTGATCGAACGCATCACTAAAGACATTAAAATTAAAAACAGCAGCACCGTTAAAGGAGTTGGTGATGATGCCGCGATATTGGAATATGCTGAAAAGCTGATAGTCGTATCTTCAGATTTGTTAACTGAAGGTGTGCATTTTAACTTAATGTACGTACCGTTGAAACATTTGGGTTACAAAGCTGTAATTGTTAATTTATCTGACGTTTGTGCGATGAATGCCGTTCCAAAACAGATAGTTGTAAATATCGCATTGTCAGGCAAATTCTCGGTTGAGGCTGTTGAAGAGTTGTATTCAGGAATTCATCTTGCCTGCGAAAAATATGGAATTGATTTGGTGGGTGGTGATACTACAAGTTCGTTAACCGGGTTAACCATCAGCATTACTGTTTTAGGTGAAGTCGAAAAGGAAAATGTTGTGCTGAGAAGTGGTGCGAAACCAACAGATTTATTATGTGTTACCGGTGATTTGGGCGGTGCTTATATGGGTTTGCAATTGTTGGAGCGCGAAAACGAAGTGTTTAAAGTGGATAAGAATATGCAGCCGCAACTTACAGGATTCGATTATATTTTGGAACGCCAATTGAAACCGGAAGCACGCGCAGATATTGTTTATGCATTTAAAAAACTTGGAATAAAACCAACATCAATGATTGATATTTCAGACGGACTTTCTTCTGAAATTCATCATCTGTGTAAAAACTCAAATTTGGGTTGCAATATTTTGAAGACAAAATTCCGCTCGATTTTCAAACAAAAAATGGCTGAAGAGATGAATATCAATCCGTTAGTTGCCGCTTTGAACGGAGGTGAAGATTACGAACTGCTTTTTACACTTCCAATTGGCGATTACGATAAAATCAAAAACGACCCTGATTTTACGATTATTGGTCACATGACCGAAGCTGCTGAAGGAGTGAATTTAATTACCGGAGCAGGT